>NZ_CP009277.1:1472500-2254399 GCF_025370035.1 Fervidobacterium riparium
TACCTTTAGTTAAAGTACCTGTCTTATCGAAAACAACTGTTTCCACATTGTTCAACGCGTCAAGATAGTTACTGCCTTTTACTAATATACCTCTCTTCGCTGCTCCACCAATCCCTCCGAAGAAGCCCAATGGTATTGAAATTACTAACGCACATGGACAAGATATAACTAAGAACACTAAGGCTCGATATATCCATGTAGAGAAAGTTGCACCGGGGATCACCAATGGAGGTATGATTGCTAAGGCTAATGCTCCAAAGACTACAATCGGAGTATAGAAACGGGCAAATTTTGTTATAAATTTTTCTGTAGGAGCCTTCTTACTGCTGGCATTCTGAACCAGATCCAAAATTTTAGATACAGTTGAATCACCAAAATCCTTTGTTACCTCTATTGTCAAAACGCCATTTTTATTAATGAATCCGCTCAATGCATCGTCTCCTGGCCCGAGTTCACGAGGAACAGATTCCCCTGTTAACGCTGCAGTGTCAACCATTGAGTTTCCTTCTATAACCTTGCCATCGAGGGGAACTTTTTCTCCTGGCTTAACAATAATGATGTCACCTATGTTTACCTCTTCAGGAGATACTTTCCTGATCTCATCGCCAACTTTAAGATTTGCATAGTCAGGACGAATATCCATCAAAGCACGTATTGATTTTCTGGAGTGACCTACAGCTATATCCTGAAACAATTCACCTACCAGATAGAATAGCATAACTGCTACACCTTCTGGATACTCTCCAACGAAGAAAGCACCAATGGTAGCAATACTCATCAAAAAATGCTCACTGAATACCTGACCGCGGGCAATACCTTTTATTGCTCTTAAGACAACCTCTCCACCAACTATGATATAACTAATAATAAACAAGGTAAGCTCAAGCCAATTTTGGAAATTAAAGATGATTCCCACGGCAAATATTGCTCCACCGACCACAAGTCTTATGATTTCTTTTTTGTTGACACCTTCTTCTTCCTCTTCATTATTTTCGTTTATTTTGGTCTTGGAGTTGTTCTCCTCAAAAATGACCTTTACATCTGGCTCTATTTTCTTTACTATGCCTTCAATCTTCTCATTTAACTCAGAGCGGTTGACTTTCGGACTTATTTCCAGTGTTAGTTTCTTCGAAACAAAATCTACTGCAGCAAATTCAACTCCTTCTAGACCGCTTATTTCTTTTTCCATTTTAGCTGCACAATTCGCGCAGCCAAGTCCTTCAAGTATTAATACTTTTTTATTGCTCTTGTTAACGGATTTTTCTTTCACTACCACATCCGGTTCGTGCTTGTGCACTATGGTTTTAACTTGCTGTAATATATTCTTATACTCTTGCTCTGATTCAATTTCTAAAGTCAATGTCTTGTTCATG
Organism: Fervidobacterium riparium; assembly: GCF_025370035.1. NCBI lineage: Bacteria > Thermotogati > Thermotogota > Thermotogae > Thermotogales > Fervidobacteriaceae > Fervidobacterium > Fervidobacterium riparium. Next base: position 1,473,874 of record NZ_CP009277.1, read on the forward strand.
AAGTTCATATAGGCTTTGACTCCATTTAATTTATTAACCTCTTCTTCAATTTTAGCTGCACAATTTGCGCAATCTAAACCTTCTAAAATTACTTCCTTCTTTAACATTACTGACCCTCCTTTACTTACTTTCTTCTGAAATATGAATTAATCCCTGGTCAAATATTTGCTTTACATGTTCATCTTCAAGAGAGTAGAATACAATCTTTCCTTCTCTTCTGCTCTTTACTAGTCCAGCCTGCTTTAAGACTCTTAGCTGATGTGAAATTGCTGATTGGGTCATATTTAATAAGAATGCAATATCGCAAACGCACATCTCTGATTCATCTAATGCCCAGAGTATCTTAATTCTTGTTGAATCTCCAAAAACTTTAAATAGTTCTGCTAGATCATATAGAGTTTCTTCTTGAGGCATTTTTTCTCGCACTTTATTTACAATTTCCTCATGTATTACATCACAGTCGCATCTTTCAATTGGTTGAATTTTTTTTGCCATATTTATATCACCTCCTTATCATTCAATTGAACACTTGAATAAGCTTTCATATGTATTATAAACCTCAATTCTCCGTTTGTCAATAAAAACATATGAGTAATTGTTCAAGTGTGTTTATCTTTTAGCTTTACGGTCAAGACCGCCACCTCTAAGCGCAGCGTAGGTGGGTTTTAATCAGGTGGAGTAGACTCTCCATCTGATTCCCCGATGTTTCAGCTTGCTGAAACGAGTTCACTTATTAGATTATCCCCAAGTATAAATAGAAAAGAACCGCCCATCAAGAAGTATTTCTCCTCAATCGGCGGTCAAATTCGTTTTATTTTTCTATATCAATTTCTACACCAGATTTAAATTCAATAGTTAGTTTGTCATCATAAACCGTTATTTTCTCTATAAGTCTCCTTACTAGTTGCTCATCATACTCCTCAAGGAGGGTGGATTGTTCATTTAGGAACTTTTCCATATCTTCTAGTCTTTGCTTGGAGCCTTTTTTGCCAGCTTCTTCTGCTAAAGCCTTATGTCTTTCCTCTCTGAGCCTGTAAATCTCATCGGCTATATCGTTATAATCCTCTTTGGAATTGGCCAGTCTCAAAAGGTCTTTTTGTAATTCCTCTAGCTTTTTATCTATCTCGGAAACAACATTATTGCCCGTTTCACTTATCACTGTTTCTATATTTTCCTTTAAGATAGTTAAAAAGCCATCCTTTTGCCCTATTAGTTTATTAATTGCCTCTACCGTAGCAATACCTATCATATCCTCCAGCACGGTTCGGGAATGACAAGTTAACCCTGTATTCTCAAGTCTACTGACGCATCTCCAAACAATCGATTTTTTACCTCGATTATTCCAATGAACTCTACGGTATATTTCGCCACACTCACCACAGAAGATAATTTGCGAAAATACATGATTTGAACTAAAGTTTCTTTTCTTTCCACTAGTACTTATATGTCCTCTACTTCTACGAACTAACTCTTCTTGTACCTGCATGAAAATTTCACGCGGGATAATGGCTTCATGGTTATTCTCTACATAATACTGAGGTACGATTCCGTTATTCACAACCCTCTTTTTTGTAAGAAAATCTACCGTATAAGTTTTTTGGAGCAATGCATCACCAATGTATTTTTCATTGCTTAATATTTTCCTTATAGTACTGGTATGCCACCTTTTTTTCCCCGCTCCCGTAAGTATGCCATCAGTTTCAAGTCCTTTTTTGATTTTATCCATACTGGAGCCTTCAAGATACTCTCGGTAAATCCTTTTAACAATTTCAGCTTCCTCCGGCACAATTACTAATCGCTTATTTTCATCTTTGGTATATCCTAAAAACCTAGAACAATTGACCATTACCTCTCCCTGTTGGTATCGGTATTGGTAACCAAGCTTTACATTCTGGCTTAGTGACTGGCTCTCTTGTTGCGCTAAGGATGCCATAATGGTAAGCATAATTTCACCTTTGGCATCCAGTGTATTGATATTTTCTTTCTCAAAATATACCGCAACATTTTTATCTTTAAGTTTTCTGATGTATTGTAGACAGTCCAAGGTATTTCTAGCAAATCGGCTTATTGATTTGGTAATAACCATATCAATTTTCCCAGCCATACACTCATCAATCATTCGATTAAATTCATCACGATTTTTTGTATTTGTACCGCTGATACCATCATCAGCAAAGATCCCTGCAAATTCCCACTCTGAATTTTTCTTAATAAATTCAGTATAATGTTCAATCTGCACTTCGTAACTACTAGCTTGTTCATCGCTGTCGGTAGAAACTCGACAATAAGCAGCAACCCGAAGTTTTGGTGTTTCATCTTCTTTTCGATTGTTGCCCATGCGTTTTATTGCAGGTATAATCATTACATTTTTACTAACTGCCATCTTACTGTCCCTCACTTTCTATTAAGCTATAAACATACTCCGCTTGTGTAAAAGGATTTGTATACTTCTGAATTACTTGTCCTATGGTAAACTTCTTAGAAATAGTAGGTTTGTCTTCTTTCTTGGGTTCAAAGATTCTACCTAGCTTTTTCGCTCTCTTTACCCTCTCTGCTTCTGCTTTTTCGTAGGTCTCTTTATCAATGATGGCAGGGTAATAATCATCACCAAGATAACGTTCGTTTCTTAGCATCCTTCCAGCAGTTCCATGATAAGCATCTATTCCAGCAGTCTTTGCTGCGACCGATAAAGAAAGGCCTGATAAGTATCCCCTATACAAACTCCTAACCTTTTCAGCTTTTTCTTCATCGATAACTGCTCTACCATTCTCTATCCTATAGCCGTAAGGCGTATGTGCCACTTTTCTCACATCCTTTCCCTTAGTGTGATTCCGCATTTTAAAATGAAACCTATCTCTACTCTTGAGAAGACAATTATTTTTTCAACATAATCATTAAAAAGTTGGTCGTTAAAGTCACTTAACATTTCAGCCTTATTTGTAAATTTTATTAAGTTACTGACTTCCTGCACCTTTGATAATTCTCCATTTAAGGCATGAATTAATGCTTCTTTTTGCTCCATATAGTTGTTTGCTTCCATTTGCAGTTCATTGTTTTCTCGATTAAAAAGGGCAGGTTCTAGATATCCCTTCGCCATAAGCTTTACAAGCAGTTCTCTCTGTTCCGCGTTTTTTTCAATTTGCTTCTCTAATTCCTGAATTCTTGAAAGGTTATCAGACTTGTTCATTCCACGTAAAGCCTCTAATAGTGGTTGTAGAATAAGTTTTCTGCCGAAAATCAGCTTATTCATCATCGTAACAAATGCCTTCTTTATATCCTCATCTCGAATAAACTGCATGGAACATTCTGTTATCTGCTTTAAGTGTTTGCTACAACACCAGGCTACGTATTTTCTTGCACCAGATGAATGAATTCGCCTTTTAAAGGTACTACCACATTCCGAGCAAATAATTTTTCCAGAGAAAGAATACCGGTTTTGGTATTTATTGTTACGCTTTTCTATGCCCTTTTCTTTTGCCCTTTGATTTAAGGCAGCTTCTACTGCTTCAAATACTTCATGGCTGATAATTGCCTCATGGTGATTTTCTATTAAATATTTATTTTTCTCACCATAATTGGTGCGCTTATTAAATCGGGAATCTGTATAAGTTTTTTGCAGTATAGCATCCCCAGTATATTTCTCATTTTTTAATATCCCTCGAATTGTAGTAGCAGTCCAACGAGCACCTCTTTTAGTAGGTATACCCATTTGATTAAGATCATCTGCAACTTTCTGTGTACCTTTGCCCGATAATACTTCTGCGAAAATATACTTCACGATTTCTGCCTGCTCAGGGTTTACCACCAAAGGTTGATTGACTTGTTCACACCGATAGGTAAAGGACAAAGGGGAATGATCGTCGCTCCACCGAAGACCGGTAAGACCACGATACTCAAAGAAATTGCCAACGGAATTGCAACTAACCATCCTGATACAATTAGAATCGTATTACTCATCGATGAACGACCTGAAGAAGTTACAGATATCAAAGAATCGGTAGATGCAAAGGTTATAGCAGCCCCGTTTGATATGCCTTCCGATAAGCAGATAAAAATTGCTGAACTTACGCTTGAAATGTGCAAAAGACTTGTTGAATATGGAAATCACGTTGTTGTGCTCCTTGATAGTCTTACACGACTTGGAAGGGTTTATAACATAACCGTTCCACCAAGTGGTAAACTGTTGACTGGTGGTGTTGATCCGGCTGCACTTTACAAACCCAAACATTTCTTCGGTGCTGCAAGAAACACAAGAGAAGGTGGAAGTTTAACCATCATCGCAACCGCACTCATAGAGACTGGATCGAAGATGGATGAAGTGATATTTGAAGAATTCAAAGGTACAGGTAATATGGAACTTGTGCTTTCAAGACAGCTTGCTAACAAAAGGATTTTCCCAGCCATCAATCTTGCACTTTCGGGTACAAGAAAAGAAGAATTATTGATTGGGCAAAACGAATTGAAGAAAGTGTGGATCCTTAGGCGTATGTTGAGCTCTATGTCTGAAGAAGAAGGTCTCAAACTCATACTTTCAAAATTGAAAGAAACGAAATCGAACGAAGAGTTCTTAGCTTTAATAGACGCCCAGAAAACAGTATAACAATACATTTTTTTCTTTGCTCACCTAAGTATAGGAGGAATTATCAATGAACCAAGAAGAGCTTAACAACGTGATATTGCGTAAGCGTAAATTAGCCTACGGAGTTCATGATGTCTGGATTAAAAATGATCTCATTGGTAGACAAGCTAAACCTGGTCAGTTTGTTATAGTGAGGATAAGTGAAAAAGGCGAACGCATACCTCTAACGATAGCCGAGTCCAATGGTGAAGCGTTCAGAATCGTTGTCAAAGCGGTTGGGAAATCCACATACGAACTGTGCTCGCTCAACGAAGGCGATATACTTTACGATGTAGTTGGACCACTCGGTAAGCCAAGTGAAATTAAGTATCATGGAAACGTACTAATAATCGGTGGTGGAGTTGGAATAGCCGCTATATTACCAATTGCAAAAGCGCTAAAAAGTGCAGGCAACAACATAACAGTTATAATTGGAGCAAGAACAATCCAAGATTTGATATTAAGAGATGAATTCACATTTGCCGATAAACTTTTACCAACAACAGACGATGGAAGTTTCGGATACAAAGGTAACGTGATAGATGCCATGAAAATCGAGCTTGAAAAAGAAAATTACAACGTAATTTGGTCGATAGGACCAGCTATCATGATGAAACTTTCAAGTGAAATTGCCACAAAATACAACATTCCCATTTGGGTTTCGTTGAATTCTATCATGATAGATGGTACTGGTATGTGTGGTGGTTGCCGAACGGTGATAAAAACTGATAATTCCGAAAAGATACAGTACGTATGCGTTGATGGACCAGAATTCGATGGTAGATACGTTGATTGGGATAGCTTCATCAAAAGGCTAAACCAATACAAAGAACAAGAAAAATTGGCTCTTGAAAGATATCTGAAAGAAGTTGGTGAACCTACATGGCTGTGAAAGACAGAGTCCACGTGCCAGAACAACCTGCTGAAATAAGAAAAACTAACTTTTTGGAAGTATCGCTCGGTTACACACCAGAATTGGCGCAACAGGAAGCCTCACGATGCTTACAATGTAAAATACCAACGTGTATATCCGGTTGTCCGGTCGGTATCGATATACCGGGCTTTATTAAAGAGATAGCTAAGGGTAATTTCGAAGGTTCGTATAAGATTTTAAAATCTTACAATTATCTGCCAGCAATATGTGGACGTGTATGTCCACAAGAGGTACAATGCGAGGGGTTATGCATTTTAAATAAAATTGGAAGATCAATCAACATAGGTGCACTTGAACGATTCGTCGCAGATTGGGCGGATGAAAACAACATCGAATACGAAAATGAAAATACTAAATTTCAATTCAACATAAGCAAAGCAAAAGATAAGAAAGTGGCTATAATCGGCTCTGGACCAGCCGGATTGACGGTTGCATCTGAACTTGGTAGATATGGTTTCACCGTGGATATATACGAAGCCCTGCACGAATTCGGCGGTGTATTGACGTACGGTATACCAGAATTCAGATTACCAAAATCGATAGTCAAAAAAGAAATTGCCGCACTTGAAAAACTCGATGTGCGATTTTTCAAGAATATACCAGTTGGATACGCTATATCCGTTAAGGAAATCCTCGAATCTTACGATGCCGTTTTCATCGGTGTCGGTGCTGGCACACCTAAATTTATGGGCATACCCGGAAGTGAGTTGAACGGTGTGTATTCTGCCAACGAATTTTTAACAAGGATAAACCTTATGAGAGCGTACAAATTCCCGGAGTACGATACACCTATACGAATCGGCAAAAAAGTGGCTGTAATCGGTGGTGGAAACACCGCAATGGATGCAGCAAGAAGTGCTCTAAGACTTGGTGCAGACGTCACTATAATATACCGTCGAACAGAAGCAGAAATGCCAGCGAGAAAAGCGGAAATCGAACATGCGAAAGAAGAGGGTGTTAAATTTTACACACTCGCAACACCTGTCAAGTACATCGGTGATGAAAATGGTAATTTGGTAGCTATCGAATGTATCAGGATGGAACTTGGCGCGCCTGATGAAAGTGGTAGAAGACGACCTGTTGAGATTCCAAACAGTAACTTTATCTTGGAAATGGATACAGTTATCGAAGCGATAGGTACTGAAGCGAATAAATTTCTGCTCAGTCAATTTCCAGATTTAAAGACAAACAAATACGGTTACATAATAACAGACGAATACGGTCAGACAAGTAATCCGAAAGTCTTCGCTGGAGGAGATATTGTAACAGGTTCAGCAACAGTTATCTTAGCCATGGGAGCTGGTAAAAAAGCTGCGCAAGGTATAATGAAATTCCTATCAGAAAACAGATGAAGGTGAAGATGATGTGATTTACATCGAAATACTATCTGCGATAATTGTTCTTCTAATACTCGTTGCAATAGTCTTATCAACTATCCCCATGCAAAGAAACATGCTTGAAGAAGCACTAAGGCAAGAGAAAGCCCAATTAAAAGCGGAAAATATCTTTTGGGAAACGATCGATGACACGGTTTTGAAAAACCTACCTGATACTTTTTCGATAAATTACCAAGTTGAAGTTGATGGCAACAAATACATCGTCACCATCAGTGCGGAAAAATTTCAAAGGCAAAAGTAATTGAGAAATGAACATCCCCCGGAAACACATTTAACTTCGTCGGGGGATTTTTTATATCTTATAGGTGATTTTATTTCTATTCAACGAATATGGTGTTACAGTATTGACTTTTTTTTTTGATATAATTAAAATAACTCTGCGCAGAGTAAATCGTGTTAAAAATTATTGATTCTTACAAGGAGGTATAACAGATGAATATTTTGAAAAGATTAATCAATGGTAATGTTCCACTTGGTGGTTGTATAAATAGAAGTCAAAGATGTGCGAGCATTGAGATTAGTAAAAAATAACCTAATGGTTTAATGTTACTAGACCCGGGTCTAATATTTTATTGGATCGAATTAGAAGACTTGAATTTCAGAATAAATAACTGAAATTCGAAATAGGGAGGAACCGAAATGAGTAGATTTGTTGTAAAAATTGATAAATATGATAAGATAATATATTATGATCTTTTAATGCGTGAAATTAAGATAGTAAATAAGAACTCATTGAACACAAAATTCGAAAGTTATGATTCAGATGAAAGAATTGCATTAATGAATTATATTAATAATAAGATAAAATATTCAAACGATACTTTGTCAATAACAGATGCAATTACCTATGATTGTAATTTAAGTTGTGTATATTGCATGCAAAATGGACCAAAAATAGACAAAACCCAACTGGAAATTGAAACTGTGAAGAAAGTGGAACTTTACAGAAAACTTCTCAGTATCTTCAATCCAAAATCATTTATTATTACATTTTTTGGCGGGGAACCTTCGCTAAAAATTGATTATTTGCAGCAGGTTCTTGAACAAATTGAATCTGAAGAAAAGTTTAAACAGTTTAATATAATATCAAATGGAAATTTTGTTTTTGATGATTTGTTTTCAATATTAAACCACAGAAAATTTGGAGTTATTCAGTTGACATTAGATGGTCCAAGAGAGCTCCATAATGCAAGACGTCCACGAAAAGATGGGGCAAGTAGTTGGGACAGAATAATGGATAACATGAGTAAAATATTTTGTTATTCAAATTCAACTGTGGTGATTCATACCGTTTTAGATGAGACAAACTCTAATTTTTATTACAAGAAGATGCTAGACGAGCTCGTTGAGATATTCGGAGTGAAAGTATTATCAGAAAGGGTTATTTTTAATATTGGTTTATTAACGAATCCAGAAAATGGTGGATTATCATTAAAAGGAATCAATATTTGTCAAAAAGAGTACGCCGAAAAATACGTTGAAGCAGTCAAATCTGTGATTAATTTTGGCTTTAGGATCATCGATTTTCTAAATGTTTGGCCTTGCACATACAAAAAAGAATCCGACCTTGTCTTAGCTCCGAATGGTGATGTATACAATTGTATTTCTGGAATTGGAGTAAGTAATTTCAAAATCGCAAATTACGAAGAGATAATGTCTAACGAAGAGATATTCATTAAAAAATATGCTAATTTCTTAGAATCCATTTCTCATGATAAAACTTGTATGAGTTGTACTTTTCTTCCAATTTGTGATGGTGGCTGTAAATACAACTCATTTTTAAAGCAAACTCCGAAAGATTGTTGGAAAGAATTTTTAGAAACATTGTATAGTTCAGATTTAATTGAATTATATGTATTAAATCAAGAAAGGGTGATCGTTCCTTGAGTCTTGTTTTATTGAAAGGTGTTAGTAAATCCTTTGGAGACCAAAGAGTGCTTGAAAATGTAAGTTTGAACATTTCAGAAGGTGAATTCACCGTATTGGTAGGTCCAAACGGCGCTGGTAAGAGTACGCTTTTGCGAATCATGGTAGGTTTACTTTTACCAGATGAAGGTGAAGTGAACATCTTAGGTTTTGACGTAAAAAAGCACTGGAAAAAACTCGCAAGGTATATCGGTGTTGTGCTTGCTAACGAAAGAAGTTTATATTGGAAGCTAACGGCTTGGGAAAACCTTGACATATTCGGTGGAATTTACAATGTTCCAAAAAAGAAGCGAATAGAACGTGCCGAAGAGTTACTTAACTTTTTTGGTTTATACGATGACAAAGATAAGCTCGTTGAAGATTATTCAACTGGAATGCGTAAGAAATTGTTACTTTGTAAAGCTTTAATTCATCAACCAAAGATTCTCTTCATAGATGAGATTTTGAATGGTCTCGATGTTAACGCCGTCATTCAGGTTAATTCTTTTTTAGAAAAGTCGAGCAAAGATGGTGTGACTGTCGTTATGGTAAGTCACATACTGCACAATTTGAGTGAGGATGCAAAGATAGTACTTCTGAAAAATGGAAAAATTGAGCTTATTTCAAGGTACGGTGATATTTTCGCAAGTAAAGATGTTTACAACCAGCTTTCTGAACTCTTTTTGCAATCTTCCGAATATGCTGAAAACGAATGAAGGTGAAGAACGTGCTGGATACTTTAAAAAGTGTGTTTATCTTAGCGATGAAAGACTTGAAAGTGCGTAGGAAGTACAAATTTGTCTGGATAAATATGGCGCTCACTCCATTTTTTATGATTGCACCGTACGTTTTCAGTGCAAAGATAACAACTCAGCAAGATATAGTAAACAACATACTTATTGGTACACTCCTTTGGTATTGGTTGAATCAATACTTTTTCGGTGTTGGTGATGGCTTTTCGGAAGAACGTATGGAAGGAACACTTGTAACAATTGTTTTATCACCGATTTCCACAGTTGCATTTTTATTTTCAAAAGCAATTGATACATTCATTATGAATTTGTACATAACACTTTTCACACTCTTGTTTTTTTGGTTGCTTGGCATAGATATTTATTTATCGTTCTATTTCTTTTTATTGTTACTTGTGAGTGGGCTTTATATTACTTTCTTTTCGATATTTTTTGCTGGTTTGAATCTTCTGTACAAACGCATCGGAACTTTAAATTATTCGATTCAGTACGGAATAGGTCTTCTATCTGGTATGGTAAATCCTGTTAGCAATTTCCCGTTCTATATTCGTATAGCAAGTTACTTACTGCCATTAACGTATTTAATCGAAGCTGGAAGGGTAATCTTAAACTCCAACGATGTTACGAAGTTTTTCTTTAATTTACTTACAGTGAGTATCATTAGTGTAGTGTATCTTGTTGTCGGTGTTGCGATGTTGAAAAAAGCAGAACACTTGATAAGGCAAAAAGGAGAATGGGAAGAATGGTAAGAGGTTTGTACTTGATTAAAGCACAATTTCTTTCGGCTAAAAGGTACAAGATAGATTTTTACGGTTCGTTCTTCGTGCCATTGCTCACAATAATTCCGTTATTATTCTTGTACTATCTTGGTAGTAAATCGAATATCGTAAAGTTTTTCTATGGGACATCGAATACAACGAATATCTTCGGTTACCTTGCGCTTGGTGCTGCCTACTGGAATTACGTTGAAATTCTGTGGGGAGTAATCTTCACATTGAGACGTTACATGAGAATAGGACAATTTGAAGAAATTTTCTTAACACCAGTGAGCGGACTTGAGTACATTCTATCTTGGAGTGTGTTCGGCATTTCAAGAGTAACCATAGAATCTGTACCTATATTAATACTTGCACTTTTGAGCAATTTATTGACAATAAAACCACTAAACTTGTTACTTTTTATATGTTCATTTGTTATTTCCATTATTGCATCGTTCGGATTTGTCTTCCTTTTCTTTGGGTTAACGTTACTTTTAAAGGACGCCGATGAACTGGTAAGCTTGGTAGGAAACGCTGCACCTTTGATAGGTGGGATGTTCTTTCCAGTGACCGTATTACCGAAGTTCTTACGTTACGTTTCGTACGTCTTTCCTTTTACGTGGGGCTTAGATTTATCAAGACATTTTCTGATGGGTACAAAAACGATTTTTGATTTGAAAAGTGAGTTTATGATTTTCACAGTGATATCTTTTCTCTATATTATCGCTGGTTACTTGAGTTACGTTATACTCCAACACAAAGCACGCCAAAAAGGAGTACATGGGTTTTAAAATGTTTGCAAAAATAAACCATCCCCAGAGACTATCAAACAATCTTTCCGGGGATGGTTTTGTTTTCATATGATCACATTATCTTTTTCACAGATTCTCGTTCGATTATTTTTGTGGGTAATATAACGTTTCTTGGTAATCTGAGATGTTTGTCAAGGATACGTTCTATCAAAAGTTGTGCTGCGGTTGTGCCCATCTGTTGATGATAAAATAAAAATGTACTGAAAGTGGAATATAAGGATGTACAAAATTGTACATTGATATGATATCCTTTCTCATAGTGAGGAGGGATATCAAATGCAGAACTTAACAGCACATTTAAACATGATAAGGGCGATGAAAATGAAACCTAACTTTTCAGAACTTGCAAGAATATATGGGATAGACAGAAGAACAGTAAAAAAGTATTATGAGGGTTATGAAGGAAAACCTAAGAATAGAAATAAACCAAGTAAATTGGACAAATACTATGATGAGATAAAATCAAAGCTTGCTATCAAAGGAGTTACAGTCAAGGGTGTTTATGAGTATTTAAAATCAAAAGATGAGACAATAGGAACATACTCAAATTTCAATAAGTATGTTAAGAAAAAAGGATTAAAGCCAGAGAAGAAAGTAAAAGGTCACCCAAGATTTGAGACAGATCCAGGTGAGCAAGCGCAAGTTGATTGGAAAGAGAATATAAAGCTTGTCTCAAGAAATGGAGAGGAGTTTGTTATTAATGTTCTTGATTTTAAATTAGGTTATTCAAGATATTGCTGCTTTGAGATAAACAGGACAAAAACTCAAGAAGAATTAATAGAAAGTCTAATAAGAATATTCAAAGATATAGGCGGAGTACCTAAAGAGATTTTATTTGACAATGCAGCAGCAGTTGTTGATATAACAGGTGAGAAAATTAAAGTAAATTCAAGATTTAAAAGTTTTGCAAAAGACTTTGGGTTTGAAGTGAAACTGTGCAAACCAAGACATTCGTACACAAAAGGAAAAGTTGAAGCAGCAAACAAGTTTATATATTGGATACTGCCATATCAGGGTGAATTTGAAACAGAAGAGGACTTAGTAAGGATAATAAAAGAGATAAACGCAAAGGTCAATATGCAGCCAAATCAAACAACTCAAGTCCCACCTGCTCTTCTGTTTCAAAAAGAAAAAGAGTATTTACAACCCTTGCCAGACAAAAGGTTAATAGAGAGTTACCTAAATTCCTACAAGTCAGTTAAAGTCCAAAAGGACTCTCTGATTTACTACAAGGGAAGTAAATACTCTGTTCCACCCGAATACATAGGAAAGACAGTCCAAGTAAAGGAGGTGGAAAACAAAATTTATATTTATTATAACACAAACCTGTTAAGGATACATGTTATTGATGAAAAAAGTATCAATTATCACGATGAAGATTACAAACAGCTAATGCTAATGAGAGTTGGTCAAAAAGAAGAGCTTAACAAGATATGTGAGGAGAACCTAAAGAAATTTGATAATCTGTTGAAAAACTAAAGAAAGGAGAAAATCTAAAAATGAGCAACTATGTGAAACTACTTAACAACTTAGAAGAGTTAGGTCTTCACAACATAAAGAATAACCTTGACAAATACTTAGATTTAGTGGCAAGCGGAGAAAAGAGTATGACAGATGCATTATATGAACTTAGTAATTTAGAGATAAAAGCCAAAGAAGAAAGGGCGATATTAGGATGTGTGAGGGTAGCAAATTTCCCATTTATAAAAGGTATAGAAGATTTTGATTTTTCATTTCAGCCAAGTATAAACAAGCAACAGATAATGGACTTAATGAGTTTGAGATTTTTAGAGGGTAATGAAAATATACTATTTGTCGGAACACCAGGGGTAGGGAAAACGCATCTAGCCACAGCAATAGGTATAGAGTGTGCAAAACGAAGGTATTCAACATATTTTATACATTTTCAAGAGTTAATAGCTCAGCTAAAAAAAGCACTGTTAGAGAACAGATTAGAGTACAGACTTAAGCATTTTTCGAAATACAAAGTTTTAATAATAGATGAGATAGGTTATTTGCCTATAGACAATGATGGAGCGAATTTATTTTTCCAGCTGATATCAAGCAGATATGAGAAGAGCAGCACAATAATAACAACTAATGTTGTATTTTCAGAGTGGGGAGAGATATTTGGTGGAGCGACGATAGCAAATGCAATTTTGGATAGGCTACTCCATCATTCTTACGTGATTTTCATAAAAGGTCCTTCATACAGATTGCAGTCAAAAACAGTATATTTTAGCAACACAAACCAGCAAAACTAAGTTTATTTTTTGTACATTTTTATTTTCGATTTTTTGTTCATTTTGATATTGACATTTACATTTTATGGTGTAAAATTGTAGACATAACTCACGTTCGCATGGGGGTGATTCTTGTGATGAAAGGTGGCAAGAAAGTTTTTTTGGTGTTTATTTTGAGTACGGTGCTTCTTCTTTCGATTTTCAGTATTTCCAGTTGTACAGCTTTGCAGGGAATCAAACCTCTTCCAACGGAGCCTGTATCTGATTCGACAAAGTTAGAACCGAGTGATCCAAGATACGCTGTCGAATTGCTTGCAGCTACCGAGACCCAGCAAATTTTAGAACAGGCGATGAGTCTTGGATTTGCTCAAAAGAGTTTCGGATTTTCAACAAAACAAGTAAATTTAGACGAGCTTCCGTTCGATCCGAGCGAAGTCTTATCTTTGCTTGACGGTTATGAGGCTTTCGTCAAGAAGATAGAAGAGTATCTAAGAGCAGGTGCAAAAGAGTTTTTCAACCATCCGAATAGGAAGAATTACATAATCGAGGTTCATGGTGCAAGAAAACAAAAAATTTTTGAACTCGCTAAGAAGATTAATCCGTCCATTTCAGAACCAGACAAACTGTATTTTGACTACAGGGATTTCACCATTAGTTATGGAGTGCTTGCAAGTCTATACTATTTCTACAACGTTGCAGTCCAGAACAAGAACTTAGCAAAGGCTTGGGAAGAAGTTGCTGAGAGTTCCGGAACGGCTCTGGTAAATGAAAGTGCAGCACAGCTTATTTCAGAAATCGAGAACGAGCTTGGCAAAGATCCGTTTGCACTCAATTATGAATTGCTGCGCAACAAATTCAACCAGTTGCTTGCGATAGGCAATCCAAAGGATTTCCTGAACATGGTAGATGTATTCAAACTTGAACCTTTCAAATTAACAAACGTCAAGGAAGTTCTTGATAGTCTGAAATGGCTTGTTAACAGCTATCTTGAAATTGGTGACTTTGAGAATGACAACAACATAGTGACCGATAAAGGATTCAGAAAGGACGGAAAGGAAACATTTACAACGCTTATGGCGAAAGCTGCGGAAACTGAGGAGTGTTTTGTAGCAAAGACTGTTTTAGAAGAGCCTGTTGATGCGAATTTCAAAATCAACGGTAAGACACCAATCAAGGTCAAAGATATACTCTCTGAGTTAAATGACGCTCTGCCAAACAAAAAGAAAGTAGATATAACTTGGGAGCTAATTTTACCTGTTGTAACTCAAGAAAGCGAAACAGAAGCAACTACAACGTTGAATTTAATCATGATGTATGACTTCACAAAGATGTATAAGGAATACATTGACTACCGCGACAACAACATCGGTGTAAAGAGAGGGTTCTTCGATGAAGTGTTCAACGATTCGGCAAGTTATATTAAATTTGTTCTTGTATTACTACAAATCTTTTCAGGTCAAGAACCAACGCAAGAGAATTTGGAATGGCTCGCAAACTTGTTCCTCAATAATGTGCCTATGATTAACATAGACAAACAGAACAAGAAAGTAACGCTCAAATTCGCTTATAACAACAACTACACCCTTAACGATGATATGATGAAAATTGAGCTTACAGCGAGTATAGATGATGCTGTTCGTGCGATACCTTCTGAATTTAGAGCGAAGATTCTCAGAGAGTTTGCAAAGAGCAAGATATACGAATATATGGACAAGCTCAATAAAAGCAAATAATTGGAACACAAAAGAAAGCCGGTTTAAGACCGGCTTTCTTTCTTGTTGTCGGCATTTGATTTTGATTAGATGTCGTACATTTTGAAATCACACGTTGTGCTATTTAGTCTTTCCAAAGTTTCTAACACTTCATCCTTCGCCGTAAAGTACACAAACTGCCAGCCTTGTTTGGAGAGTTCTAAGAGTTTCTCGAGTTGTTTGCTTAATCTGTATTTGTCGTATTTTATAAACGGGTCATCAAGTATGAAAAATGCCTTTTCTTGTCCGAAGAGTTGTTCAGCTAACGCAAGACGAATCGAAAAGTAGAGTTGGTCGTACGTGCCGGCAGATAATTGTTCCGGCTTTAAGACTTGGCTTTTTTGATCTTTTACAATAACGTCGGTTGTTTCAGAATTGTACATAAGTTCATACTTATTGTCTGTTAGCTCGTGGAATATATTTATCAATTTGCTATTTTCAAATATTGATGCTATATTCTCTTTTTCTTCCTTCTCAATTTCTTCAAGTATGGCAAGCGCTAATTTGTCTTCTTCACTCAATGTTCTAATCTTTTCGACGTACTTTTTTAGACCCTCTATTATTCTTTCCATATCTGAGATGTAGAGGTTGTTAATATCATCTACAGGAACACATTCATTTAATCCAACGTCAAGAAGCTTTTTAACAATATCTCTCATCTGGTTTTGTGCAAGGTTTTGAATCGTGATAAGTTTTTCGATCGTTTCTGATATGTTTTTGCACTCCGACTTTAACTTTTCTTCAGATAGACTCTGTAAGGATTCCATGTCTTTTTCGTTTAGCTTCACTGGGTAGGAAAATATCGTTTCAGCGGCTTCATTTAAGACATTTTCAAACGTTTCTAAGTTTTCGCTTTCAATAATTCTTTTTTGGTTCAGAATTCTAAGATTTTGCACAAGTTTTCCTCTAAGGTTTTCTTGTCTATTTTTTAATTTGTTCCGAAGTTCTATGTTGTTTTTTAATTCCTCTGTGTTTTCTACATTGAGAGAAAGTTTAATTCTATTTAGCTCTGTTTGTGCCTTGCTTATTGCTTCTATTAATTCAAGTTGCTTTCTTTCATAATCGTTTTTCTTCTTTTTCCACTCGCTTTCTTGAACTTCTAGTTCTGTTATTTCTTTTTCTAATTGTCTGTGTTCGTTTTTGAATTTTGAAATCTTTTCTTCCAACTGGGACTGCGTATCGAATGTTTGGAAAAATATTGTACCACCATGTTTCCTCAAATCCTCTTCTATTTTAGCTAAAAAATGTATTTGTTTCCTGTTGTTTGCAGAAAGTGTGAATGAGACAAGAGAAAGTATAGAAAAAGCGGTCATTAGGGAGAGTTTGAAAAACAGAGGGAGAGTATCAAATCTTAACAGCACAAGTACAGAAAATATAAGAGCAACTGTTAAACTGGTTACGGCAATGCCTTTCCATACTTTAACTTTTCTCTTAGTTTCGGCGCTTTTTCTCTCGTATTCATTTTTGTATTCGTCAATTTGCTTTTCCAGTTTATTAACTTCATCTAGCTTAATCTTAGATTCTCTTAACAAGCTTTCTTTTTTTCGAAGAAAATCTGCCACTGAGTTGAGTTTTTCAATTGCTTTTTCTGTTTCTGATTTGATAAATTGAAGCTGGCTTTCAAGATTTTTTATTTCGTTCTCTTGGTTGATGTATTTTTGAAGAGCTTCGGAAGAATAAATGCTGAGTTTGTCCATGTTTATTTCAATTGATTTTAGCTCTTCAAGAATGGTTTTACATTCTTCGTAAGCAATTTTTTTCTTAAGTTGGTTCAACTTCTCTAATTTTATTTCGCACTCTTCTTTTTGTTTTTTTAGATTGTGAAGTTTGGTTTCTATGTTGTCATATCCTCTTTGGTGTAGATCATTTAGTAACCTTTCAATATCCTCAATTGATTGTTGAGCAGTTTCGGCTTTTTCTTTATAGTTTTGTCCCTCTTTATCCTTAAGTTTCCCTGTTTCTGTTGTTATCGAGCTTTTCAATAGAGCTTTTTTCAGTTCTTGGAGCTTCGAAAGCTTTGTTCCTACCAGTTTTTCTGAAGTCAGTGAATAAAAATTTTTCTTTTCTTTCAGTTCCTTGGCAACGTTTAAGTCGCTGTTTCGAACGACTATGACGCCTCTTAATTCTTCATAGTGTATATTGAGAAGCTCTGTGAATTCTCCTTTGCTTACTTTTAATTCTTTTCCATCGTTTTCTATTATTAGATATCCTTCAGGATGTTCTTCAACTCTGTCGATACTATCGAAAGCTTTGAGGTATCCCTTTTTCTTTCCCAACAAGAACTTCACAATCGCATCTACTACCATCGTCTTCCCGCTTTCATTTGGTCCGTAGAATAGCGTAAAATTACCGAGCTTGTATGACTTGTTTTCGAGAGGTCCGTACTTTTTTATGTTTATTTCCTTTATTTTCATTCTTATCTCCCCCATTTCTATTTGATTTCCAAGAATGCATCAACAAATCTTTTAATGAGGGCATATCGTCGCTCTTCGCCTAATTCCTTACCATTTATTTTTTCAATGATTCTATACAGTAGTCTGTTGCTAGCAATTATATTACCTATATCTTTGGCATTAAATTGGAATTCGATGTTGTACGTTTCTACTAAGGTGTATATGTGTTTTGTTAATAATTGTTCTGTGATAGAAAATTTAGCTCCGTCAAAATATCCGGTTATGTTAACCAAAAGAGAGCAGTTACTGTCTACAAGTTCTTTTTGAACGGCTCTGTTGATCTTGTCAATTGGATTTTCGTTATCATCTATATTCAGACGCACTTCTTTTTCAATATAGTGAAATGAATTTAGTTCCACTGATCTCGGTTTTTCGCCTACTTCGATTACGTTAATTTTCCGCCTGCCTTTTTCTTTTCGAGATATTGAAACGGGTGAACCGGGATAGACAAAGTAACGATTCTCACTCTCTTTGACATCATACCGCGTGTGGAAGTGTCCAGCAAGGATGTAATTGAAGCCTAAGGAATCTAAGATTTCGAATGAAACAGGCATGTATCTACCCTTTTCGTAGAAGTCATTGGTGCTATCGTAAGCTTTACTGAGCAGTTCACCATGAAAGAGCAATATGTTGCATTTGTTGCTTTTTCTTTTCTCAGAAGCTTGCAGCAATCTCGCGTAAACTTTTTCGGGTGTTTGTAAACCGTCTTCGTAAGGTAATCCTATGAACACCACTTCCTCAAAATCTAATACTTCTTCGCCGTTTCTTATTACAGTAACGTTCTTGCCTAAATCCATGCCTTCCCTGTAAGCTTCTTTATCATGGTTTCCAGGTAAGATTACGACCTGTAAGTTGTCAAATATCTCCCTCAACCTTTCGTAAGTTTTTCTGGAGTCTTTGATAGAATCAAACAAATCGCCTACAATTACCAAAATATCGGCTTCTTCCTTCTTGAAAACTTCTACTATTTCTTTTAGCGCATCCCATCTGTGCTGGTATTTTTCATCGTCAGTTAAGTGGATGTCCGAGGTGTGAATTACTTTCATAATATCCCCCCTTACTCGCATCTTTTGAGTTTCTATAGGAATAAAACTGCGTTTTCAGTGATATAATAATCGCACAATATAATGCAAAAGAATTTAAGAAGGGAGATCATATATGAGACACTTATTTATTTCTTTACTTTTTTTAATTATACTACTCGTTTTCCAAATAACGGCATTTTCTTGGAGCTCGCACGGTGTTTTTACTTTTCTCGTTGTCACTTCGATCGATGGCTTTGATTATAGCAAGTTGGTGGAGATTTCAGAATATTCTTATTCTGAATCTCGAAATTACAAAGCCGGAAGGTACATTACTCATGACTTAGTCCAAAAAGGTGAAAAGAAGATTGATAGAGAAGACGACGTACTGCAAGAGACAGATATTGAGATTGTACCAGATTTGGTCCTTTCCGATGGCAAGATTCCAGTTTGGATGATTTTCTTAGTTTATTCCTCACTGCCGGATAATGGTATGGACTTTGTTGAGGACAACTTTCTTGCTTCTCTTTTCCTTGGAGAGACACAAGCAAATAGACATGGATATTTTAAAGTCTCGTTCTTCGAATATTTTGAAGGTGATAAGTCATTCTTGCATTTCTTAAGAATGTCGAAGAATGCTTTTAATAAAGGCGATATGTATTGGGGGTACAGATTCTTAGCTTATGCATTGCACTATTTAGAAGACCTGATGCAGCCGTATCATGTTAGACCCGGGACAGTTCCGGAGATGCTAACTTATCTGTTCGATGGAAGGATGAAAACATTTTTAAGAAATGCACATTTTGCTTATGATGATTATATGACATTTCTTTTATATTTCTCAAAACACAAGTATGCCTTTCGCGAGTTGGTTAAATCTACAAAACCATTGATTCTCCCTGTTTCAGATGATCAACTGATTTATGAGGCTATTGTTTACTCTTACACATCGTTTTTCGCGATACATGAAGAGATAAAGAAAGCGTTTGGAACAATTCTTTCCGAAAGAAGAGTTCGCATTGAAGACTTTCAAAAAGCCGAAGAAGAAGGAAAGCTCGATAATCTGTACAAATTAACAAAAAAGCTTGTGAGCGCGCTCACAAGCTTGGCTAAAGGAATTATTATTACGACCGTCCCAATTCCTAAATAGTGAAAATGTTTATCCCGTTTTCACCGCACATCTTTTTAAACACAGTATCCACCGGACCATTTACGTATACGTTTATTATCTTTACAGGCGTCTTTTCTAATATCTTTTCAAGAGCTTCTGTTGGACTTAGCAGGTCAACTTCGAATTTAAAGAATCCATCCTCTAATTCCGCGATGATGCTATACTTCGGCATTAATGATAACAGAAGTTGAGGTGCGTTGGAAACATTTACTGTTGTTCTTAAAAGTATGTTTTCTAACATCGATGCTGTTTTTATATTTTCAAGGTTATCTAACGATTTTAAGTAAGAGTACGTTATTATCTTCTTATTTTTTAGGCTTTCTCTTGCAAAGTCTATGTCCTCTATTTCCTCACAGGCGATAGTCTTGAACGTACTTTCCTTAAGTTTCCTTGCAATGTCGTTTGTCAACCTTCTGAGCACAACGGTTGTACCTGTTAAATCGCACAACCTACCACCTGAGTTTCGTATGTTTACCATAGAAGTTGGTGTGGAATCGTTGAAACCGACTATAAGGCTATGGTCAAGTGAAACAACGATGGCGCCCAATGTGATAGCTAACGATTCTGATGTGTGCTCACTGAGTTTTATTAATTTGTCATCAACTTTGTCAAGAACCTCGTAATCTACGTGTGGATTGGAAAATCTTTCGAACGTCATGTGTTCAAATTTTTCCGAAGCAAACAGCTCAGATAGCACTCTATGGATTGTCGCATCGTATTTCATAGTATAGTAAAATGCTTTGAGTGCCAAGATTCTTCTATCATGCAACTGCACGTCTCCACATAAGTCAAGTGATTTGATAATTTTCTCGTAGTCTGCCGGATCACAGACAACGACAACGTTTCGATGGTTTTTTGCTGACGCTCTCAGCAGTGCAACTCCACCGATGTCTATGTTTTCGATGAGCACGTCCTCGTCTCTTGTTTGTTTTTGAATTTCTTCAAATGGGTACAGATTAACAACTACCATATCTATTGGGGTTATGTTGTGCCTTTCAAGGTCTTGTATGTGGGATTTTTCGTCAAAATTTGCAAGTATTCCTCCGAAAATGAACGGATGAAGAGTTTTGACCCTGCCTCCCAATATTTCTGGAAACCCTGTTACGTCAGATACTTGCTTGACATTTATTCCAGATTCAGAAAGGAGATGAGCAGTTCCGCCAGTGCTGATTACTTCAACACCTCGTTTCTCAAGTTCCTTCGCAAATTCTACAATACCTGTTTTGTCCGATACGCTTATCAATGCGCGTTTGATATTCATCCATCTGCCCCCCAGTAATGAGTCGCTAACTATCATTTTGTCTTCTTACTAACTAATAGATAAACCGGAACCATTCGTCACCATTCAATAGTATTTCCTTGGTAGTCCAAGAAAACTCCCGTCTTGTTAAGCTTTCGTATTATACTAATTATACCCGATGCTGAGTCCTCAGGCAATATCGGAGCATTTTCTCCTCCCATATCCGTCTTTACCCATCCGGGATGCATAGAAATAACGTACATATTTTTCAACTTGTGAGCCATCAATTTCGTAACCATATTGAGCGCTGCTTTTGAAATCGAATATGGCACGGAAGTCGTGCCCCCGGTGTTCGTGATGCTTCCAAGGATACTTGAGATATTGACAATTTTTGCACCATCTTTCAGCTTGTTCAGCTTGAAGCACTCTTGGATAAGCATATAGGGACCCATCGTGTTGACTTTGAACGACAATAGCATACCTTCTTCAGTGACATCTGGAAATCTTTCCTCAATAAGTATTCCTGCGTTGTTTATTAAAACATCAATAGGATCGTTTATCTTTTCAGCAAATTCCGATATAGAGACAGGGTTTGACGTATCGACTCTTAGAACTGTTAGGTTAACGTGTTCAATAGGCATGGATGTTCTGATGCCCGCAGTAACTTTTTCGCCTTCTTCTAACAATTGTTTTGTAATGGCAAGCCCTATACCACGATTTGCACCAGTTATAACCCAGTGCATCATCACACCCCCAGTACCAAAGAATTACTCTTCTTTATAATTTGGATTCTCATTTTTTAACTGTTCAAGATATTTCTCTGCTGCTTCATCGTCTCCTAAAACTTTATACATCTTGTAGAGATACTCAAGAGCGGTTTGTCTAATTAAGGAATCTGATGAACGACTCAAGCTTTCCAATTCCATGAGGTTGTTGTATATATATTGCATTACAGAGAGTGTGTCTCCATTTTCAATGTAAGAAATAAGTATTTTGGAAAGTTCGACGTTGTATTCAATTGACACCTTTTCTGAATTATCGTACTGCCTTAACCTTGCCAAGATTAAGAAAGATTTGTTGCCCAAATCATAGAGTTTACGGATACCATTTTCGTATTCTTTCGAAAATTCATCTTGAAGTTTTGCGTCCTCTATAACAGTTAGAATCGCAGATATGGTCCAAGGTTCTTCAGTGGTTAAATTACCGGTGGAGTCAAACACATCTTTAATGTGCTGGCTCAATATTTCTTCAGCTGGAACTCCTCGGACTATCTTTGCCCAGATTTCATACTCTTTAGCAGCGACGTAGTTAACCTTCTCACTATTGACCTTTTCTTCTATGTATTTTTGGAACTTATTCTGTGAAAGGTTTGATTGAACTTCCGCATAGAGTGGAGAATTTTTGAATTTCTCAAAGGTTGAAAGGTCGTTCAAATTTCTTATGTAGAAAACAAAGTTCCCATTTTCTGTCGAGTGTAGTCTCACTTTATTTTCGTACTTGCCAAAGAGAATGTCTATGAACGCATCTCCTGTTTCTGATTTTTTCAACCCTTCATATGTATCTGTTTCATGTGTCGAAGTTTCTGGGAGAGACTCCAATGCTTTTTCAAAACCCAGTTTTTGCGCCAGTTCGTAGAATGAGGTCGCTTCTTCTTGTGTTTCGAAAACAGCGTAATCAAAGTCAACATATTGTTCTTTCATGATTTCTTCACGATTTTCATCATAATATGCTGCCATGTCCTCATCACTAACTTCTGAATACTTTTCTTCAAATTCTTCAATGTTTAGTCCTTCCTTTTCTGAAAGATACTTTATAAATCTATCTCTCAAAATTTGGTCTATTACCAACGCTTTAACGTAGGGTTCTTCGAAAATGTGATCGAAAGAACCGTAATAGTCAAGATATGCTTGGTAAATAGCTTCAACGTCGCTTTCTGTTATTTGCGAACCTTCAAGTGCTTTTCCGTCCTTTTCTAAGTACCCAACAATTTTAACTTCATTAGATTGTTGTTCAGAAAGAGCAATGACGGGAAACAAAACAACAGACAAAAGTACTAAAAATGAAAACACTCTTCTCAGATTAAACATACACACACCTCCAGATTTTGAAGTAGTAGCTCAATAAATAATCCCCCGCACTCCTTATGCGGGGGATTTTTTAATTACTTGTTATTCTGTGTTGTCTGCGTTGCTTCGCTGGTTTCTGTTTCTTTTTGTTTTATCATGTCTTCAAGTTCTTTCTCAGCGGTTTCGAAGTTAATACTGTAATCAGGTTTAATCTCTTTAAGTTTTGCAAGGTACTCCTTTGCCGTTCTTGGATCATCGAGTTGTTTGTTCATATCGTATAGCTTGTAGTAAGAATCTGCACGTATCTTTACATCTGTCGAAGTGGATTCAGCAAGGTCTGCGAAACCTTGATAAATTTCAAAGAGCTGGTTCATTACGTAGTATGCTCCACCTACTGAGAGGTATGGTTTTATTTGGTCATAGAGCTTTGAGTAGTAATCATATGCGATATCTTTCTTTTCAGGATAGTATTCCTTCATTCTTCTTAATATCTCGAGCGAAGAACCTTTTATTTGGTCGTATATGGACTGAACGATCTTTTTCTCAAATTCTTTGACATCTGCTTTTACTACTTCTAATGCTGTGTCGGTGCTTGCTGCGATCCTATCAGCAACTACTATGAACGCCGCTTTTTGCTCATATGGAAGATCCGTTCTAACACTTTCATCTTCACTGAAAAGTTCTTCATACAATTTCTTGTAAGCATTTAATAAACCTTTTTCTTCAGAAGATAATGCAGTATACCAGGTCTTGTAAACCGGATCGTTAAATGCTATGTCTACCTTGTTTTCTTCTTTCCATTTGTTTAAATTCTCAGCAAATTTCTTGTTTTGTAATTCTCCGAGCACTTCACTGTAAGCGCTTGAAGCCTTGAAGCTGTCAAATGTGTCGACTTTCTGCACACTCTTTACATTAAAAACGAAATATGTCTCATTGTATGGGAACGAAACGATGGTTGATGTTGCATCGAATATTTGTGATTCAAGTTCTTCTGGCAGAGTACCCTTCGTAAGTGTGTAATCTGTGAACGTAACCGATGCTTCAGAAGCAGCAGCTGTTATGCCTTTATCCATTGCGAGTGCAACAAAATCCTGCATCTTTTCTTTTGTATCAAATGTAGCGTATGCGACTTCCGCTTTTGTATATTTGGTGATTACGTCTTCCTTATTCTCTTCGTAGTATTTCTTCATCTCTTCATCAGAAACTGCGCCGAGTTTATCTTTAACAGCCTGGATTGTTAGTTCTACTTCCTTTTGAGCCTTGAATTCTTTTTCGTAGTTCGATATGCTTCCGTACTGTGTCTTAATCTGCTGAGATTTTGTTTGGTCTTTCTTCACTGCGTCTATTTCTTTTTTCACTTCTTCTTTTACTTTGGCTGGATCAGCTTTGATCTTATTTTGTTCGGCGTAGTAAAGTATAACTTTCTTGTTAAGTAGGTCTACTGCTACAAGCGTTTTAACATATGGCTGTTCAAATGCTGGATCCAATGTTGGATTGTTGTACTGTGCAAGAAGGTCACCGTATGTCTGTTCAACTTCTTCTGGGAAAATCCAATACTTTTCGTTTTTCACTGGTGTACCGTCTACTGTCAGGTACCCGACAGATTCTTCAAACGTTCTTTTTGCTTTCTTTGCACTGGGTGAGTAGTTAACTGCCAAAGCCCAGAGTGCTATACCTGCGATAAATGCGATAGCTATAACCCAGATGAAAATCTGTTGCCACTTGCTGATAGTTTTCCTAAGTTTTACGTCTTTACTTTCCTTGCTCATCTTCTTTCTCCCCCTTCTTTTGCTTCCTCAGAAATTTCGATTTCTTCAATATCTACATCGCCTTCAGGCCTCACAAGCGGAAATGCTATGACGTCTCTGATGTTTGCACTGTCTGTGAGCAGCATAACAAGCCTGTCTATGCCAATTCCCAATCCACCTGTTGGTGGCATTCCGTACTCGAGAGCCCTGATGAAGTCTTTATCCATCATGTGTGCTTCCTCATCGCCAAGGTCTCTCAATTTGAGTTGGTTCATGAACCTTTCAAGCTGGTCAACAGGATCGTTGAGCTCACTGAATGCGTTTGCCATCTCTCTACCGTAAATTATTAATTCAAATCTCTCCGTAACTCTCGGGTCTTCTCTGTGCTTTTTCGCAAGCGGTGAAATCTCAACTGGGTGTTCCAACAAGAACGTAGGCTGCACGACCTTGTCCTCAACAAGGTCCCACAGTTTTTCAATCATATGGCCTCTATCGTTTATGTCTATCTCTACACCTCTTGATTTCAGGAACTCAGCCATTTTTTCGTCGCTATCTTCGAGAATATCGATGCCCAAATTTTCCTTGATGAAATCGCGCATCTTAACTCTGCGCCACGGTCTTGTGAAATCTATTTCTTGTCCTTGGTATGTGATTTTAGTCGTTCCGTAAAGCTTCTCAACAAGGTATGTGATGAGTTCTTCTGTAAGGTTCATCATATCTTCGTAGTCGGCATATGCTTGATACAGCTCAATAGACGTAAATTCTGGATGATGCTTGTAAGAAATACCTTCGTTTCTGAATATTTTTCCTATTTCGTATACTTTATCAAAACCACCGACGATAAATCTCTTCAGATGGAGTTCAGTAGCTATTCTCAAGTACATCTCGATATCAAGAGCGTTGAGGTGTGTGATAAAGGGCCTTGCTGATGCACCGCCAGTCAAATATTGTAAAATAGGCGTCTCAACTTCAAAGAAACCTTTTTGTGTTAAGAATTCTCTTATCATTCTTATTATATCAGAACGCATCCTAAATCTCTTTATTGTCTCATCGTTTGCGATCATATCAACGTATCTTTGTCTGTAAAGTATTTCCTTATCTTTTATTCCGTGCCATTTTTCTGGCATTGGTCTGAGTGGTTTATTGAGCAATTCGAACTTCTCAACAAGGATAGTAATCTCTCCGGTATTACTCTTAAAAACGACGCCTTCTACACCTATTATATCGCCCATCGTTATATGTTCTTTGAAAAATTCATAGTTTTCAGTTTTATCTTTTCTTACGTAAGCCTGTATACGACCAAAAGTGTCCTTTATGTGGAAGAACGCACTCTTACCGTGTTCGCGGATGGACATGATTCTTCCAGCTGTCGATACTTTTTTGTCTGTGACTTCACCATTGGCTAAGTGTTCGAAATCTTTTTTTATTTCCTCTGTTGTGTGTGTTTTGTTATATGAATAAGGATACGGGTTGATTCCAAGCTTCCTGATTTCTTCAATTTCCCTAATTCGCTGCTCCCTAAAGTCCTTTAACAAGATAAATCCCTCCTATGAATTTACTAATTAAAGACGAGATTATTCGGCGGTTATATCCATTATCTGGTACTTCACTATGCCTTTTGGCGCTTTAATCTTTATCGTCTGGCCCTTCTTAGCACCGTTTATTCCTCTTCCGAGAGGTGAATCTATGCTTATCTTATTTGCGAAAATATCAGCTTCCTGAGGATTGACAAGCTGTACTTTCATTTCGCTACCGTTATCAAGATTCTTGAGAAGGACCCAGTCTCCCAATCCCACAGTTGAAGAGTCAAAGTTATCGCTTATTATCTCTGCGTTCATAAGCATCTGTTCGAGTTCATTTATCCTTGAAGCTATTCTTCCCTGCTCGTTTTTTGCTTCTTGATATTCGGAGTTTTCTGACAAGTCTCCTAGCTCTCTTGCCGCTTTGATTCTCTCAGGAATTTCAAACATGAGTTGTCTTTTTAATTCATCGAGTTCTTGTTTGAGTTTTTCATAACCTGCTTTCGTGAGTTTCACTTTTTCCATCCGTAAATCCCTCCTACGCGCTCTTTCGCATTTTAAAACTATTAGAATTTACTTTGATTCTCGTTTCTAAGTTCTTTAATGACTTCTATGAACTGATCAATTTCCCTGAAATCTTTGTAAACAGACGCAAATCTCACATATGCAACTTGGTCTATTTTCCTCAGTTCTTCCATCACTATTTTCCCTATCAGTTCAGTGCTGATTTCTATCGAGCCACTTTTTTGAAGGGCGGAAACTACATTATCAACAATTCTTTCTATATCTTCAGTTGTGACTGGCCGTTTTTCAAATGCTTTCAACAGTCCGTTTAAAATTTTCCTTCTGTCGAATTTTTCTCTTCGACCATCTTTTTTTACAACGGTTATTGGACCTGTTTCGTATCGCTCGTATGTGGTGAATCGCGCATGACAATTTGGACATTCGCGCCTTCTTCGAGTGGCTCTCCCTTCGCTAAGTTCTCTGGAATCTAAAACTCTTGTATCTTCGTAACCACAGAATGGGCATCTCACTTACCTCACCACTCTTGTCTGTATTTATGCTTTTTTATACATCCTTTTCTTTCACAAGATTATCAAGTTGATCGTATATCTTCATCAATTTCTTCACCTTTGTGTACACCATGCTTTTTGTAAGCGGTGGATCATATAATTCGCCAATTTCTGTAAGTGATAATTCTTCGTTTTCTAATCTCAGATGAGCAAATAGTCTTAAATCCTCAGGAAGATTTTCAAGCCCGACAGTTTCTTTGATCTTGTTTATAATCTCTATCTGCTTTGCGTTGCTTTCACCAGTTCTTTTGGCATTAGCGCTTAAAAAATTAAGCGTGCGGTTTATATCCGCCTTTATTTCTCTTGATGTTATTATCTTTTCCATGTGAGCGGCTGCCCTTATAGCTCCCATCAATTCAAACAACTCTTGTATGTCTTGTCCGCTCTTGAGGTAGTATCTATAATTATACCTCAATTTTGTGATATTACCATACACACCAAGAATTTCATCTAAGCTATTTTGGATATAATACAGCAGCTGTTCGCTGTACGAGACGATCTCAAAATGGTAACTTCTCAGCGGATCTGTCACAGAACCAGTTGAAACAAACAGCCCACGCAAAAATGCCCCAAAAAGACCTATATCTTTTTCTATGCCTTCCGGAACAGCGATGATTGAAATCTCAAGTTTTTCAAGAATGTCAGTAGGGATAAAAATCTGCACTCTCTTTCTTTGTAACCGGTTTTTGATTAGTGTAAGTTTTTTCTTGTCTGTCCCAAGTGTATGCATTAAATTCATTATTCTACGAGCTGCTGGAATAAATCCGACTTCTAATGATATATAGCTATCAACAGAAGTTTTTACATATGTTCCCCTACCTTTTAAATAACCACTAAGCTCAGCACGAGCTTCCTCGATGCTGAGTATTTCGACTTGGCACAATTCACCTTTAACTTCCTCCGAAAACGTGTATTTCACATTGTCACCTCTGATTGCACTTTATCAATATTTTCTATTTTGGCTGTGAGCAGATTAAAAATAGCATTTGCTACTGCGAAAGAGTCATGCCTTATCCTGTGCTCTGTCTCGTAAAGTACTCGTGAAAAGTGTCCAACGACAAGTCTTGTGTCATCGATGTCAATCTTTACGGGATACGAGCTCTTCTGTGCATATCTTTCAAGTACATTAGATTCAGGCGGTAATGAATGTATTATATAATCTAAATTTGTACCAAGATATCTCTCTATTTCATAAACGTGGTCTTTCAATGTATAACCTTCTGTTTCACCTGGCTGAGTCATTATGTTGCTCACATAAATCTTCAAGGCTTTCGATTTTTTGACTGCGTTTGAAAAACCGTCCACCACAAAGTTGGCGATGATACTTGTATACAAACTTCCCGGTCCAAAAATAATCGCATCACTTTCGACTATTGCGTGCTCAACTTCAGGATTGATTTCAACAGGATCTTCAAGCGTTAACTTTCTTATTTTCTTTCCTGAGCTCTTGCAGTATTCCACTATATTTGTCTCACCGCAAATTTCTTGGCCATCTTCAAATACAGCCAAAAGCCTTGCCATCTTTAACGAGACTGGCAAGACTTTCCCTTTAATTGCCAAAATGTCTGATACTTTTGAAATGGCTTCGGTAAAACTACCAGTCATCTTTGTTAAAGCGGCCAACAATATATTTCCAACAGTGTGTCCTGCCAAAGATCCGTTTTCAAATCTGTAGTTCAACACTGCGCTAAGTATGTTTTCAGAACTTGCCAGTGCAACAAGATTATTCCTGATATCACCAGGTGGTGGAACGTTTAGCTCTTCGCGAAGTATTCCTGAACTTCCGCCCTCGTCGGTTATAGTAACAACCGCGGTTAGATTGCAATCAAAATTTTTAAGCCCTCTCAGTAGTGTAGAAAGTCCAGTCCCTCCGCCTACAGTAACTATCTTCATCCAAGTGCCACATCCCTATGCTCAACTGTTGTCTCGTATCCTGCATTTTCAAAGGCTTTTGATAATTCCTCAGCAAAGTATACAGACCTATGACGTCCCCCTGTACAGCCTATAGCAACCGTGATTTCTTTTCTGCCTTCGGTTCTGTAACGGGATATAGCAAATTCTAAGATGTTTTTGATCTTTTCTACGTATTCTTTTACCCCATCAATGTTTCTTAGGAACTCTTTCACTTCCTCATCGCGTCCATCTTTTGAGCGAAGTTCTTGAATATAGAATGGATTTGGGAAAAATCTTGCGTCAAAAACAAAATCGGCATCCAACGGTATGCCGTATTTGAAACCAAAGCTTATTACGTGCACGGTGAAACCAGTTGGCTTTTTACTTTCAAGCAACATCGTAAGCTTTTCACGAAACTGATGAGGGTTGAGTTGAGAAGTATCTATAACGATATCGGCGATATCGAAAACATCTTTCATCATTTCAATTTCCAGATCTATTGCTTCAGATATGGAAGTTGTCTGTTTAGAAAGTGGGTGAGAGCGTCTGGTGTGCGCAAAGCGTTGGATAAGGATTTCCTTTTTAGTTGTGAGAAAGACAATCTTCGTGAATGGATACCTATCTTTCACATCTCTTATCGCTTTAATAACATTGCCAAACATGAAACCTCTTACGTCGATAACTATTGCAAGCTTTTCAACACTTGGTATTACAATACTTGCAACTTGATAAACAACTTCCGGTGGAAGATTATCTATGCAGAAAAAACCAAGATCTTCAAGAAGTCCAGCGGCGGTTGACTTACCCGCTCCCGAGTACCCTGTCAATATCACAAGCTCTTTCAAAGTAGATCACCTTCTGTTCAAGTTGAGACACCTCTAAGTGTTTGACTTGGTATGGGTGCCTGAACCCTATTTTCTTCAATTTCTTTTCAAACTCCTCAGGGTTTCCAGTAACATAAAATTCTACGAAAGGTTTTCCACTTCCGACAAGATGTATCACTTCTCTCACCATCTCATCGGCAGGATCTATGATCCTAACATTTTCCATAACCCTTGATATTATGTCTTTCAAGAAAGGAAAATGCGTACAGCCCAAAATTAGCTCATCAGGTTTAAATCTTCTGAAAGGTTCAAGATAGAACTTTACAACAGCCTCTACCATATTTCCATAAAAGATACCTTCTTCAACGAGAGATACGAACAACTGAGCTGGTCTTTGCGATACCTTTTTGCCTCTCTCTTCCAATGCATGTTTGTAGATGCCACTTTGAACTGTTGTGTGAGTACCTATGACTGCAACGCGGTCATATTTAGATGCGTTAACGCCAGCTTGTATTATACTGTGGTATGGTATTTTGAACGCGTGCCTGTATTTTGCTAACGTTGAGTCAGACGTATTACAAGCGGCAAATATCCGCTCGACTTTTCGTTCCACCAAAAAGCCGATTATTTCACGGCTAAAAGTTTCTATTGTCTCTTTTGATTTCGTACCGTATGGGGCACGAAGGGTATCCGCTACGTAAATATAATGGGCCGGTAGCGTCTCAATTAGCTTTTTTAAAACCGAGAGACCACCAATTCCTGAGTCAAACAATCCAATAGTCATCTATCTTATCTTCCCTCCAGAAGCTTTATTTTTTCTTTTACTCGCATGTATAGTTCGTCAATTTGTCTTTGTGAGTTGTATTCTTGTTCAAGCAGGTCACAGACGATTAACACCAAGAGTTCATCAAAAGGAATTTCTTCGTAAAGTGATCTATAAGTCACTTGAAGTTCTCTGAGCCTCTTTTGTACATAATCTATCAATTCATCAGAACCGTCAGTGGCGAACTCATAGTCTTTTCCAAAAACCGATATTTTAACTTTCCTCATGTTCGCTCACTTCCAATATCCTCATCAGGTCTTTAACCCTGACGACCAATTTGTTTATTATTTCCTCATTGTTCCTGAGCAAACTTTCCAGATGATTCTTTTCGCGCTCCAACTCACTTATCTTCTCAATAGCTCTATTGAGCTCATTCCAGAGCTTTTCATTTTCCTTCTTAAGTTCCGTATAACTCGTAACAATACCTTCAACCAATCTCTCGAGTTCTTGCGCTTTTTCATTCATTATACCACGCCCCCTTGCGTTTTACCAGTTTCCAAAAACAATATAGTTTGTAACAGTTGTGATAAAAATGACTAACGGCTGCATTATCAGTGGCAAAATCCACAATACCAGTAGTCCAAGCATAAATATAATACCATAGACATTGAATTTTATGTACCATTCGTACGATTTAGTTGGAAGAAAAGCCAAGAGCAACCTTGAACCATCGAGTGGTGGTACTGGGAGGATAGAGATTAACCCGTAAGTGAAACTCCATAAAGACGCTCTGTATAAGACATCAAAAAATACGGGATTAGCAATCCGTGCTAAAAAACCATACAAGAATGCAAGAACAAAACTTGAAAGTATTCCGAACGAAGCATATGTGAAGAGCTTTTTCTTTCTCATCTTTGTAAAATCTATGAACGGAGCTCTCGTCCAGCCGAAGTTAAAAAATATGAATGCGAAAATTCCAACAGGGTCTATGTAACGAAATGGATTCAAGGAAGGCAATGTTTTTCGGCTTTCCTTAGGTGTTAAAAAATTATAGAACAAGCACCGTAATATCTCTCGAGGTAGGCTGATCAGAACGTAAGCAATTAGACCGTACAGTAAATTCTTAGTAACGGAAAGAAATAATTCTTTCAGAGAATCCCCCTCCCCTTTACATGCTTCTTAATATTTCAATTATTTCCAGCCAAGTTCCTGTTTTTTATTCTTAGCATATTCTTTTACTTCGTGGATTTGTTCGTATGTCATATTATTCCACCAATAAGGCAAGACAGTATTGTTAAGTAACAAGGGATCTTCCAAACCTGTTAACCTTCCAGAGTTCACCAAATCAAGCCAAATATCTGTCCCAACAATTGGCGTAAACTCATTTACGGAGAAATCAATATCGACCGAGGCACAAACATCTATTGCATTTGTAACATCTTCTGGCGACTGTCCCGGCAGATTGATCATTATATACGCGCTCACTTCATTGTGCGTAAATCCGGCTTTGTGAAGAATTTCTGAAGCTCTCACGAGATCTTCATCACGCACTTTTCCGCCAGTGGTTATCTGAAGTTTTCCAGATGTTTCATACCCAAGCTTTATAGTTTTAAAATTCGCTTCGTAAAGCAAATGCGCAGTTTCGTCATCAAGCAATCTTGCATGTATGCCGTTTGGAAGATGGAATCTTAGACGCTTATTCAATCCTTTTTCTAAAATCAACCTGAGAATTGGTTTAAAATGTCTTTCTTTACTTATTAGAATCGCATCATCAAAGAAAACTATATCTTTTACGCCATGCATTTGCGAAAAGGTTTCAATCTCTTCTATAACCTTCTCTGGACTTTTGAATTTCATCTTTTCCCAATTTCTGTGTGCTATACAATAAGTACATCTGTAAGGGCAACCAATCGTCGTCAAAAGCACTACATAACCGATTCGTTGATAAAGTTCATAAGCTGGTGAGAGTTCAGTAAACCAGTCAATATTCGTTTCAGGGATGTTCCAGTCCAAAACATCGTTTAAAAATCTTGGCAAAAACCTCAAATCAGTTTTTGTGAAAATGTAGGCTCCTGAGTTCAATGCTATACGAGGTTGATTTCTGACAAAAAAACCGCCGAAGAATACTGGCACGTCGAGTTCTTCTTTTATTACCCTTATCGTATCGAAATAACCGGGATACCAGTAAGTCAGTGTAGAAGTTACAAAAGCTGAGCCTACTTCTCCTCTATGCTCTCTCAAGATTTTTCTGAATAATTCTTCAGGCATTCCGTATCTTTTGTATCTTCTTGGCATGAAGCTAAGAATTTTTGGTTTTGGTATGACCGTGTGTGGAAACTTACCAGTTCCATAGAACTTATCTCTTGGCACGGTCACTTCACTTTGGAGTAAAGGATCATATCTATTCATCAAATCTATTAACTCAACTTCTATGCCGAGCTTTTTAAGAAAACTCCCAACATACAACAAACCTACCGGTTTGAGCCAAAAGTCGTAAGCTGCAAAGTCCTCTATCCAAGGATTAACGAGTAGGATTTTTCGTTTCCTCATAAAAATAGTACATCCCTTTCAAAGTCAGATCTTTATCGACTATTCCTTCGACAATATCTTTCACAAAAACAGACTGACCGCCCGTATGAATTATAACTGGCTGAGTCTGATATTCTCTCACAATGTTTTCGATAACGTATTTAATAGCTCCCACGGTTGCATTAATTGTTCCTATTTGTATGTTTGATTCTGTATCCTTCCCTATGAACCCTCTGTATGGTTTAATTTCGACAAGAGGTAACTTAGCTGTACCCTTGAAAAGTGCATTTATCATCATTGCAAAGCCAGGTAATATCACACCACCTTCATACGAACCGTCTTTGATAACTTCGATAGTTATTGCTGTACCGTAGTCAATGACGATACAATTTTCTCCATAGTCTTTGTAAGCGGCTATGACATCGGCAACCCTATCAGCGCCAATTTCCTTTGGATAAGACACATTCCACCTTATTTTATCGTAGCCAAGTGCGCTGACGAAATATACCTGCCCGTTTCCGTACTTTTCTGCAAAATACTCAAAAATCACGTTCATAGAAGGCACGACAGAAGAAACAACAATAGGAATGTTTTCAATATATTCTTTGTAAAAGCTCTTCAAGAATGCATACAGCTCATCTTCTGTCTCATAGCGTACCGTTGATAGTCTATATTTCTCAAATTCCTTGCCGTTTCGAGTTAAGGCAACCGTTGTATGAGTATTGCCAACGTCAAAGAGGAGGACCATTTAACCAACCACCTTTTTCAAGATTTTTCCAACTTACCAGCGAGTTGTTATTTCCATAGTTGTCTCTGGCAAGATTTTGTATTTTTCAAGAATTTCCCTTATGTCTTTTGTAACATAAATTCTTATTATTTGAATAAGATTACTCTTCATGAAATTATATGCGGGATATGAACGGACGTACTCTTCAAAAGTCATGAGATGATGTTTCTTGATTATGTATATATTGCTTCTCAAAAATTCTTCCGGATGCACAACTGTGAGTTTGTATGGTGTATCGATTCTGAATATCTCATCGAAATTGCTCATGACATGTTTTATAACTTTCTTGTCCTCTTCATCAGCTATTTCGATTGCTCTTTCAAGCCTTAAACGAATCTTTTGGAGCAAGTCGCTTGCGATTCCTTGACTCACCAATGTTGGATCTACACCCTCAATGGAAAACGGCGTTTCCAGAACAACCTTCCAGAGATTTCTCGATTTTAATCTTTCGATGATTTCATAAGCCATGACTATATCAAGTTCAAGTGGTTGTAGATCGATTTCATACTTTAACAGTGCTTGCTTTGTTTCCTCATCTCCACCGTACTGCTGGACAAGGTTGTAAAAGTTGAATATCACTTCATTGATAATTGTTTGGTCTGTTAGATCGAGGAAAGTTTCCAAATTTGGCACTCTTTCATCTAATCTGAGTGCTTTGTAAGAGAGATCCAAAAGTTCTTGTATCATCATATCTGCGGCTCTGGAAGTCTTATGAAAATAGACATTTTTGTACATCATAAATCTTCCAAAAAGTATTGTATAAATTTCGTCCACAACTTTTGAATCATAGGCCAAAATTTCCTTTCCATCGCGTTCAACTATCATTGAGTTGCGTATCAGCCTATCTATTGCACCAGTGCCAAACCCTCTTGTTCCGGCATAATATGAATCCCTCAGCACAAAATCTAGCCTATCAGCACCGAGTGGTCCTTGGACAATAGCGAAATCTATTGTTCCAGAACTCTCTCCTTCATATACTTTGATTATCTCTTCCATCAATTGTGCGAAGTTCTCTGTCATATTTTCGGAAATCTGCCCGAGTGTTATTTCTAAGTCTTCAACTATTGCTCTCTTTAACTGAGAAGGGGCCTCTTCATACTTTCTTGTCAATTCTTTTGGAAAATATTCTCTCAGGAGTCTCATCCTAAAATCATCATGTCCATCTTTGAAGCCCAACCTTTTGTAAACAACATCATCGAATTGATGGCTAAAAGGACCATGTCCTATGTCGTGGAGCAAACCGGCAAGGCGTAAAACTCTTACTTTGTCAGGTGTGTCATATAGATGCTCAGCATAAACACCGGATAAGTGCATAACACCCAAGGAATGAGCGAACCTCGTATGCGTTGCGCCTGGATACACATATTCAGCTCCAACAAGCTGACTAAGATATCTTAACCTTTGCATCGCTTTGGTGTCTATTGTTATTATTTCAATAGGGTACAGCATGATTTCCGAATAAATTGGATCGCGAGAAACTTTGTAATACACACCCACCACCTCCAATTCACGCTTTTATTTTACCACAAAAGTTGGAAATATAAAAACGTAATGCAATAATTCTTGCTATTTTCTGTATAATATTGTTTGTTCAAGTAAACATATTTGCATTACGGGACGAATTTGTAGTATAATATCACTGTACCAAAAAAGATACGGCTTTGTAAAATTGGGGGGCTACACCGTTTCCACACCATTTAAAAGGAGGGGTTAGCTGTGAAGAAGGTTCTTGTAGCACTTTTTGTATTGGCAGCACTTTCGCTATTTGCAGTTCAGATCAACTACGGTATATTTGCTGACCTAACAACCACCAACATCTGGAACTTGCTCGGTTCAGGTTCTTCCTCTTGGAACTTTGCGGTCCAACTTTGGAAATATCCTTCACTGCTTGGCATGAACAAAGAAGGTCAACTCATTCCATCCGCGGCCGCTGAAATTCCAAAAATCGTTAAAGAAGGAAATATGTACACAGTTACGGTGAAGCTGAGAAAAGACATGCGCTGGTCGAACGGTGCTCCGTTTACAGCAGATGATGTTGTTTTCACATACTCGACAGTTAAAGAAATGGAAATTCCTGGTGGAAACTGGGGCGGAGCGTATGAGCCAGAAAAAGTAGAAAAAATAGACCAATGGACAGTCAAGTTCTACTTCAAAGAAAAGAATACAATGACAATCTACTATGACACGCTCATGACAGCTATTGTATGCAGCAACTACTGGAAGCCAATTGTTGACAAGGCAAAGAAACAAAAAGATCCAGTTCGGTGGCTGCTTTCGCAAGAAGTTATCGACCCAGGTATAACAGCTCTGAACCTTGGAAAAGTTGAAAAAGGCGCATTTGTACAAGTTGTAAAACAAATTGCAAACGATAAATATTGGAGCTATGGAGAAAAGAACATATACTACAAAAACGGAGGATTCTCTATAGTCAATCCAAAGACAGGTTTCAAATGGTCAACAGACAACCCGAAACCAGCTGGAGATGTCGCACTTGAAGTTGTAAACGGTCCATTTGTTGATACGATCGTCTACAAGATCTACGGTAACAAACAAGTTGCAATCCAGGCGCTTATCGCAGGTGACATCGACTACATTTTCAACCCGGTTGGATTGACAGCAGGAGAAGCGGAACAACTCAAAGGGCAGAAAGACATAAAGGTTGTCTCCAACCCACAACTTGGCTTCAGATACCTCGCATTCAACATGAGGAAATTCCCAATGAACGTGAAAGAATTCAGACAGGCGATAGCTGCACTTATCGACCGCGACTTCATCTGTAACCAAGTTCTCCAAGGCAGAGCGATTCCACTTGCAACGCCAGTTCCACCGGCAAACAGCTTCTGGTACAACTCAGCCGTGAAGACGATTGGTGAAGGCTTGAGCATGGGTGAAAGATATCAACTTGCAGTCAGCTTGCTCAAGAAAGCAGGGTTCAAATGGGATACAGAACCAGTTATAGATCCAAAAGATACGAAGAACCCAATTAAAACGCCTGGTAAAGGCTTGAAAGGTCCAGATGGAAAGGCAGTACCAACAGTCACACTTATGTCACCTGGTATGGACTACGACCCAATGAGAGCACAGACAGCTATGTACATCGAACAGTGGGCAAAAAACATCGGTATTCCTCTTAACCTAAAACTCACAGACTTCAACGAAATCGTCACAAAAGCATTTGATGATGTTGACTTTGATATGTACATGCTTGGTTGGGGTATCGGAAGAGTTCCAACATACTTCAAATCATTCTGGCATAGCTCAGAAATGGCACCAGAAGGCTTCAACACACCTGGTTACAACAACCCAGAATTCGACGCACTTGTCGAAGAATTTGAATACGCTGACACATTTGAACAGGCAAGAAAAGCAATATTCGAAGCGCAGAGATTGCTTGCTGAAGATCTTCCATACATAATCCTCTTCACGAATCCAATGATCGAAGCATACAGAACATCGATCAAATTCCCATTCGACAACATGCTTGATGGTATACAAGGTTATTATGGATTCCCAGAAGGAGTAAGAAAAGTTCAATAATCGTCATATAGTTTGAAATTTTTAAAAGCGAAATTGAATACGTTACTGTCCCCCCGTTCAGGGGGGACTATTAAATGAAAGGATAACAAACGTCCTCTAACGACTCTTTAAAAGATAATAGACAAAAAGGAGAGGTGAAGATGAGCGGTCTGGAGTTGTTTATATTCGCTGTTCTTATCCCTGCAGTAGGTGTTTACTTTTCGCTATGGAAGGGTAAAAAGCCGAAAAATTATATTTTCTTAGCAATCAGTATTTTATTGTACTATGGTGCACTTTTCAACATTAAATACCTTTACCTTTTCAGCCCAAGATTTAATTTTATAATCGCACCAATCGTCTATTTTTATGCATTTGACTTACCGGGATTGGCGAAGTTCATTCGAAACAGAGTTGCACAAATAGTGTTGTTACTTGTTATATATGTAACACTTGTCTTCTTTATCTTCCTTGCCATGCCAGGTGACTATACTACTAAATTTTTGGATCCAAAAATCATGAGAAATCCAGAGATGTACGAGAGAATTAAAAAGATGTTCGGAGTAGATGACCCGTGGTATGTTAAGTACTATAAGCACATGAAGAATTTCTTTAACTTGGAAATGGGAATATCGTTTAGCGAATATCCAAAAAAGGTTGAAGAGATAATTGCAGAGAGATTACCACGAACATTGTTCTTGTTCTTGGCAAGTTCTGTTCTTTCGTTCCTTTTAGGGTTTGACCTTGGAAAAAGAATTGCATGGAAACGAGGTGGTTTGGTAGACAAGGCTGCAACGTTTGTAGGTATAGTATTCTGGACAATATTCACCCCGTTTTACATGCTCATAATAATATGGCTATTCGGTGTTACATTAAAATGGTTCCCGCTTTCTGGATTCATAACCCCATCAAAATGGTTTGATGCTCCTTTCAGTGCTCAAGACGTATTCTTGAAGCTTTTGTGGACTGAACTCTTCTTGTTAGTAATGTGGATACTTGGTGTTGCGGTTGCTTCTAAACTAAAAACTATTAAGGCGAAGAAAACAGCAATATGGTCTTTTGTCGCGTTAGGTATTGTTCTGGCGATACTGTATTGGGCAACTAACAAAATGGGAACCTACGCTCTCGATATAGTTTACCATCTCGCACTTCCAGTCATAGCGCTTGTTACACTGCACTTTGCTGGTGATATGTTGGTCATGAGAGACACGATGCTCGAAGTTATTAAAGAAGACTACATAACAACAGCCCGAGCTAAAGGCTTACCAGACAAAGTTATCAGAGACAAGCACGCAGCAAGGACAGCACTATTACCTCTCATGACGAGCTTTGTCATCGGGCTTGCATCGACTGTAAGTGGTGGTGTCATTACAGAAACGATGTTCTCTTGGAAAGGTATGGGACTTACCTTACTTGAAGCGACCACATCGCAAGACACACCACTTGCAATAGGTTGTCTTGTCTTTACAGGTGTTCTCGTACTCTTTGCCCACTTGGTTGCCGATATATTGTATGCATTCTTAGACCCACGAATCAGATATTAAGTGAGGTGAGGATAATGGCTCAAATAAATAATAATCAAGCACGCGAATCAATTGCAAAAATCAAGTTTAAACTATTCATAAAGAATTTCAAGAAGAATTGGGCTCTATTCAGAGAAAGCAAGATGGGAATGTTCGGTCTTTGGGCAATAATAGCATTCGGTATATTCGGCGCACTCTCTCCGATTGTACTAAATATCCTTGACCCAAACATTTACGATCCAGTAACGGGGCTCGATTCAAGGATACTATCGAGTAAATACATCACAGATTACCTTTCAACTCAAAACATCGTAAAAGGTATAGAAATACCAACAGCGCAGATATGGGTCTATTCATTCATGGATAAAGGTGAGGCATTTAAAACTTCAATGGAAAATGTAGCAAGAAACGCGCAGTACGATATAATGACAACGTACGCACCTGACAGTATGAGGCATTTTCTTGATACTATTGCCGACAGCTATATACCCGCAAAGGAAAGACTTTACTTCCAAAATGGTTTATCTGAACTCATAAACGCTGGATTCATAAAGTTCTCATCTATCACTTCCCCAAAAGATGTCGGAAACAGGGACAAATTTTCGTTCCAAAATTTCTCAGAACTTCTGCAGAAGATAGATCATAAAACTTTGGCAATCGCACTATCTCCTTATGTTGATAGCGATGAAGTTTCAAGAGTCCAACTGTGGTACAGAAGTCTTAATAGGGACAATGATCAAGCTGTGGAAGAATTTAACTCAGCTCTCTTTGGACAGTACAGTGAGGATGAAGTAAAAGACGCTCAGCAAAAAGTAATTGAAATAGCCAAGACCATCGCAGGTGGCGATACGACTGCGCAACTTTACGTACAATCAGACCAACAACTGGCCGAAGTAATAGAGAACGGTATCGTCAGCGTTTCTGATCTTGTCAACAGTGCCGTGTTTAGATTACTTCCAGATATTTTGGTTTTGGCAAGAGAAGATGAAAAACTTTTGGAACAGCTTAAAAATTCTAAATTTTCAAACCTTATTGAGATATCTGAGAAAAAGTTATCGAATTTAGATGACAAGAATATATATGACCAAGCCTACAAGAAGGCAAAGACAGAAATTGAGAACATAGAAAATGAAATGAAGACTATAGGAATAGAGCAATCATATGATGATGTTGAAAAGTTTTTAGAAGTATACGCTGGTATGGTTCTGGCAAAGGTATCTGTGGATATTGATGTAAGTACAAGGGCAAAGCTTGAAAATCAAATTGCAGAGTATTCAGACACAGTTCATACGGGTTTCATCTATGAGCTCAACGATATATTCAAGAAGATAGCAATTGCAAGGACCATGATGTCTAAACTCTTGAATGATGAGAATGTACCAGACGTGTACGAAAGGCTCGGAAGTGAAGTGATAAAAGTTCTATCTGACCCAGTTTCATCTTTGATGGCGTATGCTTTTGGAGGTACGAACAAACTTTCCAAAGTTATAACAAATATCGAAAACTCACAACTTGACGATTTCAGAAGATACGACATAGTCGAGAAGCTTAAGGAATACGAGAATAAAGAACCTATCGAAGCAGCAAGTTTCTTAATAGGCGAAGGCGACATCAATGAGAACATATATCAAAGAATGATCGATGAGCATAAGATGAATCTGAATGATACTTCCAAATGGGATGAAATATCGAACAAGACAATTTCGAGTTTAGTAAGTAAGAAGACGACTTGGAACAAAGAATTTGCGGAGAAGAAGCTTGTAGAATTATTCAATACATTGTCTCTCACTAATAAGATAGGTGTCGGTCATCCGCTCCCACCGAGCAGATGGCACTGGCTTGGTACGGATCCAGTTGGAAGAGACATATTCGTACAATTGATGGTCAGTACTCCGAGCGAATTTGTTCTCGGTGTTCTTGCAGCACTCATAACCGTTGTAATCGGAACTATCATAGGAACTGCGGCGGCGTACTATGGTGGAGTTGTTGATGTAATATTCATGAGGATTGCTGATATAATGATGCTTTTCCCATCGATAGCATTTTTAATAGTTCTTTCTGGTTTTATGACGATGAACTTATTCAAACTGGCCCTCATACTTGGTTTGCTCGGTGGTTTTGGTGGAATCACGCTTGTTTTGAAAGCACAGGCACTGACAATCAAAGTGAAACCATATATAGACGCTGCAAGAGTTTCAGGTGGTAGCCATGGATACATCATATTCAACCACATAATCCCAAACGTAATGCCACTTTCATTCCTCTACATGATGTTCAACGTTACAGGTGCAGTCTTTTCAGAAGCTGTGTTGAGTTTCTTCGGATTGATGAAAGTCAGAATGTCTTGGGGATTGATGATAAACACCGTTTGGAGTTCTGGATACCTGGGATCAGGTAACATCGGTGCTTACTGGTGGATGTGGGTACCAGCTGGCGGTGCAATTACGCTCTTGTGTTCAGCCTTCTACTTCCTCGGAAGAGGACTTGAAGAAATCGTAAACCCAAGACTTAGGAAGAGGTGATAACCATGTCGGTGCTAAAAGTTGAAGATTTGAAGATGCATTACAAAACGAAAATGGGCTATGTCAAAGCCGTTGATGGTATATCTTTTGAATTGGAAGCCGGAGAGAGCCTCGGAATCGTTGGAGAATCAGGTTGCGGTAAGACATCGGTTTCAATGACCTTGCTGAGAATACTTCCAGAGAATGCCAAATTCATGGGCGGACACGTGTGGTTCAACGACAACGGCAAGATGGTCGACCTTGTCAGCTTGGAAGAGGAACAGATGAGACACTACAGGTGGAAAGGCATCTCGATGGTCTTCCAGGCGGCGATGAATTCTTTGAACCCAGTTTACAGAATCAGCGACCAAATCGTTGAAGCGATACTCAACCACTATCCAGACACTCCAATTGATGAAGCACGTTCAAAAGTTGCTAAACTCTTTGAACTTGTGACGCTTGATCCAAAGAGGATGGACCAATACCCGCACCAATACAGCGGTGGTATGAAGCAGAGGGCAGTCATTGCTCTATCTCTATCATGTGATCCGAAGGTGATAATAGCGGACGAACCAACGACTGCTTTGGACGTTATAGTACAAGATAAAATACTCAGAGAAATGAAAAAGATACAGAAGGAACTCAACATGGCGATGATTTATATTTCACACGATATTGCCGTTATCGCTGAAGTCAGCGACAAAATAGCAGTCATGTACGCCGGAAAATTCGTAGAACAAGCTGACTCGACAACCGTTTTCAAACGCCCAATGCACCCATACACATTCTTGCTCATGAACGCATTCCCAAGCCACGTTGGAGAAAAGAAAAAGCTCTTCACAATTCCAGGTGAGCCACCTAACTTGTTGAATCCACCGACCGGATGCCGATTTGCACCAAGATGTCCATGGGCAACGGACAAATGTAGAAACGAAGAACCCCCATACCAGGAGGTCGAAAAAGGACACTACTTAGCATGTTGGCATCCGCTTACAGAAGAGGTGAGAAAAGATGCGTTCAGAAAATAAAAATGTACTTCTTGAGATAAAGAACTTGAAAAAGTACTTCCCAGCAGAAAGAACACTGTTTTCAAGAGCCAAACACTTCGTGCACGCAGTCGACGATGTATCGTTTGAAATACTCGAGGGTGAATCTATTGGTCTTGTTGGTGAATCAGGTTGTGGAAAAACAACTACAGGAAGA
Source organism: Fervidobacterium riparium (assembly GCF_025370035.1). Lineage (NCBI taxonomy): Bacteria > Thermotogati > Thermotogota > Thermotogae > Thermotogales > Fervidobacteriaceae > Fervidobacterium > Fervidobacterium riparium. The sequence continues at coordinate 1,516,873 of NZ_CP009277.1, forward strand.
ATGGTTGTAAGACTTGAAACCCCAACTGCGGGAAGTATAAGAGTACTTGGGAAACCAATAGAAGAATACGAAAGAATGGAATATCACGGCATGGTGCAGATGATATTCCAAGACCCGTACGAATCGCTCAACCCGAGGATGACGATATTTGACATAATCGCAGAACCGCTGAACATCCACAATGTTGGCACGCTTGAAGAAAGGGAGGACAAAGTAGCGAGCTTGCTTCAGGAAGTCGGTCTAACGCCACCTGACAGTTTCTTGTGGAGATACCCGCACGAGTTGTCCGGTGGACAAAGGCAAAGAGTAGCTATCGCAAGAGCACTCGTTCTGAACCCAAAACTCATAGTTGCAGACGAACCGACATCGATGTTGGACGTCTCAGTCAGGACTGCTGTTATGGACTTGATGATGGAACTCCAACAGACGCACAAAATGAGCTATCTGTACATTACACATGATTTGGCGGTTGCAAGGTACATGGTCAACAGGATAGCGGTAATGTATCTTGGAAAAATAGTTGAGCTTGCAGAAACCGAAGAGCTTCTTCATAACCCGATGCATCCATACACAAGAGCGCTTATGGACGCAGTTCCAGTGCCTGATCCAGAGTACAAGAGAAACGAACCGAACATCATAGGCAACATCAGTGCACCAATCGACCCACCACCGATATGCAGATTCTACGACAGATGTCCATTCAAAGAAGAAAGGTGCAAAACAGACCCGCATCCTGAACTCAAAGAAGTTTCTTCTGGACACTATGTGGCTTGTTATCCAGTGCAGGAAGGGAAATTGAAATAAAAAGATGTAAAATGATAAAATCCCCCGGAGAAGAAAACCGGGGGATTTTTGTTTGGAAATGGGATTGTAATTGTTCAAATACTCTCAAAAATCATATAATAATAACTAGTCAGAAAAAGGAGGGACAATGCGGATGAAGAAAAATTTCTTGTATCTTATTGTGGTACTTTCCATCATTCTAATATTGACGCATTCGTGTGTGTTACTACAGGTTATAGGAAAGACAGAAATTCCAGAACCGTCTTCGAACACGATGTATTCGCTCCTCATACGTTCCTTCTACGATTCAGACGGAGATGGAATAGGGGACTTTCGCGGGGTAGCTCAGAAAGTTGAGTATTTCAAAGAATTGGGTATCGATACAATCTGGTTTTTGCCGTTTAACAAGGCAAAGTCTTATCACGGATACGACGTAGAAGATTACTATGATGTTGAGCCGGATTACGGAACTTTCGAAGAGTTCAAAGAAATGTTGAAGATATTGAATGAGAATGGAATAAGGGTTGTAATGGACCTTGTTGTCAATCACACAGCAGACACGCATCCGTGGTTCAAAGATGCTATTGAGAACACAACAAGCTCACCATACTGGAACTACTATATAATGACACTTGAGGACAAAACGGGTCAAAGCCACTGGCATTGGAAAATGAACTCAAAAGGTCAGAAAGTTTGGTATTTCGGATTGTTTGATGTGTCAATGCCGGATTTGAATTTCAGCAACCCGGCAGTAATGAAAGAAGTTAAAAAGATAATCGATTTCTGGTATTTGGTTGGTGTTGATGGATTCAGGCTCGACGCTCCAAAGCACTACATGGGGTGGGACTGGGATGATGGAATTACCCAATCCGCTCAAGTAGCGAGGCAGATAGAAAGTTATATCAGAACCAAGTATGGAAACGACGTAATACTTGTGGGTGAAGTCTTCGATGGCAATCCATCTGTTTTGTCACAGTTCGCACCACTGCCAGTGTTCAACTTCACATTTATGTACAACATAAGGTCAAACTACGAAGGACAAGACAACATACTCCGAAACACAACAAGCTGGGTCAATCCAAACAACTACAATCTGTCATCTAATCATTTCCCATTCATCGACAACCACGATTTGGATAGATGGATATCTGTTCTGATGGACCAAAAGTACTCTGGAAACGTCACTAACGGTACCAAGCAATATTTACTAACAAATGCTGTTTTGCTATCTTTGAAAGGAATCCCAACGATCTACTATGGCTGTGAAATAGGATTAAGGGGCTGGAAATGGGGACAAGATCCTTGGGACATGCCAGTTAGAGAACCTATGCAGTGGTACACAACACAATCAGGTACAGGACAAACTTACTGGACAAAGTCCGTTTATCAAGCAAAGAACATAACCTTTGGCAACGCAAATGCAGATGGTGCGATGTACGATGAACCAAACGACGGAGTTTCAGTTCAAGAGCAAGAAACAGGGTATACAATTCTAAACTTCTTCAGGCAGTTCATAAACCTTAGAAAAGAATATCCAGCATTATCGAAAGGGACGATAACGATTGAAAGGGACTGGAAGAATCTGATAGCGATTAAGAGAACTTACGGTTCACAGGAAATTCTTGTGTTAATAAACCTTGACCCGCAATATTCAAACAACTTCTCTGTCCCTGCAGGATACAAATGGATTTGGTATGCGTTCTTCAACGGTAGTAACTTTGAATTTGGTCCGAAAAATGAATTGCCACTGAGCCAAAACACGAACTGGACAGTAAACCCAAGGCAGATATACGTGTTTGTTAAGAACTAAAAATACAGTCACGACATGACTGTGGAAATTGTTCCACAAAAAATTTAAATCCATAATAAAAGTGTTAAAATTCAATTTGGTTGTGAAAATTTGAGTCTTACAACAACTCTATGTATGGGATTTTGAGAACAAGTTTCTTAAAACTTTTGAAAAGGGGAGGTAGAAGGTATGAAAAAGGTACTGTGGGTATTTGCGGTTGTTCTTGTTGGCTTGATGATTGCAAGTTGTGATTTACTGCAAAAACCACCATTGCTCAAGACTGTAACAGTTGACGGAAACTTGTCGGATTGGGAAAGTTACGTTTACACTGACGGTGCGACAGACTCACAATGGGGAGTAAACAAAGAAATACATAAAGCGGGTATACTCTTTGATGCCACGAACTTGTATATTGCCGGAGAGTTTACGAAAGAAGGATATGACAACTTCATGGTTATGGTTGATCTTTCCGGTGTAACAGGCGCAGCCGATACGGAAAAGCATCGATGGATAAGAAAATACAAATTCGAAAAAGGAGACGTAGACTTTGTTCTTGAGACTTGGGGAGATGGACTGGAAGCTTGGAGGTTTACAGCTACAGATTCCGCAACGATAACAAGTAAGGTTACGCAACAATCGCGCACAGTAGATGGTAGAAACGTGGTTGAGATTGCAGTTCCGCTTAAAGAACTTGGGGTGACTGATGCATCTAAGTTGTCTCTAAAAGCTGTTTTTGTCTTGACTGGAGGATTTACTGATAAGGAAAATAAACAATGGGCAGGAGACTTCTATCCGAATCAAGGATTTGAAACGGGCAACGGTGGCTATACTGGACCAATAGTTATAAAGAAGACAATATCAAACCCAACAAAGCAATGAGAAAACAATAAACTGGAATTTGTGATGTTCATCTTTAATCAAGAAGGGGCTTATGCCCCTTCTTTAATAGTAAATGCATACCGTTTATTGAAAAGGGGTGATCTTCTTTGAGAAACCTAAACAAAAATACTAAGAGAATCATATACATGGTTTTGGTTTTTGTACTATTTTTATTTCTTCTTGGAACCGCTTCAAGTTGTATGAGGATTCTCAATTTGCAGTTGCCAGATGGTGTATACGTCGTTGGGGAATGGAACGGCTGGGTTCCAACAGAAAGTGATAGGATGAGTTACAGCAGCACAGAAAATGCATATGTGTTCGAACTGCCTGTAGCGTCCATTACGTTTAACCCAAGCCGATCAGGGAGTGAATTTTCTATTGGTTGGTACAAGGTTATTTATAAATCTGATGGTGTTACGAAGGTTTCTTCCGCAATTCCTGTTTGGAAAGAAAACCTTGGCTCTGATGCAAAACTGACGATATATGCAACACCAACAACAATGGAAAATGGTCTAGCAAAGGGCGTCGGGGATAGCGAAAAGTTCAAAACAATTCAAAAAACTTGGTCAATAGGCGGGGAACTCAATAACTGGACGTTAGCTCAGGGCGTTATGACCTGGGACGATACTAACAAGGTCTTCGTATACGAGAAAACAAACTTCAGTGTGACCAAGAGTGAGTACAAATTCAAGCTTTCGAGAACCGATAATGATTGGAAACCTTGGGAATTGAATTTTGATGGCAAAAAATACGATGCCGGTATGGGGCAGGATGGTTCTGTTACTTTCCCAGAGAATGGCACTTATGATATCAAAATCACATATAACCCGAAATTTTCATTGCTGAAAGTTGAATACACGAAGAAATAATGTAGATAATTTTCTATGAGATTTAAAAGAGATTGAAGAGTGACTTGCTATTTTGCGAGGTGATGATGGCGTGAGAAATTTCAAAGTCATGAGTAAGAAGTTTGCACTGCTTTTGTGTATATTCTTCTCAGTAGTAAGTGTCTTCGCTTTGCAGTCGACGTTTTCTGCTAATTTCTCACTTGGTATTGACTTTTCAAACGGCTTTGGCGCACTGACAACATCTCTTTCAACAGAGTTCAGGATGAATCCAACTGCTTTTGGTAGAGATTTTGACCTTTCGGTGAGTTTGAAGGACGGCAATCTAGAATCTGCAAAGCTTTCGTTAAAGCTGGCCGATGTAAAGCTTAATCTGTACAAGAATGTTGGATTTATTACCACAAATGACCCTGTTGTGTTGTACAAAGTAGACGGGGGTAGGGATGGGATAGATATAAACTCAGCTATTGGCAAGCTTCTTTTAAGTGGAGATGTAATGTATTTAGAACTGCCAGTACCAGCCGTTCAAAATCACAACCTCATTTTCGGTAAAAGGAACAACAAATTTGATGTAGCCTTTGCGGGCTATCAAAAGGTAGTAGGGCTTAATTTGAATTATGAATTAATCCAGCAAGACGTTCTAAATTTCGAAACTAAGAATAGCTTTTTGTTCTTCTCAGTTGCTGAAGGTAATTACAACTGGGGCGTTAGGTACATCCTCGCCGGAGCGCCCGATTCAAGATTAGCTCTCAGCCCAACATATGTGAGCAATCAGAACGTTGTCACTGCGTGGTACAAATTTGGTACCACTCCTGCATTTAATGCTTATTTGAACACGAACTTCGATTTTGAGAATACTTTAGATGATTTACTCAACAATTCTGAAGCAGGTGTTGACATAAGCTATGGAATGTTTTTTATAAACCTTAAAAAGACAGATTTTTCAAGTATTACCGGCTTAATGCCGACCGAGTGGGGTAAGTTCTTAGTTACCTTTGGAAGCACCTTTACTTTGATGGATTTCTCTGGTAAAGCATCATACTCTTTTGGAAAACCTATCCATGGCTCAGTGAATACAATAGGGGAATTGTACTACATTGAGCTTGGCAAATCATTCGGTAACGTCTCTACATTTGCAAAATACCAGAAGATAATCGGATACTACGAGGAAAAAGATTTCTTCTTTGGTGAGCTGAAACTGACAGGATTCCAAAATGCCCAAGTTTCAGTTCAGGTTGGAAATGGAGATTTTGCAGGGAACAATCCTTTCAAACCAGTTCTAAACATCAATATAAATACCTGGTGGTAATCAATAATTATGAGAAAAATCGGGAGGTGTGTTAATTAATGAGGAGTTTGAGGCTGTTGAGAAACCTTATCATTGTTGTCATCTTACTCGCGTTTTCTCTCGTCTTTGCAGCTGTTGAGTACAGAGACGGGAAAGTTGTCTTCACATTTAAAGCACAAGCACAGGTTGTTTATCTTGCAGGGACGTTCAACAACTGGAGTCCAACCGCTTGGCCCATGAAACTTGTTGGTGATACATGGGTTTATGAAGTTGAATTGAAGCCGGGAACGTACCAGTATAAGTACGTTATAGACGGAAAAACCTGGAAAGAAGACCCCGAGGCTCCTGCTTATACAGACGATGGTTTCGGTGGCAAAAATGGGTTGTTCACGCTTACTCCAGAAGGGAAAATATTGGGAATGAGTGGTACTTCTACAGCAGGTAAAGATACTGGTAAGAAATATATTCTCAACGAAAAGCGACAAGATACTATATTTGTAGATGTCGATGGCTATGTAATTATCAGATACTACAACAAAGGTGCAAAGCAACCTTTCATCGCAGGTTCATTCAATAATTGGAAAGCCGACGATATGGCACTCTATTTCATTGAAGATGGCTGGTGGGAAGCTGTTGTTGAGCTCCAGCCTGGTATTTATGAATACAAGTTTGTTGTTGACGGAAACTGGATTGTTGATCCTAATGCGTTTGCTTTTGTAGACGATGGTTTCGGTGGTCAAAACGGTGTCTTTGAGGTTGTAAGAGAAGGTGGAAAATTAATTGTCAGGGCACCGGCGGGTGCCGTATCAGAAAGCGCCGAAAAACCAGAGAAGCCACAAACAACAGAGACCAGAGTAACAAAAGTAGAACAGACGAAACATCAAGTTTTAAAACCGGGACTCTCAATTGTCGATGGTAAGGTTATGTTCGTTGCTAAGAAGGATAACGCGCAGGAAGCCTACCTTGCAGGAACATTCAATGGATGGAATCCAAGAGGCCAGAAAATGCAGCTTATTGATGGTTACTGGGTAACGACACTTGCACTCCAGCCTGGCATCCACAAATACAAGTTCGTTTTTGTTATAGGCGGAAATGATGTCTGGGAAGAAGACCCGTATGCACCAGGGTACGAACCAGATGGATACGGTGGCAAGAACGGTGTTTTCAATCTCGTGCAGAAAGATGGAACTCTAAAAATAGAAGGAGCGGAGGCTCAGACCGATGGACTGCCCGTGAAAGGAAAATACGAATTCTCTTATTCGTTCCAAACAAACTCAACTAACTATCTTGTTTTCACAGGTGCGACAAGTAAGCTTACGCTTTCTTTCAATCCCAACCCAGACTTTTCAATTTCTTTGACCTACGGGGGAGCGGTGATCTCTAATGCATTGCTAACACTCAAGAATAACGGTCTGCTCGTAAGTTTTCACTATAGACAGGCATGGGCACTACCCGTTGAAGGAAAAGATACCGGAATAGTTCTTTCTTATGATCTATTTAAAGACACCAAATTTGTTCTTGGCTTGGGACACGAGAACAACAAACTTCCGTTTATAGCCGGTCTTGAATTTGGCGGCTTGAAGGTTTACGGTGCAAAAGATTATTATACTGATGATTATTCAGCTGTTGGTGAATTTTCTTTGCAATCTCCAGTGAACATCTCAGTAGTTGGACTTTACAGCCTTGACAACAGCTACTATTTTGCTTTCGGCTTGGAAGCAGAACAGTTCGGTTTTTCAGCCGATTTCGATGGTGAAAAGGTTGGAGTTGTCGGAACTTTGGCTCTTGGGAATGAGACTTTAAAGGCGTCAGGTTCATTTGGTATTTTTTCATTAGATATAAGTGCAGAAGTCACGTATATTGCTGAAAATTACAAGATTGGAGCGGGATACGAATCGCCAGCTAAGTTTTACCTGCTGCTCGGTTTATTTAACAAAGAAAAAGGTATCAACCTTAGAATCGAAAATCCAGACATTTCTAACATAATGTCTAATACCATAACTCTTAGCGGTTACGTGAATTTTTAGATTTCTAAGTGCATGCATAAAAGTTAGTAGAATATAAACCAAGATCAGCTCCGAGGGGAAATCCTCGGGGCTTTTGTTTATTCTTTTTCTTTTTATGGTAAAATATCGATAAGTATTTCTGTTCAGAAACTGCAGGAGATTATGGGGGTGTTCGTGTTATGAAAGCTTTGTACGCACAGTCGGGTGGGGTAACAAGCGTTATCAACGCAAGTGCATATGGGGTACTTGATGAAGCTCGCAAGAATGGTCTTGAGATATACGTCGGAATCAACGGCGTCACAGGTATTTTGAAGGAGAAGTTCTTAGATGCCAATGATTTAGATATTGAGTTCTTAAAATACACTCCGGCCGGTGCTTTTGGCTCGTGCCGAAAGAAATTGAAGAATGATGCTGATGTAGAGAAATTATTCGAGATTTTCCGAAAAAACGATATTAGATATTTCTTCTATAACGGCGGTAACGACTCTATGGACACCGCTTGGCGTTTGCAATTGGAGGCACAAAAGCGTGGGTACGAGCTGAAAGTTGTTGGTGTACCGAAGACAATCGATAACGACCTGCCTCACATGGACCACTGTCCAGGATTTGGGTCGGCAGCAAAATACGTAGCTATTGCAATGATGGAAGCAGCACTCGACTTGAGGAGCATGTATGTAGATTCAACTCAAGTTTTCGTCATGGAAATCATGGGAAGACACGCAGGTTGGCTGGCAGCATCAGCAGGACTGGGATGGATTAACGGAATAGGTGCTGATGTGATATTACTTCCTGAGCAACCATTTAACAAAGATGAATTTCTCGGAGCGGTTGAACGCGTAATTTCGCAAAAGGGATACTGTGCGATAGCTGTGGCTGAGGGTATAAAATATCCTGATGGGTTCTTTGTTTCCGATATGGGATTCACCGATAGTTTCGGTAATAGGCAGCTTGGTGGTGTTGGATTTACCATTGCAGGTATGGTTAGGTCAGAGCTCGGCTTAAAGACACACGTTGCGATTCCTGATTATTTGCAAAGAAGCGGTAGGCATATAGCGAGCGCAACAGACGTGGAGGAAGCAGAGATGTGCGGTAGGATGGCTGTCAGATACGCTCTCGAAGACAATTACGGTGTCATGGTCACGATGGAGCGCGTAAATGATGAACCTTATCAGATAAGATATTCATCTGTCCCGCTGAACTTGGTAGCCGAGCAGACGAAGATGTTACCAAAAGACTTCTTTGATAAATATGCGGTGACTGATAAATTCTTCAAGTACGCATTGCCGTTGATAAAAGGTGAGCCATATCCACCATTTAGAAACGGACTACCTGAATACAAGCTATTGAACTTGAAATAATTAAAAACTGGAGAGAAGGTGCAGAAACAATGTGGATATTCACCCTGATAGGTATCTTAGTGGTGTTGCTTGTACTGATAACGTTTTTGCCATTTCTTGCACCGCTATTGGTGTGGGTAATAGGTATAATCCTCTTTTTAATACTTTTGGCAATAGTGTATTTCTTCTTCATTGCGCTCCTTCCAGTAGTGGCAATTGGATTTTTAGTATGGATTATCTATAATGCCGTGAAAGTTTGGAGAAAAAAGAAATAAAATAATTTCAGATGAAGAACTGTTAAAGGGTTCGGATTCTTCCGAACCCTTAATTTTTTATTAAAGTGGGTCCTCGGGGAGATACATCTATTTGCCTGCGCAGGCAAGCGGAACAAGGGAAAAAGGAAACAAAGAAACATAGAGAATCAAAGTGGGGGTGCAAGAATGAAGAGGTTGGTTTTGCGTTGGATAGTCGGATATGATGAACTAAATAATCGTATCTACAGAAGGCAGACAATCAACGTAGATGATTCTTTTACTCAAGAGAATGCTCAAACAGTTGTAGACATTCTTGACAAATACTCAAAGTACGTTTGCGAAAGTGCACAAGTGGTAACAACGGAAGAAGTGGGTGATATTATATGAAAAGACTTACACTGATGTACAGAAAACCAGATGGAAATAGAACAAGAACTTACAGGATAAACATTCCAGAACCAGTAGATGCGATAAGTCCTTCAGAACTACAATCTGATATGCTGTTGCTCAAGCAACTTGGAGTAGTTCCATCAGATTCTGAACCAGACGAAGCAAGGCTCACAGAGACAAACGTGCAAATCCTTGTCAACTTTATTCAGTAATTAGCAAATAGTGGTGAGTCATATGAAATGGGTATGGGACATTCTAAAGCTCTTTATGTACCTTGTTGAAAGACCAGGCGAAGGTGAAAAGAAGAAAGCCGAAGTTATGGAGTTAATGGACGAGTTATACGATGAGTTAAATATTCAAATTCCAAGGGAAGTTTATCACCTAATTGTTTCTTCAGCAATAGATTATCTTGCTATTGTGCTCTTCTGATTTTATCACTAAGCGATTAAAATCGGGGTGTGTTAAAACACCCCGATTTTCATTTTCCAAAATTAGAATATTTCTCTCCACTTTTCCTCTTCTGAAACGTGAATGAACTTTATTCCTACCTTTTCACAAGCCTTGTCAAAGTCAGAATCGCCTATCATAACGCACTCGGCTGGGTGGAGTTTCAGCTTTTCGATAATCTCCTTGAAAAACAGAGGATTTGGTTTCGCGTACGTGCTGTTTTCCATGTGAGCGATGTAGTAGAACATTTCTGGATAGAGTCCGGAAAATTGTATTCGCTTATATGTCGCGATCCTTGGGAACAGTGGGTTAGATGCAAAAATAAGGGACTTGTTTGTCTTGTTAACGACGTCGATCAACTCTTTATTTGGTTGTGTGATTTGCTGTAGCTGGTCAAAATCTGTGTTGTAGAATTCTAAGAATTTATCAATCCAATGCTCTTTCAATTTTCCACTTCTTCTTGAAATTGCATTTCCGAATTTTTCGAATAGATTTGCGGAATTGTTAGGATCGGTGACCGCATCCTGAACAGAGCTCATGACCAAATTGAGAGTCTCTTCAAAACTCATGTTCAGCCTCTTGGATAAAAGGTCAAAATAGTTCTTTAAAAATTCATCTTCAGCGTTTTTGATTATCGTACCATCGTAGTCCAAAAAGATATAATTTATTTGAGAAACCTGCATACAATCACCTCATCTTTTTGAAAAATTATCACACGACCGCCTTTTTCCAATTTGAAAATTTGAAAAACGCATAAGTCACGAAGAAGACAATCAGATTGCTGATGATCATACCTATGAATACACCTTTGAATCCCAAAGTTACGGAAAGTAGAGCGATTATAGGAATTCTTATCGCCCACAATCTAAGTATATCACCTATCATTGTTAAGATGGTCTTTCCTGCACCGATGAGTGCGTTGTTGTAAATCATGTAAGCTGTGAATATGGGCATTGAAAACGATATGTATTTAAAGAAAATATCGCCCATCTCGATTACACCCGGGTCGTTTATGAAGAATTTCGTAACCTCTTTTCCATATATGAATGTGAGGAGAGAAAGCACGCCGATTATTGTGATGTTCCACCAAAAAGCTCGCTTAACAGTCTCTTCTGCGTCTTTGTACCTTCCGGCTCCAACGAATTGTCCAACCATTGCCGATACCGCACCTGCAAGTCCAAACGAAATCATTGAGACAAGGTTGGTCACTCTGTTACCGATACCGTAAGCGCTTATGACTATTGGCCCAAACATTGAAACATACTTCATTATCACCGCAAACCCTGCTGACGTTATAGACATACCAAGGGCGCTTGGTAGACCTAATTTAAGTATGAGTTTTATCAATTTCCAATCTGGCTTGAAGTCTTTCTTTTCAACTTTGATGTGTGCCCTTTTGGAAAAAACATGCCAGATGCTTATTCCTGCCGCAATGAACCTTCCGATATTTGTCGCCCAAGCTGCACCTGAAACTCCGAGTCTTGGGAAAGGACCTATACCGAATATTAATAGTGGGTCAAAAAGCATATTTATAAGATTCATATAAAGTGTGATCCGCATGCCGAATTGCGAGTCTCCAACCGCACGCATTGCCGAAGTAGTGGTGTTTATGACAAAGACGAGAGGAAGACCTATCATATCAACAATGTAATAGCTAATTGCATATGGTATTACTTCAATGCTTTTTTGACCTGCGATACCGTAAATTATTGGCTTGGTGAGAGCTATACCAATACTTGTAGACAATAGCCCAGCGACTATTGTCACCAAATACAATTGCCCCATCGATTTCTTCACTGCATTCAAATCCCGCCTGCCGTAATTTTGCGATACAATTGCTATCCCTGCATGAGAGAATCCCATTGCCAATGATATGAAGGTAAATATCACAGGCCACGTGATAGTTGAAGCTGAAAACTGGACAGGACCAAGCTTTCCAAGGAAATAGGAATCAACAATGTTGTATATCGTTTGAAGCGCGTTTGAAACAACAAGTGGCCAAGCTAAATGAAACAATGAATATTCAATTCTATGCGATAATACATCAACTTTTGCCAATTTCCTCACTCCCGAGAACTATAGTGATAATAATTCGTAATACGAACAATTCTAAGATTATTATATCACCAATTTTTTCCTAATCAACGTTTTTAAAAGCTCCCTGTAGAAAGAAAAAAACTAAAAATCTCTGAATTTCTTGAAAAGTTTGGGAATTATCATATAATTAACACATGGCAGCTGAACAAAGTCAATTTATATTTTCAAGAAAATTTTCGAGGGGAGTGGACAGGCGCGGGCAGTTGCACACGACTGACCTGAGGAAAGTCCGGACTCCGTGGGAAGGATGCTGGCTAACGGCCAGGTGGCGTGAGCCATGGATAGGGCCATAGAAACGGAAACCGCCTGAAAGGTGTAAGCTGAGTAAGGCAAGGGTGGAAAGGTGAGGTAAGAGCTCACCAGCAGTGCAGTGATGCACTGGCTTGGCAACCCACATCCGGAGCAAGGTCAAACAGGGGGTTGGGTGTCCCGCCCTTATTCCCCCGGGTAGACCGCATAGACAGATGCCTGTCGAAACAGAATCCGGCTTACGGCTCCCCTCGAATTATGAATAGAATATTTATAGAAAAATAAAAAGGGTGCCGTGCACCCCGCTTCGACGAGCCCAGACCCGGTCGCACACATCCTGCGTGGCTCCAGCCGGGCACTCCCACGGCACACACTTGCCTACTTAGGGCTGCTTCCTTCCGGACCTGACCCGGTTCGCAGGTAGTTGTTGCGTGGGACCCAACCTTCAACGTCACCGGATGTGCCGATACCGAACCCAGGGAGCCTCAGACGAGGAATTCAGCCCCGCATAAGGTGGGTTTCGGGTATAGGGGACCACCAGCCCCCCGCTTAGCACGGCACCGGAGATATTTTACCACACACTTTTTATTTTTCAATTGTGTAATTTGTGATATAATAAACTCAGGGAACGATTTTTTCTTGTAGGTTCTCTTTGTGCAGATTTAACTAGATTAGAAAATTCGCAAGGAGGGGGTTTTATGGATATAAGAAAATTGTCGGTTGAAGAACTTTGTAATAAAGTTAAAGAGAAGACGCCAGTGCCTGGCGGCGGAGCAGTTGGTGCGGTTGTAGCAGCACTTGGCGCTTCTTTAAATTCTATGGTTGCTAATCTTACTTTAGGCAAGAAAAAATACGAGAACTACGAAGGTTTGATGCAAGAAGTATTGGAAAACATGGAGCTCGTTTTGGAAAGAAGCTTAAGGATTGCTAACGAAGACGTTAAGGCGTTTGATAAAGTCATGGAGGCGTACAAACTGCCGAAAGAAGACCCAACTAAAGAGGAAAAGATACAGGCCGCGCTTAAAGAGGCAGTTGCAACTCCTTTCGAATTGATTGAATGTGCTCGTGATGTTTTGAAGTATGCAGAGATTGTTGCAAAATGGGGTAATCAGAATGCTGTTTCCGATGCGTTCAGTGCGGCCGAACTTGCAAGAGCGGCATGTAAAATAGGCGAATACAACGTTATGATTAACTTGAAATCTATGGTCGATGAATCTTTTAAAAAGAAGATAATGGACGAAATGTATGAAGTGATGGGAGAAGCAAAAGTTTACTACGAAAGAATACAGGAGCTGATAAAAGAAAATGGGTTTACTAAAATTTGAACTTTTGAAAACTGTTGGGCAAGCAAGAAGGGGAAGGATGCACCTTCCCCATGGTGTAGTTGAAACACCGACATTTATGCCTGTCGGTACAAATGCTAATGTAAAGCTTGTAACCCCGCATATTTTGAAAGAGAACGACGTACAGATAATTCTTTCGAATGCTTTCCACCTTTATCTTAAACCCGGTTTAGACGTCATTAGAGATTTTGGTGGGCTGCATAACTTCATGAATTGGGATAGACCGATACTTACAGACAGCGGCGGGTTTCAAGTCTTCAGCCTGAAAAAAGGTCAGAAAATCACAGACGATGGCGTGTGGATAATGTCTCCGCTTGATGGTTCCAAGCATTTTATAACCCCCGAACTTTCGATGGAAATTCAAGCAACTCTTGGCTCAGACATAGTGATGGCTTTTGACTATTGTGCAGACCCGAAAGACGGGTATGAGGAGTCTAAGAAGTCTGTTAAATTGACTACTAAATGGGCAAAGCGCAGTCTTGAACATCTCAGGAGGATATCCCATCAGGCGCTCTTCGGTATAATTCAAGGTGCAATTTATGAAGATTTACGTGAACAGAGTTTGAGTGATATCACGCAGTACGATTTTGATGGATTTGCAATCGGTGGCCTGAGTGTTGGCGAACCTCGTGAAGTAACAATGAAGATAGTCGAATTCACAGCTCCGAAAATGCCATATGATAAGCCGAGGTACTTCATGGGCGGTGGTTCTCCTGATCTTTTAGTCGATTTGGTGGCAAACGGTGTAGACATATTCGATAGTGTATTTCCAACGCGTGTTGCAAGACATGGATTGGCTGTTACGTGGAATGGTAAGTTCAACATACGCTCAGCAAGGTACAAGTACGATAAGACTCCGATAGATGAGAACTGCACCTGTTATACGTGCAGAAACTTTTCGAAAGGATATTTAAGACATCTGTTCGATAGGGAAGAAGTGCTTGGTCAGATATTGCTCACAATACACGATGTCCATTTCATGATGGAATTTGGAAAAAAGATGCGTGAAAGTATCGAGAACGGTACTTTCGAGGTGTTCCGCGAAAGGGTGAAAAAGGCCTATGAGAAAAAAGATAACACTAATAATTAGTGTACTCTTTGTTTTCCTGTCAGTCTCGATAAGCGCATCTTTTTACCAGAATCCGGTTTATATACTGAGCGGTAAAAATTCTCTTGTTTTGTCGTTCGATACGGATGAATCTTTTTATTACAACACAGGCTTTTACTGGCGTCAAAGAGAAGGGAATCTCATTGGAGAACTTGGTTATACGACCGATTCTTCTTACGCTACGGGTACAATCAACTACAGACTTATTGATGTTTCTAAATTGTACTCCGTTAACTTCAAACTTAGGGTGTTACCAGCGGATGCAAAGGCTTTGGTAATTGACGTTGGCGGACTAATGAGGATTCTTGATAAGTTAAATATGAGTTTTTCAGCATATGATGTAATGTTTTACAACGAGAAGAGCGAGAGATTAGCACCTAAATTTCAAGTAATTTTCGACTATGTATTCAATGTATTCGGTATGAATTTTGAAATTCTAAGTTTCGGCGCAGATGTCCTAAGGTTTGGCCTTGGAGTGTCTCTTAATAACCTCGACTCATTAAAAACCTTAGTGGTTTCATATTCTCCGCTCTATGATTTGCGAAGTGCGAAACTCAGCAACGCACTCAATTTTAATGGTACATTTGCAATGTCTAATTACTTTTTTGAAATTAGTGGCTATTACAATTTTGAAACAATAGATAATATCCCTGAGCTATCAAAAACATTTGGTGTCAAAATTTCTGTGGGATTTAATATGTGAAACTGTGAAACATAGAAATATTAGAAATAAGGAAGTGGTATGGTGGTTAAGATATTGGGAGAAGACGATATCCGCAGGTCACTTATGAGAATATCGCACGAGATTTTGGAAAAAAACAAAGGAGCACAAGAGTTAGTTCTTATAGGTATTATTACAAGAGGTTGGTACTTGGCTCAGCGAATAGGTAAGAATATATCGATGATAGAAGGTGTTGAGATTCCAGTTGGTGCGTTAGACGTTTCTCCTTTTCGTGATGATGAGAAAAGAACTCCAAAGGATAGTGACAGGAGTAAAATAGATTTTGATATCACCGACAAGCATGTTGTATTAGTTGATGACGTTCTATTCACAGGCAGGACGATAAGGGCAGCGATGGATGGTATTATTTCGCGCGGAAGGCCAAAGTCTATAAAGCTCGCGGTACTTGTCGATAGAGGACATAGGGAATTCCCAATAAGACCTGATTTTGTTGGTAAGAACATTCCGAGTGCTAAGGATTCTGAAATTATCAAGGTGCGCTTGAAAGAGTTCGACGGAGAAGACGGTGTCTACATCTTGAAAGTGGGTGAAGCTCTGTGAACGGGAACATTGAATTTAAGGGTAGCTACGCGTTGTTAAAAGTTTCTCTCGGACCTGGCGAACAAGTTAAAGTAGAACCTGGAGCAATGGTATATATGAAAGGTCCAATAGAAGTGCAGACATCAACCGGAGGTGTCTGGAAAGCTTTGAAGAGAACGCTTCTTGGTGGCGAGAGCTTCTTCATGAACACGTATGTATCGCGCGGTGATGGCGAAATTGGCATTGCCCCAGAATTGCCCGGAGATATAGAAATTGTTCAAACAAATGGCACACTTTTCGTTCAGTCGACATCATTCTTAGCAAGTGACCCTCAAATTGACATGGACGTCTCGTTTGGCGGTTTTAAATCGTTCTTCTCTGGTGAAGGTATATTCTTGTTGAAACTGGAAGGATACGGACAGGTTGCAATATCTTCTTTTGGTGCCATAAAGATGTTAGAACTTGGACCGGGTGATAGCATTACGATAGATACTGGTCATGTCGTTGCGTTCGATGGAAGTGTTAATTGGAATGTACGAACCTTCGGAGGTTTTAAATCAACTCTCTTCGGGGGAGAGGGTTTAGTTTGCGACTTTAGAGGTCCAGGCAGAGTTTTTGTACAAACTCGAAATTACCCAGCATTTGTTGAATGGATAAGGTCCCTTCTGCCACGAGAAACTGGTAGTCGCTAATATTGAGTAACGCAGAGCGTAAGAAATCAACAAACTTAGGGAGGCATAAATATGCGGCTTTTTGGGACGGACGGTATAAGAGGTGTTGTAAACGAAGAATTGACCGCTGAGATTGCGTTTAGACTTGGAAATGCTGTTGGGAAGTACATAAGCAACAGGGTTTTTATAGCGAAAGACACAAGAGCAAGTGGAGATATGCTTGAAGCGGCGTTAATTGCAGGTGCAACATCGGCGGGAGCAACAGTTTACAGATGTGGCGTTCTTCCGACACCGGCGTTAGCTATTATTACAAAATTGGAAGATGCAGTTGGAATAATGATTTCTGCGTCGCACAATCCACCAGAATTCAATGGATTAAAGGTTATATCAAGAGGGTTCAAACTGCCAGACGAGGTAGAAGAGAATCTTGAAAAGCGTATGAAAGAACTGCACTACGCAAACTACAACGAAATTGGCTGTGTGATAGACTACAAACTCGCTTTCGAAGAATACACAAACTACGTGCTTGAGCAATTCGCAGACTTGGATTTGAGTGGCATGAAGATATTGGTTGATGCAGGAAACGGTGCTGCGTATGAGACAACGCCGTACGCCTTGAAAAAATTGGGAGCCAAAGTTGATGTAATCAACAACTCACCCGATGGATACAACATCAATGTCAATTGTGGTTCTACAGAACCAAACGCTGCAAGAGAGAAGATGACGAACCACAACCTTGCTATCCTCCACGATGGAGATGCTGATAGATGTATCCTTCTTGATGAGAAAAAGAACGAAGTTCACGGAGACAGGATAATGGGAATTTCTGCAGTGTTGATGAAAGAAGAAGGCAGGCTTAAAAACGACACAGTCGTCGGGACTGTACTATCAAACAAAGGCTTGGAAGTATTTTTGAAAGAGAGAGGAATAAACCTGCTAAGAGCCAAGGTTGGAGATAGGTATGTTTTAGAAAAGATGCAGGAAGTCGGAGCTGTTATAGGCGGAGAAAGAAGCGGACATATTATATATCTTGATAAATCCACGACCGGAGATGGATTGATTACAGCACTTGAGGTACTGAGAACAATGGTGCGTGCTGATAAACCGCTCTCAGAACTCTCAGAGAGCATACCAGATTATCCACAGATAATGATAAACGTTAAGTGCAAGAACAAGCTCATTGTTGAGAAGCCAGAGATTCGCGAGCTTGTTGAAAAATACAAACGCGAAGATACAGACATCGTCGTTAGACCATCCGGTACTGAACCTCTTGCAAGAGTATTCGTGCAAGGACCGGACGAAGAATACATCTCTAATGTAGCGTACGAAATAGCTGGAAAGATAGAGGAACTTTCTAAAGAAGAGGAAGGAGAGAAATAAGATGACAAAGGAAGAACTCAGAACGGCGGTTTGGAATAAGCTAAAAGAAGTCATCGACTGGGAAATAGGTCTTGATGTTGTGACGCTCGGGCTTGTTTACGATATAAACATAGATGACCAGAACAATGTCAAGATAACTATGACAATGACAACGCCCATGTGTCCGTTAGCAGGAGGGATTATGGGCGATGCCGAAATGAAAGTAAGGACAGTTGAAGGCGTAAACAACGTCGAGGTTGAACTTACATTCGATCCACCATGGACACCTGATAGGATAGACCCAGTTGTAAGAAAACAGCTTGGAATTTAACAGAATCATTCGGGAACGAAATTGAGCATGAAGATCTCAGAAGTTATCGCTGTTTACAAGAGAAAAGGGCTTCCCGAGCGGGAGGCTCTTATTTTGATAGCTAAGTATTTTGAAAAAACGAAAGAGTACATACTTGCACACAACGATATTGAATGTCCAGATGAAGTACTAAAACTCTTAGATAAAAGGCTCTCAGGTTACCCGCTCCAATATATCTTGGGCGAAGCAGAATTTTACGGTAGAGCATTCTACATATCTGAAGGTGTGCTTATTCCGAGATGGGAAACGGAAGGGCTTGTCGAATTGGCAATTGGGTACATAAAAGAATACAATCTGAAGAACCTGATTGACATTGGGTTGGGCAGTGGAATTATAGCAGTTACATTAGCACTTGAAACGGGTGTATTCATTTATGGAACAGACGTAAGCAAGAAGGCATTAGAAGTTGCTCAGAAAAACGCGGATAGATACGGTATAAAATGTGATTTCCGACTCGGTGCCTTTGCAGATCCGTTTGTGGAAATATGGGATAATATAGAAATGGTTGTCAGCAATCCACCGTATGTTAGAAGCGATGCGAAACTTCAAAAAGAACTTTCTTACGAGCCGCCTGAAGCTCTCTTTGCAGGTCCAGAAGGACTCGACTTTTACAAAGAGTTCTTTAAAAAGTACAATATTGACGGTAAAATAGTCTTGATGGAAATAGGTCATGACCAGGGAAACGCGCTAAGAGAACTCACAGGTGGGCAGATAATAAAAGATCTTGCGGGCAAAGATAGATATCTCGTTGTGAATAGGAAAGAATAGAACTAAGGAGGTATTAGCATGAAAGTAGTATTAATTCAAGATGTTCCAAAACTTGGCAAGAAGGGACAAGTTGTAAATGTGTCAGATGGTTATGCGAGAAACTTCCTAATGCCAAAAGGGCTTGCGAAGGAAGCAACGCCAGAAGTGCTTAAAGAACTCGAAAGACAAAAACAAGAAGAGCAGAGGAAATTCGAGGAACAGAAAAAAGAAAGCGAAGCTCTTCTTTCTGAATTGCACAAGCACGTTTTCAAAATCAAAGCCAAAGCTGGTGAAGGAGGAAAACTCTTCGGTTCGCTTACGAATGCGAATATTGCCGAAGAAATAACGAAAGTGATTGGGAAAGAATTCGACAAAAAATGGGTAGTTCTCGATTCGCCTATAAAGAGTCTTGGACTGTACGACATAGCTGTTAAACTTCCAGCAGGGGTTTCTGGAAAGGTGAAAGTTGAGGTTGAAAAAGAGTAATTTGAAGAGCAAAAAAGCGTCACAAAGGAGTGGAAATTTTGAATATCATCGCATTCTCCAAGGCACTTTACTCGACATGGGTATATTACTCGCCGGAAAGATTACTCTTTGACTCAGGCGAGGGTGTTTCCACGATGTTAAGCAACAAAATATATGCTGTCAGGAGTGTATTCTTGACACATGGACACGTAGACCATATAGCCGGTTTGTGGTCGATAATAAACACCAGAAACAACGCAATGGGGGACAGAGAAAAGCCGTTGACGGTATACTACCCAGCCGGCAACCGTGGAATAGAACTCTACGCAGATTTTCTCAAAAGGGCGAATAATGAATTGAGATTCAAACTTGAATTTGTTCCTGTTAAACAGAATGAGAGAATACCAATCAGAGAACAGAGCTCCACTACTAGATACATAAAACCTTTCAGTGTAGTCCACACTTATAGTGAAACAGCTTACGGATATCACCTGATAGAAGTTCGGAGGCGCTTGAAGGAAGAATACAGGAGTTTACCGAAAGAAGAAATAACAAGACTCGTAAAATCAATAGGAAGTGATGAAATAACAGAAACTTATGAAAAAAAGGTGCTCACAATATCAGGAGACACAGTGCTGTTGAAGAAAGAAGACATAATCGATACGGAGATACTGTTTCATGAGTGTACATTCCTAAAAAAAGAAGATAGGAAATTCAACAACCATGCTTCACTCGATGAAGTTATAGAGCTGGTAAAAGAAGCCAACGTACAAACGCTCATACTTTATCATATATCCTCGAGATACGTCAGATCACTTGAAAGAACATTGAGAAAAGTAAATATCCCAGGCACAAGAATCCTTTTTGTGCATCCGGAAAAAATTTTCGAATACTGAATTTCAGGGGGAAGCAAGTGAGGAACATAATATTTATAAGCGATTTGCACGTGGGTGACGGGACCGGAAAAGACGATTTCAATCAGGATGAACTTTTTGAATCACTTATTGAAGACTGGGGTCGATTTGAAAACCCAGAGCTTGTTATTGTTGGGGATGGATTTGAAATTCTCGAAACACAAGAAGTGCACAAAAACGGATTGAAACCATTCTGGGAACTTGTAAACTCTTTGGATGAACGTGTGATCGAAAGTATTGAAAAAGCACATCCGAAGGTTTTCGATTCGCTTTCAAAATTTAGCGGAAAGGTGCACTATGTTATTGGGAATCACGATTACTATATACTGAAAAATAAAAAGATCCAAGAATTTCTGAAGAATAGATTTCGAAACATCAATATCGTTCCCTACTATTATGATGAAGAAACGGGGATCTTAGCGGTTCACGGAAATCAGTACGATGCAGTAAACAGATTTTCGGAAGTAAATGGAGAAGTAATACCTCCGCTTGGTGACTTCATAGCAAGGTACATGATGATAAATTTCGACAGCACACTTAAAGAATTCTTACCCGAAGAAATTTTAAGCGATTATGATAATATCAGGCCCACTCTTGATGTTTTCCATTGGCTTGAAAAAATATCTGACGTGTACGAAACAAGTGTAAACTTATTAAACCTTTGGATAGATAACTTTATCAAAATGATGAGGGAAGACGAAGCAAAATACTGGATGAAAAAGAACTATCCATTAATGAGTAAGCTTTCTATACTGTTTTTGAACAAACTCGGCGGAATAAAACTCGGAGAGATATTAGTCCGAACGGTGATGAAACTCCGAAAAGTTCGGAAGACAGACTATTTGAAAAGGGCTTCCATCAGAATCTTTGAAAACCCAAAATCCTTTTCTAAATCTCTCCAGGGATACTTAGAAAATGGTCATAGAGAACTTATAAACCTCAAGAATCTGAATGGAATTGTGATGGGACACAATCACCATCCAGGGTTTGAAATACTGAAAGTCCGCAATGAACTTAAATTCTATTTGAACTGCGGTTCTTGGAAACCAGTTGTTGAAAGGAAGCCAAAAGGCATCTTTCAGCGATACTTAGAGATATTCTATGCGATTGCGAAGATAGACAGCCATGGGGAACTGGAAATTGTAACTGGTTCTGTTAACAAACTCAAAAAGCGGGAAGTGATTAGGTGAAAGTTATTACAACTCACATTAATCCAGATTTTGATGGCTTCGCATCATGCATAGGGATTAAAAAGCTATATCCGGACTTTGAAATCGTTGTCTCAGGCGTTCCGCTCCAGAACCTCAAAGAATATCTGCGCATCTACGAGGATAACTTCCTGTACATCACTTCCGAACAACTGAAAAAAATAAACGAGAAAATAGAAGAGCTTATAATAGTCGATACTCCAGGGCTTGAAAGAATTGGCGATGAAATAAAACAGAAACTAAGCAAGAAAGCTAAAATTACAGTGATCGACCACCATCCTGATATACGCGACGAAGTAATTGAAGAATACACTTTTAACAAGATCATCAGGCAAACTGGCGCTGCCACAACAATTGTTGTAAAAATGCTTAAAGAACGAGGAATAAAACTAACTAAAGAGGAAGCAACGCTTCTGGGTATAGCGATATATGAAGATACAGGAAGTTTCTTATTCTCGAGTACTACACTTGAAGATTTTGAGGCAATACACTACATCTACTCGCATGGGCTTTCGCTTGAAACAATCTCAGAATATATACGCTTTGACCTTACAATTGACCAAAAAACTTTACTGCATAACCTTTTGCAGAACAGCAAAACATATAATATAGAGAACCATAACGTAACTATTGCGCATGATGAGACTGAGAAATTTATTGGAAGTCTGTCCGCCGTTGTTTCGAAATATTGGTACGCCCAAGAGCCAGAAACGCTTATCGTTGTCGTGAGAATGGGTAAGAAAATTTTCATTGTTGGAAGAACAAAATCTCAAGATGTAGATATAAGGGGTTTAATGGCCGAGTTTGGCGGTGGAGGTCACAGACAGGCAGCGTCAGCAAGTGTATCGATGGCCTCTGTTGAGGAAGTGATTTACAAGATACTGAATACAATTCCAAAGTACATATCTTCCGGTTTAAAAGCAAAAGACATAATGTCATTTCCTGTTCGAACTGCTCTGGCCTCAGAAACGATAGAACAAGTTAACAGGATAATGGAAGTCACTGGTCACAGTGGGATACCTGTAGTGGAAGAGAACAAGCTTGTAGGCATAGTAACTAAGAAAACAGTAGAGAAAGCCATA
Organism: Fervidobacterium riparium; assembly: GCF_025370035.1. Classification (NCBI taxonomy): domain Bacteria; kingdom Thermotogati; phylum Thermotogota; class Thermotogae; order Thermotogales; family Fervidobacteriaceae; genus Fervidobacterium; species Fervidobacterium riparium. Next base: position 1,539,765 of record NZ_CP009277.1, read on the forward strand.
AACCATGGACTTGGGAAAAGACCTATTAAATCAATAATGAGCTCGAAACTAATCACAGCAAAGACCGAAACTCCGGTAAATACTCTAAAGAAACTCATGATTGAAAACGATGTTGGTCGAATACCAATACTTGACGAAAATAACATACTTGTCGGTATCGTTACAAGGTCTGACATTATTAGAGCAACACACAGCCAAACAATTATTCGTGAGGCAGAAACCAATCCATCATTTGTCAACATAAAAGACTTGATGAACAAACGACTACCTCGTAGACTGGTTAATCTTCTCAGACTGCTTGGAGCTTATGGCAATGAATTGAAGATGTCGGTCTACGTTGTCGGTGGATTTGTAAGGGATTTGTTGCTTGATATAGAGAACTACGATGTTGATATAGTAGTTGAGGGAAACGGTATAGAATTTGCAAAATACATAGGCCAACAATTTGATGCGATAGTTGTGCCGTACGAAAAATTCTACACGGCATCTGTAATATTCAGGGACGGATTCAAAATAGACGTTGCGACCGCAAGAACGGAATACTATGAAAAACCAGCTGAGCTTCCACAAGTTGACATAAGCACGATAAAAAAAGACCTTTACAGAAGAGATTTTACAATCAACGCGATGGCCATAAAACTCAATCCTTCTGAATATGGCATGTTATACGATTTCTTCAACTGTCAGAAGGACCTTGAGCAGGGAATCATAAGAATCTTACATAACTTGAGTTTCATCGAGGATCCGACGCGTATGATACGCGGTGTAAGATTCGAAATGCGATACAACTTCAAAATGGAAGAACACACGCTCGAGGTTTTGAAACAAAACCTCGAAGGAGGATATTTAGAAAGAGTAACCGGGGCAAGGATAAGGCAGGAGATAGAGAAAATTCTCGAGGAAGACAACCCGATGAAAGCTATAAGAAGAATGACAAATTTGAACATGATAAAACACATCTTTCCGAAAACTTATTACACACAAACAATGGATGAAAAACTTGCAAGACTCTTCAAATTCTTGCCAAAAATAAAAGAAAGATACCAATCAGTCAGTGATTTTTATGCCATCTCGACAATACTATTAGAATACTATGACAAACAAACTCTCGAAACCGTGAGAGCAAGGTACGGGTATCCAAAAAAGTTTATAGAGAGCATTAAGTTCACTGAGAACATAATGCTACCTTTGAAAGAAATGATAGAACTGAGATTAAATTTTTCTGATATATACAAAGTTCTTGGAAAAGCAAATCCTTATGTTTACCTCCACCTATCAGCTTATCTGACAGACGAAGGACAAAGTTATCTACTCCAGTACATAGATACAATCTCGTCAACAAAACTTCAGACAGTAACCGGTAAATACTTGATGGGAAAGTACAGTCTAAAATCTGGGCCGCAGATCAACGAGATTCTTGAAAAACTTTTTGCCATGAAGCTTGACAATCCAAACATCGATGAGGAAAAAGTTGTGAGTGAAATAATAGAGATGTATAACAGTAAATTGGAAAAGGAAACAGAAAATCAACCGGAGCGTGAATAAAAGTGTCCAATAGAACTTCAAGTGTGCGAGCATACATACCTTTTATACTATTTGCCCTCATGTTTGTTTATGTAATCTACGGGTTGATAAAAGTTCAGATTATTGACCAATCTAAACACAAAGTATTTTTTAATGAACTAATGGGAAGAAGTACATACACAAAAGGATTGAGAGGTACGATCTATTCATCCGACGGTACCAAACTTGCGTGGAGTGAAAGAGTACCGACGTTGGTTGTGAAATCCTACACTGCAGACGACGAAAAGATTCTCAGAAAATACATAACCGATGATCAACTTGCAATTTTGAAAAACACAGGCAGTGTGGAGATAACATGGGAACAAGCGTTCTTACTACAGAGCCTCAAGTACAATATTGTTCTAAAAGAAGTGCGCAAATCATACGGCTTTTTGTACCACTTAGTTGGAAGTATCAACAAAGACGGTGAAGGAATGTCTGGGTTAGAATATGTATATAATGAAGTTTTAAAAGGAAGATTTGCAGTGTCGTACGGTATAAAATCACCGGGCGGGGGTTTTGAACAAGGAGTAATAGAGGGAATAGGTGAAAACGGACTCGATTTAGAAACTACCATAAATTTCCAGCTTCAGAAATATACATACGATTTACTCACGCAACTTGCATCACCATCGGTTATAATCGTATCAAAAGTAAAAACAGGGGACATACTTGCAATGGTGTCGTATCCAGCTCCTGAGGTTGATTTAAATAATCTTGATCCAGTTACTTGGGATAAACTGCTAAACGATCCCCTCAAGCCACTTTTAAACAGGGCGATTTCCAGTGTCTATCCTCCAGGATCAACATTCAAAGTCATAACGGCAATAGCTGAGCTTTTGTACGGAGATATCGGCAGTGTTAACTGCGGAGGAATATACTATTATAGAGACTCGAAAGGACGGATAACCGGAAAATACAAAGACTGGCACTTGCCTGGGCATGGTTTAGTCGACCTGAAAAAAGCATTGAGAGTATCGTGCAACGTCTATTTCTACAACGCTGCGCTTGACGTTGGGGTAGACAAGATTGTTGAGGTAGCTAAGGCTTTCTACTTTGATCAAAAAACAGGAATAAAGATACCAGGAGAAGTTGCCGGAACCTTACCTACCCCGCAGTGGAAAGAAGAAGCGCTCAATGAAAAATGGTACCCGGGAGATACAATACTTTACGGAATCGGGCAAGGTTTTCTGTCCGTTACGCCCATACAGATGCTCTTTTTGTACAACACAATAGCAAACAAAGGTTTGTACGTTGCACCAAGGTTAGCACTAAACGAGGAAATTCAAACTAAACAAGTCGAGCTAAAGATAAGCGAAGGACAATGGGATATCATAATTGATGGTCTTGAGCAAGTGACAACGGTACAAGGCAGCGCTGCAAACGGTGGAACAGCTGCATCATCTTTCAAAGGCTTTCCCATTGTAGTTGCTGGGAAAACAGGTACTGCTCAGACACACAGTGGATCACCTCACGCATGGTTTATAGGCTTTGCACCGTCGAGAAACCCAGAATATTCTGTCTTAGTACTTATAGAAAACGGAGAAAGCGGGGGACATTACGCTGCACCGATAGCTCGCAAAGTGTTTGATTTTATGTACCAAAATGGATTTTTCAATAAAAACAACGAAGAAAAGAAGAAAGGAGAGTAAAGATGGCAAAGATAAGAGCTTTGTATTTTAAAAACGACAAATGTGGAGTGTGTGTCGCGTTCTTACCGAAGATGGAAAGAATTGCTCAGGATTACAACCTACCGCTTGAGGTTATAGATGTAATACAAAACCCAGACGTTGCAGGTCAAAACATGGTCTTCACAGTACCGACGATACTCTTCCAAGACGAAGAAGGGAACGAGCTGAAAAGGTTTGCAAGAAATTTTTCTGAGTATGAAATAAGGGAATATATCCAGCGGATGTATGATATACTTGGAATAGAATAACCATTTCCAAGACTTCACAACTTCCGAGGGGGTGAGAGCATGGAAAAAATAATCGGTATTCTGAGGTTTGCTTTAATGAGAGAAATTGAAGGCAGGGAATTCTACAAAGAGAAGGCAAAAAAGGTTTCAAGCAAAGACATCAAAGATATCTTAGAAGGCCTTGCTAATATGGAAAATGATCACGTGCACTTTATTGAAGGACTTATGAAAAAAGCGCAGAACAATATAGAAATAACAATCGAAGACACGGAAGTGGCGATGGCAAAGAGTGACTTCTTCGAAGAAAGGGAAAAAAGCGAAACTGTTACAGGCACGCTCGATGAAATGGCGAACGACTTAGCGATACTGAGAATGGCGTACCTTATTGAAGAAGATTTTGAAAAATTCTACCGCCAAAGCGCTGAGAAAGTAGCAGACGAAGAGATGAAGAAGATACTGAATATCTTAGCAATATGGGAAGAAGGGCACAAGAAAGTACTGCTTGAAGCTTACGACGAGGCAAGGAAGACATACTGGAACCAGCAGGGGTTTGAGCCACTTTTCTAAAGTGAATAGAAAGATAGCAAAAACGGAGGCGGAATGCCTCCGTCTGTTCTTTTATTTTAAGCACTCACATACACTTCACACAATCTCCGCCCATACATTCACAACAAGTGTCTGCGCTCCAAATGCAGCAGAAGGCTTCTAATATATCGTTATCACAGCAGCATCCACCTCTGCGGTAATAGGCGTATCCGGGCCTGTAACCAAGGGGTATATGAGAAACGTTTTCAAAACTTTTAGTTTCCGATTTATTCGATTTAGAGTATTCCTCGTAAGCACGTATAAGTTCATCATACCTTTGCTGAGCGACATTTCTCAGCGGATGGTTTTCGTATTTTGCAGGTGAATATTTTTCGAGAGTTTCCTTATACATTTTTTCAACTTCTTGTTTTGGAGTGTCCTCTGGTATATTCAATATTTCAAAAACACTGCGCATAATAATCCCCCTTTGATATTTGGAAATCGACTACAAGAGTATTTTATCACATAAAATGGAAGTAATAGTTTAGAGCAATTTTATTCTCTCTTTGCAATACTTTTAATCCACTTGTGAGTATATCTCATAACCTTTTCAAAAAGTATTTCATACGCGGTGAAAAAGAGATTTCCAAATACAATTACTGCAATCAGTGCAAAAGTATTACTCATCTGAATGTTTATCGACAATACTTCAAGCAAACGATTTATCGACTTTGAAGTGTCAACTATAATATCTATTCCAAGCAGAGCGCTTTCGATTTTAAGCCACACGAAAAATGCAAAGTTATAGTACGCATATCTTGTTGACCATCCAAGTATCGGATTTTTATTTCTGACAAGCCATCGAACGGGTATGTACAGAGAGATGAATGAGAAAGTAATAACATACGTTAGCCTTGGGATAAATACATAGCCAAGTATGTTGACAGCCAAAACGGTGCTCAATCCGGAGAAGAATGTGTCAGCAAAAAGGTATGGTATGTAGCAACCATATGAGACCAATATCAGAACCGTCCATTCACTTGGAGTTAAATGCCCAACATACAATAGGACAAATAACAAGGCGCTTATCATACCGTTTATGGTTATGATTCTTATTCGTTCAATGTTTTTCATTCCAGATTTCGCAGACATCAAAGCACCACCTTGCATCCAGTTACTTTCATTTTTTGAGTATATCACAAAATAGTGATAAAATAGCTTTGATGTTAGCTAAGAGGAGTGTTCATATGTTCGGATATGTAAAACCGTTGAGGTATGAATTGAAACTAAGAGAACTTGACGAATTCAGAGGATTCTACTGCGGTGTGTGTACGAGTATGCAAAAGATGAAATATATCTCAAAATTCTTTCTCACATATGATGCAGTTTTTTTGGCACTTGTGATTTCCGGTTTGAAAGCGAAGAGGTACGGGTACAATAAAAAGTTCTGCATTGAAACTCTTAAAAGGGTAAAATACTTTTCTGGTGATGACATAGATTTTGCTGCAACAAGATTCTTGAAACTTTTGGAGTACAAACTTATCGATGATTACGAAGACGACAAGAACTTTGTAAAACTCTTACTTGCAAAATCGATTCATAGGGCAGATGATTCAAACGATTTTGAACACCAGCTCGTTGGTTTATTAAAAGAGCTTAGAGATTTTGAAAAGAATAAAGTTGGAAATGTTGAAAGGGCTTCCGATGTCTTTGGAAGGATTTTGCAACTACTTGTATCAGATATAGACGGCATTGATGAGATGAACATGATTGTTCTCAAGAATATGGCGTATAATCTTGGAAAGTGGATTTACGTCCTCGATGCTTTCGATGATATCAAAAAGGATGCAAAGAAAAACAACTATAACCCGATCCTTCTTGAGCATGGGTTTAATAGTGGCGACAGTATTGACGCATTCGTTGACAGAGTGCGACCTAACATTAGAAAAACTCTCTACCGCATTCTGGATGATACTGTTTTATCTTACAATTTGTTAGAAATAAAGAGCTACAAATCCATAACGGATAATATAGTTTACCAAGGACTTTTCAACGAGACAGAGCGTATCTTAATGGGAAATAACAGAACTTGTCCAAAGAAAGTATAGAAGATTTAGTTCTGACTAAATCTGTAGTAACTCTTGCCGTTCTTCGAGATTTTCTTTATCCTGCCTTCTTTCACTAATACGTCGAGCAACTGGACGAACGTTAGTTTTTCTTTGCTTTTCTCGCTTTGCCAGACTTGGTTTTTCTCCACCGTGATTTGCTCTATCTCTTCTGCTGAGAGTGCCTTTTGGTTTTTCGATAGGATATTAACAATAAAGTTCTTATATCCTTGGACGTATACGCTGTTTTTCCTTTCATTATCGCTTGGGTTGTGAACGGTTTGTGGTGTTACATTTTTAATTTCTCTGTAGAAGAAATCCTTTATATCACTGGCTCTGTACTTGTCATCTATCTTTTCCAAAACCCCATACCGGACACTATCATCCAAAAGAATTTCGAGAGGTCTATCCAAAAGTGATTTTGCCTTGTCGTATTTTATCCCGGATTCAGCAATCACTGCTTCTATATCACAAACCCTCCAACAATTATCGGTATTTCTTAATAGAGTAAAAACTTCTTTTAGGTATTCATATTCATGTATGGAGAAAATATGCGATGGAATGTATGCAAAATCGGATTTATTCTGACTGTTGGGTGCACTTCTTAATTCTTGAAAGTTGTTTTGAATTACCGCTCGTTTATTGATTATCTTAAAAATAGCAGAATCAAGTTGGTTGTGAGTTGGATGTTCGTGTCCTTTTACAGTCTCGAATGATACTCTGCAATTCAAGGAGCTAACTATTTCTTTTGCTGATTCTCTACATTTAGAAAAGAAATTTCTTTCTTCATCACTGACGTGATCGTTTTCCTCTTTTTCATTTAATCCTTGGTAAATCCTCTTGCATTCCTCAAGATCACACGCGATTATAACTGTATCCCCTTGTAGGTTTAGGTATAGTTCTTTTAGTTTCCTAAAGGCTGCTAAGACAGCCAATATTTCACCTTCAACGTTCTTAAGAGAAGTCTGCGGACGTCTTACCGTGACGCTTTTTGCTACAAGTTCGACCCCGTCGAATATCATGTAACCGTATCCAACAAGTCCATGTTTATAGCTCCCATCTGTATAAACCTTTATCATACTATCCCCCCATTTTTCTCTTTTAATTACACGCATCCCTACATGATAAATTTTAACATAATCTATCCTTATATAATTAAATATTGGTTATTTTACACAGTGTGTTAAACATAGGGATGCTGTGGTATAATACTAACTGTATCTGCCGAAAATATCGAAAATCGTAGGTATTGTTATGAGTATCTGAGAAAATTGAAAAGTTTTTTCACAGCGCAATAGTTTTACAGGTGATGCGTACAACCAATACCTCTGGTCAATTAACCTTAGATAAATTTCTATTGTCTATCTGAGACATTTAAAGGCGAGTGTACAAAACTTAGGGTGTAAGCTCTTAAAACGTGCGGGGATAATACTCACATATTGATAAGTTTCCTAAAATTAAACAGAAAACCTGAAAATTAAACAGAAAACCTGGCCTCTGAAGTGAAAGCTGTTACCTTCAGGTGGCTGAGAGAAAGTCAAATAGTTTGTATGGGGGGATAGTGATGAATGAATCAATGAAGAATAGAAGAAAAGTTGTATTTTTTCTTTTTTTGCTCTTAGTTATCTTAAACGCAGACCAGATGGTAATGAGTCCGGTTATTGGAATGATAGAAAAGGAATTCAAAGTTACGGACTCACACATCGGTCTTGTTGGCGGTGTTTTTAGCATTGTAGGGGCGCTTGTCAGCCTTGTATGGGGTTATTTGTCTGATAGATATAACAGAAAAGCCTTGCTTGTCGCTTCGATTCTTGTCGGAGAGATTCCTTGTTTGTTGTCGGCAATATCTGGGACTTTCGGGCAGTTGTTCTTCTGGCGTGTGCTGACCGGTATTGGTATTGGTGCTTCGTTCCCGATTTCTTATTCTCTTGTTGGGGATATGTTTGGGCACAAAGAAAGGGGAAAGGTTGTTTCGATTCTTGGGCTCGCTTCAACTGTTGGGGGTATAGTTGGTATGCTTGTGGCGGGTTACAGCGCAGGCATATTTGGTTGGAGAATACCATTTATTCTTGTGTCCGCACCTAATTTGATAATAATCCCATTGATAATTAATTATTTGGAAGAACCGAAAAGGGGCTCACACGAGGAAGGCTTTGTTGAAAGTAGTGCGGAATATGTAGCTAATGTAAAATTATCAGATTATGCTCAGCTTGTGAGAGTTAAGACTAATCTGCTGTTATTCTTGCAAGGAATCGCCGGTACAGTACCATGGGGTGCGATACCTTATTTCATGATTGAATTTTTCAGAAGGGAAAAAATGATGGACTTGAACCAAGCAACGACGATGTTCCTGCTCTTTGCATTGGGGAGCATAGCGGGTAACATCATTGGTGGATTCGTCGGAGAAAAGGTTTACCAGAAGTCTAAAAGGCTTGTCCCACTTCTTTCGGCTATAACAACAATTCTCGGGGTTTTCTTCACAGTCTTAGTGTTTCGATACCCATACTTCCCAACCGGACTGGGAGCGTTTCTTACGTTCGGCTTGCTCGGTTTCATCGCTGCTGCAATGGATTCGTACACAGGTCCTAATGTGAAAATGATGCTCTTAAACGTCAACGAACCGAAAGATAGAGGAAGGATATTCTCTATATTCAACCTTACAGATTCCGTAGGAACAGGAATTGGAAGGTTTTTTGGAGGTTCGATGTCTGTTGCGCTTGGCACACTCGGTGCAGCCCTTGAGGTCAGTGCGTATTTCTGGTTTATCTGCGGCTTCTTGTTGATGCTGTCTGCTTGGTACTTTGACAAGGAAGTCGAAGTGTTGAATGATAAGATGCGAAAATTGGCGGCGGAAGCGTCTGGTGAAGTTAGGAGGCTATAGAATAAAAAATGGCGGAGGCGGTGGGACTCGAACCCACACGGTGGTTTGACCACCACCGATTTTCAAGACCGGCTCCTTAGCCAGTTCGGACACGCCTCCGTCCCGCGTGAAAGATTATACAATATATCTTGAATCTCGTCAATACGTGAATGATATGAAGCGTACGCTAAAGTATAGGAGGTATGTGTATGAAAGAATTGAAGGAACTTAGCAAGTATTTGAAAAAGAAAATCACAGGAAAAACACTTTATGCTATCCCGTCACACTGGCTTATTTCAAATTATTCTGGAAAGCTTTCCATGAAGGATGGAAGATACTTTGTCGATCCATACGAATATTTCGCTGCTGTTATTGATTCGATTTTAGAAAACGATAAGGGACTGGATTATTCCAAGTCACTTGCCCAAATCAACGGTGAGAGCGATGCAAGTTGGCTCAGAAAGGCAAAGATGTATGGAGCGTTGCCAAGAGCAACAGTAGCTTACAACCACAAAGGATTTGGCGCATTCGAACCGGAGGACATTTTTGGCTACAAAGAGTCTGGGACGTTTTTGAAGATGATAGGCTTGCTCCCATATCTTAAAGAATTGGGCATCAATGTTCTGTACATGCTACCGATTTCAAAGATGAGCGATGTTTTTAAGAAAGGCGAGGTTGGTTCACCGTACGCTGTCAAGAATCCTGTTGAACTTGACGAGAGCTACGCAGATCCTCTCTTGGAAGGCATCAAACTTGAAGAACAGTTCAAAGCGCTCGTTCAGGCAGCACACATGCTTGGAATACGCGTAGTCCTTGATTTCATACCAAGGACAGCAGCGAGAGATAGTGACTTGATTAAAACTCACCCAGACTGGTTCTACTGGATAAAGATAGAAGAGGTCGCAAACTATAAGCCACCTCACATACCAGAACTGCCATTCAAAATTCCAGACCCAGAAGACCTTGAAATAATTTATTCTTCGGAAGAAGTGAAACAACACCTTAAGAAATTCACGTTATCGCCTGATAAATTAGACCCTGAAAAATGGGAAAAGGTTAAGAAGATGGAAGGAGATATACTTTCAAATATAGCCAAAGAGTTTGGGATAATAACACCTCCGGGCTTCTCAGACTGGGTAAATGACCCGCAACCGACTTGGGATGATGTTACATTCTTCAGGCTGTACCTCGACCATCCCGAAGCGAGTCAGAAATACGTTTCAAAAGACCAACCACCGTATGTGTTATTCGACGTAATAAAATCAAGCAAATTTCCAGGCAAGAAGCCAAACAAAAGGCTGTGGGAATATATTGCAAACATAGTACCAACTTATCAGAAGAAATTTGGAATAGATGGCGCAAGAATCGATATGGGACATGCATTGCCATCGGAACTTCAAGACATGATAATCTCAGCGGCAAAGGCAATTGACCCAGCATTCGGATTCATCGCTGAGGAGCTTGAGATGAAGAATGATAAGAAAGCTAAGAGTGAAGGGTACGAATGTATACTCGGAAACAGCTGGTACGCTTCGGCACGACCGAGTGAATTTTACAAGTTCATAGAAGAAATAGTGCCAAATTTAGAGGTTCCTTACATCGCATCTTGTGAAACACCAGACACTCCGAGGGTTGTGGCAAGGGAAAATGGAAATAAGTTAAAATACCTTGCACCAGCATTACTGTACTTGTCGCCGAATTCTATACCGTACATCAACAGCGGTCAGGAAATAGAAGAAATACAACCGATGAATCTTGGGTTAGATAACACCATTTATGGTAAGACAGTCCTACCACCCGATGACCAATTCTATGGTAAACTTGCGTTCTTCGACTATTACGCAATGCACTGGGACAAAGCAAGCAAAGATATGTACAACTATTTAAGATGGCTCTTGGGATTGAGAGAAGAGATTGAAAAAGTTATGGATGGAGTATTTAGATATGTTTATCTAAGCTATCAAGATGGCACAACCGCTAACTACAGCTACTGGAAAGGAGATATAGGCGCAATTGTGCTTGGAAATCTTAATCTTGTTCATGAAAAATATGTTGAAGTATTTCTGAAAGAGACAGTTGGAAGAGATATCAAAGCCAAAGATGTAAGACTGATAACAAGGTTCGGTAAGAGAAAGCTTGGCTTTGAGCTCGGAAACACTATACCAGTTAACCTCCAACCCGGCGAGTTCGCAGTTATCTTAGTGAACTGGAAAGATTAATATACTCACATTTTAATGCACATTAATATACAGGCACCCTTTTAAGGGTGCCTATATTATTATGCAAAACTTAGGTTAGACAAAGTAACTAAGTTGTGATATAATAAAACTTAGGAACGGAGGTGATATTTATGAAGATTAGTGTATACGGAGCGGGAAGAGTTGGTGTGAGTGTTGCTTACTCTATACTTCATACGTCTATTGCAGACGAGATAGTACTGATAGACATAGACAAACAAAGAGCGGCAGGAGAAGCATACGACCTTTTTCACGCTTCAGCGATGTTCAAATATTGCAAAATATATGCTGGCGAGCCGAAAGATATTAAAGACAGTGATTTTGTGATTATAACGGCAGGCAGAGCACAAAGGCCTGGTGAGACAAGGCTGGATCTTCTTTTAGATAACGTCAGGATCATTCGGCAGATTTCGGAAGAGATAAAGACTTACGCACCTGATAGCATAGTAATCAATGTTACTAATCCTGTTGATGTCCTGACGTATTTCATTTGGAAATTCACAGGCTTTGATTCGCAGAAGGTAATCGGAAGCGGTACAACATTAGACACAGCTCGACTACGCAGTATATTGTCGCAGCACTGCGGAGTCTCGCCGGCGAATATCCATGCCTATATAATCGGTGAACACGGTGATAGTGAATTTATGCCCGTCTCGAACGCAACAATAGGTGGTGTACTCCTCTCTGATTACTGCGCCGACTGCAAAGTTAGGAGTCAAAAACCGTGTATCGATTTCAATGAAATAGTTAACGAGGTCAGAAAAGCGGCGTACAAGATAATCGAAAAGAAGGGTGCAACAAATCTGGCAATTGGTGCAGTCGTTGCGAGGCTTGTTGAGAGTATGTGGAAGAACGAAAAAAGAGTTTGGACTCCGTCTGTGTTTTTGGACGATGTTTATATAGGATACCCTGCGATTCTCGGAAAGTCCGGTGTTGAGAGAATAATTCAGTTGAAGTTGAGTCCTGAAGAGGAGAAACTATTTGAGTATTCAAAAGGTGTTATAAAATCGGCTATTGAAGAGATAGAACGAGCAATTTAACACGAAAAACAAATAAACCCCTTGACAGAATATCCAATACATAGTAAAATGTGTATCGCTTAGTATGAGTGGGTGCGTAGCTCAGTGGGAGAGCGCTTCCTTGACGCGGAAGAGGTCGTAGGTTCAATCCCTGCCGCACCCACCAACTTTTTGTAGCCAAAGTCACAAATGAAGTCAAACTTAGCGCTGGGGCGTCGTCTAATTGGCAGGACCCTGGACTTTGGCTCCAGTTGTGTAGGTTCGAGTCCTACCGCCCCAGCCAAGATAAAAAGTAGGGCGCATATGCGCCCTTTATTTTGGATTCTATAAACCAATAGTATCTTCATACAACGAACAAAAACGCCCGACTAAGTGTTCGAAACAAAAAATTCACACGGGCTTTATTGTATTTTCGAAAATGCGTGGTTATAATATCTCACGAATGTAGAGTTTGAAGGGAGGGTTAAGATGCCTACGATTAATCAATTGGTAAGACACGGAAGGCAAAAGGTTCAGGAAAAATCCAAATCACCAGCACTTCAAGGACATCCCCAGAAAAGAGGAGTGTGTGTCAGGGTCTCCACAATGACACCGAAGAAACCAAACTCAGCTCTTAGAAAGATAGCAAAGGTAAGACTTTCAAACGGTATTGAAGTTACCGCTTACATCCCTGGCATTGGACACAACTTGCAGGAACACTCAATAGTTCTTGTAAGAGGTGGAAGGGTTAAGGACTTGCCAGGTGTCAGATATAAAATAATCCGCGGTACGCTTGATGCAGCAGGTGTTGAAAATAGACGCCAGAGCAGAAGTAAGTACGGTGCAAAGAGACCAAAAGCAGGTGCTGCAGCAGGTGCGAAGGGCAAGAAATAAGGAGGGAATTGAATGAGGCGAAGAAGAGCCGAGGTTAGAGTAGTTCCACCAGATCCAGTTTACGGAGAAGTGCTCGTAACAAAGATGATCAACAAGATTATGTGGGATGGAAAGAAATCAATAGCACAGAAGATCGTTTACGGAGCAATCGATATTCTTGCTCAGAAAACTGGAAAAGACGGACTTGAAGTTTTCAAACAGGCCGTTGAAAATGTTAAACCAATCGTTGAGGTAAGGCCAAGGAGAATCGGTGGTGCAACTTACCAAGTTCCAGTTGAAGTCCAGGAACCAAGGAAAACAACTCTTGCTATCAGATGGATAGTAGACGTTGCAAGGTCAAAGAAAGGTAAACCAATGCAGGAGAAATTGGCAGAAGAACTTTTGAACGCATACAACAACACTGGTGCAGCTATTAAGAAGAGAGAAGACGTCCACAAGATGGCTGAAGCAAACAGAGCGTTTGCACACTTCAGATGGTAATCTTGATGCATTGACATTTTTATGTCTTCGAGGAGGAAGTTATGGAAGAGATAAAGGCTTTATATGTCGACCTGAATAAGTTAAGAAACATTGGTATAATGGCACATATCGATGCCGGTAAGACGACAACTACCGAGCGTATTTTGTTTTTCACTGGAAGAAAACACAACATCGGTAGCGTCGATGACGGCACAGCAACGATGGACTGGATGATACAAGAAAAGGAAAGAGGTATCACCATAACATCAGCAGCAACAACGTGTTTTTGGAAGGAGCACCGTATTAATATTATAGACACACCGGGGCACGTTGATTTCACTATCGAAGTTGAAAGGTCCTTGAGAGTTTTGGATGGCGCCATTGCTGTTTTTGATGCGACAGCCGGCGTTGAACCACAGTCCGAAACTGTCTGGAGACAAGCAGACAAGTACAATGTTCCGAGAATTGCATTCATGAACAAGATGGACAAAACTGGTGCCGATTTTGAGATGGCAGTTCAGACGATGGTTGACAGGCTTGGTGCACACCCAATCCCTGTCCAGCTTCCGATGGGTGCCGAGAGCGATTTTAAAGGTGTTATCGACCTCATACAGATGAAGGCTATCAGATGGCTTAATTCCGAAGGCACTGACATGGTTTACGAAGAAATTCCAGCAGAGTGGCGCGAAAAGGCTGAAGAAGCTCGAGAAGATATGATAGAAAAGATCGCAGAGGTAGACGATGAAATAATGGAACTCTACCTCGAAGGTGAAGAACCAACTGAAGAACAGCTCCATCAAGCACTCAGGAGAATCACAATCGGAAACCTCGGGACGCCAGTTTTCTGTGGTTCGGCAAAGATGAACGTTGGAATTCAACCTCTGCTGGATGGCGTTGTCAGGTATCTCCCATCACCTCTTGACCTTCCACCAGTTCGTGGATTTGACAAGGAAGGAAATGAAGTTCAAGTTTTCCCAACGGAAGACGGTCCTTTTGTAGCATACGCGTTCAAAATCCAGACAGACCCATACGTTGGAAAACTCACCTTCCTTAGAGTCTACAGTGGAAGGCTCGAAAAGGGAAGTTACGTAATCAACACAACGAAGAATGTAAAGGAACGCGTCTCAAGGCTTATATTTATGCACGCAGACAAGAGGGAAGACGTTGAATACGTCAGAGCTGGAGATATCGTCGGTGTCATCGGAATGAAGAGTACAATAACTGCGGATACGGTTTGTCAAGAAGGAACTCACATCATTCTTGAGAAGATGGAATTCCCGGAACCGGTTATTTCCATAGCTATCGAGCCTGAAACGAAAGATGACGAAACGAAGCTTTCTAAGGCTCTCCAATCTTTACTCGATGAAGACCCGTCTTTGAGGGCTTATGTTGACCAAGAAACAGGTGAAACGATCCTTTCGGGTATGGGCGAGCTTCACCTCGAGATTATAGTCGACAGGCTCAAGAGGGAGTTTAACGTAAATGTAAGGGTTGGTAAGCCACAGGTTGCATACAGAGAAACAATTACAAGAGATGTCAAGATTGAAGGTAAATACATTAGGCAGAGCGGTGGTAGAGGTCAGTACGGTCATGTGGTAATGACATTCGAGCCACTTAGCTTGGATAAGACGTTTGAATTCGAGGACAAGACAGTTGGCGGTGTCATACCGAAACAGTACATACCGGCAATTGAAGAAGGCGTAAAAGAAGCGATGCAGGTTGGAGTTCTCGCAGGTTACCCGGTTGTTGGTGTTAAGGCTACACTGATTGACGGTTCATACCACGAAGTAGACTCCTCGGAAATGGCATTTAAGATCGCCGCAAGCATGGCATTCAAAGATGCTATGGAAAAGGGAAGCCCAGTACTTCTCGAACCGATCATGAAAGTAGAAGTGACGACACCAGAAGAATACATGGGTAACGTCATAGCGGACCTCAATTCAAGAAGAGCACATATCGATGCTCTTGAAAACAGAGGACATTTAAGGGTAATAAGGGCTCTTGTTCCACTAAGTGAAATGTTTGGATACGCAACGACGCTCAGGTCACTTTCTCAAGGTAGAGCGAACTATATAATGGTTCTCTCCCATTACGATAAAGTACCTGACAAAGTTGCAGAGAAAATTTTGAAAAAATAACGAAAACATTACTCCACCACAGGTGAAGAAGGAGGGTCAAAAGTATGGCAAAGGAAAAATTTGTAAGGACCAAACCCCACATGAACGTCGGTACGATTGGACACATTGACCACGGAAAGACAACACTCACAGCAGCTATCACAAAGTACTGTTCACTCTTCGGATGGGCAGACTACACACCATACGAAATGATCGACAAGGCACCAGAAGAAAGAGCAAGAGGTATCACCATCAACATTACACACGTTGAATATCAAACAGAAAAGAGACACTACGCACACATCGACTGTCCAGGTCACGCTGACTACATTAAGAACATGATCACCGGTGCAGCTCAGATGGACGGTGCAATCCTTGTTGTTGCAGCAACAGACGGGCCAATGCCACAAACAAGAGAACACGTTCTTCTCGCAAGACAGGTTAACGTTCCTGCAATAATTGTTTACATCAACAAAGTTGACATGGTTGATGACGCAGAACTTGTTGACCTTGTTGAAATGGAAGTAAGAGACCTTCTCAGCAAATACGAATTCCCTGGCGATGAACTTCCAGTTGTAAGAGGTTCCGCTCTTAAAGCAGTCGAAGCACCAAACGATCCAAATCACCCAGATCTCGCATCAATAAAGGAACTTCTCGATGCAATGGACAACTACTTCCCAGAACCAGTTCGTGAAGTCGACAAACCATTCCTCATGCCAGTTGAAGACGTCTTCTCAATCACTGGTAGAGGTACAGTTGTTACAGGAAGAATCGAACGTGGCGTTATCAAACCAGGTGTTGAAGCAGAAATCATCGGTATGAGCTACGAAACAAGAAAGACAGTTATCACAAGCGTTGAAATGTTCAGAAAAGAACTCGACGAAGCAATGGCTGGAGACAACGTTGGTTGTCTGTTGAGAGGTATTGACAAAGACGAGGTTGAAAGAGGACAAGTCTTGGCAAAGCCAGGATCAATCACACCACACAAGAAGTTCAAAGCAAACATTTACGTTCTCAAGAAAGAAGAAGGCGGAAGACACACGCCATTCACAAAAGGTTACAAACCACAATTCTACATCAGAACAGCTGACGTTACAGGCGAAATCGTTGACCTCCAAGCAGGAGCAGAAATGGTCATGCCTGGTGACAACCTTGAAATGACAGTTGAACTCATCTACCCAGTCGCAATCGAAAAAGGTATGAGATTCGCAGTTCGTGAAGGTGGAAGAACGGTTGGAGCAGGTGTCGTTTCTGAAATAATTGAGTAATTCAGACCTGATTATACAATTATAAAAACGGTAATCGGGGGGGTTCCCCCCCTTTTCTAAGAAGGAGGGTAAGGCATGCCAGGACAAAAGATTAGAATCAGGCTAAGGGCATATGATCATAGATTACTCGATGAATCAGCAAAGAAAATAGTTGAAGTGGCAAAGCAGACAAATGCGAAGGTCTCAGGACCAATTCCACTTCCAACGGAAAGAACGTTATACGTTGTTTTAAGGTCACCATTGAAACATAAGGATTCACGAGAGCAATTTGAAAAGAAAGTACACAAAAGACTTATAGATATAATCGAACCGAACTCAAAAACGATTGACGCTCTGATGAAGATAAATCTTCCAGCAGGTGTCGACGTTGAAATCAATCTGTGAGTCCTCGGAGGTGTTTTGCGATGAAATTTATACTTGCAAGAAAAATCGGAATGACCAGATTGTGGAAAGATGATAAGGTTGTTCCAGTAACAGTTCTTAAGGCAGGACCATGTTACGTTGTGCAAAAGAAAACGGTAGAAAAAGATGGATATAACGCTGTTCAGCTCGGTTTTGAGGAAGTCAGCGAAAAGAAAGTAACGAAACCACTTCTTGGAGTTTTTAAGAAGGCAAACGTAAAGCCAATGAGGGTGCTTAAAGAATTCAGAGTCGAAAATGTTGATCAATATTCAGTTGGTCAAGAAATAACAGTTGCAATTTTCCAAGAAGGCGATAAAATTGATATTACGGGTTGGACAAAAGGTAGAGGATACACTGGTGCAATGAAGAGATGGAACTTCCAAGGTGGTCCAAAAGCACACGGTGCGAAATTCCACCGCGAACTTGGTTCTGTCGGTCAACACACTGAACCAGCAAGAATATTTAAAGGCAAGAGGATGCCTGGAAGGTACGGAAACGAAAGAGTTACCGTACTCAATTCAGAGATTGTTAAAGTAGACACAGAGAACAACCTAATAGCAGTTAAAGGTGGAGTGCCAGGAGCGAGGGGCAGCCTTGTTCTTATCAGAAGCGCTGTGAAGGCATAATTTTTTTTGCTTTCACAGTCCTTGCATGAGATGAAGAACGGGGACGTGCTCCGAAAATGGAGTAAGGGAGGAAGAAGATTATGGCACGTATAGCACTTTTGAATATCAAAGGTGAACAGATTGGCAACATCGAAATAAGCGACGAAGTATTCAACATCGAGCCTAACTATGATGTCATGTGGCGCTATGTCGACATGCAGCTCACAAACTCGAGAGCTGGAACAGCATCTACCAAGACACGCGGAGAGGTAGCTGGTGGTGGAAGAAAACCATGGCCACAAAAACACACAGGTAGAGCGAGACAAGGCTCTATCAGAGCTATCCACTGGAGACACGGTGGTGTGGCACACGGTCCACAGCCAAGAAATTACTTAAAGAGAATGAACAAGAAGATGAAGAGACTCGCTCTTAAGTCAGCTCTCTCGGTAAGATTCCAGGAAGGTAACCTCATTGTCGTAAGCGACATACGATTTGATAAACCTCAAACGAAACAGATGAGGGAAGTATTAAAGGCTCTTGGAATCGCTAACGAAAAGGTATTGTTCGTTATCGCCAAGAAAGAAGAAGCGTACGAGAATGTCAAACTTTCAGGAAGAAACATTCCTGGCGTAAAGGTTATACTTGCTAATAACCCGAATAACAACAACGGAGATAACATCGATGGATTAAACGTTTACGATATAATAAATGCCTCAAAGGTTGTCCTTACAGAGGGCACCGTTCGCAAAATTGAGGAGGTGCTCGGAAAATGAGAAAAGAATACTCCGATATCATAATAAGACCAATAATCAGTGAAAAGTCAATGAACTTGAGAGCAGAAAGAGAATACGTCTTTGAAGTGGACAAGAATGCTAATAAAGAACAGATAAAAGAAGCTGTTGAAAAACTTTTCAACGTTAAAGTAGAAAGAGTAAACACTTTGATTGTGAAGCCAAAACCAAAAAGAGACCTCAGAAGAGGTTACATGGCGAGAGAAGGATACACAAAAGAATGGAAAAAAGCCATAGTCAAGTTAGCAGAAGGCTACACAATTAAAGAACTCCAGGCGTAAGGGGTGAATAATAATGGGTCTCAAGAGATTTAAACCAGCAACTCCAGGTAGACGCTTCATGATTATTCCAGACTTTTCGGAAATTACAAAAACAGAACCCGAAAAGTCACTTGTTGTTCCTTTGAAAAAGACCGCTGGAAGAAACCACCACGGTAGGGTTACAGTAAGATTCAGAGGCGGTGGTCACAAGAGACTTTACAGGATAGTCGATTTCAGAAGATGGGAAAAAGAAAATATCCCCGCTAAGGTTGCCTCAATAGAATACGATCCAAACAGAACCGCAAGAATAGCATTGCTTGTTTACGCAGACGGTGAAAAAAGGTACATACTTGCCCCAAACGGTTTAAATGTTGGAGATACAGTACTCTCTGGACCTCAGGCTGAAATCAAACCAGGTAACGCATTGCCATTGGAAAACATACCAGTCGGTACAATAGTTCACAGCATAGAATTCTACCCAAGAGGCGGGGCAAAAATCGCCAGAAGTGCTGGTATGGCATGTCAATTAATGGCAAAAGAAGGCGACTATGCATTGTTAAGGATGCCATCTGGTGAACTTAGAAAGGTTCACGTAAGATGCTACGCAACAATAGGAGTAGTTGGAAACGAAGATCACAAAAACGAAGTTTCTGGTAAAGCTGGTAGAACAAGATGGCTTGGTAAAAAGCCACACGTTCGTGGTGTTGTTATGAACCCAGTTGATCACCCACACGGTGGTGGAGAAGGTAGAGGAAAAGGTCACCACCCACAGAGTCCATGGGGAGTTCCAGCAAAGGGTTACAAGACCAGAAGAGGTAAGAGAGCAAGCGATAAATTCATCGTTAGAAGAAGAAACGGTTAATCAGGAGGTGTAATAAATGAGCCGTTCCAGTAAAAAGGGACCATTTGTAGACCCCAAACTCTTGAAGAAAATCAGATTACTAAACGAAACTGGCGAAAAGAAAATAATAAAGACATGGAGCAGAGCAAGCACAATAGTTCCTGAGATGGTAGGTCACACAATTGCAGTTTACAACGGAATGAAGCACATACCAGTTTACATCACAGAAAACATGGTTGGCCACAAACTTGGTGAATTTTCCTTCACAAGAAGATTTGGTGGACATACGAACAAGTCAGCCAAAAAAGGTGAGGTAAAGAAATAAGGAGGGATTAAATAATGCAAACCGTCATCAAAAGAGAAGGGCTCAAGAGGTCCAAGTTCCACGCGAAGCGTAAAGAAACACTCGCTACGTTACCAAAATATGAAGCAAGGGCCGTCGCAAGGTTTGTTCGCATATCTCCAAGAAAAGCGAGAGCTGTTGTGAACTCCATAAGGGGTAAGAATGTTTCAGAAGCGTATAATCTTCTTGAATTTTCTCCTAAAAAGGCTGCACGACTCGTATATAATGTGTTAAAATCTGCTGTAGCGAATGCAGTGAATAACCTCGGACTTTCCGAAGAAAATCTTTACGTAGCTGCATGTTATGTAAATGATGGTCCAAGAATGAAAAGGGTATGGCCACGCGGACGCGGAAGAGCTGACATCATTCAAAAGAGGATGTCACATATAACTGTTGTTGTTAGAGACAGAGAAAAGGAAAATAGTGCAAAATAATACGTTGTGAGGTGATATAGGTGGGTCAAAAAGTTCATCCAAAGGGTTTTAGGCTCGGTATAACAACTCAGTGGGATGCTCAGTGGTTCAATGAGAAGAAGTACAGCGAATATATCCTTGAAGACGAAGCGATTAGGGATTTTGTTAAGAAGACTTACAATCAAGCTGGAATTGCAAGAGTTTTTGTACAAAGACCAGACGCAGAGAGAGTTCTTATAACAATCTACGCAGCAAGACCTGGAATACTCATCGGAAAGAAGGGTGCTGGCATTACTGAATTGAGACAGGCACTCGAAAGCAAGTTCAACAGAAAATTCGGTGTCGATATAGTTGAAGTAAAAACGCCCGAAACAGAGGCAAGTCTTGTAGCAGAATCGATCGCACAGAAGATAGAAAAGAGGGCAAGCTACAAGATAGTCATGAAGAGAGCAATAACAGCTGCACTCAAAAGAGGAGCAAAGGGTATAAAGATAATGGTTGCAGGAAGACTTGCTGGAGCAGAAATTGCAAGAACCGAATGGTACCTTAAGGGAAGACTTCCACTCCAGACACTCAGATCAGTTATCGATTACTCAACAGCAAGGGCAGAGACAAAGTACGGTACAATCGGTATAAAGGTCTGGATTTACAAAGGAGACGCCCAACTCTAATTTTGAACACGATGAAGCGATAAAATCAATAAAATGGTAGAAGAGAAGCTCTAAATGAAAAGAAACGTACAAGTTAATCGAGGCATTCTCGAGACGGTCACAAGATAGTGTGAAGAAGGAGGTTAGCAAAACCATGTTGATGCCAAAAAGAGTTAAATACAGAAAACAACATCGAGGCAGAACAAAGGGCGAAGCAAAAGGCGGAGCTTTGGTAGTTTTCGGTGAATACGGTTTGAAAGCCCTTGAACCTGCGTGGATCACAGCTCAGCAGATAGAAGCATGTAGGCTCGCAATCACAAGGACATTGAAGAAAGAAGGAAAACTTTGGATAAAGATATTCCCAGACAAATCATACACAAAACACCCACCTGAAACAAAACTCGGTAAAGGTAAGGGTAACGTTGAAGGTTGGGTTGCAGTAGTAAAACCTGGAAAAGTAATGTTCGAAATCGGCGGAGTTGACGAAGAAACAGCATTGAAAGCTTTAGAATACGCAGCGACAAAACTTCCTATAAAAACGAAAATAGTTACGAGACATCACATAGGTGGTGAAGCAGTATGACACCAGTGGAAATCAGAAATATGAATAATGAAGAATTGGCAAAATTGTTAGAAGAGAAGAAAAGAACGTTGATGAACCTCAGATTCCAAAACGCGATGGGCGAACTCAGAGACTCCAGCTTGATACAGAAGACAAAGAGAGACATTGCAAGAATCAAAACAATCCTTCGCGAACGTGAACTTGGTATAAGGAGGTAATACACATGCCTAAGAAAAGATTAATCGGTGTTGTGGTAAGTGATAAAATGGACAAGACAGTAACGGTCAAAGTTGAACGCCTTGTGAAACACCCAAAATTTGGCAAGTACGTAAAAAGATCCAAGAAATTTTATGCTCACGATGAAAACAACACATGCAAGATCGGTGATGTGGTAGAAATCGAAGAATCCAGACCACTCAGCAAACTCAAGAGATGGGTTGTTGTTCAAATTCTTGAGCACTCAAAACTTGCAGAAACGCCAGAGACAGAGGATATTATCGAAGGGGGTAGTGACCAATGATACAGAACGAAAGCTACCTCGTAGCAGCGGACAATTCAGGTGCAAAAGTACTGAGAGTTATAAGGGTACTTGGCGGTTCACACAAACAATTCGGTTCAATCGGTGATATAGTTGTTTGCAGCGTTAGAGAAGCTGTGCCCAACACAGATATAAAGAAGGGTGACGTAGTTAAGGCAGTTGTAGTTAGAACAAGAAAAGAAATAAGAAGACCAGATGGAAGCTACATCAGATTCGATGATAACGCAGCAGTTGTCCTTGACAAGTTTAATCAACCAAAAGGTACACGTGTATTCGGACCAGTTGCAAGAGAACTCAGAGAAAAAGGTTTCATGAAGATAGTCTCTCTTGCACCAGAAGTATGGTAAGGGGTGGTAATCGATGGCACAGAAGATAAAAAAAGGTGACACAGTGCAAGTTATCTCTGGTAAAGATAAAGGCAAAAGGGGAGAAGTCATCCAAGTTCTTCCAAAAGAAGAAAAGTTGCTCGTTAGAGGTGTCAATGTTGTAAAAAGGCACCAAAGACCGACAGGACAGATGAGACAGGGTGGTATAATCGAAAAGGAATCCCCACTTTACTGGTCAAAAGTAATGCTCGTGTGTCCAAGCTGTGACAAGCCAACGAGAGTAGGATTCAAGGTGCTCGAAGACGGTTCAAAGGTGAGATTCTGCAAGAAATGTGGAGAAATCATAGATAAGAAGTAAGGAGGAGTAAAAAATGGCCTACGAATTCGTACCGCTGAAAGATAGGTATCTGAACGAAGTGGTACCAACATTAATGAAAGAATTCGGATACAAAAACATTCACGAAGTTCCAAGACTCGTTAAAGTTGTTATAAATATGGGTGTTGGCGAAGGTTCAAGGAATAAAGAAATCGTTGAGGCGCATGCAAAAGAACTTACTATGATTGCTGGTCAAAAAGCTTTGATAACGAAAGCGAAGAAGAGTATATCAAACTTCAAAGTTAGAAAAGGCATGACCGTCGGTGTTAAAGTAACTCTTAGAGGTCCAAGAATGTACAATTTCGTCTACAAGCTTGTTAACCTCGTTCTTCCAAAAGTTAGGGACTTCAGAGGTCTCAATCCAAACTCCTTCGATGGAAAAGGAAACTACAGCTTCGGTTTAACAGAACAACTCGTTTTCCCAGAAATCTCTCCAGACCAGATAAAGAGAATACAAGGTATGGATATTGTTGTTGTAACAACGGCTAAGAGGGATGAAGAAGCAAGAAGGTTACTCGAGCTACTCGGTTTCCCATTCAAAAAGCAATAAGGAGGTAATATTAAATGGCACGAAAAGCAATGGTTGAAAAATGGAAGAGGCCAAAGAAATACAAGGTAAGAGAATATACAAGATGCAGCATATGCGGTAGAGTTCATTCAGTCTATCAGGAATTTGGAATATGCAGAGTTTGTTTCAGAAAACTTGCTAACGAGGGAAAACTCCCGGGCGTTAGGAAAGCAAGCTGGTAATAGTGGAGGTGTTAACCGTGTGGAGCGATCCAATAGCTGACATGCTTACAAGAATAAGGAATGCGAATCTTGTTTTCAAAGATCAGATAGATGTCCCTGCGTCTAATTTGAAAAAAGCAATTGCTGATATTCTTGTAAGAGAAGGATTCATTAAGGGATATACATATATCGAAGATGGAAAACAGGGAATTCTCAGACTACAGCTCAAGTACAAAGGCTCAAGAAAAAATAGGGAAAGAGTTATCCACGGAATCGTCCGTGTTTCAAAACCTGGCAGAAGAATCTACGTTGGTTCTAATAATCTTCCAAGAGTTAAAAATGGACTTGGAATAGCGATTATATCCACATCAAAAGGCGTGCTCACCGACAAAGAAGCTGCAGAACATGGAGTCGGTGGAGAAGTAATTGCCTACATCTGGTAAGGAGGTGTAGTCCATGTCTCGTATAGCTAAGAAGCCAGTTGTACTACCTGCAAATGTTCAGTTAACAATCACCGACTCTGAAATAAAGGTAAAAGGTCCAAAAGGCGAGTTGAAACTCGCAACTCATCCATATGTCAACATTAAAGTCGAAGGTAACGAAGTTTGGTTTGAACCAAATCTCGAGGTCGCAAAGAGAAAATCCGACGAAAGAAAGTTCAAAGCAATGGTAGGAACGTACTGGAGACTTGTAAGAAACATGGTTATCGGCGTAACAGAAGGATTCAAGAAAGAACTTGAAATCGTTGGTGTCGGTTACAGGGCGCAACTTCAAGGCAACAAGCTCGTGATGAGCCTCGGTTACGCACACCCAGTTGAAATGGATATACCAGGTGATATAAAAGTCGAAGTTCCCGCACCAAACAAAATAATTGTTAGCGGAATCGATAAACAGAGAGTTGGACAGTACGCCGCAGATGTAAGAAAGTGGAGAGAACCGAACCCATATAGCGGTAAAGGAATCAAGTACGTAGACGAAGTCATCAACCTCAAAGAAGGAAAGAAAGCATAAGGGGGTATAAGACGTGATAAAGAGAGAAGACCGCAAACAATTAAGGCTTGTTAGGCACAGAAGAATAAGAAAGAGAATATCAGGAACGCCTGAAAGACCAAGATTGTCTGTTTACAGAAGCGAAAAGCACATCTATGCTCAGATTATAGATGATGTTGCTGGCAAAACTATAGTCGCCGCTTCCACAGTTGAGAAGGAACTCAGGGAGAAACTCCAGAAGACGTGGAACGTGGCAGCAGCCAAAGAGGTTGGAAAACTCATTGCTGAAAGGGCTATCGCAAAAGGAGTAAAGGAAGTTGTTTTCGATAGAGGAGGATTCAAGTACCATGGTAGAATAAAGGCTCTTGCTGATGCAGCAAGAGAAGCCGGATTGAAATTCTAATTTGGTAATGTTAGGAGGTGCTCACAGTGTCAGAAATTGTTGAAAAGATAAAACAATCAGCTGAAACATTCGAAGAGAGAATTATAGAAATAAGAAGGACGACAAAAGTAACTAAGGGTGGAAAAAACCTTTCTTTCAGAGTTTTAGCAGTCGTTGGAAATAGAGAAGGAAAAGTTGGCGTCGGTGTTGGAAAGGCAAGGGAAGTACCCGATGCAATTAGGAAAGCTCTTGTCAGTGCTAAAAGGAACATAATAGAAGTTCCAGTTGTGAAGGGTACAATTCCTCACGAAGTTGTTGGAAGACAAGACGCAGCAAAGATTCTCATGAAACCTGCAGCGCCAGGTACTGGTATCATTGCAAACGGAACAGTCCGTGCAATTCTCGAGTTGGCTGGTGTTCAGAACGTTCTTACAAAAGCAATGGGTTCAACAAATCCAGTTGTCATTGCTCAAGCAACAGTTGATGGAATAAAGAACCTCTTCTCAATTGAGAAAGTTGCTGCTCTAAGGGACATAACACCTGCTCAAGTAGTACGCGGTGTTAAGAAGGAGGGCTAATGTATGAAGAAGCTTAAGATAACACTTGTGAGAAGTCCAATTGGGTACAAATACGATCAGAAAGATACGGTCAGAAGACTCGGTTTAAGAAAGATGCACCAGACAGTAGTCAAAGATGACAACCCGCAGATAAGAGGAATGGTAGAAAAAGTAAAGCATCTTCTCAAAGTAGAAGAAGTTGAAGAATAAGGAGGGGAAATGAAATGCTTACTATAGACGATCTTAAACCAACCCCTGGTTCAAACAAAAAGTACAAAAGACTCGGTAGAGGTCAAGGTTCAGGAAAAGGTAAGACAGCAGGAAAGGGTCACAAAGGTCAAAAATCAAGAGGAACTGGCAAGGTAAGACCATGGATGGAAGGTGGTCAGACACCACTTCACAGAAGGCTTCCAAAGTTCGGCTTCAATAACTTTGCGAAGAAAGTATATGCTGTGGTAAATCTTGAAACTCTTGAAGCAAAATTTGATAACAACGATGTAGTAACGCCAGAAGCTCTCCTTGAAAAGGGTATAATCAACAAAGTATACGATGGTGTCAAGATTCTTGCAAGAGGAGAAATTACAAAACCTCTCACAGTAAAGGCTCACAAGTTCAGTGAAAAGGCTAAGGAGAAGATCGAAAAAGTCGGCGGTAAAATAGAGGTGATCTAATAATGTGGAAAGCGCTGCGGAATGCAATGAAGATTCCAGAGGTTAGGGATAGGGTTATCTTTACATTCTTAATGTTACTCGTTTTCAGGCTTGGTATTTATGTCCCAGTACCGGGAGTTAACATAAAAGCTTGGGGGGAAGCGCTTTCCAAGCAGGGCACCGGCTTGGCCGGTGGCGTTCTTAGTTTCTACGACGTCTTTACCGGTGGTGCGTTCAGCAGATTTTCAGTATTCTCAATGAGCGTTACGCCATACATCAACGCATCGATTATCATGCAATTACTTGCTTCAATAATTCCTTCTTTGAAAGAACTACTTAAAGAAGGAGAACAGGGAAGAAAGAAATTCCAGCACTATACCAAGAATCTCACACTTGGGCTTGCAGCACTGCAATCGTTCGTTGTTTCTTTCGGTTTGGCAAGGAGCTATCAAGGAATAATTGCTGTCAACGCATGGCTCTTCTCGTTTGTTTCAACAGTATCACTTGTTGCAGGTACGATGTTCCTCCTTTGGATAGGTGATAGAATTACGGAAAAAGGTATCGGAAACGGCGTCAGTATAATGATTTTCGCAGGTATTGTTTCGAGATACCCAGCATATTTTAGAACAGCAGTCCTCGGAAATCTTAACATCTTTGGTTGGATATTCTTAGTTGCAGTTGCAATATTCATGATCATAGCGATAATCTACGTGCAGCAAGCAGAGAGAAGAATAAAGATAGAATACGCAACAAGAATGGTAGGAAGAAGAATATACGGTGGCACAAGCACGCACCTGCCAATAAAGGTAAACCACTCTGGCGTTATTCCTATAATCTTCGCATGGGCAATCGTCAGCATACCGGAAGCGATCGCTCAGATTACTGGTGCGCAGTGGGCAATTAAGCTTTTCGGAATGCAGAACCCACTCATGATAGTCGTATACGCACTCTTAATATTCTTCTTCACATATTTCTACAGCGTAGTTGTGATAGATCCAAAGGATATATCTGAAAACATAAAGAGATACGGTGGATTTATCCCTGGAATCAGGGCAGGTAAGCCAACAGAAGAGTACATCACGTACGTGCTCAACAGAGTTACGTTCCTTGGCGCGATATTCTTGGTTGGCATTTCTCTGCTCCCATACTTGGTTGAAGGCATAACAAGAGTTAACATCTGGCTCGGTGGTACGAGTGCGCTTATCGCTGTCGGTGTTGCACTTGATATAGCACAGCAGTTAGAGGCGCACTTGATAATGAGAAATTACGAAGG
This sequence comes from Fervidobacterium riparium, assembly GCF_025370035.1. Taxonomy (NCBI): domain Bacteria; kingdom Thermotogati; phylum Thermotogota; class Thermotogae; order Thermotogales; family Fervidobacteriaceae; genus Fervidobacterium; species Fervidobacterium riparium. The sequence continues at coordinate 1,567,397 of NZ_CP009277.1, forward strand.
TTTCGTTAAGAAGGGTAAAATAGCTGGCAGAAAGTAACCTAAAGTAATCTGCGGCACGAGAAGGTGAAATGCATGAACCTGATTTTTTTAGGACCTCCGGGCGCAGGTAAGGGAACCTACGCGAAGAGGGTAGTAGAAAAGTACAGCATACCACACATCTCAACAGGAGACATATTCAGAGAAGCAATTGCGAAGGGTACGGAGTTGGGTAAAAAGGTTCAGGATATAGTCAATTCAGGAAACCTTGTACCAGATGAGCTCACAAACGCACTTGTGGAAGAAAGACTACAACAGCCGGACTGCGACAAAGGTTTCATACTCGATGGATATCCAAGGACACTCAACCAGGCTCAGGCACTCGACAATATGCTTACCAAGATGGGAAAGGCGTTGACGGGAGCACTATATTTCGAAGTAGATGAAGAGACGGTTGTACAAAGGATATCGACAAGGAGAGTATGCTCAAAGTGCGGTAAGGTCTACAACCTCATAACACTTCCATCAAAGGTAGAGGGAATTTGCGATGACTGCGGTGGACATTTGATACAGAGAGACGATGACAAGGAAGATGTTGTGAGAGGTAGATTCAGAGTCTACATCGAGAAAACATCGCCCTTAATCGAATATTATAGAAATCAAAACAAACTTTTTACCTTAGATGGTAGAAAAAGTGTAGAAGAAGTAATGAAAATGTTGTTTAATATATTAGGTGGTTTGGAATAAGAATGATAAGAATCAAGACAAAAGATGAAATTGAAAAGATGAAGATAGCCGGGCGGGCGGTTGCTGAAATTCTCAAAAGGGCAAAAGACTATGTCGTTAAAGGATCAACCGCTTTCGATATAGAGCTCATGGCAGAAAAGACGTTGAAGGAAATGAATTGCAAGCCCGCTTTTAAAGGGTACGGAGGCTATCCATACATAACAACAGTATCAGTTAACAACGAGGTTATTCACGGTTTTCCGCTCAAGTCGAAAATCTTTAAAGATGGCGACATCGTTTCGATTGACGTAGGCGCTGTTTATGAAGGATATTACGGAGACGGTGCGGTAACCTACGTAGTCGGTGAAACAGATGAACGAGGAAAAGAACTTGTGAAAGTAACTTACGAGTCATTGCTTGAAGCAATCAAGACAGTCAAAGCAGGTGTTAGATTAGGTGATGTATCTTACGCTGTACAGAATTATGTAGAAAAGCACGGATTTGGAGTTGTAAGAGATTTTGTAGGCCACGGCGTTGGAAAGGCTCTTCACGAAGACCCACAAGTACCAAACTATGGAAAGCCGGGTACAGGAATAGTTCTAAAAGCTGGAATGACAATTGCAATAGAACCTATGGTTACTGAAGGCGGCTGGCACGTAGTAATTTTAGATGATGGTTGGACAGTTGTTACGGTTGATGGAAAGAGGTCTGCACACTTCGAACACACGGTCTTAGTAACGGACGACGGTTGTGAAATTTTAACACTAAGTGAGCGTTGTTAAGTGTTTAAGTTTCCTTGGGAATTTGAGAGGTGATTTTTCTGAAAAACAAGGAAGACGTCATACGAATGGAAGGAACAATAGTTGAAGCACTGCCAAATGCTATGTTCAGAGTCCAGTTAGACAACGGATTTAAAGTTTTAGCCCACGTATCAGGAAAGATGAGAAAGAACTTCATCAGGTTAGTTCCTGGAGACAGGGTGGTTGTTGAGTTAACTATTTACGATCTCACCCGTGGGCGCATAGTTTACAGAAAGAAGATAGACGCAAAAGGCGAAGAAGAAATTTTGGACGACGAAGAATAAGGAAAATTGAAATTAATAAATCTCTGAAAGGAGCGATAAACATGAAAGTAAAAGCATCTGTGGGAAAAAGATGTGAACACTGCAAGATTATCAAAAGAAGAGGTAAAGTATTTGTAGTCTGTAAGGTAAATCCAAAACACAATCAAAGACAAGGATAAGTTATAATTAGGAAAAAGTTTGAGGAGGGAGATTAATGGCTCGTATCGTTGGTGTTGAAATACCGAGCAATAAGAAAGTACACATCGCATTGAGATACCTTTACGGTATAGGTCCAACAAGAGCGCTTGAAATCTGTCAAGGAACAGGCGTAGACCCAGATAAGAGAGTTAAAGACCTCACAGAAGATGAAATAAGTAAAATCGCATCGTTCATTCAGCAGAACTACAAAGTTGAAGGTGAACTCAGAACGGAAGTAATGAGGAATATAAAGAGGTTAATGGATATAGGGTGTTACCGCGGCTTAAGGCACAAACTCGGACTTCCGGTAAGAGGTCAGAGGACAAGGTCAAATTCAAGGACTCGTAAAGGTCCAAGACCAAGCAGGATTAAGAAAAAAGGTAAATAAGTAGCACGAACGAGTTGAAGAGGTTTAAAGGAGGGAAAATCAAATGGCGAAAGGTCGTTCAAAAGCAAAGCCAAAAAAGAGAGCTGCCGTTGACCACGGTGTAGTTCACATCAAATCAACGTACAATAACACAATTATCAGTTTAACAGACCCGAACGGTCATGTTCTGAGCTGGGGAAGCGGAGGAACCGCAGGTTTTGAAGGAACGAGAAAAGGTACTCCATACGCAGCACAGCTCGCTGCTGATAAAGTAGCAAAAGACGCAGTTAAGATGGGAATCAAGAGGGTCGACGTAGTTGTTAAAGGACCTGGTGCTGGAAGAGAGACAGCGATAAGAACACTACAAGCAGCGGGTTTAGAAGTTGAAAACATCAGGGATGCAACACCAATTCCATTCAACGGTTGCAGACCACCAAAAAGAAGAAGAGTATAACCTTTTGGTGCTCAATAGGGAGGGAAAATAATGGCACGACATACAGGACCTTTGTGCAAACTTTGTAGAAGAGAAGGAATGAAGCTCTACCTCAAAGGCGACAGATGCTTCGGCGAAAAGTGTCCATTTGACAAAAGACCTTTCGCACCTGGACAACACGGTAGGGAAAAGAAAAAGTTGACACAATACGGATTGCAACTTAGAGCAAAACAAACGATGAAGAGAATATACGGCGTTCTTGAAAAACAGTTCAGAATTTATTATGAGAGAGCAGCAAAACAATCTGGCGACACCCGTGAAAACTTGGTTGCCCAGGTTGAAAGAAGACTTGATAACGTGGTATATAGACTTGGATTTGCCATCAATAGACGCACGGCAAGACAACTTGTCTCACACGGCCACATACTTGTAAACGGTAAGAAAGTTGACATTCCTTCTTACCAAGTAAGACCGGGCGATGTAATATCAATAAAAGACAACAGCAGGAGCATTGAGCCAGTAAAACAGGCTATAGAACTCAACAAAGGCAAAGCAATCGCTCCTTGGCTTGAAGCAGATTACGAACAATTCAAAGGCGTATACGTTAGAAATCCAAAACTCGAAGAGGTTACAGACCTACCAGTCAACGTACAAGCTATTGTTGAATTCTACTCGAGGTGATATTAATGCTTCAAACTTTTGGAAGAAAGTTCAAACTCGAAGAGCAGGCGGAACACGAAGACCATTACTATGCAAGGTATTCCATGTCCCCGCTTGAAAAGGGGTACGCGGTTACTATAGGCAATACTCTCAGAAGAGTCCTGCTCTCATCTATTCCAAGTTTTGCAATCACTGACGTGAGGTTCATCAACCCAGAAAAGTACCACGAGTTCGACACAATCGATGGTGTTAAGGAGGATATAATGGAAATACTCCTTAACCTCAAAAAAGTACAGCTGCGTGTTGAGTCCTACGTCGAATCACCTGTTAAGTTGACAATTAACAAAAAAGGACCGGGCATACTTACTGCGAAAGATATTAACTGCCCAGCCGGTGTCGTGGTGGTAAATCCGAATCATTACTTAGCCACGCTTAATGAAGATGCTGATGTTGAAATAGAGTTGTATGCAACTTCTGGAAAAGGTTTTATTCCGGCAAGCGAAAGAAACGAGAGACCAGAAATAGGCTGGATTGTGCTTGACGGAGTATACAGTCCAGTTATCAAAGTGAACTGGCTTGTGGAAAATGTCCGTGTTGATAAGAGAACAGACTTTGAAAAGCTTGTTCTTGAGATATGGACGAAGAAGAGTGTCAAGCCTTCAGAGGCGCTCAAGCACTCACTTAAGATAATTCTTGACCACTTCAACTTCATAGAACAGAGCCTTAGCGATGTTGAAGAACTGCCAATCCCGACTTATCAAGAGGCAATACCCGTTTCAGAAGAATTTGCATCAACGGAAGACGTTGCGTCTAAGAAAATAGAAGAGCTTGACCTCTCCGCAAGGTCGCTGAACTGCCTGAAGAGAGATAAAATAGAAACAATTGGAGATTTGCTCGATAGAACAGAAGAAGAACTACTCAAGATAAAGAATTTTGGTACCAAATCACTTGACGAAGTAAAAGAAAAACTCCGCGAAAAATTCGGTCTTTCGCTAAGAAAGGGGGACAAATGAAATGAGACACAGGATGAAGAGAAATAAACTGAATAGATACGGTACTCACAGGGTATCGTTGATGAGAAACCTCGCAAAAGAAATCATCGAGCACGGAACGATAATGACCACAACAGTAAAAGCAAAAGTAGGTAAAGAATACGTTGAAAAGCTCATTACAAAAGCAGTTAAAGCGTACAAGATCAAGAATGAAAACAAAGATGAAAGCGTAGCGATCAGAAGACAAATATTTGCAGAACTTGGAGATAGGCAGCTTGTTAACAAACTTGTTGACGAAATAGCTCCAAAATACGCTTCAAGAAACGGTGGATACACAAGAGTTATAAAAGTCGGTGCGAGAAGAGGAGACGGTGCTGAACTATCAGTTCTCCAGCTTGTAGAGGAGTAATCGAGAATAATAGTGAATTGATTAGTCGTATTTAAAAGGAGGGGCTGAACGCCCCTTTTTAAAGTGATAGTGGAAAACGGGAAAATGGAGGTGCAAGAATGGAAGTCAAAGAAATCAGCAAAGAGGAAAATGTTATAATCCGCGAATACACATTCGACAGTGCGGACATAAAAAGACTCGAAGACAAAACAGTTGAAGAATTGAATAAGAGAAAATACCATATCGAAGGATTCAGACCTGGCAGAGTTCCAAAGGAAGTTTACAAACTCAGACTCAAAGAAGCATTCTACGATATCTATGTTGCAGATGAGGCAATCAAAGAAGCAGAAAAGGAACTCGACAAGGAAAGTGTTAGTCTGCTCCTTCCCCCAGTTATAGCAGACGTGAAGATTTCACCAGAAGGTGGCAAAGTCACCGTTGAACTCCACCTCGAGCCAGAAGTTAACTTTGACCCGGCTCAGTTGAAGATTAGAAAAGCCAAGGAAGAAGAAGTACTTGAAGGATATGTCGACATGAGGGTAAAATACGTCATAGAAGAACACGCAATATTGGAACCAAAGGAAGATGAGGCCAAAGAAGGTGACATGGTTAAGGTTAAGGAAACCGTCTTGCTCGGTGAAAAGAAAGTTAGAGACGGCGAAGAAAGGGAATATGTGCTCCTCAAAGATGACGAACGTGATGTTGTGAAACAACTTTACGGAAAGAAAAAAGGCGATGTTGTTGAATTTGAAAAGACATTCGAAAAAGGCGAAGAGAAGATAGTTTACAAATACATCCTTGAAGTTCAGGAAGTGTACAACAGAATACTTCCAGAACTTACAGACGAATTCGTCAAATCTTTGGCTGTTGAAAACGTTGAAACAGTTGACCAACTTAAAGACAAATTTAAGAGTGAAGGAAAAGAAATATACGACAGAGAACTCGGAGATTCATATAGAGTGCAGATAATTGACCAGATACCATCAATTGCACAGATAAATATCAGTGAAAGAACAATACAGCGAGCTGTTGAAAATATCATCGACAATCTGAAAGAAGAAGGAAAGTACGATGCATATGTCCAGAACTATGGAAGCGAAGAAAAGCTCGTTGAGGAGTTAAGAAGCTATTACATAAACATGATTAAGAAAGACCTTGTTGTCAAGAAAGTTGCCGAAGAAAATGATATAAAGGTTGACAATGAAGATATAAAGGCATACGCAGAAAGAGTTTCTGTCGAGTGGGGAGTCAGCCCGGACAGAGCAGAAGCGATAATCAAAGGAAGGCAGGACATCAGGAATGAAGTAATAATGGAAATAGTGGAGTCAAAGGTTGCAAAGATACTTTCTGAGAAAGCACAGATTGAGGAAGTTTCCTTCAAAGAAAAAGAAGAGGGAAAAGAGGAATAAATAACAAGATTTTAAGCCTCTCAAGAGGGGATGATATTTGATGGATAAAGAAATGAAAAAGATTTTTGACCAGTATGTGCCCATAGTTATAGAGACAACTGGGAGATACGAAAGAGCATACGACATTTACTCAAGGTTGTTGAAAGACAGGATTATATTCCTCGGCAGTGCGATCGATGATCACGTTGCGAACCTCGTCGTTGCTCAGTTACTTTTCTTAGAAGCAGAAAACCCTGATAAAGACATCCAGCTTTACATCAACTCGCCTGGCGGATTGGTGACAGCAGGACTTGCGATATACGACACAATGCAGTACGTGAAATGCGATGTTGCAACCATATGTGTCGGTCAAGCTGCTTCAATGGGGGCAGTTCTTCTTGCTGCCGGTGCGAAAGGTAAGCGTTTCGCATTGCCAAACAGCAGGATTATGATACACCAACCACTCGGCGGAGCGGAAGGTACTGCCAAAGATGTGGAGATACTCACGAAGGAACTACTCAGAATCAAGCACATAATTAACGATATTCTAAGCAAGCATACTGGGCAAGACATTGAAAGAATAGAAAAAGACACCGACAGGGACTTTTTCATGAGTGCTCAAGAAGCACAGGAATATGGTATAATAGATAAGGTAATAAAACCGGGAGAAAGATAATTTTAAATGAAAATTTTTTAAGGAGGAAGAGAGTATGTCAGGTCACAATAAGTGGGCGAATATTAAACACAGGAAGGCTGCACAGGACGCGAAAAGATCGAAGATATTCACAAAGTTGATTAGAGAAATCATCGTAGCAGCAAGAGAAGGCGGTGGAAATCCAGATACGAACCCAAGACTAAGAGCAGTTTTAGAAAAAGCAAGAGATGCGAACATGCCAAAAGACACCGTTGAAAGATCAATCAAAAAAGGTACGGGTGAACTCGAAGGCGAAAGATATGAAGAAATAATTTACGAAGCATATGCACCAGGTGGAGTAGCACTTTACATACTTGCACTCACAGATAACAAGAACAGGACAGCTCAAGAACTCAGGCACATCCTCAGCAAGAACGGCGGTTCACTAGCAGAAAGCGGTTCAGTTGCATGGATATTTGAAAGAAAGGGAGTTATTGAAATTCCTGCAGAGAAGATCTCTGACATGGATGAATTCACGCTTCTTGCAATCGATGCAGGTGCAGAAGATATAGAAGAGGGAGATCCAGTACTCGTTTACGCAGCTCCAGAATCTCTAACAAGTGTGAAAGAAGCACTTGCAAGCAACGGATTTACAGGAGAAGCAAAGATTACGTACAAACCAAAGAACAGCGTTAAGGTAACAGGTTCGGAAGCAGAAAAGGTTCTCAAACTTATAGATGCACTCGAAGACAACGACGATGTTCAAGAAGTATTTGGCAACTTCGATATTGATGATGCAGAACTCGAAGCGATAATGGCGAAACTCGAAGGCTAAAACTTAAACCAAAACTAACTTGGGGTTGGAACTTTTGAAAAAGGCAAAAGACTATCCAGGGAAGAAATTCAGGAAAAGAATTCCTATTTTTGTGATGACGTTTGCATTTTTAATACTACTTAACCAGATATCAAATGGAGAGACGCTCTACTTTGGCGTCTCTCCGTTTGATACTACGATGAAGTTAAATGCTAAGTACGATTTTTCTTTCTGGAAATTCAAAGCCAAGTTCGATGTGGATATACCTCTAACAGAGAACGCTGGTTTTATACTTATAAAGCCTGATATCTCAAATCTTTTCGAATCGTTTGAATTCATCGAGGCTCCGTATAAGGTTACTTACACCGCTTTTAATACCTCTATTCCTTTCTCAACTTTTTTCAACCCTGCTCAGAAAGTTTGGTATGCCACGTGGGCAGGCACAGGATACGCAGGTAGCGGACTAATCCATAAAACCGAGAATTTTTCGATCTTAGGTTCCGCGTCGGCAGTCAACGCCTCTATAAGAATCCCCATAGGCTCAGCTAATTTGTACGCGTTTGTAGAACGCACACAATATGGGTTTAACTTTGGAATCGGCAACATAGTTTACCTTTTCACAGGAGAAAAGACAGGTGTAGGTTTCTTTTTATCAGAAAAGAACATCGTTCTTTATACGCTAATTTATCACTCATTAGATAGTGCAAACAGCTTCGATTTAGTAAACGGAATAGCTCTGAAAGCGGATAACTTTGAAATCAATATTGTAAACGATAATATAGATGGAAACGATACTATAATTGGAAGAGTGATTTGGAAGGTAGGTGGAGTCTATGTCGTTGGACGACTTCAAGGAAAAGAAGTTCGCCTGGATGTCGAGTTTCCAGTCTGGTGATATTCCAGAACTTCCTTGGGATCAGTTTGAATGGTTTGTTGGCAAGATAAAAGAAACGATGGGGCTCGACCTTTCCGGCTACAAGCCTGAGAGAATGAAGAGACGCATTGAAATGCTAATAAGAAAGTACAACTGCAAGAGTTATAAAGAATACTTTGACTTGATTATGAAAGATAATAAGAAAAAAGACGAATTCCTTGACAAACTAACAATAAACGTGACGGAATTCTTCAGAAATCCAGAAAAATGGGAAGAACTTAAGAAGACATTCCTGCCTGAACTTTTAAAAGAAAGCGGTGCAAGATTTAAAGCTTGGAGTGCCGGTTGTTCTTCTGGCGAAGAGCCGTACACGCTCGCCATACTTCTTGAAGAATTAAAAGCTCCACCAACAGCAAAGGTACTTGCAACCGATATAGATATGGGCGTTCTAACGAGAGCGCAAATTGGTGAATACGAAGAAAGATCAATGGTGAGCACACCGTTAGAGTACATACAGAAGTACTTTATCGTAAGAGATGGCAAATACATCGTGAAACCAAACGTAAAAGCTCGCGTTCAATTTAAGAGGCACAACTTGTTGCAGGATCCATTTGAAAAAGGACTCGACCTGATAATGTGCAGGAACGTTGTAATATATTTTGAAATGGAGGCAAAAGACCAACTCTACAGAAAATTTGCGGAAAGCTTAAGACCTGGTGGAATATTATTTGTAGGAAATACGGAAAGGATATTCAATTACAGAAATTTGGGTCTCGAAGTGGCGAGTCCTTTCATCTACAGAAAAATCTGAAGTACTCATTTCAAATATTTTTGATAGGGAATGATTAGATGTTCTGGCTTGTTTTAGCACTTACGCTTGATCAAATAACCAAGCATCTCACGACTTTATACATACCGCTTGGAACGATTAAGAGAATCTACGGCATATTCTTCTTAACACATGCTACAAACAGAGGCATTTCGTTTGGACTGTTTGCGGGTGTGAAAGAGATTGTCATTTACCTCACCCTCGTTATTATAATTGGACTGTCAACTATACCTCTGTTTTTCAAACTTAACAAATTCACCCAAACAATGCTTGGTTTTATATTAGGCGGTGCGCTCGGGAATCTCATAGATAGAATCCGATACGGTTATGTTGTTGATTTCATAACCCTTCTGGGTTGGCCCACTGTTTTCAACGTTGCCGATATATTCATTACGATAGGTACAGTTGGCTTAGGCATGTGGTTTATTAGGGAAGAACTTAAACACGGACCGATTTTCTCGCATCGGAAAAGTAAAGATAGATCAAAAAGTGCAGGTGAGACGTTAACAGATGGCACAATTTCAAGAGGTATATACAGAAGATACAGACCGAACAGAACTGATGGACATACAAGTGACGAACAGAGAAGACGGCTGGAGACTCGACAAATTCGTAATGGAAAAGACTCCAGACTGGATCTCGAGGACTTACATACAGAAGGCTATCAAAAGCGGGGAAGTGCTGGTCAATGGGACTTCGAAGAAGCCGAGCTACAAGGTGAAGTCTGGGGATATAATTACCTTGAAGGTTCCGGAGAAACCGAAACTTCCGGAGATTCTCCCGGAGAATATACCGCTTGACATAATCTATGAAGATAAAGATATACTGGTGATAAACAAACAGCCAGGCATAATCACCCATCCAATTCCTTCGCACACATCAGGAACCATTGTTAATGCAGTGCTGTATCATTGCAAGGACTTGCAAGGTATAGGCGGGGTAATGAGGCCTGGGATAGTGCACAGACTTGATAAAGATACAAGCGGAGTGATGGTGATAGCTAAGAATGATTTAGCGCACCAATCACTTACAAAGCAATTCAAAGACAGATTGACTGAAAAACTTTATGTTTGCCTTGTTAAGGGTGTTCCTGCAAGACCTGAGGGTGATATTGAGATAAGCATAGCGAGAAACCCTGTGCTTAGAGTCAAGATGACAACGACACAGTCTGAATATGGAAAACCTGCACTCACGCATTATAAAGTTGTTAGGAGATTTGGAAATATTGGCTCTCTGGTTTTTGCATATCCGAAAACGGGCAGGACTCATCAGATAAGGGTGCACATGAAATACATAGGACATCCGCTGATGGGCGATGAAGTTTATGGAAGAGCGAAAGAAGACGAGCAATTTGAAATATACAGGCAGATGCTCCATGCACTTAGCCTATCATTTTACCACCCAAGGACAGGCGAAAAGATGAGATTCATAGCACGACTCCCAAAAGATTTTGCCAAAGCTATTGAAAATCTAAACAGATTTGTTGAAAATCTTCAAAGCAGTGATTAGAAAGTGTCTTCACTTTGTCTATCCTGAACAATTTGTACAAAGTCTCTTAAATGCCTGTTAAACAGTTCTATGAGCCACGGGTCGAACTGTTTTCCTTTCATATCGTTCATATATTCTATGGCTTTTTCAAGCGACCATGCGGGTCTATAACACCTGTCATGAGTTAATGCTTCGAAAACGTCGGCAATCTGAGCTATTCTAGATTCGAGTGTGATTTGCTCACCTTCCAAACCATATGGGTAGCCTGTTCCATCCCATCTCTCGTGGTGTTCCAAAGCTATGACGGCACCCAGTTGAAAGATCTTGAGCGATGAATTTCTCAGAAGCTCAAAACCTATCAAAGTATGTTCTTTCATTATTGCGAACTCCTTATCATCAAGCTTAGCGGGCTTATTGAGTATATAGTCTGGAATTCCAACTTTTCCTATGTCATGCAGTGCGGCAGCACCGTGAATTAACTTCACATCCCTCGAATTGTGACCAGAAAGTTGTGCCAAAAACTTTGCAATTTCCGATACTCTATTAACATGCTCTCCTGTTTCTTCGGACCTTGCCTCGACGAGCTTGGAAATCATCAAGACGAATTCATCTTCAACATCAAATCCTTCCTTCTGAACAAAAGCGCTTTCTATATTCTTTAGTAAAGAATTTACATAAGCAGACTCGAAAGCCTTCAAATCACGCGAAGTGTACAAGGAGAACTTTACAGCATTATGTTTAATGTTGATCTTATAGTTGTATTGGTTTGGAAGGTAGTGATTTTCTACTCTTATGTTTTTTGGAGGGAAGATCCTTTCTCCATTGACAAAGATTTCAGAAGTGATATTCAGCTTTGAATCACGGAGTGACAAAAACGTCCTGATTTGAAAAAATGCATTTATGAGAAGTTCCGAAAGATTCATCTCGGGAGCTTCTTTCACAATTTTCTCCAATGAAGTCATCGCCTTCTCTAGTGAGCATATATCCTTGTAAGTTTTGAGCATTGAAATCACTGTAAGCTTGGTCATAAAATCGCTTGTTTTATTTTTGTCTATGTATGCGTTGATATCGTAATCTCTCGTTAGTAGATCGGGCGGAATCTTCTCAGGATTTGCCGTCATGAGAACAATTCTCGTTCTTGAATCATTACATATATGTCTAATATGGTTTATTACTTCTATGCCTGAATCATCCTTTTCCATAACTAAGTCTGTCATTACAAGAGCGTACTTTTCCGGTACAAATATCTTTCGGAAGTCTTCGTAACCATACGCCTGCTCTATTTCAAGATCTTCGCTTTCAAAGTTGATTTCACTCAAAATTGATTTCAATTCAGTATGGACAGTCTTGGAGTCGTCAACTATCAGAACCTTGTAATGTGGCACGTCAACACCTCCAGTATTTGCAAACCATAATATCTAAGAAGCGATACACTAATATTATATCACGGTACTATGCAGATTAATCAAAAGACAAAAATTCCATCATTAAATGACGATTCATTATATGTCCATCTTGATAAAACGGATTTCTATGATAAAATAATTTACAGAATACAAACAACTCTGGGCGTAGTTCAGATGGCTAGAACGCCAGAATCGGGATCTGGTGGTCGTGGGTTCAAGTCCCACCGCCCAGACCAATAGTTACATTCAACGCCACGGTTTTTCCGTGGCGTTTTTGTTTTTTTAAATTTTGGTTCGTCATTTTTTAATCAAATCGAGAATCCATATGCTAAAATAATATAAGAAAAAACCACGTTAAATTATTAAAAAGAGGTGAAAAAACGAATGTTCAGCCGAAAAAAGCCGAAGGAAAGCATTAAAATGAGACATTTTTTAGAATTGAGATTTACTCAGATGGTAGCTATCACTCTTGCTTTACTTACTGTTGCTTATATTTCAGTTTCTGCAGTTGTAGTGTCGATGTACAGGGATAGACTCGACAACTTGCAGAAAAACACCTGGAGAATTATTGATGATGAAGTTGATAGAATTACTCGAATGAGAAACTTAGCAATTGCAAGAGGTATTCAAGAATTCATAAATGAAAGAGTAATGACAGGTTACTTCTCAATGACAGAAAGCAATTTTTTCAGCTGTTCGATTTCGACACCTGAAAGTGTAGAGAACATAATTTTTGAACGAGCCACCGAAATTCCGAATGAAGTTAAAAAATATCTCAAAGATGATTATCAACACTATATAAGCATGGTGGTTTATGAAGACACAATTTTGAAGTACATATACCTCAAGCTACCTCAAGGTTACTATGTAGGAAAATTGACGGATAAGCTTGGCGAGAATCTTTTCGAACATATTGAAATTATATTGAACTCGCTTGATGTAAAAGAGTTTCATGTTTACTCCTTTGTCAAGGAAGGTGAAATCAAGCAGGTCTACGCCATCGAAAAGTATAAAGAACCACTAAGTGAGGTTGAAAAGATAGTTTGGGATGTTATTAGGAGCGGAAAGAGATATTTTAAGAAGGCTTTTGCAGAGGTAGAGTTTGCTGACATATTCAAGTACGAGGATGAGAAGATTAGCATATCACCTGTGGTACTCCACGTCAAATTTAATTTAACACCATTCTTGGTGCCGGTATTGGTGGGGCTTGTTCTCATGATATTAATAACACTTTTCGTTCTGCTTCTTTTAAAATTCGTAGCTAGAAAGATTGCGTATCAATTTTCTTTGCCGTTTGAGTCGATTGTATCATCCATGAAAGAATTTTCGAGGACCCATATGTACACACCTGTTGACGAAACATGCAATGTTCTTGAAATATCTGAGATGGTTCGAGAATATGGAAACTTGGCGGAGGATTTGTCAGCAACTTTGCAGGAATTAAAAGCTACTAATGAAGAGCTCGAAGATGCATATGTGAATCTGGAAAGCCTTTCAAAAGAAGTAGAAGATTCGTACCTTTCTTTCGCTCGTCAACTATCGATGATTGCAGAAAGCTACGACGAAGTGACAGGCAACCATATCGAACGTGTTGGGGAACTTTCGGCATATTTTGCTGGTAAGCTTGGGTTAGAGAAGGATTTTGTTGAAAAGATAAGAATATTTGCACCATTGCATGATATAGGGAAAATTTTAGTGCCGAAGGAGATATTGACTAAGCCAGGCAAATTGACAGATGAAGAATTCGAGACGATGAAGCGCCACGTAGAGCATGGAGCTAAGCTACTTGGGGATTCAAAATATTTCGAAGTGGCGAGGAACATAGCGAAATACCACCATGAAAAGTGGGATGGAACTGGATATGTGGAAGGGCTGAAGGGCGAAGAGATACCGATAGAAGCGAGGATAGTGGCGTTAGTTGATGTATACGATGCATTGAGATCAGAAAGACCGTACAAAAAGGCGTTATCGCACGAAGAGGCGGTGAAGATAATCTTGGAGGGAGATGGAAGGACGAGACCAGTGCATTTTGATCCGAGATTGCTCGAGATTTTAAGAGAAAATTCTGAGGAAATAAAGAGTTTATGGGACGAAATTAATACAAAATACTAAAAAATAAAGGGGCGGGTAACCGCCCCTTTCTATTCTTATTTTAAAGTTTCACTTGCCAACTCTTTGATTCAAGTCGCGTATCATCGTTTCTAAGAGCGATACTTTCCCTGCGAGCTTTTGTACTTCTTCTGCGAGTTTCGAAACTGAATTGTACAGTTTCAAGATATCTATCTCTTGCGAGTTGAACTTTGTGGAAAGTGCGGACAGCTTTGATGACAGGTCAGCGATATCGTCTTTTAGTGGCGATATCATGTCTTGTACTTCTTCGACAGATGGTTTTTCGCTTGTAGCATCGTATACCATGTTTACATATTCTTCAAGCAAATCCATCCTGTCACTTAGTGAATTCATACCCTCAGTCTTAAGAGGTGCTAACATATCTTCCACATCTTCAAACGATGGTTTACTGCCTACAATCTCGTATATTATGTTTGTATACTCTTCGAGAAGGGCTATACGACCAATCATAGCCGTAAAATCAAACTCTTTGATAAGTTCCAACGTTTCAATTTTAGATGCGAGTTCTTCGACTTGCGTTGCATCGGCTTTTGTAGAAAGAATGTCGAAAATATTTACTATGTCTTGGTCGTGCATGTCTATGCGCAAACTGAGCGTTTCGAGTTCTTCGAATACTTTTTCTTTATCTGCTATCGCATCTTCAATGTTCAACAATTTATCAGACAGTGTTCCAACAAGATCATAAATTTTCAAAATATCCCCATCGTGAATATCAAGGGTTACGAATACATCTTCAAGATTTGCAGAAAGGCTTTCGATATTCAAAACCTTTGCCTCAAGTTCGTTCAGTCGTTCTTCTGTAAAATCTGAAAACCCATAAAAGTCATCCACTGATAACTTTGCATCTGCCAGTTCGTAAAGCAGTGCCACTAATTCCTCCAACTCTGAAATTTTCTGATACAACTCTTCATGTGTGTCGAGGAGTATATCTGGCTGTTCTTGAGATACGTCAATCTCCCTGCTATCTAGAACTTCGCAAGTACACTCTTCACCTTCTGCATGGGTGTGTTCTGTTGTTCCTTCAGCAAAAGTAACTGTCATGATTAAGCTCAGAAAGACCGCAAGAGTTATTCTTAAATACCACTTCATACAACTTCCCCCCTTCTTTAGAAGAATAGCAATCTATTGAAATTATACTACACAAGTTACAAAAAAAGGCAACAGAAAAATTATTATCGAAAATTATAGCGGTACCTTCCCTGGTACCGCTATTTATTAACTACCATTAATAAGTCTAAATGAGTATCAATAACAAAATCCTATTCTCTTAACAGGAAGGGCTGTTTTCGGTTCTCCAAAAACGAGAATCATTTGGTGGATCGGTTCGGTCCTTGGAACTGATAATTTCAGGTTGTATCCAAGTTTTCTCAGAGCAGACCTCAAAGTTTCATTTCTGCTGAAATCGTGCATTGAAACAATGAATAAGCCCTGCCTTGAAATGTTTTTTATTTCATCTTGGAAATGCTTTTCTCTGCCTAATTCAAAATCGTGGTATCCGACAGCGTAAATAGGTCCTTTCTTGGGTCTGGGAATATTCATATTTCCCACTTTCCCAACCATTCCAACAACGAGAGTTGGCGGGATGCCTTTTCCCTTGTACGTGTTGTAAAGAGAGGCGTTACCCGATGCAACAGGTACGTTGAAAGCTTCACAAACATCTTTCAAGCCCCTCATCTGTGCGGCTAATCCCATCGGCTCTACGTCAGGATCTGCATAATTTATACCATCTGTTATCGCTATTGGTTCTCCACCAACTGATAGTGTTTTCCTTATCGCTTCGAGGACAGTTATGTAAGCTCCCCAGTATGGACTCTGTGTGCTAATATCTGCTCGACTGTGTATAGCCAGAGAATATCCCACAGATGACTTCATATTGGAGTAGTCTTTAACTCTCATGACAGCTGGTCCTAAGCCGGGTGGCAATATCGTATCTGTGCCTACCATGTAGTCGTATCTCTCAAAAACATCATGTGCATCGACTTCTTTAAATCTGAGCCATTTGAATTTCGGCATTTCGGAAGGAGTGTATTCGTATATCGGCTCTTCGGGTGATTCCTCAAGCAGTGAAGCTGGTACATCGAGCACAGTTTCATCTTTATATTTTGCTACATAACGACCACCGTCAGTGACTTCTGCTACTATTTCTCCAAAGAGTAAGTGTTTTCTTGCGATTTCCAAAACCTTCTGTGCTCTTTCTGGCGAAGTTACAACTGCCATTCGCTCTTGGCTTTCGCTTATGAGAATCTCTATCGGTATCATATCTGGTTCCCTTAAAGGCACTTTATCAAGGTGTACTATAGCGCCAAGCCCACCTCTTGCAACGAGCTCGCTTGTCGCTGAAAGAACACCGCCTGCGCCAAGATCCTGAGCTCCCTCAACTAAATCCTTTTCAACCATTTCTAAGAATGCTTCAATGAGCAATTTCTCAGCAAATGGGTCTCCAACTTGGATAGACAATTTATTTGCCTTCTCGCCCGTTAAATCTTCCGAAGCGAATGAAGCACCATGTATACCATCTCTTCCTGTTGCTCCGCCGAATATGACGATAACTTGTCCAGGACGTGATGCTTTCGATTCGATTAAATGCTCATTCCTGCCGACACCAACAGCCATGACATTCACAAGAGGATTGTGTTTGTAAAAATTTGAGATGCGCAGTTCTCCTCCGACTGTTGGAACTCCAATTGAATTTCCATAATCAGAAATCCCTTCGATTATCCCGTCTACGATTCTATCCATATGGAGCGAGTCCAAAATAGCGGTCGGACGTGCTCCCATCGCAAGCACATCCCTAATGATGCCGCCAACACCAGTTGCCGCACCGTTAAACGGTTCTATAGCACTCGGGTGGTTGTGGCTCTCCACTTTGAATGCGAGAAAGTTGTAATCATCGAGTGGCACAACACCTGCGTTGCCGCCCTTGCCTGCTTTTGGTAATTTCCTTATGTACCCCTTCGTATGTGAATATCCACAATGTTCACTCCACATCACAGTGAATGCTTCTATCTCTTCTCTCGTTGCTTTCCTGCCAAGTTTGGATTCAAGAATCTCGAGGTATTTCATTTCCTACACCACCTAAGTAAGCATTATTTCTTGTTTTTTATGTAGTTATACACCGATAGGAATACTCTAAGACCGTCGTCAGACCCCAGAATCTTTTCAATCGCTCTTTCCGGATGTGGCATCAAGCCGAATACGTTCTTTTGCTCGTTTGTTATACCGGCTATAAATTCATCGCTACCGTTCACATCTTCAGTATATTTAAGCGTTGTATTAGTTTCCGCAGTTTTAATGAACCTACCAAAACCATGTGCGATTGGTAGTCTTATCTTTTCACCTTTCAAATAATATCTTGTAAAAGGCGTATCGTTGTCCATGACTTCTAATTCAACGGTTCTGCATATGAACCTTCCATTGCTGTTTTGTAAGAGAGCTCCAGGAAGAAGCCCCATCTCGACAAGAATCTGGAAACCGTTACAGATACCAATGACAAGCCCCCCACGGCTAATGAAATCCTTTATCTTTTGGGAGATAGGTTCTCTTGCAGCGACAGCACCAACTCTGAGATAATCGCCATACGAAAAGCCACCGGGTAAGACGAGCAAGTCGGCATCTATATCTGAATGAACATCTACAAACTCTGTCTCGAAACCTACGTATTTACACGCCCAAAGAGCGTCTCTATCACAGTTGCTACCCGGATAGACTACAACCTGTGCTTTTGGAGCGTTTATTTTCATTTGAGTTTCACCTCATACGTTTCAGTCACAGGGTTAACAAGCAATTCTTTACACGCTCTTTCAACGAGTACCTGCGCTTCATTTTCATTTTCAGCCTCGATCTCCAAATGTATAGATTTCCCGAGCCGAAGAGTCGAAACCGGGATGTTATGTTCATCGTTCAAAACCCTCTTGATAGTTTCGCCTCTCGGGTCTCTTACGTTACTTTTGTACTGGATATCTATCACAAAAGAATACTTTGGCATACTCCCAACACCACCTCGTATTTTTCCATAGGATTTCCAAGATCCCTTCTATATATATCTTTGTCGAATATCTCGCCCGCTTTTCTCAACCTCATAGTATCCGGTGAAATCTCATCTCCAAGGCAGATGTTCCCTTCGCTGTCCGTCCCATACTCGAACTTTATATCCCACAGCTCAAAGTTGTGGATTTCGAAAAACTCTTTAAGAAGTTTTGCAGATTCTTTTGCAGATTCTATGACTTTCAGTGCAGTGTTTCTATCTACGATGCCAAGCACTTCGAGGTGTTCGATACACATAAGTGGATCGTGCATGACATCACTCTTGTATGTGAACTCAACCAAAGGAGACTGTAAATCTTCTCCTTCTTGTCCGCCATATCTTCTCACAAACGAACCAGCCTTCTTAAACCTTACGATTACTTCCAGCGGAATCATCTTGAGCTTCTTTGCACGTATTTTATTGGGCGGGATGTAGTTCATGAACATTGTATTGACACCTTTCGTGTTGAGATAGTGCATGAGCCTCGATGTTATCTCAGAACACATTTGCCCTTTTTTCTGCATCACATCGTGCTTTGCACCATCGCCCGCTGTGATGTCGTCCTTAAATGTTAAAATAACGCTATCATCGTCTATTGCCTCGACGATTTTTGTCTTACCTTCGTAAAGGAATCCTTCACCCTCCATTTTTTCACTCCCTTTTCATTCTTTACTTTCTTTACTTTTTAGATATTCGGCATAACCCATATCTTCCAAATCTTGTGCCTTCTTGATAACGTCACGTCGCATATCTTCTTTATATTTGATGAGCTTTTCTCTAAGTTCTGGATATTTCACAGAGAGTATTGAGACAGCGAGTAAACCAGCATTTTTTGCGTTGTTTATTGCGACCGTTGCAACAGGCACGCCTTTTGGCATTTGAACTATTGAAAGTAACGAATCGAGACCTTCGAGGCATGATGATTTTATAGGAACGCCTATTACAGGTAAGGGAGTAATAGAAGCGGTCATACCGGGAAGGTGTGCCGCTCCGCCAGCACCAGCGATTATAACTTCTATACCGCGCTCATGGGCTGTATGGGCGTATTCGAACATCCTCTCAGGCGTTCTGTGAGCAGAGACGATAGTCAGCTCATATGGTACACCGAATTCTTCAAGCACTTCTGCGGCATCTTTCATTATCTTCAAGTCAGAATCACTTCCCATTATTATGCCAACAATAGGCTTTTCCATGCGCACACCCCCACAAAAGAAGAACAGTATTCAAGATTCCGAAATGATCTTAACCCTGTCTTTTAAAAACTTCGCCTTCTCTATTGCCGAATCGATATCTTTATCAACAATGGTTATATGCCCCATCTTTCTGAATGGTGCAGTTAATCTCTTACCGTACAAATGCAGATAAGCGCCGGGTGTTTTGAATACTTCTTCGCCCCCTATGATTTTTGGAGTACCTTTGTAGCCAGGTTCGCCGAGCAGGTTTATCATGACAGCGGGAGAATGTTGTGTGGTTAGTCCGAGAGGTAGATTTAAAATAGCGCGGATATGTTGTTCGAATTGACTTGTGTAGCACGATTCTATGGTGTGGTGTCCTGAGTTGTGAACCCTGGGAGCTATTTCGTTTACCAAAATCTCGCCGTTTTTTGTTAAAAACATCTCAATTGCGAAAACCCCCACGGCTCCGAAAGGTATAAGAGATTCCAAAGTCCTTAATGCAATTTCTTTAGCTTTTTGTGCTGTTTCATCCGAAATCCTTGCTGGTGATATAAGCATGTCCAATATGTTGGATGATTTATTGAAGACCATTTCCACAACTGGATAAATTGCAATCTCACCAGATTCGGAGCGTACCAGCAAGACAGAGAGTTCCTTTTCGATTTCCACGTATTCTTCAAAGTAAGAAGGAGAGCTCAGAATATTTCTCTTGTCACCAACATCTCTTAAAACAGCGACCCCTCTACCGTCGTATCCCCCACTTCTCGATTTTTGTACCACAGGAAGATACTTCTCTATCTCGTCTTTCCTAATTTCCTCGTCTGTTCCTAATATCCTCGATGTCGGTATGCCGTTGTTAACAAGGTGCGTTTTCTGTGCGTATTTATCGTTTATAAGTGCTAATAACTCAGGTGAGGGTTTTATATTAAATCCGGCTAATTTGATATTTTTCAGGGTATCCGTGCTTGTATGCTCAATTTCGTATGTCACAACATCAGACTTTTTCGCAAGTTCGAGAAGTTTTTCAGAATCGTACAAGTCCCCCACAATTAATTCATCACACACCGGAGCTATTGGACAGCTTGGGTCTTTGTCGAGGGCAACGACCCTTAGATCCATTTGCTTAGCTTTTAATGCCAACATCTTTCCGAGTTGTCCGCCACCTATAATTCCAAGAGTCTTCATCATACCTAACCCCTCGAGTAACCAAATTTTTCTTTATTCTTCTGAATAAAAATCCCCCACGGCTCTATGCGGTTATCTCTACATTATTCTATATTCTATTATTTTTCCAATTTTTCAGGTATGAGCAGATTTGCGATTATTCCAACTATAGCAGCCAATGCCATACCTTTGAGCTCGACGTTTCCAATTTTAACGCTTGCTCCTCCTATCCCCAAAGTAAGTATGAGTGCGGCTATTATGAGGTTTCTTGACTTGGCGAAATCGACTTTTGCTTCAACAAGCGTTCTCACACCAATTGATGCGATCATACCGAAGAGTATGAGGCTCACGCCACCTATGACTGCTGTTGGAATCGTTTGAAGAACTGCACCGAATTTAGAGAAGAACGCAACGAGCATTGCAAGAAGAGCAGCACCGCGCAGTATTGAAGGATCATACACTTTTGTTATTGCTAAAACACCCGTATTTTCACTGTATGTTGTGTTAGCGGGCCCACCGAGGAATGCAGCCATCATGGTTGCAAGTCCGTCGCCGAGGAGCGTTCTGTGGATTCCAGGCTTTTCGAAGAAGTTCTTGCCAACGACTGCGCCGTTTGTTGTGATATCGCCTATGTGCTCCATAACGGTTACGAAAGCAACGGGTGCTATCAAGCTTATTGCGCCTATATCAAACTTTGGGAAAATGAAGTTGGGAACTGAGAACCAGGCAGAGGATGTTATAGGTGTGTAATCAACTATACCAGAGAGTGCTGAGGTGATGTAACCTACGAGAACACCCATCAGAACAGGAATTAGTGAGAAGAAACCTTTGAAAATCGTAGCAGATGCTATGACTGTTAGGATTACGACGAAGGCGATGGACCAATTTGAAGAAGCCATATTGACTGCTACTGGGCTTAGACCGAGGCCGATTACCATTATCATCGGACCTGTTACTACCGGCGGGAAGAGTTTCTTAATCACGTTCGTCCCAACAAGTTTTACGATCAGAGAGAATATCAGATAAACCGTCCCAGCTACGACAATTCCACCGAGTGAGTACCTAATGTCTCCGTACTTTTCCTTAACGAGAATTATAGGTGCGATAAATGCGAAACTTGAACCTAAGAAGACAGGGACGATACCGCCTGTGATGGAGTGGAAAAGAAGAGTTCCTAAACCTGCTGTGAAGAGTGCTACAAGAGGGTCTAATCCAGTTAAGAGTGGAACTAAAACCGTGGCACCGAACATCGCTACGAAATGTTGTAAGCTGAGAACGAATTTCTTTGAGGTGGGTAATGATGAAACGGCTACAGAGTCTGAGGAAACGGAAGAAATAGGCTGTGAATCAACAAAAATAGCATCTTTTTCCATCTTTTCTCCTCCTTTCTCGCCTCTCTGGACGAGTTTAAAGGTCTTCGACCTACTACAACCTTATCTTATCACAACGCAGTGCAGAAAGTCAACGTTAACAAAAAGTGACTTTTGTGACATGTGAACGAGATAATTTTTCAAATAATTATCAATGGATAATTCACATTAGGGACAGGGTTTGATATGACCTTAAGTGATATATTGTAAACCTCGCTCAGCAGTTTTTCGGTTATCACTTCAGCTGGTCTACCCATACTCACTATTTTCCCATCTTTCATAACGACTATGTAATCACAGTACTTCACGGCTAAAGGAATGTCGTGAAACGTGCCGACGACAGTTTTACCGTTTTCGGTTAGCTTTTTGAGGTAATCAAGAACCCGAACAGACTGACCTATGTCGAGATGATTAACAAGCTCATCGGCTAAGATGATGGGAGTATCTTGGTATATAGCACGGGCAATTAATACTCGCCTTTGCTGTCCACCGCTCAGTGTGGAGAATATGCGTTTTCTGTAGTCAAGCAAATCAACGGTACTCAGTGCACTTGTAAGTTTTTCTTCATCCACAGCGGATTCGAAAAACGAACCGTGGGCAATACCTCCCATTTCGACGATTTCCTCAACCGTGAAATCGTAAGCTGGGTTGAAATCTTGTGCAATGTAAGCTATCAATTGTGCAACTTTTCTGTGAGATAACTTAGAAATGTCCAGTCCATTTACAAGTATCTTCCCTGATTTTGGCTTAAGAAACTTCATTATTAGTGATAGAAGCGTGGTTTTGCCAGAACCGTTAGGACCTATAATACCAAAGAATGAACCTTTCGGCACGTCGAAAGAGATATCTTTAAGTTCGAAAGTTGGGTATTCGAAATTTATTTTATTGATCTTCATTATTGCTTTGTTTTCCATAATTTGCACCTCGATTTGAGAATCATTTCGTTCCAAACAACGGCGGTATCGATGGTGGAACAATAACAGGAATATCGTTGACAGTACTTGTGTCCGGATTTGTTGAGGTAATTGTTGAAGAACCTTTCTCTGTTATTTCTAAACTTGTTGCTTCAAGTGTTGTCGATGTTGCTGATTGCTCAACGTTTTTTTGAACAACACTTGCCAGATTTTGTTCTGCTTTCTGTTTCATCTCACTTGTATGGAGTGAATCGTAGAAGCTGTACTGTTTCATTATTGTCTGTGCGTATGTGACTTTATTTTTGCCATTGTTGTAGTACTCCAACGCTTTTTGCAGTGAACCGTGCTTTTTGAAAAGGTATGAAAGGTATGCTGTTCCATAAGTTATATTTAATTCATAATTTGTGAGCAATTCGTTCCAGCCATTTTTCGGTACATCGAGTTTTAATAGTTTTGCTATACTCTGAGCTGTCGAAGGAAGAATCTGCATCATTCCAAGCACTCCGCCAGCACCTTTTGCATTTGTGAAGTTGCTCTCAACCGCGATGACTGCTGCGATATATGTTGGTGGAAGCTCGTATTTTGTGCTTACTGTGTAAATCACTCTCCAAAGGTCGTCAACAAATTCCTGGGTGGTCTGTTGACCAACGTTTTTTCTTCTTTTCTGAACTTGTTCCTTGAACCAGTCTGGGGTCTGGATTTCGACTAATTGCGCAAAAAGTATCGAAGCTCCAAATAGAACGAATAGTACGACTGCTACTAGAACAGGCTTTCTGACAGAACTCTTTGACAAAACCACACCTCCGCATTTAGTCAAATTTTTACGCTTTCCACACTTAAACTTTGTACAGTTTAGTTGTTAAAATTGCGACCACCCAACCAAGTAAAAAACCATAGATGACTTCCATCAATGTGTGTCCCTTATTTGGATCAACGTTTCTTCTCAGTCCTACAGCATCAGCGGTTGTAATAGCTAAAAAAATGGCAGCTATCGCTGTCATCGGTGAGTTGAATCCTGTTTGATATCCGACCGCCCAAGCGAGCGCTGACGTTGTTGCGACGTGAGCACTCGGCATTCCACCGTATCTTCCAAACACTCGGATATCTTTGTATATAAATACCTTTACAACCTGAGCGGAGAAGAAACCGAAAAAGGCGGACATAAACGATGGATTTTTAATAAGACCTAAAAACCAGCTCACACTATTTCCTCCTTAGGTATGCTCTTCCTTCTTTGGTGGAATCAAAAATGAACGTTTCAGATAAAGCAAATTGCCTTCCTTAACATTTCTGAATTCCATAACCTCAAAAATTCTCTGAATTATATAAACACCCAATCCGCCGGGACGTATGTCGTTCAAATCGCGCGATCTGATTTTTGAAGGATCAACTTTAGGACCGAAATCTCGCAAAATAACTTCGAGAGTATTGGGTTCTATCCAGTTTAACGTCATTATTATGTACTTTGGGTCGCCATTATAAGTATGTTGTATGATATTCGCAATAGCTTCGTTTATTGCCAGCTCGGTATCAAATATATCTTTATCAAAGACATTTCGGAACGATAAAAATGTGTGTATTACAACTCTTGCCAATTTAATATTCTCAGTTAATCCACTAAATGATATCGTAACTGTCTGATTCAATGTATCCTCCCCCTAATTTTGTTAGAATTATGCCAAGCGCAACCATTTCTATTCTATTCAAAGGGTTGAAATATGTCTCTTTTCGAAATTCGTTTAGCTTTTTTATTATACCACCAAAGTACTCATTATCGAAATTCGAAACTAATATATACTTAATGAAATCTTTCCATTTTATCATATCATCGTATTTTCCGCTCTCGTGCGCAAGTTTCGGCAAATCTGTGTAAGCACCTTTCCCAAACCATTTAGCGAGTAACAAAGCCTGCCTTATACCTTCTTCAGAAGTTACTACAACATCCGATACACAATAGCCTTCCTTTTCTCTTACCTTCACATTGCTCGGTATTAGATGTATATCTAAGCCATTATACGCAACAACGCCGAATGTAATGTTAGAAAGCGAGTATCTGGAAAATTCCTTCTCTTCAACCGAGCTATATTTTACCACTAAAATCTTAAAATTTTTTAATTCTGTCTTAAAATGCTTAGATATTTCTTTTATTTCATCCGAGTAAATAAATGTATTGAGCAGTGAATCCTTGACATATTCTTTGAGAAGCAGGTCAAAAACTTCTTTTTCATCCGATATTTCGACCAAAACCGTTACGTCGCCTACTGTATATGGAATAAGCGTGTACTTCTGGCTCTGGAGCGTAAAATCGACCTTAACTTTTGTTGATAAGGCGATTGTTCCGTACAATTTCTTTTCACTTTCCATTTCTTCGATTGAGTAATACAGCCTCATTTAAATTCCACACCCTTCTTGCTTTCCTGATTTTTCAAAGAAAACACGCAACCACAATAGTTCTGCCTGTATATGCCGAGCTGTTTTATAAGTTTCTGTGCTGAATTGTACAGCGGGCTCTTTCTGTAAACATTTGGGATATACTGAACAGAATTACTTTTCGATATATTAAAACCAAGATTATTGATCATCTCTACTGACTTTTTGGGTGAAGCTGTGAGCGTTGTTGAAAAGGACCTGTATCCGTTCTCGTTTGCAAATTCTAAAGTTTTTTCAAGTCGCATCTTTATGCAGATTTCACAACGCTTTCTGCCTTCCGGCTCGTTTTCTAATCCTTTTGTTTTTTCAAAAAACGTCTCAGGGTCGTATGGAACTTCTACAACATTCATTTCGAAAAATTCCGCAGCCTTCAGAACTTCCTTGTACCTTTTTTCGTATTCAGACCTTGGGTGTATGTTTGGATTGTAGAAAAAAACATCTCCGCGCGCCCCGGCAAGGTATGAGATAACCAAATCGGGAGCACAGCAAACATGCAACAAGTGGCAACTTGGAGTATCGTTTTTCAAAACGTACCTATCTTTTTCCATTTACAACCAGCTCTCAAAATACCTTAGAATACCTTTTTTGAATCAAGAAGCAGAGTCACAGGTCCGTCGTTGTGTATCTCCACGAGCATGTGTGCAGCGAATATCCCGGTTTCAACACGAATGTTGTAATTTCTCACCAATTCTACGAATTTCTTGTACAATTCATTGGCAATATCCGGAGAAGCGCTATCGGAATACGAAGGCCTCCTTCCCCTTCTGCAATCTCCGTAGAGCGTGAACTGAGAGATAATCAGCGCCTCACCTTTGACATCGAGCAAAGACAAGTTCATCTTGCCCTCTCCGTCGTCGAATATTCTCAGGTTAACAATCTTTTCGGCAAGATATTCTGCATCCTCTAACGTATCGTCCTTCCCAACACCGAGCAGAACGACGATTCCGCTTGATATTTTGCCGACTATCTGACTATCGACGCTGACGCTTGCTTTTGTAACTCGTTGCACAACTGCCCTCATCTCAGCCGCGTACCACCTTTCTAACACCTGGGAATGATTTGAAGTAAGTCATAATTTCTTCCAATTCTTCCAAAGAAGAAACTGTTACACTGAGCGAAACAATAACAAAATCTTCCTGGATATTTTCGAATTTAAAGTTCTTTATTTCTATCTTCTTCTCCATTGTCTTTGAAAGTATTTCCGGCACTCTCTCTTTCTTATCAAGTTCGAGTTTCATCAACACTCCAAATTGTGCGGTGACATCTGATCTCCAAACGGCAGGAAATTTCCTGTCAGAACCAAGAGACAAAACATTTTGACAATTAGAACGATGTATGACCAAACCTCTCTTGCTTGTTACTCCGACGATTCTATCACCTGGTATCGGATTGCAACACTTTGCAAAGAGCGTCTCGAGACCGTCAAGTCCATCGACGATGACCAATGAAGCAGGTGATTTCTTCTTGTGCTTAACTTCTTTCTTTTTCTGAGGTTCTCTATATCCGAGTAGTGTTAACAATTCATCTTGCGTTAAGGTCTTATCACCGAGCCTTGTGATGAATTCCTCTTCATCGATCTGGTGCGCCGAGAGATATTTTTTAATCTCCGGTCTTTCCAAAAGCTCTTCGATAGCGATATTTAGTCTTTTTGCAACCCTTCTGAGCACATCCTTACCGCGTTCGATGAGCTGTTCTCTTTCCTTTTCTTTGAAAAATCTCTTTATCTTAGCTTTTGTTCTTGGGCTTTTTGCATATTTCAGCCAGTCGAGGCTTGGACCCGGAGACGATTTGTTTACTATTATCTCCACAACATCCCCATTGTTTAACTGATAATCGATAGGCACGATTTTGCCATTTACCTTTGCACCAGCGTAGTGGTGTCCCACTTCTGTATGAACCGCATAAGCAAAGTCAATGGGAGTTGCGCCGTACGGAAGGTGGATGATCTCCCCTTTCGGCGTTAGGACAAAAACCTCTGACATTTGGAGTTCTTTCTTTAAATCATCGACACTTGTGTAACCTTGTGAAAGTTCCTTTCGCCATTCTGTAAGCCTCAACAACCATTTCTGCTTTATATCTACAACACCTTCACCGCTCTTGTATGCCCAGTGAGCTATGAGACCATATTCCGCCTCTTCGTGCATATTTTTGTCTCTGATTTGTATCTCAATCGGTTCACCGAACTGCGTAATAACAGTCGTATGGATTGACCTGTACCCGTTCGATTTTGGCGCAGCTATGTAGTCCTTAAAACGTCCGGGAAGTGGTACCCAGAGGTTGTGGACAATACCTACCGCAGTGTAACATGTCGTAACATCTGGCACAATAGACCTCAAGCCTATTAAATCGTACAGCTCGTTAAAATCCTTGCCTTTCTGGATCATCTTTTTCCATATGCTGTAGTAATGCTTGTATCTACCTTCTACTTTGGCATCGATATTGTGTTCTTGGAACGCAGATGTTAATTGCTGTACGTAAGTTTTTAACCTCTCTTCTCGCTCTGTCCTTTTTTGCGCGACGAGTTGTTTTATCTTCTGGTATTCATCGTAGTGCAATACCTTGAAGCATAGGTCTTCAAGTTCGGATTTTATGATGTTTATGCCGAGCTTATGGGCAATTGGGGCATATACTTCCAACGTTTCCAGAGCCTTGTAACGTTTCTTTTCCGAGTCTTCTACAAATTCAATGGTACGCATGTTGTGTAGCCTGTCTGCGAGTTTTACGAATATTACCCGAACGTCTTCAGCCATTGCAAAAAGCATCTTTTGAATAGTCTCAAGCTTTTTCTTCTGTTCGACATTTCCAACAGGCGCGTTGATCCTACTGACTTTCGTTACTCCATCGACAATTAGTGCTATCTCGTTTCCAAACTGCTTTTCTACCATTTCGTACGTAACTCTTCCTTCGCTATCTTCGATCGCATCGTGCAACAGAGCAGCGATTATGCTATCCGCGTCCAATTTGAGCGATGCTACAATTTTCGCAACTTCCATCGGATGAGTAATAAACGGTTCGCCTGATTTTCTGTAAAGCCCGTCGTATGCAACCATTGCCAAATCGAAAGCACGAGATATCTTCTCTCGTTCTTCAGGAAAAAAATTAGAACCGAGCAATCTTTCCAATTCATTTATGAAATTTTCCTTATTGTGAGTATCATCACCATTTGAAACCTGCCTATGAATTAACAAACTCTTATCTTCATCCCTTCGCACATTCTTACCTCGCTTTAGCGAGCTTCTTTAGAGCTCAAAGTTCTAAATGACAAGTTTCTTGACTGCATCGAACTTCTCCTTATCCGCAACGTGCAAATAGATGCTTGTTGTGCTAAGATTTGTGTGCCCCAATAATTCTTGCACGATTTTGACGTTAACGTTGTTCATCACAAGGTGTGTTGCGAAAGTATGTCTCAAAGTGTGTGGGTGTATCTGTTTTGTTATGCCAGCTTTTTGTGCAGCTCTCTTGACTATTCTGAAAACAGTCGAAGGATGCACTTGTCTTCCATTGTTTTCGAAAAAATAAATTCTTGGCTTGTACCTTTCAACGTATTTTTCTAAAAGCGGAACGATATTTTCGCTTATTGGAACCAACCTATCTTTATTTCCCTTTCCCATCACGACCTTAACATACGCAGGGTAGAAAGAAACATCTTCGGTTCTTAGATTACAGAGCTCACTTACTCGGAGTCCACAGAAATAAAGCATCGAAAGTATAGTCTTGTACTTTAGTTTCTTCTTTTCGTCGTACACGTTCAAAAGATTTCTCACTTCTTCCAGCGTTAGAAAACTTGGTATCTTCTTTCTGAGTCGTGGGTGTCGCACGCGCTCCATAGGATTTTCGTCGATAGAACCTATCAATTCGAGGTAATCAAAAAGCCCTTTAAGTGAAGAAATGTATCTCGACACAGTGGTCTCAGTTACGGCACTACCTGTTATCTCACCTTTCGACAGAGCCTTTATGAACTTTTCCACATCTGCTCTCTCTATATCACGTGGCGGTTTTCCAACGTATTCCAAAAACCGCCTGATATCTTTCATATATGCCTTTACTGTGTTTTCTGAACCTCTTCTCACGTGTTTTAGATAATCTTCGTAAGTTCGGAGGAATAATTCTACGTCGATATTGATCCCCCCAAATTCCAAGCTGAAGAAATCTATTCAGAGTTTGTTGTTAGATAATCATACGCTTTTCTTGCCGCATCCTTTTCCGCATCCTTTTTTGAAGAGCCGGTACCTGTTGCCACTTTTTTGCCTTGTAAGTAGAGTTCAACTATGAACTTTCCATTGTCATCAACCTTAACCGTGCGGTATTCTGGCAATTCTCTGTACCGCTCTTGCGTAATTTCCTGCAAGGCGGTTTTATAGTCGAATATACGTTGCCCAGAAAGGAAGATCTCAATAAATCCCTCAAAATCTTTCAAAAAGACTTTTTTGACAGCGTCAAGACCACCGTCAAGGTAGATTGCAGCGCAAACAGCTTCGAACGTATCTGCAATGATACTGCTTCTTGTTCTACCTCCCGTTTTCTCCTCGCCTTTGCCAAGGAAGATGTACTTACCCAACTCGTACCTGCTGGCAATTTCGGTAAGCACTTCTTCGCTGGCAACGGCACCTTTGACCTTTGCCATCTCTCCTTCCGAAGCTTCTGGATATTTTTGGAACAGTATATCACACACCACGAGTTCTACGACTGCGTCCCCAAGGAATTCAAGCCTTTCGTTGTTTTTGATGTCCCTTCCAAGCTGATTCACTTCGTAAGCGTAACTCGAGTGGCAGAGGGCATTGAACAAGAGCACTTGATCTTTGAAATTATATCCAAGTTTCTGTTGTAGTTCGCCCAGTATTCTTCTTTCTCTGTCTCGTAAGTCGTCCATTCACGCACCTCCACGACGTGAAAAGTTCTCAATTTGTTGTTTTTAGACTCGTGCCATTCAACCTTGATAGGTACCGCAAATTCAGGCTTTAGTTTTCCCTCGACTATCCAAAATCTCGACTCCTCGACGCGATATATCGACGGATTAGCGACGATAGTCAATATCAATGGTTTGTCAGCAACAATCACTTCGCTGATAACATCAACTTCTTGGAGTTTCTTGGCTAAATCGTAAACCTCGTCTCTGAAAGGCTTGACATTGATTATAGCTATGTTCTTTGAAAGAGGACCTACAATCTTCACATTCGCAATTTCATTTCCATATGGAAAATACTCGAGAACCATTTCATTGGCTATCGCAGTAGCTTGTCCGTGGAATGAAGGGTTGGTCATCGGTTTGAGTAGGTGCTTTAGTTTGCATCCTTCCCTTGTAGCGTGTTCACCTATTCTTCTTATCTTAACTCCGTAGCTTTCGAGTATCTTCCGGATTTCGTCC
This sequence comes from Fervidobacterium riparium, assembly GCF_025370035.1. Lineage (NCBI taxonomy): Bacteria > Thermotogati > Thermotogota > Thermotogae > Thermotogales > Fervidobacteriaceae > Fervidobacterium > Fervidobacterium riparium. The sequence goes on from NZ_CP009277.1 coordinate 1,598,205, forward strand.
TTTCCAACGTCACCAAGTGGGGCGTACATTCCATTGAAGACCCTAAGTCCAGTTTGACCCCAAGTGTCTGAAGAATTTGAGCCTGTAACCACTATGCGCCCTTTGGCGTATTCAAGCACAGTTCCCATCTTGACTTTCTTTGTGCACATATTGCAAGATGGTCCATATTTCCATATCTTTTCCTGATCCAAATTTTTCAGTAGGGTAAGCTTAAAACCATACATTTCAGCGAATTCGCTCACGATTTTCAGACTGTTATTGTACGTGTAAGGTCCGTAAACGACATGTGCGAGCTCGACGTGATCTTTTCCAACAACTTCAGCACAGAGCAGTGCGGCTGCCGTGCTGTCCATTCCACCTGAGAAGGCAATTACAAAATCCCGTCCAAAAACTCTTGCAACGTACTTAATGTCTTCTATAATCTCTTCGCGAGTCTCTATCCTTCCGTTCACTAAGCAAGGCACCTCCAATGAAATATCTTCGCTATTTTCCATATATTTTATCACATATTTTGACAAAAATAAAGAGAAACGCATGGTTGTGAAAAAAATAAGTGTATACGATGAAATAGAATCATTAAATAAAACCTTTTGTGAGTTTCAAACCTTCACAAATTATGTTAAACTAAGTATGGAGGTGATAGTATGTTGTCAGATATTGAAATAGCAAAGGGTGCAAGGTTAGTTGATATCAGGGAAATCGCTAAGAAGCTACGAATTCCTGAAGAAAAACTCAAACTTTACGGAAATCATATCGCAAAAGTAGATCACAGGTATTTGAAGGAATTGAATGGGAAGAAAGGCAAGTTAATATTAGTTACCGCCATAACGCCAACACCGGCTGGCGAAGGAAAGACAACAACAAGCATCGGTTTGTCGATGGCACTCAACAGAATTGGCAAAAAATCTATTGTCACTTTGAGAGAGCCGTCTTTGGGACCGGTGTTTGGTGTGAAGGGCGGAGCTGCAGGTGGTGGATATTCCCAAGTATTGCCGATGGAGGACATAAACCTGCACTTTACAGGGGATATACATGCGGTAACAACAGCGCACAACCTCGTTTCCGCCGTTATCGATGCACATATAAACCACGGAAACGAGCTGGGGATAGATATCCGAAAGATATATTGGAAGAGAGCTATCGATATGAACGACAGAGCTCTCAGGCAGATAGTCATCGCACTCGGCGGAAGTGCGAATGGGTATCCGAGGGAAGATGGATTCTTGATAACAGCGGCATCTGAAATCATGGCGACGCTTTGTTTAGCCTCTGACCTTGCAGATTTAAAGAGGAGAGTTGGTGAGATAGTTGTTGCACAAAGCGAGAAAAAAGGACTTGTTAGGATCAAAGACCTTGGGATTCAAGGAGCGGTTGCTGCACTGCTGAAAGATGCGATAAATCCGAATCTTGTGCAGACGATAGAAAACACTCCCGCGTTTGTTCACGGTGGACCGTTTGCGAACATCGCACACGGAACGAATACACTGATAGCAACGAAGATGGCGCTTGGACTTGCAGACTACGTTGTAACAGAAGCAGGGTTTGCAGCTGACCTTGGAGCGCAAAAATTCCTTGATTTCGTAGCGCCGACTGGAAATCTCACAGTCGATACAGTTGTGCTTGTAGCTTCTATCAGAGCCCTGAAATACCACGGTGGCGTAGCTAAGGATGAACTGTCGAAAGAAAACGTTGAAGCCGTTATTAAAGGTATGGAAAATCTCAAAGTGCATGTCGAGAATCTACAAAAGTACGGCGTACCGATTGTAGTTGCACTGAATAGATTTGAAACTGACACACCAGCTGAAATTGAAGTCGTCTTGAGAGAAAGCCCTGTTAAGTGTGTTTTAAACGAAGCCTACGCAAAAGGTTCAGAAGGTGCAGTGGAGTTAGCACAAGCGGTCGTTGAAACCGTAGAGAAGATACCGACAAATTACAGACCATTAGTGCCTGCGGAATTATCGATCGAAGAGAAGATAGACATAATAGCAAAACAAATTTACAGGGCAGGAAAAGTTATATACACAGATACGGCAAAAACGAAACTCAGCATGCTCAAAAAGAACGGATATGGCAATTATCCAGTTATCATCGCTAAGACCCAGAATAGTATCTCTGATGATCCGAAGAAAATAAATGCTCCAAAGGGTTATGAATTCACAGTTAGAGATTTCCAAATAAGTGCGGGAGCAGGTTTTGTCGTTGCGTTGGCTGGAGAGATAATGCTCATGCCGGGTCTTCCCAAAGTGCCGGCGGCGGTTAACATAGATATCGATGAGAACGGGGAGATAACAGGGCTGTTCTAAAGATGTGAACAGACAAAACATATAGATGCATAAATGAACATCTTTAAGAAAAAGAGAGATTTCAGTAATTTTTCAAGATTAAAAGTGATACTATTCACAAAACGCAGGTTGATATCTTACGTTGGTTGAATGATAATAGTTTTGACAATCGCTGGTGAACCAGCCAGCACTAAAAATCAGGGAGGTTGTGAAGAGATGAAACTCAGCACTATGGGAAACCTCAAACCATTCGGACCGATATATGAAAACGCTCAGAAGCAGTTCCTGAAAGCTGCAGAAATCATGGATCTCGATCCAAACATAGGTAACTTCCTCCTTTGGCCACAGAGAATTTTGGAAGTCCACTTCCCAGTTGTAATGGACGATGGCAGAGTAGAAATATTCGAAGGTTACAGGGTACAGCACAATACAGCAAGGGGTCCAGCAAAAGGTGGAATTAGGTATCACGAAGATACAAACCTCGACGAAGTTGCATCACTTGCATTCTGGATGACATGGAAATGTGCTGTTATGAACCTTCCATACGGTGGAGGTAAGGGTGGAGTAAAGGTTGACGTCTCAAAACTTTCCGAAAAAGAACTCGAAAGGCTCAGCAGAAGGTTCTTCTCAGAAATTCAGATGATGGTTGGTCCACAAAAAGATATTCCAGCACCAGACGTAAACACAAACGCAAAGATAATGGCATGGTACATGGATACATACAGCATGAACGTTGGCTACACAGCACTCGGTGTTGTCACAGGTAAACCACTTGACCTCGGTGGTTCAGAAGGTAGGCCAGAAGCAACAGGTAGGGGCGTTGCAATAACAGCAAACGAAGCTTGCAAAGCACTCGGAAAAGACATTTCCAAAGCAACGGTAGCAATTCAAGGATTCGGTAACGTCGGTTCTTACAGTGCGAAGATTCTCAGCGAAGAATTCGGCGCAAAGATAGTCGCTGTCAGCGATGTCAGCGGTGGAATTTACAACGAAAACGGACTCGATGTTAACGACGTTATCGCCTACAGAGATGCAAACAAGGGAATAATCAAGGGATATCCGAAAGCAAAACCAATCACGAACGAAGAGCTTCTTGAACTTGACGTTGACATCCTTGTTCCGGCGGCACTTGAAAACGCAATAACAGAGAAGAACGCTGACAGGATTAGAGCAAAGATAATAGTCGAAGGAGCAAACGGTCCAACAACACCAGAGGCAGAAGAAGTGCTTATAAAGAAAGGCGTACTTATCGTTCCTGACATCCTTGCAAACGCTGGTGGTGTTACAGTCTCTTACTTCGAATGGGTACAAGACTTGCAGACATTCTTCTGGGATATAGACGATATAAGAAAGAAACTAACAAAGATGATGGTCAACTCATTTGCAGAAGTTTACAAGACAAAAGAAAAATACAACACAGACATGAGAACGGCAGCATATATCGTTGCAATCAGCAGAGTTGCCAACGCCGTCAAAGAAAGAGGATACTACCCAATGTAATTCCAATAAAGGGAATAGACAAAATGGAGCCCAAAAAAGGGCTCCATTTTTTGTATGCTGTGGTATAATAACCTTAGAATGTTCGCAATGCAAACCATCATGACAAAAAATCTCTGGAGGTGTTCAAATTGCTTAGGGAATTTCTGAAAAAGCGATGGTACTTTTACATATTTGGTATTATTTCACTAATTGTGATAGATCTGCTACAACTATTTGTTCCGAGGGTAATTTCGAAAGCAATCAATACCATTCAGGTGTTAGATAACGTAAATACGCTGAATGAAGTAAAGACTCTCGTGTTATCGATTCTCGGTCTTGCTTTTGGAATGCTCTTTGGCAGATTTTGGTGGCGGTACTTCATTATGGGAAGTTCAAGGTTTTTCGACTACTCAGCTAAGAAGCAGCTCTTCGATAAAGTCTTAGGTTTAGACATGCACTTTTTTGACAAGCACCGTTCCGGAGACATCATGGCGTACTTTACAAACGATGTGAGCACGGTTGAAAGGATGCTTGGCATCGGTGTCGTGCAACTCACAGATGCAGTATTCATGACCTCTATGACCATATTCTTCATGGCGAGGTCTACGAACTGGAAACTGACTCTAATTGCACTTATACCGCTTCCTGGCATAATTCTCGTCTCACTCACATTTGGCAGATTGATATTTAAAAGGTCACGACGAACACAGGACGTTTATATGGATCTAAGTGGTTATACTGAAGAGACGATGGACGGAATAAGGATAATCAAGAGCTTTTCGATTTTACCGAAGATAGAAGAGTTGTTTGAAAAGAAGGCAAAGGAACACTTCCATGCAACGATGTCTCTGATAAGGGTTTGGGGCGTTATGTGGCCGCTTGTGCATTTTATCGGAACTCTTTCGTTCTTCTTGGCTTTGGCAGTTGGAGGTCCCATGGTTATAAGAGGTACCGTTACGCTTGGAGATTACATAGCGTTTAACAGCTACATAGGTATGTTAGTCTGGCCACTCACGGCATACGGTATGGTTATGAATGTCATCCAGCAAGGACGCGCTTCACTCCAAAGACTTAAAGAGCTGAACGAAGCGAAACCTGTTGTTGTAGAGCCACAAAATCCTGCAAAGGTGGAAAGGATAGAATCTATATCTATTAAGGACTTATGGTTCAGATATCCAGGCACTGAGAGAGAGGTACTTAAAGGAGTAGATTTTGAAGTTAAAAAGGGACAATTTGTAGGTATCGTTGGAACAGTTGGAAGCGGCAAGTCTACTCTTGTAAAACTCATCAGTAAGCTTTATCCAGTTGAACGAGGGAAGATTTTCATCAACGATCTTGACATTAACGACCTACATTCGCAAAATATACGGGACTTGATATCATACGTTCCGCAGGAGACATTCTTGTTCTCAAATTCAGTTTCGCAGAATGTCGCGTTTGCAATGGAGAAATACGATTTAGAAGAAGTAAAAAAATATGTCCAGCTTGCGGCAATTGACGATGATGTGGAAAAATTCCCAGACAAATACGATACAGTGGTTGGTCAGAGAGGTGTTATGCTCTCAGGTGGACAGAAGCAGAGGTTAACAATAGCAAGGGCTCTCATGAAAAAAGCGGATGTCTACATATTCGATGATTGTCTATCCGCCGTTGACCCTGAAACGGAAGAAGAAATCATCAGGACATTGAGAACCGAGATGAAAGGCACTACGATGATTATAATCACCCACAGATTAAAGGTGTTGCAGAACGCAGATGTTATATATGTATTCGACCAAGGCAGGATATTGGAAAAGGGAACACATTACGAACTGCTTGAAAACGAAGGATTGTATGCAAGGATGTTCAAGAAACAACTTGTTTTAGAAGATTAAGAATGTCGTTATAAACGTTTACGACGCAATTAAGTAGATTTGGTATACGGATTTATGTGATAAAATATGCTAAGGTGTGAGCTTTAGCATATTTTTGTGTTTCTTTTACAGGGGAGTGATTCGATGTCAGAAAGCGTTCTTACTATTTTATTTCTATCGGGCGCTCTTATTTTTTTTGCAATCCTTATCGTTCGATATGTAATAAAATACAATAGTCTGAGAAATGAAAACAAAGCTCTGAACACTTTGCTTCAAAGCATGGGAATAATTGTTAGTGCAGAAAATCTTGGCCTTGCAGTCTGGGCGGATGACGAACTGATCTATATAAACAGCCCAATAATTCAAGATGCAGCAAAGGTTGGTATTGAACTAAGAAACAGAGAGGAAATCGATGATTTGTTACAGCATCCTGAGAAAAATATGATCCTGTACGATTTCTTGAAAGAGGTTAAAAAACAAATCGATTCTGGAACGAAAGATTATGTCGGAGTATGGAAGAAAGAAATTCAAAGATCATTCATTGAGATCAAATATGTTCGAAAGTACGTAGACGGCAAGCAGTTCAGAGTGGTTATAACAAGGAACGTAACCTACGAGTTTACAAGTATTGAAAGTTCAATTCTCCAAAGTCTTACAGAAATCCTCGATGAAGAGATTTCAAAAGATGTTGTTGACATAAAGCGCATAGGCGAGAAGATAAGAGAACTGCTTATAAAATACGGACTTGCGGATGTTTTTGGCATTGGACTGTTGAATCCCGGTGGAGAGATTTATTATCCATACTTCAAGTATAAAGACGATGATGACAGAAGCGGATTAGTGATGAAACCTTCCGAAAAGACGCTTTCTCGATATATTATAGACAAAGGAATCAGAGTTCATATAAGAAACAGTGTAACTGAAGAACGGTTAGCTGATGGTTATTACTTAAAAGAATTGCGTGGAAATGTTTATTCCATATACGGTGTACCCATTATATTCAGAGGACTTTCGCGTGGTGTGATTCTTTTTGAAAAAGAAGGGGAAAACCAGTTTTCTGATCTGACACTCAGCGTTTTTGACAAGATGGCAAGCGTAGTTTCTTTATCGCTGCGCTTTATGGATATAATAGAAGAGCTCGAAGTTGAAAAGCGAAAATTGTTTGAAGTGTCGATAAAAGACTACTTAACCGGTGCTTACAGTAGGTTGTTCTTAGATCAATTCTTAGAGAAGGAGTTGAGCAAATCCAAACGTACACAACATCCAACGTCGGTGATTTTTTTAGATGTCAACGACTTTAAGAGGATAAACGATGTTTATGGGCACATATATGGTGACAATGTTTTGAAAATGCTTGTGGAAACGATAAATAAAACTATACGATCAATGGATATCGTTGCGCGTTACGGCGGAGATGAGTTCGTCATTGTTCTACCTGAAACAGATGCTCAGAACGCGGAAAGCGTGATGAAACGCATAACAGAAAACCTAAAGGAGCATAATATTTTTGTTTCGTACGGCATTATTAACATATCTGGCTACAACAGAATTGAAGACATTTACAAAGATGTTGATGAAAAGATGTACGAAATGAAAAAATCGAAGAACAAAGATGTTCAATAGGGGGTTCAGATAATTCATGAAATCCAAACTCTTGTTGAGTAACAAAAAATATACTTTCAATTTGAAGAGCTTGCTTTGGAAAAGCAAGCTTGTTTTTGTATTTCTCATTATAGGTTTGGTTATATCCATCGCAACATCTTGTACCAACAGTCGTTCTGGGAGAATTGATAATGGTAGCACTTCTGATTTATCTGAAAACTTAAGTCTAACAAATGATGATTACTTTCCAGATAGAGTCCTCGTAGGTTACGAAGATGAGGATGACTTGGACAAAATTGCCGAATTGATAGAAGGAAGGTTGTTGCTAAACATTCCGCAGATTCGTGTTGCCTCATTCAAAGTCGAGAAAGTGGAAAAAGTGCTCCAAATTTTTCAAGATGAGGAAAGTATCCAAAAAGTGAAAATTAGGTACGCAGAACCTGTGTACAAAAGAAGCATAATTCCTTACAGTGTTGGTCAAGGTTATTCTAACCAAAAGGTTGTCTTGAATTATACAATTTACGAGAATTACACAAGTGAATCGTTAGATTTTTATCTCTGGGGACTAAGGGCGATTGATGTTAAAAAAGTTTGGAACGACGGATATGATGGAACTGGGATTATCGTCGCCGTACTCGACACGGGCGTTGATGGAACGCACCCTGATTTGCAGGGACAGGTAACACGCGGGTATAGACCAATTATCAATCAAGAAATTCCTGAAGGAACTGATTCTTCATACGGCGGTTCTCATGGCACGCACGTTGCTGGGACCATAGCAGCAAAGAGGGATGGTAAGGGTGTAGTCGGCGTGGCTCCTGGAGTAAAGATAATGCCAATAGTTCTCTTTGACAGTGGTGGCTGGTATGTTGGCGATGATTACGCAGCGAAGGGAATAATATGGGCAGTTGATCATGGGGCAAAGGTACTTAGCAATTCCTGGGGTGGAGCAGGTTATTCGCAGACACTAAAAGATGCGTTTGATTACGCTTTAGCTCATGGGGTTGTTGTTGTTGCAGCGGCTGGGAATTCAAAGTCTTCGCAGTCTTTTCAATACCCAGCAAATTATCCAGGGGTGATACAAGTCGGTGCTGTTGAATACTTAGGCAATAAATATGATATCGCTGATTTTTCGAGCGGAAGCCCGATGCTCAGCGTTTCAGCGCCAGGCGTGAATATAATCTCGACGATGCCTCAGAAAACTTCTGTCGGCTATGACAAAAGGTCATTTCAAATAGCAGAAAACAGCGGTTATTATGGATTCATGTCCGGAACCTCAATGGCAACACCACACGTGTCTGGATTTGTTGCGCTCTTGCTCCAGGAATATCCGAATGCTAAGCCATGGCAGATAAGAAGACTTCTGGAAAACGGGGCTATTGATATAGGAGAGCCGGGGATAGATGAAAGGTCAGGTTATGGAATGATAAATCAAAGAAGTGTAAGCTCAGAACTACCTGACAACGGAGGGTTAAATTTAGACGTTGAAGTGACCGACGCATACGGTGATTGGAAGATACCATCAGTTAGTGTGTCACTGATTGGCACTTCGAACACAGATAGAAGAGTTAGGTACTTTTCAAAGACAAATGGAGATGGTGTCGCGAAATTTCTGAATATCGACACAGGAAAATACGATGTAATCATCAGCGGACCGGATTCTCGTGAAAACAGTGAAGGTCTATCAAACGTCGTTTATAGAAAGGCAGAAGAGCGAGTGTATTATGCTAACCGTAGTTTTACGAATGATTCTTCGATCACCTTTAATTTTTCTTCACAGGCGAGGATTAAGTTCAAAAACGTGAGCGGAAATGAATTTTTGATCTTGCAAAGCAAGGACGGAAGTACTTCCACCACAATTGAACTCTTGTCTAACCAAATTGATATTTCACATTTAAGTGGAAGGTACTTTATAAAATTTGGCTATCCAAGTCCTGTCTTGCATAATACTACGGTTAATGCCACTATAACACTTAACGGTTACGACATAAGACTGAGTGGTTACATAACCGCCGGTTCGACCTTGACGACCCTGTATGACGCATATGGCAGAAATTCTCATTGGACATTTTTCGGAAAGACGGAGTGATGGAGATGAGTAAAAATATTAGACTTGGATATTTGATCTTTGTAATCATGTCGATTGGTATCATCTTCTTTCTATCAAGTTGCTCAATTATACCGTTTAAAGCCTCAAGAACAGATTTTACTGTTAATATCTATGTTGCCGAATACAATTCTGGACCTACGGTTGATGATGCCACTGTAACTTTGCTAAAAGACGGGCAGATTTTGGAAGAAAAGACCACGCAGAGCAATGGAACTGTATCTTTTACTCTGAGAGGATATTCTGGACCATATGACATTCGTGTAAGGAAAGATGGATTTGCCAATACCGACATAAGGCTTTTAAACGTACATTCCGATATTAACCTTAACACGACTTTGAGAAGGCCGAAATTCTCTGCTGCTATTGATAACGATATAAGCATAAATTTTAAACTTTACGAAAGCGACAAAATGTTTGTTAGATATAGCTCCAACTCGTCAGGTGTATATGAACTCTTAAATCTCAGAATGATCTATATAGATGCTGAGGCAACTGCTTCAAAGCTTGGAATTTCGCACATGTATGCAAAGCTTGGAACACCGCCTGGTGCTGAGTACTTAACAGCTCCGAGATTATACAGCGAATCAGATAGATTGAGTGGTGAAATATCCCTAGAGGCTCATTCAGGAAAGACGTACCTTTTTTTAGATGCATATGATTTGAACGATAACAGATTTGAATTGATTATTCCCGTTGAAATAAGGCGCTTTTCAGAATTGACGACATCTTATTATAGAGTTGAATATCCATCGCCGGCTGTATATTCCTATCATCTCAACACCTCGACCAAGTACTACACTTTGTCATCTGAAAAACAGCGTACAGATCTCTACAACGTTATTAAATGGTATACATTGTCTGAAAGTACGCAAAGATTTGTCGCAAAAGAACCGACGGGATACAACATCTACAAGTCTTACGACGGAAACAAGTTCTTTAAGATTACTACGCTGCCATCTAATGTGAAGAGTTACATCGATACATACAACAACCAGGCTGGTAAAAGAGTTTGGTACGCTGTAAGCTCGGACTACTCAGGCATTGAAGGACCTCGCGTGGTATTAGGAAGCGTTGAACCACTGCCAATGGTTAAGATTTCGAATGTTGAACCAACAGACAGCGCAACTGAAGTATCTACAAAGCCAGCTTTCAGATGGAAATTTGTTGGTTTGGAAGATTATGAAGGAAAAGTGAAGTACTTGTACGACATATGGATATACGACCTGACAGTCAACAGTGGAACGTACCACTATCCGTTGATTGAAGAGCCGTTCTTTGAAAGTGGCAATACGGAAGTTGAGATTAGGTTCAGCGACTATAACTGGTACAACTTACCAGGGAACGAATTACAAACAGGCAAGCCATACGAATGGGGTCCTGAATTGGTAGCAGCAAAATGGGAGGACGCTGAAAACAATTCGGTCGCACTTTCGGTTAACTGCGACTACAATTTCAAAATATCGCCGGTAGTTATAGAACCTGAAAGGTACTATCTCTTCATTACGGGAGATAAATAAAAAAGGGCAGATAAAGAAATCTGCCCTTTTTTACGAAAAATTTATACTTTGAATTTCTCAATTTCGCGAATCATGTCATTTACTTTGTTCTTCAGTTCTTCAATTTCGCTTTTAATGTTTTGAATTTCGCTTAAAGACTCATGAGAACTTTCGAGTATATTCGAACCATTTTCTTCGATTTGCTGGATCCCATGAACGATTTCAGACGAAGCACTTCTCATTTCTTCTGCACTTGCTGTTTGCTCCTGCGAATGCGCAGCAACGTTGTCAATTATGTTTGCAAGTTCTGTAATCGCTTTTGATATTTCTTCAAAACTACTCGATACTTTTTTATATCCTTTCTCTGTTTCGTCGACTTCTTTGTACAGCTTTTCGATCTTTTCCTCGAGTGATTTTGAGTACATATCAACTGCTGATATCGTACTTGTTATGGTATCTGTAGACGATTTAGTTTGTTCGGCGAGCTTCCTAATCTCGTCTGCAACGACTGCAAAACCTCTCCCGGCTTCTCCTGCTCTTGCTGCTTCTATTGCTGCGTTAAGTGCCAGCAAGTTTGTTTGTTCTGCTATCTGCCTTACCGTTTCTATGATACTCCCGATATTCTTTGTTGCGTCTGCTAATTTCTCGATTCCATCACGCAGTTCTTCGTATTCTTTTACAAATCCTGAAGTAATTTCTCTTACATTTTCAAGCTCTTTGCTACCTTCAGAGGCTTTTTCCTCTAAGTTCTTGGAAAGATTTGAGGCGTTTAATGCCAAGCTGCTGAGACCTTGCGATTGGTGTGAAAGCTCTTCGACGTTTGCATTAATCTCTTCTACTGAAGAAGATATTCTTTCTATGTCTCTTTGTTGCTTTTCTATGGTCTCAACAAAGGATCTTGATAAACTTTCAAAATTTGAAAACTTTTTCTCAAATATATCCAGCGTACGATTTGTCTTTTCTGCTGTTGCCTTAGAACCGGCGATGAGTTTTGAAATCTCAATATTCGCGATGTTCAGCATAGTTGCGATTTTTCTAAACTCATCTAAGGAATCGGAAGCAGCTCGGTGGGTCAAATCACCCGAAGAAACTTTTTCGAATACGTATAAGAGTGATGGAACGCTTTTCAGAATGCCTCTTACAAGCATTACTGTTACAACACCAATTACTACGTTAAAAAACAAGCTTATTAGGACTAAGTTGGTTTGTGTACCTTTATCAAGATTAAACTTTGTAACTCCATACTTAAGAAGTGCTGGACCAATCCAGAGCGAAATAGACATAATCCCTACACTTAGTTTAGTTATGGCTGAGATCATGAATTTTTCAAACAATGGATTATCAATACTCTCAACGATTCCCAGTTTTGAATAAATGTACAATAGTATTGCAACAATATTCATATTAATTGCTAATGCACCTGCTAATCGCAAAATCAAAGTTCCTTCTGGGAGCGGTAACAATCTGTTAGCAATAAATCCAATTAGCGTTGCGGCCACAACATTTGCTACGAACAGCACTACAGAGATAAATATTGGAATATTAAACCCTGAGCCTTTGTAAATGCGCGATACATTCATTCTTACTAAGAATAACACTACTGGAAAAATTGTCGATACTGCTATCAGATAGCCGAATATCATGTTCCAAATAGGGTATCTTCCTATGCCGGCGAATACGTAGTAGGAAAACAGAAGGGCAGGTAAGTCAACAGCGGTTATGATAATAAGAATCAGCCTCGTAAGTTTGTTCTTTACTGCGCTTTCGGTAATAGAAAAGTGAGTCATGATGTTTAACCTCCCTGAATACACATTTGAACAACCCATACGTATTATAATTTCCAAGAGATAATCAGTCAAGTAATTTGTTGACTTTTCACTACTTTTATTAAATTTTGATTGCTTAAGCTTAAAAGACATGTTTGGTGTTGAGATTAATAATGGTTTTAGAGACCCTGGCCAAAGTGGGATGTGAAATTGGAGGGATGAGTTAACAAATAAAAAAGAGAGTTAACAAAAAGGGGGAACCGTGCCAAAATTGTATCGAACACCAATCAATACGAAAGGAGGCACAGTTCCCCGTGATCAAAGTTATTATACCAGAAAAATCATTAGAAGCTATTGCGAAAATTGTCTTTAAGAGGTCAAGGAGGATGTTTACGAGGAAATATTCGGATTTAGACATATTAAGAGTCATCATTGCAATGTGTTTGACGAAATGTCAGTATGTGAGGGAGTTCTACGATGAAGTCAAGAGAGGGAATATCTATTATCCATACAAGTTACCAACTCGGCAGACGTTAACGTATCGGATGAAATATATAGACAAAGCGAAGATATCAGGAATAATGAAGAAGGTAGCAGGGAGCATACTTGCGATAGATTCGAGCGAGTTGAGAAATAAGAAAGAGAGATTGCATGCGTTGTACAACAGCAAAGAGAAAGTAGTAGTGGACTTCGAGGTAAGTGAGAGGCGAGAATGGGACGTAGGGATAGAAATGACGAAAGGGTGCAAAGGTAGTTTAATAATAGGAGACAGGGGATATCACGTTAAAAAGTTCAGGGCAGAAGGGGAAGGAGAAAAGATAATCAGGCCGAGGGGAAAAGCTGGTGAAGAATTCATGAAAAGTGAGCTGATGAGGGCGATATACAGGAAGAGGTGGGAGATAGAGTACTATTTTGAAAGGTTGAAACTGGGATTAGTGATAGAGAAGATAAACAAAGCGACGTTGTTTACGAAGTTAACGATAAGGTTAATTGGGCAGGAGTTAACATACTTGATAGGGATGCTGAAGAAACAACCGAAGCTATACACAGTTCTGTTCACTTAGATTTTACATTGGCCAGGGTGTGAGATTAATAATGGGTTTTAGATGACGTAGGTGATTCCTTCTTCCGAGTTCTTTTTTTGTAAATTCTAGTGCTGTAACAACAAAAGCCATCGGAGCTTTTATCACTCGTAAGATATTATTCCCCAGATGTATTTGAGAAATTAAAATTTTATGAAGTGTTCTTTGAAGTGGAAGGATTGAAAGGGATTATAGCGAACTATCAAGAAGGTTATCTCTTTTAAAATAGGGCTATAAATACAACAAAGGCGAGCAAAACGAAGCCAGAATTTTGAAGACTGAACACGTTAAAATTTGAAGGCTTAGATTAGCCAGCTTATGAGTTCATAATTTGGAAGAGCGCTGCTAAATCGTGTGAAAGTGATTAATATATCTTGGTAAATTCCAATGAGGTAAGAAATTTAACCTCTGAAAGAGAACCCTGTCACTTTTAGCAGATTTTTAATCAGTGAACTATCCCAACAACTTTAAGCGATATTGTGCCAGACTTTGTTGGTGTTCCGTCCGGCTGATAAGCCCCTGTTAAAATGCGTGGGTCATATGAGTAAGTTTTGTAATAACCGGTTGTTGTTTGACCGGTAAAAGGGTTGAAAGTCCCGACAGGTCCTCTGTAATTCTGCATTATACTACCCAGTACAAACAGCTGTCCAGCAGATGAGCCTGTGTTGTAACCATCAACTTGGAATGAACCATCAAATGCGTATATACTGGCAAATATCTTCATATCATCCAATTTTTGCCCTATTCTAACGTTGTTGATTGCTACCAAGTTCAACGATGAAGTTTCGTTAGAACTTACAAAGTTCTTGATGTCCTGAACCTGAGCGTTGCTAACTGGATCGCCGTTATTTCCGTGCTCATTTGCGGTGAATTTGTTGGTGTATGTATTGTATGGTATTATTCTGTCCTTAAGGATTATGTCACCCTCTGCGAATAAAGTGTAATTACCTTTGTAGGTTGATAAAGCTGTAGGACCGTCTACGGTTATATTTCCGGTTGCAGATATTATCCCATTAAAGAGTATATCAGTTTCTTCTGCAGATCCACCGCCTTGTTTTCGCAGCCTTGCGTTTGGTGGAGAAGGATTCCAGGTGATAATGTAATCAGTAGTTCCTTGGGATATTTTAACGTCGTAATTGCTACCACTCTGCCCATGGTTGAAACTGACGGTAACATCACCTGTGAACTTGATACCGCTCAGAACACTTGGACTGGCTTTTATAGCACTGTAATCTCTCACGAGAGTCTGTAGTTTAGTTTTATAATCGTTTTTGATTGAGGAAAAGTCGAGTCTGCTTATGTCGTCATTATTCAGTATCCTATACGCTGGATTTCCCTGCAAATTTGCAAAGTTGCTGTATTGACCTTCAGGCACAACCTGTCCCTGTGGGTTTTTGATACCCAGAAACTCAACGGTACTTGTAAAAACTGGCACTCCACCGGCGTTGTTGATGTTTATATAATCGTGTGTTCGCATGGGACCATCGATGAGTTCCCCGGATTTGAAGTATATAGTTCCAAAAGTTGATGAGGTTTCTCTGTTAGTGAAATAAACATACTGATTAAGCAACTTTGAAGTTATGACCCCGTAAGCGTATGCAGTCTGGTTGTTCTTTTCAATTCTCGATACTATGAAGACTTTTAATGGGTTATTCATTCTGAAAACGGAGATCGTAACCCTAGATAATTTTCGGTCGTTAAAATAAGTTCTGAGTTCGTTAACAGGGAAATCACCTTGGGAGTTATTAGTACTATCTGTAATATCAATAACAGTGAAATGAGAATTTCTCAGCACGGATGTATTTATGAAATTTTTCCATTCTTGGGAGAGTTTACCATAGAAATCGTTAAACCAAGTTGGTGTTAAACTTTGAAAGGTGACATTGAAGCCGAGAACACCGGCGGATTTTGTCCTCATATATCCAATGCCTGTGTTGAGAGTATTTAACGCATCGACTTCTAATTGTGAAGACACGCTCATACGAACCGCGTTCGTTCTATAGTTACCGATTATTTCATACACCGTCAATAAAAGCACACTTGCAATAGATAGAAACACAAGAACAATTGCTATCATGAAGCCATTTTTGTAATTGGACCTATTATTGTTCTCCATAGTAACAGGATTTATTCCTTTCACATCGAGCCCTCCTTTCAATGTTAAGCATGTTTATCTATTTCACGAAGCTTCGCTTAGAGCGGAAAGCATGGGGAGCGAGTATCGCCACTTTCCATTCTTGTGCTTAAAAGTGATCATTATGAAACTCACTCTTGAAGAAACATATTCGAACTCTATACTATCTATCTTATCGGCCTTAGCTATTGTTTTTCCATCAAAAACTAATGTTTTGTTGTTTGGCTTAAATTGGAGAACCTTTCTCTGCGTAACCACATCGTTGTACTGCTGAGTGGGTCTGTAAGATGGTACTTGAATAGAATGAAGACTCACGTCTTCCGCTTTTATACTGGAAACACTGTTAGTGAATATGTTATTTATAATATCCGAGATGTGTTGTATTTCTGAATAAAAACTCGTGTATTCCTGCCGTTCGTTTAACACCCTTAGCGTTATATCAAATATCAATCCGAGCATCGCCATGACAACTACAACCACAACCAAGCTTGAAATCAGTCCTGACAACGTAATGTCCATCTTATCACCCCATTTTTAGTACTTCAGTACTGCACGTACTGATAAACAGTAAAACTCTTCGCTTTTCCGGGAGCTGTTTCTATTTGGAACGTATGTTTTACGAAGAGTTGACCAACTGTTATGGAATTAATCTGTACGATTCTTGGATAGCCTATTGGATTGTTCTTATAAAACGCATTGTTAATCTGGTTTATATCAATTCCCGATTGTACCGAACCTGATGATGTTTGTGGAGAAAGACCGAGGACATAAACATATCGAGCTATAAAATTTTCAAACTCAGTAACCTTTTGAAAGTTCTGAAGGACCGCGAGTGACTGAATTGCCGAAGACAACCCCGTCGCTATTATCATGAAAACTATACTGATCAGCAATAGAGAAACAACAGCCTCTGTGAGCGAGAAGCCATCTCTGTATATTGTGACTGACGCATTGTGTCTCATGGGCAATCCCTCCTAAAAGTTTCTCTAATTTCATTATATCACTATCACTAAATAATTAGACTCATTTAGGCGATAATCTGTTTAGAAAGGATAAGAAGTGAAAAATTTGAGGTGATAGAATGAGAATTGTTGAAAGCCTTGGCATTAAAGAACCATCAGAAGCGTCTCTCTTAACATTGTCTATAATCGATTTTATTAACACCTTAGACGAATGGGAATTCGTCGACAAGTTATCTAAGGCAATTTTTTTTCATACTAATCTTTCTGGTGTGCGCGTAATGACGAAAAATTGCATAAAAATAATAGGAAAGGCGAGAGGTGAACAGCTGAATTTCGATTCGGAAAATATAAAGATCCACGTTTACTACGATACCGAAAATCGCCAAGATTTATCGTTTGTGAATTCTATATCTGTAATAGCGGAGCTCCACCTAAGAAATATCTATAAACACACTGAAATCACAAAGCTGGCTTTTTACGACGAGCTCACCGGTGCGTTTACAAGAACTGCAGGAATGCGGTTCCTGGAAAGTGCCTGCGAAAGTGTAAAGAGGTCTGGAAGAAAAGCGTACCTTACATTCATAGACATCGATAACTTGAAAACATTCAACGATACTTACGGGCATAAAGCAGGCGATGAGATACTTAGAGAATTTGCTCAAGCTTGTTTAAGCAATATGAGAAGAAACGATTTGCTCGTCAGATACGGCGGGGATGAATTCTTGCTCTTCATCGATTCTGATAGGCCTGATGCTTTAATTGATAGGATAATTCATTCTTCACCAGTTACATTCTCTTTTGGAATAATTGATATCGACAGCAGAAATTTAGATGAACTTATAAGACGTGTAGATGAAAAAATGTATGAGATGAAATATCAAAGAAAAGAGAAAGCTTCAAAGCAAGCGTGAGTAAAGAATTCAATTTATCAAATCATTGGTTAGCATAGCGAAATAGTTCCAACTGAGAATATATGAAACGTTCCCTTTCCCTAAAATGCTATGGTATAATCAAATAGGGGTGGTGTTCTTGGGAAAGGGAACGTTTCTTTTTTCTTTGACAAACCTTTTTACAATACAGCGCTGGAACAACAGGCCTGCCTTGATAAGGTTCACAGAGGCAGATAATTCTTTTAATACCTTTTTTCTTTCTTTCATTTTTCATTCCTTAGAGCAACAGAGCGATTGGTCACAAAACATAGAGAACAGCCTACGTTGGCGTCTTTCGAGGGAATTGCCTAAGATCGTGCTATCCGACGTCTCGTTGCAACTGAAAGAGCGCATCGAACGATTTGCACCGGATGTATGGAATAAGGTTAAATTAAAGGCCATCGATGAGCTGAAAAATGTCGCAGACGAGCAGACGGTGAATATTTTAATAAATGTTGATAGTTACAGTAGATTAGACAAACTTGCGGATCTCTACATAAGCTACCTTGAAGCTCGCGAAAACGGAAAATTGTACGACTTCAGCCAACCGCTGAGAGAATTGAGCGAAAAAATAGATGAAATATCACAATTCTTTCCAAAAGAACGGATAGAAAAGTACTGGCAGATTGCTCAATATGTTTGGTCACCACTGCTCAACCTCACTTCGATGGTGCGATGGAACAGAACGCACAGAAACGTTCGTACCAGCGTCAGCGGTCATTCCTTTATCGTTGTGACAATTTCGTATTTATTGAGCAAACTTTTGGAATTTGATAAAACAACTGAGGTTATTGTACGGAGCATACTTCACGATTTACCAGAAGCGTTCACCGGAGATGTGATTACTCCTACTAAAAAGAAAGTCCAAGGCTTAGATGAACTTGTGGCGCTCGTTGAAAGGGAGATGCTCGTTGAGTGGATATCTGAAAACCCAAATCTTGAGTTCGTGAAGAATTTTGTAGACTTTGCAGTTGAACCTTTCGAAAAAGATGCTGGTAGAATAGTCAGAACAGCGGACTATTTGGCAGCACTGCTTGAATGCGCAGTTGAAATACATTCTGGAAACAGGCTTGAGGTTTTTAGGGAGAATTTCTTCAACTTCAAAAAAGCTATCAAAGAGATTTCTCCGCTCGACGTTTCATCTTGGATTGATGAAATTGAGACGATCGTTTTCTGAATTTATTGGGGAAGAACTTAGATAACGGAGGATATGAATATGGTGGACTTCAAAATGACTAAGGATGGCCTGGTTTTGTACATAAGAGATTACACGGACATTGTCGATGTTCTCCAGAAAATTGAAGACAAAATCAAATCGATGGGAAATTTCTTTGCACAGGGCGATAAAATTATGCTTTTGGTGGAAGAGCACGAGAAGCACATATCAGACATACCCAGGATCGTTTCTCGCGTTCAGGAACTTGGCCTCACGATTTCGCACGTGCTTATGGGTTCTGAAGGAAAAGATGACGTCATTGTGAGAAAGAAAGTCGACATGGTCAATCAAGGCGATACGAAATCTGGAACAAAACTTGTGAAGAAGAACCTAAGGAGTGGGCAGAGCATAATACATTCTGGGGATGTAATACTCATTGGTAATTTACATGCCGGCGCGGAAATTGTTGCTGGTGGTAGCGTAGTCATTTTCGGAAGGTGTCAAGGTACTGTAAGGGCTGGGATAAGCGAAGGAAGAGAGGCTGTTGTTGTCGCTCTGACTTTTGAAGCACCTTTTGTGCAACTTGCGGATTTGAAGGGAACATTCTCCGAAAAGTACGACTACCCAGTTGTGCTGTACGCGAAATCTGGAAGGATAGAGATAGCTAAGTACGATAAAAAGATTGGAGGGATAGAGATTGGGTAATAAAGAACTGAACACAAAAGAACTGCTTTTAAAATTGTCATCTATTTCGGGACCGTCTGGCTATGAGGACGAGGTTCTGAAAGAAATTGAGCAGATAATGAAACCGTACTGTGATGAATCGTTCAGAACGCCCATGGGCAGTCTTGTTTGCGTGAAAAATGGAACTGGACCAAGCATCGGCTTTTTTGCACACGCTGATCAAATTGCGTTTGTTGTCACAAAGATCTACGAAGAAGGTTTTCTAAGACTATCTGGTGTTGGTGGATGGGATCCGAAGGCAGTAGTTAGCCAAAAGGTGTGGGTACACACGAAGAATGGTAAGCTGAGGGGTGTTGTAGGATTCATGCCACCGCATCTGCAAACCACGGAAGAATCAAAGAAAGTCCCAGACTACGATCATCTGTTTGTCGACGTTACGATGAATCCAAATTGGAAAGACATATCGATTGGAGATTTGGTAACGATAGAAGCTGAAGGATTTGATAAAAACGGAACGCTCTTCGCACCAGCACTTGACAACAGGGCAAGTTGCGTAGCTATAATCAAAGCGGCTGAATTACTGAGCAAAATGAAGACAGATGCGAAAGTCTATTACATATTCTCTACACAGGAAGAAATCGGTGGACCTGGGGCAAGGAGTGGCGCTTACATCTCGGAGATAGAATACGGCGTAGTTATCGATGTGACACACGGCGACGAAGACATTCCAGGTTATCCGAAGATTAAGATGGGCGAAGGACCGGCGATTGCAGTTGGACCTGTCACAAACAAGAAATTTGTCGAGCATGTAAAGAAAGTTGCCGGGAAATACAACATAAAGACCCAGATTGAAGCTATTGCAGGCAGGTCAGGAACTGACACCGACGAAGTCCAGCTCACAAGAATTGGAGTCAAAACGGCATTGGTTTCAATCCCTCTGAGATACATGCACAATCCATACGAAAAGCTCGTGATTAAAGATGTAGAAGACACTGCAAAACTCCTTGCATTCACAGCAACGGAGTTAGCGGAAGTTCAGGAAACAACAGACCAGCCAAAGGAGGAGAAAACATGCTGAAATACCTCAAAGAACTAACGGAGATAAAAGGACCTTCCGGAAATGAGGATGGAGTAAGGGAGTTCATAATGTCCAAAATTAAGGATAAAGTCGATGAATTCTTTGTCGACAGAATGGGTAATTTGATAGCTTTGAAGAAAGGAAGCAAAGGAGGTAAGAAAATCCTCCTCGATGCGCACATGGACGAAGTCGGTTTCATGGTGACGAACATTAACGAGGATGGAACTCTGTCGTTTGCGCCAGTTGGTGGTGTAGATACGAGAGTGATTATAGGCAAGAAAGTTCAAGTTGGTAAAGACGTAATCGGCGTAATCGGTTATAAGGCAATTCACCTTCAAAAAGATGGCTATCTGACAACACCTAAATACAGCGAACTCAAGATAGACATCGGCGCTAAGTCGAAGGCTGAGGTAGAGAAAGTTGTCCAGATTGGCGATTACGTGGCGTTCACGACACAATACGAAGAGAGTGGAGATTTCATCATAGCAAAGGCACTCGACGACAGGTGTGGGTGCAGTGTGCTTATGGATTTAATCGATGAGGGGATAGAAACGAAGAACGATGTATACTTTGCGTTCACAGTTCAAGAAGAAACAGGCTTGAGGGGACCTGCGATCATCGCAGAACAGCTGAAAGTAGACCTTGCGATAGCCGTTGAGACGACAACGAGTGGCGATGACCCAGAACTTGAAAAACAGCTCTGGTCAACGCACCTTGGTGATGGACCTGCGATAACGTTCATGCACAGTGGATATGTTGTCCACCAAGAGGTATTCGAAAAACTCGTATCGATTGCAAGAAAAGAAGGTATACCGTTCCAGTACAAAATGCGAACTGTTGGTGGAACGAACGCAAGAAGATACGCAACAACAGGAATACCCGCAGGAGTTGTCTCAGTGCCTGCAAGATACATCCACAGCCCTGTTTCGATGATTCACAAGAAAGATTACGAAAATACACTTAAGCTGCTGAAAAAATTTATATCTGAAGAATAATCTTCAAGTATATAAACAGAAAGGGCAGGTAAAAACCTGCCCTTTCACTTTTCAAAAATCCTTAAAATTTACATTCATGCACTTCTTTGAGAATTGGAAATGCCTCTGTCGTCCCCTTCCGAGTACATGTTATCGCTCCGCACTTGTTCGCAAATCTTAAAATATATTCTTCTGAGAAATTGTTTAGAATACCGTATATACACCCGGCACTGAACGAATCACCTGCGCCTGTTGTGTCGACAACATTGACTTTGTACGCATCAGCAAAGACTTTTTTCATCTCGCTTGCGTACAGACTTCCCCTACCCCCAATTTTAACAAAAATGTTTCTAATGCCGAGCGAAAGAAGACTGTTTATCGCATCGTCTACGGCTTGCCTATTGGTGACTCGCAAAGCCTCTTCTTCATTGAGTGAAACAAATTCTACACCTTCTAAAATCTCTGGTGGTAAAGGTTCTGTGTATTCTACAAAAACTTTTCTTTTTAACCTTTTCAGATAAACTAACAACTCAGGACCAAGACCAGATTGATAAAAAATAATCTCGGAACTTAACAAATCGGCTTCATAAATCTGCAAATCCTCGACAGTCAATAAAGCATTTGCACCGAGATAATTAAACATCGTGTTGTTTCCGTATCTATCAACAACTATGAAGGTGAAACCTGTTTTTGTACCAGATTTTCTTGATACGAGGGGAGAAACGCCGTAATCTCTGAGTTTCGATAACACAAAATCTCCGAATTCGTCATCGCCAATAGCACTAACTAAATTTGTCTGAATACCGAGCTTTCTCAAAGCGACTGAAACATTAGCAGCCTTCCCGCCGAGCGAGAAGGCTGTGCTGTCTGATACGTGATTATTATTTATCTTTATTTCATCAACAGAATAGAATATATCAACATTAACCTTACCTACGCAGCTAACGGTTAAGGGATTCATTTCAGCTTTTCCAACTCTTTCGTCGCATCTTTTACAGCTTCTTCACGAGTCTTAACAAGCCATGGGTGTGGCTGCATTGATATGACTTTTTGGAACATTTCTTTCGCTTTCGCCTTATCGCCAGTTTTTAGGTATAGATAACCGAGTTCGAGGTATATATTTGAGTAATTTGGCGTTAGCTTCAACGCTGTGTTCAACAATTCTTCGGACTTCTTGTAGTTATACAGTGGCCACGGAACGTCTCTGTATCTCATACCAGAAGCTATGTATGCAAATGTTTTGTAGAGCTTCTGCTCCTCATCATTCTCATTCAAAAGTTTAATCGCATTGTCTATGAATCTGTCGAAATCTCCGAGCATGAACAGACTCTGGATGATGCCCTTGTACTGTGCAAGGCGTCCAATAGAAGCGCCGGCTATGTATGATGCTCGACCGTTTTTTGAATCGAGCTTTAAAGCCATCTCGGCGTAAGCTCTGGCTTTTTCGTATGTCTTTTCCTTTTGCTTTTCGTCAACGCCCCAAAGACCGTATTCAAGATACGCATCGGCGAGGATTGTCAGAAGCCTTGAATCTTTGTCGTACCCGGACGTACCTTCGATAGTTTTGATAACCGACTGAATCTTCTCCACATCTCTGTCCCTTCTTCCTTCGTAGAACAACTTGTTC
The DNA here is from genome assembly GCF_025370035.1 of Fervidobacterium riparium. NCBI lineage: Bacteria > Thermotogati > Thermotogota > Thermotogae > Thermotogales > Fervidobacteriaceae > Fervidobacterium > Fervidobacterium riparium. The sequence continues at coordinate 1,621,419 of NZ_CP009277.1, forward strand.
AATTGCTCAGAATCAGCAGCAAAGCTCAGCGTAGAAATAAGTATCAAAAGCGAAAGAAGTAAAACAATGTACTTTCTCATATCCTACCCCTCCTTGGAAAGATTTGGTACAATTATTCTACCACAGATGTTATAATTTTCTTCCGAGATGATTATTGTCAGAAATCAAAGGAGGTACAGCGATGGATAATTCAAGAAACGGCAAGGATTTACGAATCCTATTCCTCGGAACACCGGAATTTGCGGCACTTCACCTCGAATTTCTTCTAAAAAATGGGCACAACGTTGTGGCGGTCATATCCCAAGCTGACAAGCCAAGAGGCAGAGGACAGAAACTGCTACCTACGCCTGTCAAAGAGGTTGCTTTGAGATACAACATACCGGTATTTCAGCCCAAGAACTTGACGAAAGAAGGCGTTGAGATAATTAACGAGTATAAGCCCGACATAGGTATCGTTGTTGCCTATGGAAGGCTTTTGAAAAAGCCGTTTTTAGATGCCATACCCTTTTACAACATCCATACCTCACTGCTTCCTAAATATAGGGGTGCGGCGCCTATGCAAAGATGCTTGGAAAATGGTGAAAAATTGACAGGAGTCACTATCTTCAAAATCTCGGAAGGAATGGACGACGGAGATATAGCGCTCCAGAAAGCTTTTGAGGTAGGGGAGTGCGAAACATTAGGCGAACTTTACGAAAAGATGACGATTAATGGAACTAAACTTCTTGACGAGTTCTTGAAAAACTATCCTGTACAGCTCACGCCTCAAGACCACTCTCAGGCAACTTATGCACCTAAGATAGAAAAGGAAGATTTATACGTTGACTTTTCAAAGAGCGCAGGGCAGGTGAGAAACAAAATCAGGTCATATGATCCAGTGCCTGGTGCGAAGACAGTAATAAATGGTGTAGAAGTCAAATTGTACGGTGCTTGCGAGGTAGAGGAAAGTGTAGAAAGGTGGGAGATTGGAGAAATAATAGAAATATCGAGAGAATGTGGCGGATTGATAAAGTGTGGTGAGAACGCCTTGTGGGTGAAGTACATTCAGTTCCCGGGCAAATCGAAAATCACGTTTGCGGATGGAAAAAATGGTGGTATGATTAAGGAAGGAATGTTGTTTCAAAGAACTGTGAAATTTTCAGAAGGTGGCAGAAATGAGTAACTTAATGTTATAATTCTTGTTGGGATTGACGTACATTTAAAGATATTCAGCTTTATACTCTTGACTATGAAAAGAAAAATTTGGTATAATTTTTTGATGTAAACGTAACACGGGGGGTAATGCCACATCTCACATAGAGGGGGGATTAAGGTGAAGAAGGCAGTATTTTTAACCACGGCTGTTCTATTTGTGTTTGTTTTCTTGCTTACAGCATGTACACCTCCGAACAAGTTACCTACCTGGACGAAGGCAGTCTACACGGTAGCTGCAACTGTTTCTGAACAGCTTGTTTTCAACTTAGCTGACAAAGTGTCAGACGAAGATGACAACACACTTACGATCGAGATTGTCGACGATGCGCGCGGTGCGAAGATTGAAGACATGAAATTCAAGTGGACACCGACCAGCAGTGGAACGTTTGAATTTACGCTAAAGGCAAAGGATTCGAAAGGCGGAGAGGCAACAGCAGGTTTGGTTGTAGTTGTTGGCGAAAAGCCGAACAAGGCACCAGTTTGGAATTTACCAACAGATGCTGTTCAGGTCCAAAAAGGCCAGTTGTTCCAGTACAGTTTGGCTGATAAGGTATCAGATCCTGATGAAGATCCAGTAACGATCGAGATAGTGGGCGATACTCGCGGAGCAATAATTGATGAGGCAAATAAATTTGTATGGACTCCAGCAAATACTGGTGTATATACATTTACACTGAAAGCAAAAGACGACAGAGGTGGCGAAGCAATTGGAACATTGGTTTTGAATGTCACTGACTCACCAAATAACGCACCCGTTTGGAACCTGCCAACTGATGCTGTCCAGGTCCAAAAAGGACAATTGTTACAGTATAATTTGGCCGACAAAGTCTCTGATCCAGACGGAGATGAAGTTACGATAGCTGTTGTCGGTGGTCCTTCAGGATATGAGCTGGTCGGTAACGTATTGAAGTGGAATACAACCGCCTTTTCTGAAAATCTTTATGAATTCGTGCTTAAGGCAACGGATGCAAGAGGAGCTTCGGCGTTCGGTGTACTAAAAGTGAGTATTACACCAGCACCCGTAACCAATAACCCACCAAGGGTTTTACCAGTACCAGATAAGATAGTTAAAGTTGGCGAACAAATTGTTATTGAACTCTCAAATTATGTCTCAGACCCAGATGGTGATGCTTTGACATTGACACTTAAGTCTGGACCAGGATACCTAATTGGCACTAAATACTACTGGTTCCCAAAGAACAAGCTTAGCACACTGACAACAGTTAGTATCGATGTTACAGATAGCAAAGGTGCAACCAAGACATTGAGTTTCAAGGTAAGTGCACCATACGATGGAAATTCGAATCTCACAATATATGTCACGGATTATAAATCGGGATCCGCAACGCAGGGCGCAACAGTCCAATTGAAACAAGGTAACACTGTTGTAACTCAACAAACAGACGCAAGTGGAAAAGTGGTCTTTACAAACATAGTACTTTCATCCTCGACAGATTTTGACGTTGTGATTTCAAAGAATGGCTATGCAAAGACATACATTGAAGGTATAAGATTGCAGCATAATCAAACCACAAAATTCGAGACCCAGCTTAGAATTGCAAGGCTTGGTCCAACAACAAATGACAAACCATTTGAGCTTGAGTTGGAAATGTACGATTCAAGCGGGAATCCACTTATGCCTGATTCAAACGTAATTACAAATAGCATCAATGTATTAGGAGCTGCTACTTCAACAGAATATACATTCAACCTATGGTACGTAAAAGTTGGTGGAGTTCCTGGAGCAGGAACGTTTGCAGCACCACGTGCAATTGGGTATGGTGGACAAATTATGACTTCGCAATCTGTAAGAGAATTCGAAGGAATGACACCAGTATTCATAGATGTTTACGACCAAAACGACAACCGATACGAGAAAATAGTATATCTAACTGTTATTAGAACACCATCTGTTATTGTTAGTCCATACGTGGTTCAAAAATATACAGCAGCTGTGCCAAGTAGCTACAATATCATCGCTTATACAAGAGCTCAAGGAATTGAATACTACAAGAAGGGCACTAATCCAACTGCTGCACCAAAAGGAACAAACCTTTACATAGAAGTTAGGTGGAGACCTTGGTACTCGGCTTCAGGTACATCTGCGCCAAAAGCGTACAAAGTTTACAGATCGTTTGACGGCGTTAGCTTTGAGCCAATTGCAACTCTACCTTCAACGTCTTACTTCTATCGCGATTATTCGGCAGAGCTTGAACCAGACAGGAAGGTCTGGTACGCTGTCTCCTCGGTGTACGATGGCTATGAAGGACCATACACGATTATTGGTGACGTCATTCCACTACGTCTGGTTGATGTTACCTACAACGGACCTGTAAATGGTTCAACGAATGTTTCAAGGAATCCGACGTTTAGCTGGACTTTCAGCGAAATTACTTCACCTGAAGGTCCAATCTCTTATCTCTACGATATCTGGCTATATGATGTGGTTGTAAATGACTACGGTTACTATTCTCTCGGTTATGTCAGTGGAGGAAGTGCTTACTACTGGACGTTTGCTTCCACAACAAGAACGATAAATATAAAATTCAGTGATTATGCCTATGGAAAAGTTACTAACACATACTGGGTAGATTTTGCTGCAGCTGCACCGTATCCATATGACAAACTTCAAGCTAACAAAGTTTACGAGTGGGGTAACGAGCTCCTTGCTGCAAGAGTCATAGATGCGGCAGATAGGAGTATTGCTTACTCGATCAGAGTTGATGACGCAAACAAAATTGGTGCTGGAGCCATTCCGTCTGAGATTTACCACAGATTCGTGACTGGCACAAACTGAGAAGGGGGGGATAGCGATGAAGAAGATGCTTGTTATTGTTTCGTTGGTAATAGCGCTCCTTGTGTTTTTCTCTTGTACTTCTAGCAAAACATTCGAGCCGAGGGTGAAGACGTTTGAACTTCCTACAAGAACAGTAAAATCGACAGGGTTCAATATAATCTTTGGAGAACTTAAAGATGGGGAGTACACTGAAGGTAAAATTCTCGTCGGATACAACGACAGAACAGAAGTTAACAAGATCGTCAAGGCACTCAACGGTAAAATTGTTCTGGAGATACCGGAAATAAAGGTCGTTTCAATAAAATTCAGCGGAACGGTAAAGAGTGCGTACGAGAAAATTAGAAAACTCAACCTCACAGGCATCCGCTACGTGGAGCCGAGCTACAAGAGAAAACTCATCGAACCGACAGTAGTGAAACCAAATCCAGAGCTTTTCAAAAATGGCGGTAAAGGCTTGATGAATCATAGCGCTTATGGCGAAGAACTTTCCAACGAGCTCTGGGGACTTGGAGCGCTTGGAGTTACCGAAGAACTTTGGGATGAAGCTTCTGGAACTGATATAGTTGTCGCAGTTGTTGATACTGGTGTAGACGGAACCCACCCAGACCTTCAAGGACAAGTGACCAAAGGATACAGGCCAGCGTTTGATGAAGAACTTCCAGCAGGTACAGATTCATCCTACGGTGGTGCACACGGTACACATGTTGCAGGTACGATTGCAGCAAAGAAAGATGGAAAAGGAATTATTGGTGTAGCCCCAAATGCGAAGATAATGCCGATAGTGATATTCGATGATCCAGCACTTGTTGGTGGAAATGGATATGTAGGCGATGACTTTGTTGCAGCAGGTATTGTTTGGGCAGTTGAAAATGGTGCAAAGGTTATGAACCACTCATGGGGCGGCTGGGGTTACAGTCATACGATGAAGGAAGCATTTGACTATGCCCTTGAACACAACGTAGTAATGGTAGTGTCGGCTGGAAACAACACATCAGATTCTCACCATCAATATCCGGCAGGTTATCCTGGCGTTATCCAGGTTGCTGCACTTTCCTACAGTGGTGGAGCATACGGGGTTGCAGGGTTCTCAAGCAGAAGCGACGGTGTATCGGTTGGTGCGCCCGGCGTTATGATTCTTTCGACCGTTCCCGGTGAAAATAGTTTAGGTTACGAAGGCCATAATCCAAACGTGCGAGCAACAAACGGTGGAACTTACGATTACTACCAAGGTACATCAATGGCAGCCCCACATGTAACAGGTGCAGTAGCTGTCTTGTTGCAGAAGTTCCCGAATGCAAAACCGTGGCAAATCAGAAGAATACTTGAAACAACAGCATATGACTTCAATGGCAACGGTTGGGATCACGATACAGGATACGGACTTGTGAAATTGAATTCAGCATTGCAAAATTCATTGCCAAACGCGGGTGGGGTAGACGAATTTCAGGTTGTCGTAAAGGATGCTTACGGCGAATACGGTATACCAACAGTATTTGTTCAGCTGATGAGAAGTAATGGTTCATGCTACTATGCAAAGACAGGTTTAGATGGCATTGCAAGATTCCCACATATCGACGAAGGAACTTACAAAGTCATTGTTGGTGGACCAGACCATATGGACAGAGCTCTTGCTGGTTACCCAGAGAGTGTAATAGGTGGATATACAGTTTCTTGGAGAATGGAAGAGGAACGACAATGGTCCAACAACTCATATACAATTAGCGCAGCTGCAACAATGATTGAAATTCCATTCTCTTCGGAATTTAAAGCTGAATTTGGTACTGATTTGAAAGGATTAAAGGATCCGAGAATAGTGATAGTTGATCCAATGGTTACAGGCGTTTATGAAGATTTCTCTTACTTGCCATACGCAACAGGAACGATTTACAACTTCTCAGGACTGTCAGGACAGTGTGTAATTGGAATTCAGACGCTTCTTCCATCGACTAAGGATGTTACAATTCAGGGAACAGTTACGCTTAACGGTCATGAAATACCAGTTTCGGGTATACTGAAGAAAGGTACGAGCTGGACCATTGTTGATGATTATGGCGGACTGAATTTTGGAACTGACGAGCAGCCACTTTACTTGTGGTGGACAGTCTTCGGAAAGGCTAACTAATAGCTAACATACTAGAATTCAGCCCCGCGTCTGTTACAGACGCGGGGTTTTTTATCTAAAAAACCCCCACACCAAAACGGCGTGGGGGATAATGAATTGTTCAATTACTCACAGGTATGGGGAGGGTGGGAACTATTTTTGTCATTTCTTGGCATTGTTTCCTATCCTGAAGTAGTTCAAATTTTCGTCGTGTTCTATCTTTTTGTATCTGTGCTGGGCTGTTTCGTACATGCGGTTTATTATCGCTTTCAAGTCGCTTTGGAAACCTATTTCTTCAACTATTTTCGCAAGTTCACCTGTAAATTCGTATTTTAATTCCTTTTCGTCGAATTTTATCTCATGCACAAGTGACGCAGGTACGTCGGGATTGATTTTTTTGAGCAGTCTTATAATATATTCTGCAAAGACTTCTCTTACGTCGCTCTTCCTTTTTGCCTCGGCAAGCTTTTCTCTGTATTCAGTCTCAAGTTCGTGCTCGTGCTTAACGAAACTCAACATCTTTTCCCTGCTCTCCATATCCTTCCCCCCTAAGAGAAAGAGTTTTGGAAATTAGAAGCTGCCAAAAACTTCCAAAAAGGAATTCTCTTTTTGCATTAATTTAGACATGTACTGGGTAAATTTCGTTCAATGATAGGCAAAAGATGCATAAAAGCGTTTAAATTCAATCATTTTTCGTCTTTTTACCGATGAGGTAGGCGTACCAGACAGCACCGAGGATTATGAGCAGTATGCTCACTACCTGCGCAGCCCTCAATCCGCCTGCCATGAGGCTATCTAACCTGAGCGATTCTATCCAGAATCTGCCGAGCGAGTACATTATCAAATAGAGTGCGGTCGTTTCGCCATAGTATTTCTTCTTTTTTTCTATTAGAAAATACAGAACGCAAAAGACAGCTATGTTCCAAAGGCTTTCGTACAAGAATGTAGGGTGGAAAAATCGCTCAATATCGTACCCCGGCATGCGCCTTTCAGGTGGGACGAACATGCCCCAGGGAAGCGTTGTAGGTCTTCCGTACGCTTCGTAGTTGAAGAAGTTCCCCCACCTGCCTAGAGCTTGTGCAAGTGGTAATACTGAGGTGAAAAGGTCTGTTGCTTGGAAGAACGAGAAGTACTTTTTGATTTTAGAATAGACAAATATCGTTGCGAAAGCGGCAAAGATTCCACCGTGTATCGCAAGTCCGCCGTGCCAGATTTTCCAAATCTCCGATGGATAGCGGGAATAGTACGACCAGTTGAATACCACATAGTACGTTCTCGCACCGAGGATGCCGAAGATTATCCCCCAGAAGAGCCCCTCGTCGAGGTCTTCAGGTTTCAAAGTGTAAGGCAGTTTAAGGTTTGAATCTCTCAGTCTTCTTCTGCCAAGGAAATATGCAATCAAAATGCCTGAGGCTATGCATACGCTGTACCATCTCAGCTGAAACTTGCCGATTTTGAAGATGTAGTCTCTAAGGATGATGTTGCCGGCGAATACTTCTTTGAGGAATAAGAAAAGAAAAACTGTCGCTGCAAGCAAAAAAATTAAGGTGATTAGCACCTTTCTTGTAAGAAGCTTTTTCACACGCCTACCCCCTTTATTATCTGTCATTTTAATAGTTTTCTCTCTGTTTTCTTCTTAAATCTTTCTCCCAGAGTTGCTGGTATATGTAGCTTTTCTTCGATAACGCTTCTTTTATTGTGTCGTCGAACGGTATGTATCTCCAAAAGATTTCTCTGATTTCTTTGTCGACTTTCTGGATTCCTTGCACTTCCTTGGTTACCCACAGGATGTAGTCTTTAAGAAAGTACTCAGTCGGTTGTCCTTTTAGTTTGTTTTCTTCAAGGTATTTGTAATATTCACCGGTCAATCCTTCTTCCATCCACCTTCCGAACGAGAGTTCTTTTTCAAGCTTCCAGCGGTACTCACCGAATGCTTGGTAGAAAGGTTCAATACCTTTGCGGGAGAATATAGGGATGACAACCCTGCCCCTGCCGTATATGTTTGTTCCTTCTATTGGTTCCCAGCAAAATCCCGTTTCTCCATAGCCGGGTACCAATATAACGTACGGTGGCATGAATATTTGAGTGCTTCTGATGTTTCTTTCGAGAGTCTTTGCATCAATGAGTTTGAATTCGTTGAAGAGCTTTTCAACATAGGTCTTTGAGAAAATGGTGTTGACGTTGGACAAAAATTTTGACGCGAGTGCTGGATACTGTATGCCGAGTTTTCCAATGGCTTTTTTCACCATCTGACGTATGACGAGCGGTTCGGTGAACTGGACTTCTTTGTTTTCACCCGTTTTCACCGTCATTTGTGCAACTTGAAGGCTTCTTTCTTTCGCCAAGTCTAACGTTTCTTTAAGCGTTTTGATATCAGCGTCCATTTTTTTAAGTTTTCCTATGCTTTTGATTATCTCGCCGAATATGGTGTACACAGCCTTCGAATACGGACCTTTTCCTTGGACACCTTTGACTAAATCTCTTAGTTTTTCCTCTTCGATTGTTCTTTCGAATACTTTACGCTCGTATTCTTTTTCCATCCAGGTTGTGTCTAATGGCTTTTGAGATGAACCTGATTCTTGGATTACATCTTCAAATGTCGACTGCGGAATTTTTCCTTTTTTCAATTCTATTATCCATTCGTCAACGTAATAGAATACATCGCTTGGGACATTTTGAAATACTTCTCTCAGCTTTTCAAAATCTTCTTTACTAATATACCTCGGGTCTGCGATTCCGAGCCTTATGAACATCTTCTGCTCAGCTGGGGATTTTTCTTCGAGCTTTTGAGCGATTTCTATGTAAATATTCCAAAAAATCTCTGAGAACTGGTCTTTGTACTCGTTAAAATTCTCTTCGTGCTGTTTTTTTATTTTTAGAAATTCTTCCACTAACGCCCTGTCAATGCCGTCGAAGAGTTTTTCAAAGTACGGTTCCATATATTCAACCTCTCCACACAAGTTTTAGTTTCCCTTCCGAGAAATCGACGGTGTATACATTTCGATAACCTTTGCTTAGCAACTTTTCAGCCATCTTTTGTGCGTTTTTGAACGACGCGACGATGTACGCATCGGCTTGGATTTTTGTATCGATGGGCATCACAGGTATTCCTTCCACTTTCGAGTTTATTTTCTCGTCCTTTTCATCTAAAAACGCGACGATGTTATGCGATTGTCTTGTTGAAATCAATCTTGCTAACATCGTTCCAACCACGCCTGCACCGAATATGCATATGTCTCGTTTTCCAACGAGTTTCAAAAATATGTCTTGGAACTTGAGCTCTATGCTTTTATACATCTGTGATGTTTCGGACAGATAGCTCAGTCTCAGGTAATTGAGCTTGATTTGACCATTTTCAGTCAGCAGATATTTGTTCCCTGATTTTTGCACCAGTCCTTCTGATTCGAACGATTTCAGGTATTTGTTCACCAGAGACGGGACTATCCCAGCTTTGAGTGCAATTTCTGAGTGTTTCGTGATGCCTTCAGAAAGGGCCTGTAAGATAGCCATCTGCCTGTAAAGTGGTGAGTATTCAAAGAAAGCAAATTCGCCCATTTTGTATCCCCCTCAAGACGTTACCCAAAATTAATTCTCAGATAACGAATTTTGAAATAGCTTCTGCGAATTTTTCGATTTCAAACTTTATATTATTCATTGCCTCCTCCAGTTGTTCGATACCTGCGTAAAGCTCTTCAACTGCGTCATGGTTAGTCTTTGACACATTTACTAGTTTGTCGACGTTGTTTGTTGATGCAGCAGTAACTTGTTGTATTACGTTAAGCGAATCTCTTACAGAAGAAATGTTTTTTGTAATCTTCTCGGTAATGAGGATTGTTGACGTAACGATTTTTTCAACGTCAGATAGCGACTGTTTGCTCTCTTTTGCGAGGTTTCTTGTGGAGTTGGACAGTTCCATAATCATTTCGGCTATACGTGAGAGTCCATCTCTGTCTATGTTCTGTTTGCTCGTTTCGATTGATGCGTTTATCGCAAGAACGGTTATGTTGTCCGATATATCGGTGATTCTGTCAGTCACCTTCGAGAGCGTTTCGGTAAGCGTGGCAAGTTTAGAAGTGTATTCCGTTATCTGTTCTATCGTATCGGTGAATTCGCTCAAACTAAGTAATGTGTTCTCAATTTCAGCCCTGCTTTCTTCCATGTATGCTGCAAACTCCTCCATGGACTTGTCAAGTTCCATCGATGCTCTTTCTGTGTTTTCTGCCATTGCTTTTATTTCGGAAGCCGATGATGATGTCTGAATAACGCTTTCTGACACATTCTTCACAAGTGTCTTAGAATCGGAAATCTGTTTTCTTGGACCCCGTAACAAGAACTCCCCAACAAAAAAGCCAAGAACTATTGTTGAGACAATAAGGATAGGGAATGATACGGAGAAGAATTTTTTTCTAAATTCGTTCAGTTTACCGAACAGCTCATCTTCTGTTGCAGCATGTGCGATGTAATAATTGCCATCGTATGAAAAAGCTACATATCTTTTAATCCCTTGATAATCGTATGAATAGACACCTGCCTTTTTTTCTTGCATGTATTCAAACAATCCCGGTACTTGTTCTTTTGCATTTAGCCCTATTTTACTTGGATCATTGTGATATGCAACTATCGCGTTGCTGTCTAGTACATAGTAATACCCAAACTCGGGCTTTTGAGTGAAAAGCACGTCGTAATTTTTGAATCTCGTGAGTATCTTCACTTCGTCTAAGAACGCCTGGAGCGTCATTTCTGAAATTATCTTAGACGACTGAGGAAAGACGAGGAATAGCGTGAGCGCTACCAAAGACATGACCAATAACGATAAGGTTAAGGCATATACTACTGAAAGTCTTGCTTTCATACCTGATCCCTCCATTTTATAGTTGTTTAAATCACTAGGAAAGTATCTGCCCTACAGTCTCCCCGTTCCACTCCGAAACTTTAACTAAAAGCTCAAGACCAAGCGAACTGAATTCTTGAGAAAGTCTTGAAATACTTTCAAGGAATTCTTCCACGTGTTCCTTTTTCTTGCCAAGAAGAACAGCTATAAACTCACTTGTGCTGATTCGCCCCACCATATCTGGCGATGAAGCTTTTAACGTGTCAGCGAGCAAACTGATCAAAGTCTCCAAGTGTTTAGAAGAATGCGCGTAGCTATTCCGAATGCCTTTGACTTTTACTCTTAAAAACGTCAGCGATATTTCATTTCTTTTTGCAAAGTCTATAGCGTTTATTATCTTGCTGATCATTATCGGTAATGTATAAGTGCCTGTCTGCTTATCTATCTCTTTCTGGTTCTTAAGTAAGTGATATTGGTTGAGGAGTTGCAAGAGGTTTGTAATTGGATAATTTGCCAGTGCGAGTGTGTGATCGACTATTTCTAATATCTTGGGTTTCTCTACCAGCACAAAACCGATTAGGTTTTCGTCTTTAAATACAAGTTCTATGATATGCGAGTCTATTTCTTGCCTTTTGCTTGTATAGTTCGTTTCTAACAGTTCAAATCTCGTATTAAGACCGGCTTCTTTCAGTGTTCTTAGAATAATCTCGCTATTTGCGAGACGAGTCTCATCCCCTGATGAAAAACCGTACAATCTCATCTCTGAATAGCATACTGTACCTATGTACAGGTTCATAAATTCGAAAAGTTCTGAAAAGAGTTCATAGAGCTTTTTCATAACAAGGCTTTCATCGTATGCCAGACTTGTTAGTTGGAGTATTTCTCTTACAAGCGTGGATTCTTTTAAACTTTCCTCAAGTATGTCAACTAATTCTCCGTATGGTTCTATGTGCAATTTGTACAATTCCCGAGACCACTCCATACTGAACGGCTTTTCAACAAAATTCAAAAGCTCTCTTTCTATATCACTCTGCGGTAATGTCTTCTTTAAGAAGGCGTTAGCTCCGCTTTTCTTTGCCCAGAATGGATTTATCGTTTCTTCGGCGCCGGTAAGCATTAGTATCCCTACGTTTCTAAAAACGTTGAAGCTCCTTATAAACTTTGTAAAGTGTACGCCGTTTAGCCTAGGCATGACATAATCGACTATGACCACGTCCGGTAGGAAGGTAAAGAATTTATTTAAGCCGTCCAAACCATCTTTTGCCACTTCTACGGTGTGACCGTTCAATTCGAGTAAGTTTCTTAAAAATGTCTGCCATACGACGGAGTCATCTACAACGAGGACCTTCTTCAAACTGTTCGCCTCCATGCTAATATATTTATTATATGTTGTTTAATTCACTTAGAACTGAGCGTATTTTTTCAATCTCAAATTTCTCATATCGCTCCCCAAGGTTTTGAGCAATGTTGTTTGGCAAATATGGAAATCTCGGTAATTTTTCTATAATAAACCTAACCCCCCGCTTCTTCAGCTCGGATGCTTCCTTTGCCCCGTCATCTCCAAGGCCGCCGAGCACAGCGATAACGGTTTCGGAGCTTCCATAGCGGATTAGTGATTTGAAAAGTGCTGATATTGAAGGATGAATTGATTTGCCGGTTGCCTCGCCATCCACAACGGAGACAACATTTTCGCTAATGAATACTATATCTTTATTTCCCTGCGGCAAGTATATCTTGTTTTCCAACTTTGTTGGCTTTGTAACAATTTCAACGTCGTGTCCCGTGTCACTTCTAAGATGTTCCGCGAACGTCTCCATGACGGACGCGGTGAAATGGATGCAGATAATTACCGGAATATTTAACCTTTCTTCTATTTTCAATATTTCAACTGCTTGGGAAGGGCTTCCAGCTGAGCCGACGATGATGAATTTTCTCATTTTGTAACCTCCGGTTTCCTTTGGCAAAAGCTAAGATTCTCGTATTAATTTTTCAATCAATCGCAAGAGCCTTTCAGGTGGTTCGTCTTTTGATATGTACGCATCAGCACCTACTTCAAGCCCTTTTTTTAATTGCTCGTGTGTTAGTGTGCTGAACAAAATCACGGGTGTCTTTGGCTTCTGTTCTTTAATTCTCTTTGTTGTCTCGAACCCATCGATTCCCGGCATTTCAATGTCGCAGATGACAGCATCTGGATTTGATTTTTTAATTACTTCGAGAGCTTCAATACCACTGCTTGCTTCAATAGTTTCGTATCCGAAATTCTTGAGAAACTTCGACACAATTGTCCTTGTGACCACTGAGTCATCTACTATGAGAATCCTCTTCGTGTCTTGCTGTTTGGTCAGCACTTTCGTGAAACTCTCAGGGGCAATGATGGGAAGCGGATACACAAATATATTCTTCACAAACCCTTTTACAGCTCCATAACTCTCGTTTGAAATCTGACCATCGAATATGCCAAGTATGTTATCTACTAAAATCGCTTTGCCGCTGTTTGTAATTATTCCGAATCTCGGATTTTGACACGCATACGCAATGTCGTATAGATTGCTCTTATGGACAATCTTTTCGTTGTTATCGTTAGCCATTCTTGGCTGACTCACAACTTCAAGAACATCTCGGCTATCTATACAGAACTGTGTACCATCTCCACTTGCGACTATTACTCTTACTAAGAATGACTTCACTGGGAAGTGAACGATGAATTTTGTGCCTTTTCCAGGCGAAGTAACAAGTTCGACATCTCCGCCACGTGCCGTGGAAAAGTTTTTCACTACATCAAGCCCAATGCCACGCCCTGATGTACCGTCTGCTTGTTCTTTTGTTGAGAAGCCTGGTACGAATATAACGTCTTCTGGTCTTAGATGAGATAGGTTCTTTTCTGCGGCCTTCTTTCTTATCTTTTCAAAATCGATTCCATTACCATCGTCTTCGATTTCTAAATATAGCTCGCTTCCTCTGATGTAACTTCTTAGAGTAATAGTTCCAACTTCTGACTTTCTTCTCTGAATTCTAACTTCAGGTGATTCAATGCCGTGAGCTATTGCGTTTCGTACCAAGTGTACAAGCATATCTATGAGCATTTGAGAATCCTTCTTTTCTATGTGCTCTTCCCCAAGCTCAAGGTTCAACCTTACCTTCTTTTTATTAAGTGTTGCCTCTTGCAATACTAACGCATCGAAATTTGCTAACAGTTTCTTTAGCTTCACATAATAAGAGTTCTCGACCATCGATATGAGCTTAGACTTTAATATTCGTACTTCTCTGAGGGCGTTCTTGGTGTCTGTTCTCATAAGGCTGTTCTCTGCTGAAAGGGTTTTGGAGAGAAGTTCCTGCAAGATTTCAATTGGAAACGCTTCCGTTGCTACCGAGGCAACGGAAGAGGTTGTTTCTGACTTTCCCTCAATTATTGATTTGTATTTTTCGAGTTCTTCGTCTGATAAGTCTGTATTCTTCTTTAATAATTCCGGCATTACTGAGAGAATGCGTGCTAATACATCATCCGTGAGTACTTCTTCCCCTGCTGTTTGCCTTTTGAAGAACTCTTCGATGAAGTGGAAAAGTTCTTTGAAACCAGAAAAACCCACAAGACTGGCCGAGCCTTTGATCGTGTGAAATAACCTGTAAAGTTCGTTTAGAATAGCGTGTTCCTTTTCTTGAAGGTATGATTTGATTAGTTCAATAGATTGCTGTCCCTTTTCCAATAACTCTTGAATAAAAACGTCAACAAAGTCCATGGTTACACACTTCCTTCACACTATTCGATTAATTTGTACATTCCGCTTGGTGTTTCTAAGTACGTTTCGAAGCCATCCGCCGTTTTGTGTGTAAGCACATTGCCAAAAGTTAATCTTATATTGTCCGTCCTATATCCCAAATTTTCGATGATAACGATGAATTTTCCGCCATCCAAATCCTTAACCGGTAGAACTTTTTCATAATCGACGAATCCGTCAAATTCATCAGTTTTGAAGTGAATCATAATGTTCGATGGCAGTATATTTTTGACTTTCTTAAATGAGACTGCCAGTTTTTCTCCAATAATAATGTATTCTTCGGTAATACTGAAACGAGAAAGTTTTTGGTTGGATTTGGGTTCTTTGCTTTCTACCGTGCCTGAGAGCATGTCCTTATCAATTACCCTTGCGTTTGTTGGGAGCTGTACAAAATACGTGTTATAGACATAGTACGTGCTATCTTTGTGCAAAATTACGCCTGAGTATTCAGAGAATTTTTCGAAACCCCTGTCGTGTGGTATGTTGTGTGTTACTGGAATTGGTGTGGTATCTATTTCTTCTACGATACGGGTTACTCCAAGTGCAAATTCCCGGAGTATAAGGAAAAATTTAAAGAGCGGATTATTCAGATTTGTATGTGTTACAACAGGATAGAGTTGCTGTCCGTAAATCGCAAAGCCAAAAATTCCGACCTCTTCATGCCCTTTCAGGAATTTGTCGGTTATTCCAATTACTAAATCCTTTTGAATAGAAATTCTTACGTTACCATTGTCATGCTCAATTTCGCAAAGGTAATATTTCAAATTGATCACCTCTTACTATTTTCCCTTTTGTGTGTTAAGTAGATATTTGAGTTGCCATACCTCTTCATCGGCATGATTCAAGAATATAGCCTTCTGTAAAGATTTTTCAGCCTCTGATGTCATTCCAAGCTGCAACTCAGCGAGAGCCTTATATTTCCAAAATATGAAGTTAGTATGGTTCTTTGCGATTTCTTTTTTCAGCTTTTCGTATGCGTCTTTATATAACTTTTGGTTTAAGAAGGATTCGATGACTCTAACGTTTTCCTCAATTTCCAATGATTTAGCGTCTGCTTTTAAGATTTTTCCTAACTTTTCTTTTGTGACGAGTTCTGTCGTGTCCAAGATTTTCTCCGGTTTTCTGGAGTGTTCAGATACCTTCTCTTTTTTCAGGTAGTAAGTGGATTTAACCTTTTCTTTTTCAGCCGCAGAGATTTTTTTCAATATAGCTCCGGAATCCGAAAAGACTGGTGTGAAGTATTCGAAAAGCTTAGGAAAGTATTCGCCTAATCCAATTACTAAATATCCTCTATCTTTGAGCATGTTTACTATTTTGGTTATAACTTCGTCTACTCGATCAAAGTATATGAGCACCCTTCTGAGGAAAATTATATCAAATTTGTGTTCACGTTCAAAATTGCACTCAGGAGAGTTTATGTTGCAGTGCACGAAATTTACGTTTCCTTTGTATTCTTCCTTTATGCAAAAATGGTCGCCAACTTGCGTAAAGTATTTACATATTTGTTCTTCGTTCAAAAATCTGATGCTCCAGAACCTATAACATCCTTTTTCGGCTTGAAGTATTCTTTGCAAATTGACATCAATGCCCGTTATTTTGCACTTCACACCACATTCTTTTGCAACAATGGATACTGTGTAAACTTCTTCACCAGCTGAGCAACCTACAGACAAAATGTTCCAGAATGGTTTCTCTTTAAAAATGCGCTTCAGTTTTTCAAATGTTTGGATATCTCTGAAAAAATAGGATTCTCCAATTGTTAGGTTCTCTATAACAAGGCTTTCCAAAAGTTCATCATTCAGGATATCTGATATATCCTTTATGTTTCTAAGAAATCTATCGACGAGTCTTTGTTCAACTTTGAGGTTGTGCTTTTTTAGTATAATTTCGACTCTTGACTTTAACTCGTTAATTGTCCTTGATTCACTTTTTTGGACGTCCAAAACGTTACACCTCTTTTTCTCGACGTTCTTTTTTCCTTACATGTCAGTTAACTTTCCATGTGCAATTTTCTATTTTATTATACCACCATATATGATATACTTGTGAATAGAAAGTTCAGATTTCAAAGGATGGTGAACATTTAAATGCAAGATAGGATTAATAGTTTGAATGATAGTTTAAAAGTCGGGGTCATAGGTTACTCAGGAGATACAGACAAGCCTCCCGTTTCAGATATCTCTGAGATTTGTACAGAGCTTGGAAAAGAACTTGGCAAGCGATATACGGTCTTTACGGGCGGAAGAGACGGAGTTATGGAGCTCGTTTGTAAAGGGGCTCGAGAAGTCGGAGGAGTAACTGTTGGTGTACTGCCTTGGGAAGGCGATGATGCCAATGAGTACAATTCTTTTGTAATCAAGACAGGACTTGATTTTCAAATGCGCTCATTTATCCTTGTTAAGAGTGTGGATGTGGTTGTGGCTGTTGGCGGGGAGATAGGAACCGCTATTGAGATTTTGGCAGCTTACGCAAATAGAAAACCCGTGATACTGCTGAGAGGCACTGGTGGATGGACGGATAGGATTGCGCAGGTTTTGATCGATGGAGAGTATCTCGATAACAGGAAATTGGCACGGGTTTATCAGGCTCGTAGCGTTCAGGAAGTTATCGATATTATAGAGGCTATGTAGTTTATTCTGATGCATCATTTATCGCCTTTCATCACCTTAGGAGGGAAGAGGTTTGGAGAAGATTAGAGCTCTTGTAAGGACAGGTACGTACGTCAGTTACTTACCTGTTGTTATTGTTACAATTTTTTGGGGTGCTTCGTTTGTTGCGACAAAGTACGTCGTTCAGAGCTATTTCCCATTCCCTGCAGCACTTTACAGGTTTATCATTGCACTTGCAGTGCTTTTTCCAATAACGAAGAAAAAGAAGATTAAAGATATAAACGCTTTCTGGTCGGGTTTTTGGGGTATTACTATGTACTTCGTTTTCGAAAACACTGCTTTGAAGTATACTTCCCCGACAAATGCGGCGGTGATAGTCTCAAGTGCACCATTGTTGTACGTGCTCTTTACACACTTATTTCACAGGACTAAGACAAACAAGTTGCACTATTTGGGTTCACTTCTTGCATTCCTCGGTGTTGCTCTTGTTATACTGAACGGCAGGATATTAAAATTGAATCCTTTGGGTGATATACTTGCTTTTGGCTCTGCAATCGCTTGGGTTTTGTACACGCACTATGTGATAAAGATGAAGGATATTTCAGGAATTGACCAAGTCTTTTCGATAACTTTCTGGGGGGTTGTGACTCTGATACCTTTTGCACTGTTGCAAGATATGAGTATCAAGTTTGAGCCGAAGAGTTTTGTTAGTCTCATTTATCTTGGGATAATTTGCTCGGCTGTTGGTTATGTGCTGTGGAATAAGTCAATTGAACTGATCGGAGATAGAAAAACTACTAATTTCATATATTTCATTCCGTTGGTAACTGTCGTATCAGAGATTTTGTTAATGGGCTCAAAACTTACGGTGTATAATGTTTTAGGTGTCACACTGCTTATAATAGGATTATATACATTTGAAAGGGGAGAAGAGTATGGCAAAGAACGACTTAGGGATTGACTTGGGAACAGCGAATTTTATTGTCTACCAACAAGGTAAAGGCATCGTATTGAACGAACCGTCGGTTGTGGCAATTGAGAAGAGAACGAACAAGATACTTGCGATAGGTACGGAAGCAAAAGAGATGTTCGGTAAGACGCCAGAGGACAAAGTGATGGCTGTAAAGCCAATGAGAGACGGAGTCATCGCCGACTACACGATTATTTCCGAAGTTCTTAAGTACTTCATGAAGAAGCTTAACAAAGGTCTATTTTTCAAGTGCAATATGGTTATAGGCATTCCAACGAAGACAACGAGTGTAGAACAGAGGGCGGTGTACGACGCAGCGCTTAAAGCCGGGGCTAAGAGAGTTCATATCGTTCTTGAACCGACTGCCGCTGCGATAGGCATTGGGCTCGATGTTATGAAGCCTATGGGGAATATGGTTGTAGATATCGGTGGAGGCACAACGGATATTGCTGTAATAAGCATGGGAGGTATCGTTGTCGGTGATTCAATAAAGCTTGCAGGTAATGCTATCGATGAAGCGATTGTGAAAGGCGTCAGGAGAAATTTCGGGCTCATAATAGGTGACACTACTGCGGAAGAGATTAAAGTCAAGATAGGAAAGGTGCACGTTGATGTAGAAGATTTAGAATTGGAGATAAGAGGTAGAGACGCGGTAACGGGACTCCCGAGGACAGAACTCGTGAATTCAACGGACGTTTACAGGATGATTAGGCCTGTCGTTGATAATATGATTTCTCGAATAAAATTCGTTCTTGAAAAGACGCCACCTGAGCTATCAGCCGATATTGTAGAACACGGTATCGTCCTTACCGGTGGCGGTGCTCTCTTAAGAGGCATAGATAAGGCAATCCAAGAAGAAATTGGCGTACCGTGTAAGATAGCAGAAGACCCATTATTGTGTGTGGCTAAAGGAACGGGAAGATTGCTTGAGGACGAGGAGTTACTGAAACACGTGGCAGTCACTTACGAAAGGTAATAGATTGATTATAGATTTTTCAAAGGAGTGGTTTTCTTGTACAGAGGTGTGTACACCGCAGCGATGGGGATGCTTGCAGATTTGACGAAGATAGATACTCTTTCCAACAACTTGGCAAATGTTGAAACGAACGGCTATAAGTCCGATTCGCCGGCGTTTAGAACTTACTTGGAACGTGAAATTTATAGGATCAAGCCTGAACCGGAGAACAGGAGAGTTGAGGTTGCCAAGATTGGAAACGTTGAGCAAGCCATCATCGTTGATGAGGTACGCACGCTCTTCACGCAGGGAAATCTCGAGCAGACAAACGTTCAGACACATCTTGCCATATCGGGCGATGGTTTCTTCGCTGTCCAGAAAAATGGTAAGACGCTTTACACGAGGAATGGTGAATTCGTCATTGATAACGAACGAAGGTTGGTAAATACTCAAGGATATTATCTGTTAGATAATAATGGACAGATCGTTAGATTTCCGGAGAATGGTTCTATCGATGAGAAAGGTAATGTAAGGGATGCGAATGGAAATTTGGTTGCAACGGTACCTATTTATTCTATACAAAATCCCGAAAAGGTTGGCGAAACCCTCTTCACAGGTCAAGCACAGGTTATTGATATGAATACTCCAAATGATATTAGGATTTTGCAAGGTTTTGTAGAAAAATCAAATGTGAACGCTGTGAGAGAAATGGTTAGAATGATAGAAGCACACAGGCATTACGATGCAACGTCTAAAACGATAGCAGTGCACGATGAACTACTCAACAAGCTTATAAACAACGTAGGGGCGCTGAGATAAGAAGTGAGATGAACTATCGTGAGGAGGGATATAGATGATTAACAGTCTTTACACTGCAGCAACAGGTATGTGGGCTCAACAGTTCAAAATGGATACAGTTTCTAACAACATAGCGAATGTTGATACTGCAGGGTACAAGAAGGTAAAATCAGAATTCCAAGACCTGATTTACAGCTATTCAAAGAACGCAGGAGCTGCAACAGCTCAGAACTCAACGACACCAACGGGTATCTATGTCGGTCACGGTGTTAGATTGGCTGCAACGACAAGGATATTTACTCAAGGAAATGTCGAAAATACAGGCAATGCTTTAGATCTTGCCATCAGTGGCGATGGGTTTTTCCAGATTCAGCTCCAAGATGGTAGGATCGCCTACACGCGAGATGGTCAATTCAAAATCGACAGTGATGGAAGAGTCGTTACAGCTAACGGACTTCTACTATCGCCCGCTTTGGTTGTGCCACAAAACGCGACATCACTAACGGTTTCTCCAGATGGAATAGTCTCGGTTGAGCTCGCAGACGGCACGATACAACAGCTCGGCACTATCACTTTGGTAAGGTTTGTCAACCCGGCAGGCTTGAAGTCGATAGGTGATAACCTCTACGTGCAGACAGCGGCGAGTGGAGATCCAATAGAAGGTGTTGCGGGTCAAGATGGATTTGGGACAATCCTACAAGGTTACGTAGAGAAATCGAATGTCGACGTTGTAAAAGAAATGGTTGATATGATCAGTGCAATGAGGGCTTACGAATTCAATTCAAGATCTATAATGACAGCGGATCAAATGCTCCAAACGGCAAGTAACTTGAGAAGGTAATGAAGATAATGTAGTTAGCACAGTTAAGATCTGAATTGAGAAACCTCCTGAGCGAAAGTCTCAGGGGGTTATTTTTTATTTCACTGTCATATGGTATAATAATTTGGAAAATTCAAAGGAAATCTCAAAGGGAGTGGAGAGTTTGAGAGGAGAAGATATTAGAAATGAGCAAACCGAACAAGAAAGCAGAGAACGTGAAAAGGTTATTGAGAGGATTATAAGCGAAAAGGGCAAAAACGCTTTTGAGGATATGATAAGACTACTTTCTGATGAAGACCCAAAGGTGTGCGATATAGCCACAGAGGTACTCTACAGGCTTTCAGAAAGTTATGAGGAGGTTAAGGAGAAATTAAAAGACACTATTAAGCAGAGGATTTTAAGTGGAGTTAAAAATGATATAAGTTTACTGTACCTGATAGATCTTGCAGGAGACCTCGGGCTTAAATTAGGAAACGAACTTTTGAAAGCTTTAGAACTGTACGATTTTGAAGAAGCTCAACTTGTGATTTACGAAGCGCTTGCAAAATTAGGAAGAGGCGAAGAATTTTATCCTTTGTTAAGATACATGCTTTTGGAAGGCGAAGAGCGTTTCATGTACGGGGCACAGGTGGCTATGGTGCTTTCTTACCTTGATATTCCAGAGATTGTCCATGATTTAGTTCAAGCGATAGATAGTGAGGATTTTAAAGGAGAGGATCTTGAGACTATCAAACAAGCTTTAAGTAATGTGATCAATTTAAGACCTTCATACAAGGAGATTTTGATCGCATTAGTCGGTGAAGAAAATTTTGAAAAGTATGTCAGATGATTGGAAATTTTGCTTCGGAGGGATGTTAGTATGGAGTTGTTTTGGGCGGCCGTTGTAGGTTATTTTTTTGGAGCAATTCCGTTTAGCTATATAATACCAAAACTGAAAGGTGTTGATATAACAAAAGTCGGTAGTGGAAATGTCGGTGGGACTAATGTTTTAAGAAATATGGGAACAAAGTACGGAGCACTGGCGATGTTCTTGGATATAGTCAAAGCAGTTATAGCAGTCATCTTGTTCAGAGCATATGGAGAGCATCCAATGGTAATGGCCGGTGCCATGTCGGTTATAGGGCATTGTTACTCTCCATTTGTCAAGTTTAAAGGCGGAAAAGGTGTTGCGACGACACTCGGTACGTTTTTTGGAATCTTTCCTCAAGCTGGGATGTTTGCTTTGGGTGTTTGGATAGCTATCGTGGCTTTGACTCAGTACGTTTCGCTTGGCTCAATAGTCGGATTGTTGGCTGGTACGCTTTTTGCGCTATTTTTTGGTAAAGACTACTGGATAGTCTTTCTGGCACTATCTTTATTCTCGGTGTTAAGGCATAAAGAAAATATCAAGCGCCTAGTTGACGGAAACGAGCGAAAGACGAATATAGTAGATTATTTCTTGGGCTGGATGGACAAATTGGAAAAGAAGAGAGATTTGTAAGAAAATTCAGCTATGAGGGTGGAGGAGAGTAAAAGGGTGAAGAAATTGCCGTTAAAAGATGTCAAGTATCTGTTATTGATAGCGTTTTTACTTCTAACATCGCTAACTTTTGGTGTTATAGATGAAGAAACTGCAAGACTCTATTTCACACAAGCACTGAAAAGCACTTACAAAGGTGATTTTGCGAAAGCCTTTGAGCTATCACAGAAGGCACTATCCGGACGTGTGTACGTCCAGGAGCTGCCGTACTTCTGGTATCTGAGAAGTCGCTTGAGGATAATTAACAATCAGGTTGATAAAGCACTCGAAGAGCTGAAGAATTTCACAATGCTTGTCAGAAGTGATGACATAGACAATCTCATAGCAAAAGTTAATTATTTTAGAAAGCTGAATCTTTCCCCATCCTCCACGTTTGTAATGGGATATGTCAATTCTTTGAACGGGTACGTCAAGGGAATAGAATATTTTCAAACCCCGATGAGTTTAACAGTTTACGGTGATAAGTTCGCTTTACTGGACTCTAAAAATAGAAGAATAGTTGTTGCAAAACAAAACAGAATTTTTAGTATAAAAAAGGTTTCGAAGGACTTAAAGCAAGTGTTTTTTGACAGAAGCGGGCAGCTATATCTACTTGGGGAAAAGGCTTTGTACAATGAAAGCGAAGCAGAGATAATAAGTGGGTTGAAAGTACCATATATAGCCGGACAGGATAGAGAAGGTTATATATACATAGTCGATTTCGATAGATTAATAAAGTACAATCCAAATACGAATAAGAGTCTGGAATTCAGACTTGAAAGGATGACTTTTGTACTCGACGCTGAGATGACCGTCGACAAGCTTTATATACTTGATGCCTTATCTCAAGAAATTTATGTGTATTCTTTGGATAAATTGCAGAGGATTGACGTTGTAAGAGTACCTGAAAAGATATGGAATTTTGAAGTTACACCCTACGGTGATATCATTTATCTTGGAAAAGATAAGATAGTTGCGGGCGGAGTAGAATTTCAAATGAAAGGTGTTAACTTCATAGAATATTCTTACCCAACGCTTTTCCTGATTAAATGGAAGGGAAATGTCATAGATCAGTATTGGTTGAAGGATGACAAACCAATTTTTGTTAACATAGATAGTTTGCATTTTGATGACAGTAATGCATATGCTTATATCAGAGTCGAAGATTTGTACGGTGATGAGATCCATTATATAGGTTACGCGCTCTCAATGTTTGAACAAGATGTCTATGTGCCTTCCGATGCTTATATCGAACAAAGAGAATCGAAGAATATTTTGTTAAATACGTGCATCAATGAACTGGTAAATTACAGGCTCGCAGGCACAAGAGTATTTGGCAAGTGTTCTATACTCTCAAAATTCACTGGCGGGCTGTCAGTTCAGACTATTCAGGATACGATGAAAAGTAGACTTTATTGGGTGACGAGATGGACGTACTTAAAGCCTGTCCCCCCTGGTGTTATAAAACTCAGTGCTAAAGTCGCTTTCAAAGAGCAGGTTTATTATGACACGATGTTTTATACAAACTTGCTTATTAACGCTATGAATAGTGCAAGCGAAGGAAAATAGTTTCCGATTAATCGATATTGAATTCGAGCCGATAAAATTTACAGGGGTGAATGTGTTATGAAAGAAATCCATAATGAAATCGTGCAACAGATAAAAAGAGCGGTGGAATTGACAGAAAACGGATTGTACGACGAAGCACTTAAAATATACAACGAATTGCTCAATAAAGATATTCCTGATGTTTATAATAATGTTGGGAACATATACAGGCGCCAGGGGATGCTCGGTAAGGCAATAGAGATGTACCGGAGGGCTATACAATCTGACCCTTATTTTTCACTTGCATATTTTAACCTCGCGTGCGCCTTGATGGAAATGGAGAGGTACAGCGATGCTGTTATGTTCTTTGAAAAAGCAGAAAAACTTGGACTGCAGGGATTTGAAACAGATGTGCAAATCGCATTGTGCTATATAGCGCTCGGAAACAAAAGGAAGGCTTCCGAGCGGATGAGGGATGAAAGAGTAAAGGCTGAAGTGCAGAATTACATAGATGGGAGGATTGATTTGTAGTGGGGCTTTCGAGTATCCAGTATATTAACGATTTAAAAGCCTTGGGGGAACTGGTACTTTCTAACTGGTACATAATCCTTCCTTTCTCTGTTTTTCTGCTTTTCTTCTCAAATTTTGTGGAGTTTCTAAGTTTATGTTTTATTGGATTTCTTGTGGGGTTCAGTTATATAAGTCCTATACTTTATACGTTCATTGAAAAATATCTGCCAAATGCGTTTGCGGTGGTAAGCAAAAATGAGATAATTTTCTCTATATCGATTTCTATCATCTTTGCTGTGATATTTTATGGACTTTATAAATCTATAATCTTCCTCGGGAGTTTCTTTATCGGTTTTTTCGCGGTGAATTTTATAGTGAACTCGTTTGCACAAACGTACGTGTCTCTTCCGTGGTACGCATATGTTGTCATTGGAGCTATAGTTGGTTTGGTAGCAGGGTTTTATGCCACAAAGAATAGTGCAAAATTCATCGGATTCCTCTCAATGTTGTTGGGATCTTTCTTTGTGGCTCTGACTCTAACAACACTTTTCAATCGATATGTGATAAAATTAAATGAGATGGTCTTTTCATATACGGCTTTCATTATAGCACTCGTTGTCTTTCTTGTGCGCGTGCGTAAGTTGTAACATCAATCGATATTGGAGGTTTCGATGATGCGCATTATGGGAAAATTGCTGAGTGTTATGAGAAGCATCTGGTTTTTGATAGGTGCTTTTTTGTATATTTTTGTTTATGGTTCGTTGGTGCTCCTAATAGGGGTGATTCTCGGAAAAGAAAGAGGACGGAATTTTGTCACGAAGCAGATAGAGGTTTTTGGTAGGGCTGCTTTCAAGCTTCTTGGAGTGAAAGTGTTTGTTTGCGGAAAAAAGCCGGATGTGAAGAGCAATTATATCGTCGTGGCAAATCACCAAAGTATTTTGGATATACCAATGATAATCGGCTTTGTTGGACCGACACCGTTCTTGGCAAAGAAAGAACTTGGGAAATTTCCAATTATAAACTTGTACCTCAAGTACCTGGGAAGTGAACTTATTGATAGAGGGAATATACGGCAGACCGCAACGGCGATTAGAGAAGTTATGAAGAAGCTCCAAGAAGGGTATCATTTTGTTATCTTTCCAGAGGGTACTCGTTCGCCGGATGGAACTGTCTTGCCTTTTAAGAACAGAAGTTTGGAAATAGCTTTCAAATCAAAGGTTCCAGTGCTTCCTGTGGCTATGTGGGGAAACCACTTGGTCATACCCAAACACAGCCTTTTGGTTAAAAGTAACAAAACTGCCATGAAATTCTGTGAGCTTGTGTATCCGGAGAATTTTTCAAGTGAAGAGGAACTGAGATTGCACGTCGAAAATGTTATTCGCAATAGTGTTGAAGAGTTAAAAGAGGTGATTAAGAATGAAAAAAGCGGTAGTTAAGGCGTTAGTTTTGGATAAAGTTTCAAATACGCCCGTTGTTTTGCTTGGTATAGAGAATACCAAAAAGATATTGCCTATATGGATTGGGGCATGTGAAGCAAGTGTTATGGCAATTGCCATAGAAAGAGTACCTTTTGAAAGGCCTCTCACTCACGATTTGATGATAAGGATAATCGATGAACTGAGTTTGAAAATAGAAAGATTTGTTATCCATTCGATAAAGGATAATGTTTTTTACGCAAAGATAGTTTTGAGAGATTTAACGGTGTCCGAACAAGAGGCTTCGGAAGGTGTTAATCCTTTCATTGAAATCGATGCGAGACCGTCAGATTGTATTATACTTTCGCTGAAAACCGGAGCGCCACTTTACGTAGCAAATGAGATAATAGCTACGGAAGCTATTACTTTGGAAGAGATCGGAGAGAGTGAAGAAGAATTCAAGAAATTTGTTGAAGATTTAGACATAAGTGAATTCAAAAAGCTACTGAACGAACATCCAGAGAAATTCGAAGACTCTTCAAATGAACCAGATGAGCCTAATGATGAATAGTTATTATAATTTGATATTATCGAGGCAGGGGATGGCGTGTGCCAAAAGTGCCAAAGATTCCAAAGATAGATCTTGGAAAAGTTTTTGGTTTTTTGAAGTTTGGGAAGAAGAAAAGCGAGAGCTCAAAAGAAGGAACAGGAGAAGCAACGGAAAAAGTGAGCAAAGAGCCTATTAAGGGATTCAAAGGTATAATCGATAAAGTCAAGACGCTACTGTTAACTATATGGAGGCGAAAGTTGCTTTTTTATTCTCTTGTAGGTGTAATTGCAGTTACTTCGGTTGTGATCTTCTTAATGATGCGTCCGAAAACACCTGAGGCGGTTTTATCTGAAGGGACGCAAACTGTTGAAAATTTAGTTATCTCAATTCCATTTGGAGCTTTTCCATATGAGAAGTCGTTTAAGGTAAGAGTGGTACCGCAAGGTGCTGTTCAGGGCGTGTTAAGTACTGGGAATTTTATTAGTCCAATCTTCGAGTTGATTCCAAGCGATGGGAATTATAACATGGCGACAGTGCCGATAAAGGTGAGGTATTATTTCCCTTCAAGTCTTTTAGGTAGCAACGATTCAAATGCGATTGCGTTCGCGGGTTTAAGCAGTGATGGACAGGTTTACAATATAATCCCGGGTAGTTCCATCGATAAAGACAGTAGGGGTTACTATGTCGAGGCAAGTTTTTTCGTTATCCCCAAATGGCTTGGCGTTGTTTCCGTGCCTGGACAAGTGTTGAAAACTGGGATTTTGGAAGTTTATCGTAAAGTTTCAGCTTATCCTTCTTTGCTTATTGTTCCCGGAAGCGATGCGAATTTCTCAGGGTATTATGAATCTGCAAAGGTTTCACCACTCTCGTTGTGGCAAGGTGTTTTCCCTGAAAGGTCAATATATGTTTATCAATACCCTTTAAATAGTTCGAAATCTTACAACTACAGCAGGGCACTGAAGACATTCCAGGAAGCAAATCCACTACCAAGTCCTATAATATTCGAAGCAGAAAGGTTAGCACAAGAGCTCAAAAGATTTGAGAATGTTGAGTTTGATATTATCACCCACGAAATTGGAGGACTAATAGTTTATTATTGCCTTGCAACCCATCCGGAAATTAAGAACGTTAGAAAGGTTGCTTATATATCTGTTCCATTTTACGGGACCAATATAGCGGATCCGAGGCTTGCAACAACTGTTTACGCGTCAAAACCTTCAGCTGCTTCATTGCTTTACAACCTTCCAGAAGGTATTGTTGCGGCTTTGCAAGGCTATTTAAAATCCTACATAGAAGCGATTAACGGTTATTATTCTGAAGTTCTACCAAATTCTGATTTCTTGAAAAAATTGCGCTACCTTCCTTATAGAACTGATGTAGACGTAATGGCTTATATGGGAAATACCCCACCTCTTGCGATAGATGTTACTTCGAGTTTGCTCGAGAAATTCTATCCGGAATTAGTTCTGAACACGGGTGATGGCGTTGTTACAAAAAATGCGGCAAGGTTGCCTTACATGACGCTGAAAATCTTTAATGGAAGTTGGAATGACTTTTACTCATCAGATGCTTTCGTTCAGGAGTTAAAAAAATTCTTGGCTTACGAAATTCCTGAATTACCACAATACAAAGATGATACCTTTGCTGAATACGTCACTACTGAGCAGGAAAAAGTCTTTGAAAGGTTCCTAACATCAAAAACAATAGAGGGATTCTATACGGAAGAATGGAAGATAGGGAACAACCCATTTGTGAAATTTTTGAAGTCATTTACTTACCCAGGGAATCAAATTGCCGTGTATGGTGGAATAATATACACAGCTGATGAAAAAGGTCTTTACGTAGGCGGAACAAAAGTCTGGGAAGAGAGTGTTCAAAATCTAAAAGAGACCATAGATGGAATCAGCTACGGAACGCAGGTTAAGGTTTTTTACAGGAAACTTGCCGATAGCGTTTCCTATGATCAGGTGTCATCTGACGATTATTTGGTGACAAAAGATTTCGCGATATTCGCAAAACCAAGAAGCGACGATAAAGTTGATTTCGTAGATAACACCGGAAACGTAATTGCAACGCTGAAAGGTATATATGGCAGGGTTATATACGATGGAAAAGAAATTCTTCTACTTACAAACAGGGAAGTGTATAGATATTATTACAACATCAAATACACCGCCCCTGTTGGGTTACAGCGAAGCTATGATATGACGTATGCTATAGTTATCGATGATTACATACTTGCTACTACAAGAGCCTACGGTCTTCTCATATTCGACAAGCTTGGTAATTACGCATACACTGCGGAAGGGTGGATGGGAAATCTCGGTCTATATTCTTCCGGAAATTATGTTGTGGCTGTGGGCGATAGTTTTATAACGTTCATAGATTTTGCAAACAGGCGAATTAACCGTATAGTCGAAGATGTGGAAGGTATAGTCTACGATGCAACAGTTTGGGAAAATAATTTATACTTGATGACAAGCGAAGGTGTGCTTGTGTACAAGATTGGGTGAGGTTCCTTGCTTTATTACATTAAACACTTATTATGATCTACGAAGGAGGCATTTGGATGATACATCTTTTTTTAGCGCACTTTGTTGCGGACCACGGTTTCACGGATAACGCAAAAATACGGCACTACAAAGGTTACAAACTCCTGGAACATATCGTTTGGTCAATATTCGCGCTACTTGCATTTACTTTTGATACACTTTTGAAAAGCAGAACAGGGATAATTGTGCTTGTTTCTATGATGGCAATTCATGTGCTCGGAGATGTTATGCGAACTAAAATAGCGAACATTACAAGAATCCATATTTTGGAAGTTGGCTTGCTTTCCATAGCTTTCGTGCTCAATTTATTCGTAGCTGATGAATTTGTAAATTCCTACATATCAAAAGAATTTGCAATGTACTTATTGGGTATGGCTGTTGTCAGTATGGCGGTTACTTATTTCTTCAAGAATTTCTATCCTGGTAATGAAGAATACAACGACTTAGACGGTATTTCTGAAAGGTTGGCGTTTTATGTTTTCTTCTTAGGTAACAATTACCTTCTCGCTTTCTTGTCGCTCGGCTTAGGTCTTCTATACAGATTTTGGAAGACAAAGCCATCGCACGTGTGGTGGATTAGTCCAATGTCCGCCGTATTGATAAGTATACTATGGAAGGTTTTAATATTTTAAAAAGTATTAGAGAGAATTGTGAAGGGATAATTGGGAGGTGTCTTTTGTGAAGATTTCTTTGGATTGGTTGAACGATTATATACAGGTTACGAAGGAAGAAGTCAACGAGGCGTTGCCGAGGTTGGGATTTGACATAGGTGAAAATGGTCCTGTTTTTCCAGTCGTAGGTCCAATCGTTGTTGGGAAGATAGAGAGTATCGAAAAGCATCCGCAAGCTGACAAATTGCTTGTTTGTCAGGTGAATATCGGGAATGAAACGAAGACAATACTAACGGCAGACTTATCGGTTCAATCAGGTAAATATGTCTACGTTGCGTTAAAAGGTGCTAAATTAGCCAATGGAATAGAGATCCAAGAGAGAGCTATGCGAGGAGTTGTTTCTGAAGGTATGATGTGCTCGCTTGAAGAGCTTGGGCTGGAACAGAAAAGCGAACATGTTTTTACGTTCGACGGTCCTGCACAGCTCGGGGAAGACGTTGTAAAATTGCTTGGCCTTCATGATTGGTATTTCGATATGGAGATCACGCCAAACCGCCCAGATGCGCTGTCTTACTTTGGTGTCACAAGAGAGCTCTCAGCTGGATTGAAGAGGACCCCGAAGTTCCCTATCCCAAGAGTTAGGAACGCTGTCAATGAAGATAAGATAGATGTTTTCATTGAAACAGATGGATGCTGGCGATACACGGCAAGAGTGATAAGGGATGTAAAGGTTGGACCGAGCCCTCTTTGGCTGCAAAAAAGATTGATAGCTTCTGGTTTGAGACCGATTAATAACATCGTTGATATAACAAACTACGTCATGCTTGAAACGGGACACCCCGTCCATGCATTTGACCTCAAGAAACTTGCTGGAAAGATTGTCGTCAGAGATGCAAAACCAGGAGAGAAGATGCTGCTTTTGGACGGTAAAACCTACGAATTTTCAGGTGGTGAGGTTCTCATAACCGATGGTGAGAAGCTGCTCGCTCTTGGTGGAATCATGGGTGGAGAGGAATCAGGAATAACAAATGAAACAACGGATGTCTTACTCGAAGTTGCAATGTTTGATCCTGTTAGGATTAGAAGAACTTCGAGAAGATTGGGTGTATCGTCAGATTCTTCTTACAGATTTGAGCGCGGAGTTGATTTCGATGATGCTGTTTTTGTCATAGAACGATTGTCGCAGCTCATAGAAGAGTTAGCCGATGGTAAAGCATCTAAGGAGATAGTGGATAATTACCCAAGAAGAATCGAGCAGAGAAGAATTTTTGTGCCAAAGTCTTTGCCTAAGAAGGTCTTGGGAATCGATGTCAAACATATAGGCGAATACATCGAGCCACTTGGATTTGAAGTTGAAGAGACGAAGGAAGGATACGAAGTCTATGTCCCATCGTTTAGGTATTTCGACGTGTCGATACCTGAGGACATCATGGAAGAGGTGGGAAGGATTCATGGCTACGAACACTTGCACTCAGAAGCGCCTCGAATGCCGGCACTCGAACATGGCAGAAGTAAGAATCATAAAAGGAGAATTGAACTGAAATACTTCATGACAGGTCTCGGCTTCAACGAAGCAAACACGCTTTCTTTCACTTCGAGCAAGATAGTTGAAAGCTTCGAGGTTGCAGGAAGAGGTCTTCCCGTAAGCAATCCAATTATCTCTGATTTCGATGTAATGAGACCTTCACTGCTTTACGGATTACTCGAGTCGCTCTCGTACAATTACAAAAGGCAGATTAAAGATGTAAAACTCTTCGAAGTAGGGAAGGTATTTGCTGTTAAAGATGGGAAGCCATTTGAGCAGGAAGCTCTTGGCTTCGTGCTTACTGGCAGAGAATCTCCAAGGGACTATACAGATAAAAGAAACATAAGTCTCTACACTGTCAAAGGCGTTGTCGATGAGCTGTTTGAAAAGTTCGGATTAGAAATGACATACAGGAAGTTGGAAAAGAAGGGAATAGTTCCGACAAGGGGTGCGGAGATTTACCATAAAGATAAGTATGTCGGCTTTATCGGAATGCTTGAACCAGAACTTGTTGACAAACTTTACGACGTGAAAGACGAAGTCTATGTTGGCGAGATTTATCTCGAATTTATTTTCAAGGCTGATGAGAGAAGAGTTTACAAAAGCATACCGCAGTTCCCGTACATTCGTAGAGATGTTTCTTACCTTATTCCTATTGGATATGAGATTGAGAGTTTGCTTAAGATATACAAAGAATGCCCACTTGTTGAAGAAGTTGGAATAGATGATATTTACAGGCAAGTCGGTGAAGATCTTTACAGCGTGACTATATACGCTAAGTTCAGGGATTCTGAAAGAACACTCAGCGATGAAGAAGTTGACTTGGCACTTGACGATATCAAGTCCCGTATAAAAAAAGAGTGCGGTGTCTCCACAAGGTTTTAAGTGAAGTTTTGCTAACGTGTTGGATTCCAGACTCCAAGGGGGGATTTCATGAGAAGCAATGACTTTACAGATTTCACAAAGTCAAGAACGCTTTTAAAATCAAACTGGGAAGCACTTGAGAATTTTAAGAGCGACCAGCAAAAAGGCGAACCGATGCCGCCTTTTGAAAAGCCCATTTCTGAGGGAGTTCACTTGGTGAAATTGCCTGAATTTAAGGATAGCATCGTAGTTAAATCACCAAACGTTTTTGAGGCTATTGCTAATAGGAGAAGTCATAGAAAATACCTTAAAATGCCTTTAACTCTTGAGGAGCTTTCATTTTTGTTATGGGCAACGCAAGGTGTGAAGAATGTAACTCCGAAAGCCACTTTTAGAACGGTGCCATCAGCCGGAGCGAGGCATCCTTTTGAAACATATGTGTACGTTCGAAATGTGGAAGGGCTGAACGAGGCAGTTTACAGATACTTACCTATTGAACACAGTTTAGTCTTACATCGGTCGGACAGATACTTGCGTGAAGAAATTATACGCGCAACTCTTGAACAAACATTTGTTGGAGAAGCTGCTGCGGTTTTCATTTGGACAGCTATGCCATATAGAACTGAGTGGAGGTATGGTCCGGCGTCTCACAAGGTAATACTTTTGGATGCAGGACATGTCTGTCAGAATCTCTACATCGCCTGCGAAGCTATAAAGGCAGGTACTTGCGCAATTGCAGCGTACAGTCAAGAATTGATGGACAAATTCTTAAGACTTGATGGCACAGATGAATTTGTAGTCTATCTTGCGCCGGTTGGAAAAGTACAGTAATGGTGATTCTGTGGTAAGTGATTAAAATAAAGATTGATGAGATTCTGGAGGCAATATGGAAAATCTTGATGGCAAGATTTCTTATACACTGAAGAAAAAGTTCATTGCGACGTTCTGGTTGCTCTTTTTGACATTTTTGTGGGGGCTTACCTTCCCTATACAGAAGCTCATTCTGACAGAAGAAGTTTCACCTTTTTTGTACAACGCAATCCGATTTTGGATTGCCACCTTCCTGTCAGCTATAATCTTTAAGAACTCCGATTGGAAAAGAGGTTTCATACTTGGAATTGTCATGGCGCTTGCCTATGCGACTCAAACTTGGGGATTAACGATCACTACATCTACGAAGAGTGGATTCATAACGTCTCTTTATATAGTAATAGTCCCATTTTTTGCGTATGTTCTTGAACGCGAGAAAATAAAACTTTTGCAGGCTGTTGGATTTGTTGGTGCGCTTGTTGGTATGTATCTATTGAGTGGTGGTATAAGCGGTTACAATTTTGGAGATTTCCTAACGACGATCTGCGGCATCATGTATGCCCTACACGTGGTGCTTATAACGAAATTCTCTCGCCAGGTGAGTGAGTATGCACTTTTGACACCACAATTTTTCACAGTAGCGTTGCTGAATACAATATTCAACTTCTTCCATGCTGGTAGCAACCAATCTTCGTGGACTTTCTCTCTCAATGCGCTCTTTGTTGCCGGCTTCACAGCGGTTACAGCAACGATAGCTGCGATAATAATACAAGCAAAGTATCAAAAGGTCGTAGGGAACAACGTTTCGGCACTCATATTCGTTGGAGAACCGATATTCGCGATGCTGCTTTCGATGTTGATTCTAAAAGAGTCTCTCACATTTACTCAAATCTTTGGTGTGATATTGATGATAATGTCTATAATTGCGGGGGTTTTAAATGTCAACCGAAATGAGACAGATAAACGCTAAAGGAGAAAGGGAACGCCTGCATTGGATTGATTACGCACGTGGACTCGGGCTTGTGTTAGTTCTATTGGCACATTCGCAGTTGCCGTTCAAAATTTTTGGGATTGCTTCGTACATTATAGTGATTTTTCCATTCATTTCGGGTTATTTATATAAAGAGATGAATTTAAACGAATTTTTCAAAAAAAGGATACCACTTATTTACAGTTATTACTACATAGGTTTTATTGGCCTTGTACTTTGGATCTTTTTAGTTCCGGTGGAATTAAAGAAAGCTGATAATCTGAGCTATGTTATTAACTACATTTTTGTCAGAACTGTTGACATGGATTCTGTACCGCTAACGATCGTTCCGTTGTGGTATTTGTTCTTTTTGTTTCTGGCTGAGTTTGTTTATCAATTTTCTAATAAGTTGAACATTTTGTATTACGTCATAGCATTAGGTATAGCAAAACGCTTCATCGGGTTTGAAATTCACAGTTTTAAGATAGGTGTTGCACTTTCTGGATTGTATATGTTTCATCTTGGCAGGGTTTTTAAAGAAAAGAATGTGCGTATCAACAACATTGTTGGGATTATTTCCTTCTTTGGCTGGATTATAATTGGTTGGTTTTTTGGAGAGACTGGCTGGAACTTTGATTGCTATGGAAAGAACGCAATTGGCAAGTTTTTTGTTATAATTGGCGAGATACTCTGCGCTATATTCTTCTATTGGTTCGCTAAGATTTTGGAGAAAGCGGTAAATCAAAAAGGATTTTTGCATTTAGTTTCAGTGTATATAACTAAATTTTTGAAGGAGTTATCCGATAATGCGATATTTGTCTTTGGTTACCATATAACAATCGGAGGTTTAATTTTTGCATTACTCAGGGTATTTGGACTCAATGTTAGCATTGAAACCGTAAGTAAGTATTGGTATATAACATTCTTGTTTATGATAGCATCTGTGTATTTACTCATCAAATGCTTACCAAAACCTGTTAAGTTATTTTTATCCCAACCAGATGCTTTCCTCAAGAGTATTCGAAAAAATAAGGCATAATCAAAGGTAATTAGCATGTGATTTTCTCTTGCAGTAAATGTGGCTATCTGAAAGGATAGCCATTTTTTGTCTCATGTTTCTAAGAATAGTTTAAAAGGATACTTAGATATGGTACAATTAATAAAGCAATGGCCTGAAGTGAAAAATGGTGTAAAGCACTGCGAAAGGGTGTTGCAACAGATGATAACTATTAGCAATCTTTCAATATCTTTTCCCGAAAAGGCTCTTTTTCAGAATTTCAATGTAAGTGTGTATCCTAATGAAAAGATAGGTCTCATGGGAAAGAATGGTTGTGGAAAGAGTACTCTCTTAAAAGCCATAGCCGGTAGTTTTAACGACTACTCAGGCGAGATATCCGTACAAGGCAAGGTTTTGTATATGGACCAGTACAGAACATTCGATGCGAGGACTCCGTACGAATACTACATGAAAATCGCTGACACGCCAGAGAAAGAAAAGAGTGCGCGAAGTATTTTAAAAGGACTCGGCTTTTCAGAAGAAGATTGGCACCGCGATATTTCTACATTTAGCGGTGGTGAAAAAACAAAGTTGCACATCGGAAGGCTCTTTGTGGAAGAGCCAGACTTTTTATTACTTGACGAGCCAACGAATTTTCTCGATATTGAAAGTATAGAGTTTTTGAAAGAGCTCTTGAATAAATTCCGTGGCGGTTATATAGTGATATCGCACGACAGGGATTTTTTGAGGAATGTTTGTAAGAAGTTCTGGGAGATAAACAATGAACGCGTATGGGTATTCGACACGGATTTTGACCACTACCATATCGAAAGGCAGAGAATTATAGAAACTCAAAGGCGGCAAGTTGCCAATATCCAAAGAGAAGTTGAAAGATTGAGGACAATAATAGACAGATACAAGAAGTGGGGAAGGGAAAAGTTCGTAAAACAGGCAAAGAGTAAAGAAAAGATGCTTGAAAAGATGCTCGAGGAACTCGAAAATATGCCAAACTTGTATTTAGAGGAGGAAGATAAGAAGATAGAAATTCCAACTCCTGAGAACACTGGGTATGTTGTGCTGGATGTTAAGAACGTTTCTTGGGAAAACCTTTTGAGAGATGTCAATTTTACTGTATACAACGGTGACAAGATAGCCATAGTGGGACCTAATGGTTCAGGGAAGACGACGCTCCTCAAGATTATTACAAACAAAATAAATTACGTGGGCAATGTTTTAGTTGGCTATAATGTAAAGATGGTTTATCTTGAGCAATTCGTTGACCAGCTTGATTTAGAGAATACGGTTTTCGATGAAATATTTGAAGAAATGCCGGACAGACCTGATTACGTTATCCGTGCCTATGCGGGGAGGTTCGGTTTCAAAGGCGAAGCGGTGTTTAAGAGCGTTAGTGAACTGAGTGGTGGTGAACGGCAGATACTTGCGCTTGCAAAAGTCCTGCTGAGAAAGCCGAATGTGCTCATCTTAGACGAGCCAACTAATCATATGGACCTCGAGACTGTTGAGGCACTCGAAGAAGCGTTAAAAGAATACAGGGGCTGTGTTATAATGGTCTCACATGACTTAGAGCTCATAAGAAACGTATGCAACAGGTTTTTGACTATCAAGAGCGGGACGATTGTCGAGGTAAACGAGCCTATCTTTTATTCCAAAGAGCGTGAAAGGGTTGAGAAAGAGAAAAACGTAGATTTTGAAGAGCGTAAAAAGCTTAAGAATCAGCTCAAGAGCATGAAGAGGCAGATGGAGGAACTGAAAACCAGAGAAGAGGAGCTTTACAAGGCAATATCTGAAATTGAATCAGAGATGCATATGCATACAGATTATGTCAAGCTCATGGAACTGATGAGTAAGAAAGAGGCTTGTGAACAAGAGTTACTGAGTATAATTGAGAAATTAGATGAACTTCAAGTAAGGGTTTCAGAACTCGAGAGTAATGATTAAGGTAATTGAATTTTTCTTAGGAGCTGTCAATGTATGGACGAACTCGTTTACAAAACTTCGAATGAAGATAGCTTGCAGAAATTTAAAATAGTTTCAGACGATATCGCATACTTCTCAGAACAAAAAATAACAAAAGCACAACCTGTTGTGCTTGTATTTTCTGTCAATGGCGAGGACATCGGATTTGTGAAATTCGATTTGCGGGTCTTCAACAGAAATGCTTATATAACCTACTATGTTATTCCAAAATATAGAGGGCAAGGCTATGGAAAGGCGATGTTGCAAAAGGCAATCGGATTCGCATTTGGTGAGATGAATCTGCACAGGTTGACAGCAGAAGTCTATGCGTACAATGAAAAATCTATAAAACTTCTTGAATCACTTGGTTTTATGAGGGAAGGCTTGCTAAGAGAGGCAAAATTCCATGATAATAAATATTGGGATATACTCATAATGGGAATTTTGAAAGAAGAGTATCGTAAGTAAATTTAAAATTTGCTGCGGATAAGAGGTGAAACGCATGGACAAAGATGAAATAAAAGTTAGAGAATTAATAATAGGAGCTCACATGCCAATCGGCGGTGGGTTTGCAAGAGTACCAAAAGAGACGGTTGAAATACGCGGGAACGCGTTTCAAATATTCCCGCACAATCCAAGGCAGTGGCAGGCAAAACTACCGTCAGATGATGATATTGTCCATTTTCTGAGAGATGTGAAGAAATACAATCTCAATCCAGAATATTTCCTTTGCCATGCTGGTTATCTTGTGAACATCGCAAGTCCGAAAGAAGACATTTGGGAAAAGTCTGTCGAGCTGATGGAAATCGAAGCTAAAATCTGCAATAAGCTCGGCATTAAGTATCTTAACATACATCCTGGCAGTCACCTTGGGCTTGGTGAAAAGGAAGGAATAGAAAGAATAGCCCGTGCACTTAATACTGTAATGAAGAAAGACAAAAATATACATATCCTGCTCGAAAATGTCGTCAAGAAGGGTGGAAATATAGGGTATAATTACCATCAGATGAGAGAGATTATACAGCTCTGCGAGTATGAAGAGAGGATAGGATTAACGTTTGACACGTGCCATGGATTTGATGCGGGATACGATGTAACAAGTGGTGAAGGTTTAGATGCACTAGTTAAGGAGATCGAAAACACTGTAGGTGTCAAGAGGCTAAAATTCGTGCACTTGAACGATACTAAGAATACACTCGGTTCTAACAAAGATAGACACGAAAACATAGGTGTTGGAAACATAGGACCGAAATTGGATGTCTTCCTCTCAAATCCTATATTTGCAAGTCTGCCACTTATACTCGAAACTCCGGGAGATAATCCTGAACATGCAGAGGATATAGCGAAGGTTAGAGAGATATGGGAAAAAATAACCAGATAAAAGGATAGGTGACAGTTAATGAGTGAGAGAATTGGAATAAGCAATCAAGAGATGGAATTTCACGAACGTATTAAAGCCCCATTAGAAGTAGTCTGGAAGGCGTTCTACAATCCAAACGGTTGGGACCCGTGGTTTACCGATGGGATGAAGATTGACGAAGAGAGCGGCGAAATTTACTTCAGATGGTTCAGGCTCACCGATGGACAAGTTGTTACAGATAATGGCAGGATAGTTAGTGTTATTCATAAGCGCTTGTTTTCTTTCTGGTGGTATGAGTATGAAGATGGGTACAGGTCTTTTGTAGAGTTTTCTTTCCAACCAACCGATGAAGACGAGACTATAGTTACCGTCAAAGACAAGACATTTGTTAAAGACGAGAGTGAGCTCTCCATCAGGTATGGATGTGCGTATGGTTGGGGACAGATGCTCTTACTCGCAAAACTTTATATCGAGAAAGGATTAGTGGTTATTTAATGTTTTTAATGGGGGGATGCTAAGTGAAGGCTTCTATTATCTTGAATGGCAATTCTAATGGCACTATGTACATAACTGGTGAGTTGATAGTTGCGTGTGATGGTGGAGCAGAAGAACTCAGAAGAAGGAGAATTGTGCCACATGTACTCATAGGAGATATGGATTCAATATCCGACGACACGCTTGAATACTTTGAATCGAAAGGCGTCAAAATACAAGTTTATCCTCACGAGAAAGATGAAACAGATTTTGAACTCGCACTTAATTATATCTTTAAGCACGGAGCAACGGAGGTTGAGATACTCAATTGGCAAGGCGAAAGGATAGATATGATACTCGCAATGATAGGCCTTATGAGCAAGTACGATAACGTTACTGCGATATCTGATAATTGCGAAGTTGGCGTGATAAGAGCAGGTGAAAACAGCGATCGTACATTAAAAGCAATACATGGTGAAATCTGGTCTTTCATACCTCTTTGCAGTGCGGAATTTTCGATAGAGGGTTTCAAATACAAATTTGACGGTAATATGGAGATAACATCTCCGATAGGTGTGAGCAACATAGCTCTAAACAATGAAGTGAAAGTAAATGTTAGACAAGGTAAGGTGGTGTACGTACGTTGGAAGAAAAGACCGTTGTAATACTCGGCGCAACAGGTTCGATAGGAACTCAAACCGTTGATGTTATTAAAACGCTCAAGGGTTTCAAAGTAGTCGGCATCTCTTTTGGAAGAAATGTATCATTAGCTGAGAAGATAATTGATGAACTTGATGTGAAGTATTACATTTCTGAGAGAGAGGCTTCGAAGGGTGTTAGAATTGAAACTTTGGAAGAGCTTCTTTCGATAACAGAGCCAGATATTGTTGTATGTGCAATTCCAGGTTTTGAAGGCGTTAAGGCTGCGTTGGAAAGCTTAAAATACACCAAACGACTTGCTCTCGCAACGAAAGAGGCGCTTGTATGCGCAGGACCGTTTGTTAGAGAAATCGCTCGGGAAAACGGGGTAGAAATAATACCAATCGACAGCGAACATTCCGCTATATTCCAGCTTTACGAACCTCACGTTGATCATATACTCATAACGGCTTCCGGTGGTGCGGTGAGAGATGTTTCGTTTGATGACATACCTTCACTAACTCCTTCTCAAATTTTAAGACATCCAACATGGAGCATGGGCGGAAGGATAACTGTGGACTCGGCAACGATGGTCAATAAGCTGTTTGAGGTTATAGAAGCACACGAACTTTTTAATCTTGATTATGACAAGATAGATGTTAAACTCAATCGTTCGAGTTTCGTTCATGGGATTGTTTTCTTAAAAGATGGGGTTATAAAGATACATGCCGGAAAGCCTGACATGAGAATTCCTATTGCGTATTCTCTCACTTATCCCGAACGGATTTATGAAAGTTACATTGCCGATGTCAAAGAGTTTGATCTCAGCTTGTACGATGTTGAAAAAGAACGCTACCCAATCTTTCATTACGGACTCGAGCTGGCAAGAACGCAGTCAGGATTGTCGTGGAGGATAGCACTGAATGCAAGTGACGAAATCGCCGTTGAATACTTCTTACGAGAAAAGATCACGTTTGGACAGATTGAGACCGTTGTCAAGAAAACGGTGGATTACGTAATCGAGGCAGATAAATCTGTCGAAAGCATAAACGACGTGTACGAAATAGACAATATCTCTCGAGATTACGCAGAAAAGGTTGTAAAAGAGTTTTTGAGTAAATAAGAAATGAACTAAGGAGGTTGAAATATATGACTTTAGTTGTTAACATCATCGCTTTCTTGCTGGTATTCATGTTCATCGTTGTTGTGCACGAATTCGGTCACTTTTTGTTTGCAAGGCTTTTTGGAGTTAAAGTTCACGAATTTGCGATAGGATTTGGACCACAGATTTATAGGAGAAAAGGGAAGAAGACGGATTTCAGGATAAATATCTTTCCGCTTGGAGGTTATGTGAGGCTTAAAGGTGAAGACCCGAGCGAGGAAGAAGATTCAGATTCACTTTACGGGGTCTCCGCATGGAAGAGGTTTTTAATAGTCCTCGCAGGTCCTGTCTTCTCGATATTGGCTGGATACCTCTTGTTTATACTTATTATCTCAAATTGGGGATACACGCCGATTATAGTCGACAAGGTTATTCCAAACTCACCAGCAGAGGAAGCTGGTTTGAGATCGGATGATATAGTCATGAAAATTAACGGTAAATATGTTTTTGATACGCTTGACATGACCGGAATAATAAGGCAGGGTAAACCAATAACGCTTGAGGTCAAGCGTGGAGACGAGAGACTTATATTAACTGTTCAGCCAGAATTAACACAGAAAGAGTACTATATCTATCTGAAAGATGTTAAAGGCGAAATAGGGCAAGAAATAGAAAGCATCAACAACGTACCATTTGAAAATTACATGGAGAAATATTCGAAAGGGTATGTCACGATAAAGACAGATTCAGGTGAAATTAGCGGGATATTAGACAACGTTTCCATTCTACCTAAACGATACGCAATTGGTATTTACTATGGGCAATTTTCCAACGTTTTTGCGAAAGATATAGACGTATTTTCAAAAGGTGACAAGTTGCTAAGTATTGGAGACATGGAAATTCGCTCTTCCAACGAATTGTTAGACGCGGTAACGGCACTGAGTTTGAAAGCCGATGAACTATACTTCAAAGTCAGCGGAAATAGAGTTGAGAGTGTTATTAGACCAATGGATACGATTGTAATGGTCAAATACGAAACCAATGGTGAGTTGAAAGAAATAGAATTCGAGAAAGATAAACTTGTTCAGATACTCTCCACGCCCGGTATTCTGGAAGAGAAGGCACAAAAGATTAAGCCGAGAGGATTTGAAGCGATTTCGATAGCTATTGCAAGGAGCAACAGATTGGCTCTTTATATTTGGAAGACTTTACCGGGGATATTCATAGGTAGAAACTTACAAGATGTGTCTGGACCAGTGGGAATAGTTCAGATAGTCGGGCAAGCTGTCCAGTTTGGATTTGAGACAGTGCTCATCGTTGTGGCCGTCATCACTATAAATCTCGGTATATTCAATTTGTTCCCACTTCCTGCACTCGATGGTGGGCGGATAATATTTGCACTGATCGAAATGATAACGAGAAGGAAGATAAACAGAAACGTTGAAAACCTCATACATACTATTGGATTTTTCTTGCTTTTGGGATTTGTGTTTTTCATGACGTTTATAGATATCGGAAGGTTTTTGACAAGATAGTGAATTTCGAAACAGATGAGAGAAAGAGGTGTATTTGTTTGATCAAAAGAAGGTTTTCTAAACCGGTAAAGGTGGGTAATTTAACAATTGGTGGAGATGCACCGATAACGATACAATCGATGACGAACACAAATACGAAAGACGTTGCTTCGACCGTTAATCAGATTAAGTCACTCGTTGAAGCTGGTTGTGAAATAGTTAGGATTTCTCTGCCAGATATTGAAAGTGCAAAGGCGGTTAAGTATATAAAAGACGGTCTAAAGTCTTTCGGTATAGATATTCCAATCGTTGGGGATATACATTTCGATTACAGAATAGCGATTGAGGCCATAAAGGAAGGCATAGATAAAGTTAGAATTAATCCGGGGAACATAGGTGATGAAAATAAAGTTGCAGAAGTTGTGAAATATGCGAAGGAATTCGGAGTGCCTATAAGAGTCGGTGCAAACAGTGGTTCGTTGCCGAAAGATTTAGAGAATTTGCCTAGGCACAAAGCCCTTGGAGAGGCGGCTTTGCGGGAAGTTCGTGTACTTGAAAAGCATGGCTTTGAAGATATAGTTATATCCGTAAAGAGTTCGGATGTCATTGAAACTATAGAAGCGAACAGGTACGTAGTGAGTTTAGTTGATTATCCGCTGCACGTTGGCGTTACGGAAGCCGGAACGCTCTACAATTCTCTCATAAAATCTTCTGCTGCCCTTGGAGTCCTGATTCTCGAAGGGCTTGTGGATACATTGAGGATATCTATTGCAGGAGACCCTGTGAACGAAGTTATAGCTGCTAAGAAACTGTTGACCGCACTCCACCTGAGAAAAGGACCGAATATCGTTGCGTGTCCGACTTGCGCAAGGGCGGTTTTTGATGTAGAAAGTGTTGCACTTGAGGTGGAGAAGCTTGTTTCGAACATTCGAGAAGATATTACCATATCCGTTCTCGGCTGTGTTGTAAATGGTATTGGTGAAGGCAAAGAGGCGGATGTTGGTATCGCTGGTGTAAAAGATGGTGTTGTTTTGTTCAGAAAAGGTGAGATAGTTGGTACGTACAAATTTGAAGAAGGTTTGAGAGAACTGAAAAGGCTTATTGATGGCGTATTGAGTGAAAAACACGGTTGATATGTCTGAACAATTTGAGCCAAGAAAACGAAAGAAAATGAAAGTTTTGAGGTGAGGAGGATTCAATAGATGAACATACTATTAGTTAACGACGATGGTGTAACAGCGCCCGGTATTCTGTGTGCGGCGCGATATCTTAGCAAGGAACATTACGTTGTGGTTAGTGCGCCTGAGTCAGAGCAAAGTGCTGTGGGGCATGGTATAACTTTAAGATTTCCTCTATGGGCAAGGAAACTCGATATAAACGAGCCATTTGAAATGTACGCGGTTTCCGGCACTCCGGCAGATTGCGTAAAGATAGGGCTTGATGTGATTTATAAAGAGAAAGGAATTGTACCAGATGTTGTCATCAGCGGCATAAATCGCGGCGAGAATTTGGGAACTGACGTTGTTTATTCTGGTACAGTCAGCGGTGCGTTGGAAGGTGCGATTGCAGGTATCCCTTCAATCGCGATATCAGTCGCCGATTTCAAAGCCCCAATTTACGATTCGGCTGCACTATTTTTACTCCAATTTTTAAAGGAATTTGATATAGGGAAAATCCCGAGGTTTACTGCGTTGAATATCAACGTGCCTTCGTTGCCGTTTGAATCTATAAAAGGTTGGAGATTCACCCGCCAGAGCAAAAGAAGGTATGAAGATTACTTTGAAAAGCGCATAGATCCGTCTGGAAGAGAGTACTACTGGATGCTCGGTGATATAATAGAAGATGATCCGGACCCGAAAGCTGATTATAAAGCGCTTGCTGAAAAGTACATTTCTGTAACGCCTATTACAATATTCATGACAAACGAAGAGCTTTTAAAAGAATTGGAGGGAATATACGGTGAAGGTAAGAGTCTTAGGTGATCCAGTTTTAAGAAAAAAAGCAGTGCCAGTGACTGATTTTGCATCGGTTAGAGCTATACTTGAAGAGTTTAAAATGACTATGTATTCTGAAGATGGTGTAGGCCTTGCTGCTCCTCAAGTCGGCATTTCTCAAAGGTTTTTTGGAATGGACGACGGGAGTGGTTTTAAGATGATTGTAAATCCTGAAATAATAGAGCACTCTGACGAGAAAGAGTTTGGGGAAGAAGGGTGTCTAAGTGTTCCTGGTGTTTTTGCTGATGTTGCGAGATACAAGTGGGTTCGGGTAAGATACCAAGATGAACACGGAAGCTACCATGAAGAACTTTTAGAAGGTTATCCTGCCAGAATATTCCAGCACGAGTACGACCATCTCAATGGTGTACTTTTTATAGACCACCTTGACAGCAAGACAAGAGTCGCATTGTCCCAGCAATTGAAGAAGATAATGGAAGAAAGACAGAAAGAAATGAAGAAATAAGGTGTAATATAGTAAAATATATTTCTTATGAACTATAGTTGCAGATAATTGACATTAAACGTAGTTTAGGATATAATAGTAGTAGTGGTGCAACCATTGTTTTTACTAATCCACCCTGGAGGTGACAAACATGGAAGGAAAATTAATAAAAGACTTTGCCATTAGATACGAACTCGACATCCTCAGTAAGAAAATCAAGATCAACGGAGAGCCTGAGGAGGATGTAAAATCTTTTCTTAGCGAACTCAAAGCTAAGGACGACCCAATCTCAA
Organism: Fervidobacterium riparium; assembly: GCF_025370035.1. Lineage (NCBI taxonomy): Bacteria > Thermotogati > Thermotogota > Thermotogae > Thermotogales > Fervidobacteriaceae > Fervidobacterium > Fervidobacterium riparium. The sequence goes on from NZ_CP009277.1 coordinate 1,665,918, forward strand.
AACGGCTTTACAGAGACATTATAGAGAGTGCAATAACAGAGATGCGAACGATGGGATGGCAAGGAATGGATATCAAGAACTGGCTAAGAGATGTGGGATTTGAAGAATGAAAGCCGATTTAAATCATTTCTTTGAAAAAAGGTGAGAAGGGCACAAGTTTCTCACCTTTTCTTTTATCTTCCGTGAAGTGCAAATGGTATAATTAAAATGAAAATCCTCGATTAAGGGGGGAGTAGTGATGAATAATGGCAAGAGTTATTCTAACTTAATTTTTTCCACAGTCCTCGGTGTTTCGTTTATTGTCGGTATGGCGGTCTTTGGTTATTTCTTTTACCTTTCAAAACTTCCGCAAAAGGCTCTAACGGTAACTGGCAGTGCGCGGGAGATGGTGGTTTCAGACATTGCCAAATGGTCGTCGAACTTTTCAGTTAAGGTTTCGGAATCAAAATTGAACGAGGGATTCAAAAGTATGAAAATATCTGAAAGGCGTGTTCTGGAAATATTCAAAGAAAATGGAATAGAAGATGATGAAATTAGCCTTTCTGCGATAAGTGTTTCCGAACTATACACAGATCCTGAAAGGGTTACCGAAAGGCAGTATGTGCTTGCCCAATATATAACGGTTCAAACAGATGATGTTGAGAGGATCGCTCAGAAGGCAAAGGAGATAACGCAAAAAATCCTTGATTCTGGATTAGTATTTCAATCGAACCCAGTTGAATATTATTATTCTAAACTGCCAGAGAAACGAATTCAGTTACTTTCCGAAGCTGTCAGGGATGCAAGAAGGAGAGCGGAAGAAATTGCAAAAAGTAGCAATTTAAGAGTGGGAAAAGTTATCAGCGCAAGGAGTGGAGTTGTTCAAGTCCTCGCTCCAAACAGCGTAGAAGTTAGCGACTATGGTACGTACGATACTTCAACGCGTGAAAAGGAAGTTATGGTGACTGTTAACGTTGTTTTTGAAGCTAAATGAACATGTTTTCTGTTAAGAATCTCACTTGGAGCTTATCAAAATCATCAAGTGTGGTAAAATAAGACGTAGACTCGAAAATATTAAGCGGGAACACTTGGTAAAGTATAAGGAGGTATTGATATGAGAGATTACTTGGCAGAGTACAGAAAGTGGTTGGAAAGTCCGCATATAGACGAAGCAACAAAAGCTGAGTTGAAGGCTATTGAAGGAAATGACGAAGAAATAAAAGAGAGGTTTTTGCTTGAACTTGAATTTGGGACAGCAGGCTTAAGAGGAAAGATCGGTGCTGGAACGAACAGAATGAATATCTACACAGTGGCAAGAGCAACTCAAGGGCTTGCGGATTACATCAACAGCCGAGGAGAAGAATACGCAAAAAGAGGTGTGGTCATAGCCTACGATGTGCGAAGGATGTCTCGGGAATTTGCTCGAATAACTGCTCAGGTGTTCGCAGGCAACGGCGTGCAGGTTTATCTGTTCGATGATATAAGACCTACGCCTGTGCTTTCCTTTGCCGTGAGGTATTTGAAGACAGCCTCTGGTATAGTTATTACTGCAAGCCACAATCCTCCGGAATACAATGGATACAAAGTGTACTGGGAGCACGGCTCACAGATAATGGACGATATAGCTAAACCTGTTGAAGAAAACATCAGGAAGATAGAGGATTTTGGAACGATCAAGAAAATGGACTTCGATGAGGCAATAGCAAAAGGCTTAATAAAGATAATTGGAAAAGAAGTTGACGAGGCGTATTTTGAAAAAGTCTTGTCTTTGGCTCTTTGCGATGATATTGATAAGAATATTTCAATTGTTTACACACCACTCCATGGAACAGGTGGGAAGTTCGTAAGGTATGTTTTTGATAAACGTGGGTTTACGAACTATATCATCGTTCCAGAGCAAGAGATTCCAAATGGTGAATTCCCAACAGTTGAATATCCGAATCCAGAAGATTTAAAAGCGTTCAATTTGGCGCTTGATTATGCTAAAAAGCACAACGCGGACATAATCCTTGCAACTGACCCTGATGCTGACAGAAATGCCGTTATGGTGAAACACAACGGTGAGTATGTACCACTAAATGGAAACCAAACTGGTGCTCTCTTGATAGAATATTTGCTCTCTCAAAGGAAGAAGAAGGGTATACTTCCTAAGAACGGAGTCGTGATTAAGTCTATAGTAACCGGAGACCTCGGCAAGCTCATCGCTAAACAGTACGGTGTGGAAACTTTCGAGACCTTGACAGGATTCAAGAACATTTGCGGTCTTGAGAACGAATTGGAAGGTAGATACTCATTCCAATTTGGGTATGAGGAAAGCATCGGATATGTGACTGGAGATTTTGTGAGGGACAAAGACGGCGTTATGATGTCCATGTTGATCTCTGAAATGGCTGCGTACTACAAAAAACAGGGCAAGACGCTGATTGACGTACTTGAATCGCTTTATAGAAATTTCGGCTATTACCTCGAAGATAATTTCTCGCTTGTGTACGAAGGACTCAAAGGAATGGAAAAAATAAGAAGGATTATGGAAGTTTTCAGGAAGAAATTTCCACGGGTTATTGGTACGTTGGATTTAGTAGAATATATCGATTACAAAGAACGAAAACTGTACGATCGCAACGGAAAAGAGATAGGTGAAATCGAGCCACACATCCCTGCGTCGAACGTCTTGAGATTTTTCTTGAGCGACGGTTCTTGGTATGCAATAAGACCATCCGGTACAGAGCCGAAGCTCAAAGTGTACATATACACTGTGGACAAAGTTAAAGAAGAGGCAAGTAGGAAACTAACGGTTATCAAAGATACAATATTGAAAATTGTGAGCGAGGCATAAGTTAGAATAACCGATAATTGCATAGATAGGCTTGACAAATTCGTTTGCTCAGTGATATAATATCTACCGGAGCCGGGGTGGCGGAATTGGCAGACGCAGCGGACTTAAAATCCGCTGGGAAGTGGATTCCCGTGTCGGTTCGACTCCGATCCCCGGCACCAGGTGGATGCAATTAAATGAATTATGGAATAGAAATATGCGTCGCGGGGTAGAGCAGTCTGGCAGCTCGTTGGGCTCATAACCCAAAGGTCGTGGGTTCAAATCCCACCCCCGCTACCAGAAAAAACAGGGAGCTTAAAGCTCCCTGTTTTGTTTTGTAATCAAATCTTTGTGAGCTATTGGCGACCAGGAATGTACAGAGAGAATTTGGAGGCTATGTTTTCGTAAGTTTGTTCGTTGAGTTGAACCACTTTCGTTGGATGGAATCTGAGACCAACACCGAAAAATAGTAAATAGACTCGTCCCGTTTTTCCAACCGACACAGTAGCTTCCGGTGGTATTATTATATCGTACTTGGTCTTTATGCGCGGTTCCTTGTAATAGAAAAACCTATAGCTCGCAAGCCCTGGTTTTAATTCACCACTGAAGTATGTTGTGTCTTTATATTTGATCGTAAACCAGGAATTCTCATTTCCAACGACGAACACCATGAAGTAACCTGTGGTTGGATCATCGTTTAAAGCGACTAAAATTCTGTCGAAATCGTATCCGAAGTTTTGTAAATAGTTTGCTGCGGCGATGTACTTATCTAAAAGTGAATTTGGAGCTAACATGTTTTTCAAATTCTCGTTTTCCGATTTCATCTCAGATACTTTACTGTCGACGTATCTCTTCATCTCTTCGTATTGTTTCAAAAGGGTAGTGTAGCGCACAAAATTACCTATGGATAAGATAACCGATATGATGACTATCAGGAAAAAGAACATTCCGAAAAAAGATGAGAAGTCCCTTGTTTTTTTCTTTTTGGTTATTGGCACTTTTATCACCCCTGGTTTATTGTGAAATTATCTTGGAAATAAATTAGTCGATTACCTGCCTTGCTTTCTTTGAAATCGCTCTCGCTTTTATGAGCAAGCCAGCGATTGCAGAGAAGACCACGGTAGATGTACCTCCGTAACTTATGAATGGCAATGGTATGCCTGTGACAGGCAACATACCAAGGTTCATACCTATATTTTCGAAGACGTGAAATGAAAAAACGGCACAGACACCGATCGCTACGAATTCCCAAAATCTGTCCTTATACCTTCCGATATAGCTCAATCCAGCAAATATTATTGTACCATAAAGTACCAGCAAAATGATAGAACCTATTAGTCCAAATTGCTCTGCATAAGCTGAAAAGATGAAGTCGGTATACTGCATCGGGACTATGTGCATATTTGTTCCCGTGCCCAATCCGTAGCCCGTACCTGTCACTCCGCCATTTGCTATAACCGTCTTCGACATAATTGTATTGTATGCTCCGTACTGAAAGTGTTCTTGCGGATTAAATATAGCCAATATTCTTGCTCGTTGATAGTCTTTTAGCAGAAAGAAAAAAGCTAATGGCGCTATCAGCAGTCCGGCGCCAATTATTGCGAAAATGTATTTCTTATCAACATCGCTCGATAGTAGCATTGTAAACCATATGAAGAGCATCAAAATAGTCATACCTAAATCAGGTTCAAGAAAGATAAGCACGGCCGGAGAGACAGCTAACATGGATAGCAAGAACGCCTTTTCTTTTTGGTATTTTGAAAATATGTAAGCCATAAGAAGAATGATTGAAAATTTAAAAATTTCAGACGGTTGTAAATCAAATACACCAATGTCTATCCACCTTTTGGCACCGTACACAGATTTGCCTATGAACAGGACTAAAATTAGCAGTACCACTGAGGCACCGTATATGTATTTCAGATATTTTTGTATCCTTGTTTCCTTCTCGAATATTATGTAGAACATCACTACTATTGATACTAAGTCCCAAATCAACTGTTTCAGAAAGCGAGATTCTTGCGAAGTGCCAAGCACAACGCTTCTGAGTGTCAGTAAGCCTATTATCATTAATACTATGACATCTAAAATTATTATTATATCGAAAATCGAATATTCATTTTCTTTCATTTTCACTAACTTTGACTTGTACCTATGCATCTTTGCCTCCTTGTTTATGAGATTCACATAAGTTTTCGTTAACCCTTTCGACAAGCTTGCAGTATTGACACTTTTCCTCAGTTGTTGGAAATCCACAAACGGAACATTCCTTTAGCTCAACGGTATTCTCCGCTCTGAGAGTATTTCTTAGATTGTCAAAGTATCCAAAAAGTAGTCTGTGCTTAGCCCCGGGCTGCTCGTATTCAATTGCGTTTAAGTGTTTTTTATATGTTGAGCTCGTGGCTCCTTTGGAAAATGGACACTTCTGTTCCATAAATGGTATATCATTAAGGAACACATAAGCATACGTCTCTCGTTCAGAGACGTATATCAGCGGTTTCGCTTTTCTTACGAATTTATCGTGTGTTTTCTCCAACACGGGCCACTGTCTTGCCATGTATTCAACCTGCCAATTCAATATATTTCCGAAAAGAAAAGTCGCTTCGTCATCCATATTGTGTCCAGTTACAAGAACAGTAAAACCGTTTTCTACAGCATATCTGTTCATCCAATGGCGTCTAACAATGCCACATATACTGCAGACAGGCCTCTTAACGATTTGTGCCATCTCGCCTGTACCAAGCCCACCGAAGTGCTGTGTCACGTCGTATATGTTCACGCGAATTCCGGTGCGTTCTGCAAGTGCTCGGACAATTCTTTCAGCCGCATTCGTGTGTCGCCCCATTTTCAGAAATAATCCTTCTACGTTGTACCCGAGCTTATGAAGTGCATGTAATACTGCTGAGCTATCTTTTCCACTCGAGACAGCAACGAGAATTTTATCTTCCTTTGTAAACATTTTGAATTTATCTATGGCCCTTTGGACGCGTTTTTCAAAAAATTCAATGAAATGTTCTTTACACAGTCCAATGTTGTGTGCTCTAAGGTGAATAACAGCCTGATTCGAACACTTTTTACACTTCATGACCTGCCTCCTCAGTTTCGTTGTTGTAACCAAGTATAATTATACACAAAACCCCTGCTTTTGAACAGCAGGGGTTTGCCTTTTAACCAGTTATTGGAATCTTATATCAATATCTGAAGGAAAACACAGTGTTAACACCGTTGTAGTAATAGAATATCCCTATGTAATCGCCTTTCTTCACATTTTCAACAACTTTGTTCCAGTCATTTACGCTTTTCACATCGTACGAGTATCCGTTGACCGATATCCTGTAAATCACCGCGCCAACTTTTATGTAAGAATTTGTAGACTGCTTCACAATAACTCCGTCCAGACCAGCTGGAATCTTGTATGTAGACCTATCATTTGCCGTAATATCGCTGACTTTCATGTTGAAAAATTCCTTAGCGCTTTCAGACACGCCAGAACTTGTCTGTGATGGCAATTTTCCGAGCGTTACGTCGATTATCAGTTCTTTTCCTGAACGGTTTACTACAATTTTGACCTTAGTGCCTGGCGTGTAGTTTCTTGTCATTGATGTCAATTCTTCGGCGCTCTCTACAATGTTTCCGTTGAACTTTACTATTACGTCACCTTCTTTAATTCCTGCCTTTTCAGCTGGCGAACCCTTTTCAACTTGTGAGATGTAAACGCCCTTTGACACTTTTAATCCAAGGCTCTTTGCAAGTGCTTCAGTAACCGTTTGGATATACACTCCAAGATAAGCTTTCTCTACTTTTCCAGTTGCAATGATTTGATTTATGAATCTCTTAGCGGTGTTGATAGGAATCGCAAAACCTATGTTAGAAGCTTGGGTTGGGTTGATTATCGCAGTGTTGATGCCTATGACTTGTCCGTATATGTTTAGCAGAGGACCTCCACTATTGCCCGGATTTATTGCAGCGTCCGTTTGGATGAGACCAGTGTAATATCCACTTCCATCTGGTTTGGGGATTTTCCTGCCTGTTGCTGAAACAACACCAACTGTTACGGTATGTTGGAATCCGAGAGGATTTCCAATTGCTATCGCCCATTCACCGATATTAAGCTTATCAGAGTCGCCCAACTCAAGTACCGGAAGTGTCTTTGTTGGTTTTATTTTGATTACAGCTAGGTCAAGTTCTTCATCTCCTCCAATGTATTCAGCATCATACACGGAGCCGTCGAGCATCGTTACCGTTATTTTTTTCGCACCCTGAATAACGTGGAAGTTCGTCACGATGTAACCCTCTTTGCTGATTATGAATCCGGAACCAACACTGTTTGATTCTTCAAACTGTCGTGGTATATCTCCAAAGAACTGTTTATAGAACTCTCTGATGAAAGGGTCAATGTAAATCTCAGTTTGTGACACAACGTCAATCTTCACAACCGCTGGTGCTGTTGCTTTAACAACGTTGACAATCGGGCTTTGATAATCGGCGTTTACAATAGCGAATGTGCTTAGAGAAAGAATAATGAGTATACTCAAAAGTAGTTTTCTCATATAAAAACACCTCCTCTTTTGTTTTTGTTATATTGTGCAATTATATTATATCACCAGCAAGCTTAGAAAATTCTTAGAATGAAGAGTTTAAAAGAAATAGCTAAACAGTCATTTGTAAAATTTCGTAGTATTCACTTAAAATTCATTTTTGGCTATCTTATTTCAGCATGAAAGGTTTATTGCACACAGTTTTTTGCTGTTGCAACTATTTACTTTTATGAAAAAATATGATACAATGTAAATGGTACGTTACAAAACAGGAGGTGTTGTTAATGGTTATAAGACTCATCTTGGGCTCAAAAAGCGATATGTATTTCGATATTGATGAAGAAACGCCTATGCTGGTAATCTTACGTGATCTTTTCTATTCTGGTGATTGGCGTAACATGAAAAAGGATTTTGAGGATATTCAGCATCTGTACGATCAAATTCAAATGCTTGAAGCACTCGAGGAAAGGATAGCTTCTCTAAATGAAATCGTTTATGAACCGATTGTTTGGACCGAAGTTGTGGAGTTCCTTGAAAAATATGATTTGACACCTGAAAAATTACTTCATGCTACGGCTGACGGTTTGTACGAATTGGCCGTTGAATACTCTGATAAAAATTTGAACGAAGTTGCAAAAGATATTTTGAGGTTTATAATGAGATTGGACAAGAATTACGCCCCTGCGTATGAATTATACGGCAGTTTCTTACTTGAAGAAGGTGACATCGAGGGGGCTATCAAGTATTTAAATAGATCTATCGAACTGGATCCTTGGTTGATACAATCTTATTCGATAATCGGTGAAGCATACTACAACATGGGTAAATACGATAAGGCTGTGGAATACTGGGAAAAGGAGATCAAACTTTCGCCATCTAACACATTTACATATTTTATGCTCGCCGATGCTTACACAAAAATCAATGAGATTCAAAAAGCTATCGAAGTGCTCGAAAACTTCAGGAAAACATCTGAGAACAACATCATCGCTCTTTACGAACTTTCAGAGCTCTACGCAAAAGCAGGAAATGATGGAAAGGCTCGCGAATATGAAAGCTTGATACTTGAAATGGATCCAAAGAGCGATCCAAACGGTGTTGAGATTTGGGCAAAAGTGCACTTGAAGAAAGGAAATTACGAAAAAGTCATACAGACTGTTGAAACTATAATTAACGCCAACCCAGACGCAAGACATCTCAACCTGATACTCGCTGTTGCATATATAAAGATGAATCAAATCGAAAAGGCAAGAAGGATCGTCGATGAGTTGAAGAGTGATAACTTCTGGTATTTGTACGGCAAGAGAGAGTTCTTTGATGAACTACTTACTCAGTCGGAGAAAGAGCTATGTGGGATAAAATAGTGCTTTTGTTTTCATTTGTTATAGGCACGGTATTCGGTAGTTTTGCGAATGTTTTAATATATAGACCAATTGCGGGGCTCAAGATAAATGAGCCCCGTTTTTCAATGTGTCCAGTTTGCAAAAAAAGGATAGCTTGGTACGATAATATTCCGTTGCTGAGTTACATCATTCTCCGTGGGCGCTGTAGAACTTGCGGTAGCAAGATTTCTCTCAGGTACCCAATTATAGAGCTCGTCTTTGGTATAGTTTTCCTTCTTAACCATATCATCTTTCCTTTGGATATAGCTACCTGTTTTGATTTATTGTTCTTAGTAAATTTGCCAGCTGTATTTACAGATTTGAAGATGATGCTTCTTCCGGATTACACGTGGATTGTAACGCTTGGGGTTGGGATATACTTAAACATACAATATTTTCGTTCGTTCATACTTCTTGACCTTATAGGTGGTATACTTGCTCTATCCATACTTCTTTTTTTAAGATGGAGATACAAAGGAGGTATCGGAGAGGGCGATATTTTCCTTTTCCCGGTTTATTCTTTCGCTGTAGGTTTTTTGTTCATGCCATTCTTGATGTTTATTTCCTCCATAAGTGGGCTTCTTTTTTCCAAGTTCCGTAAAAGCAGAGTTGTACCATTTGGTCCTTTCATTATAGCGACCGGATACTTATTTTTGATGATAAGGTTAATAAATAATATATAGGAAATTTTTAAGCATATCTAAAATTGTCCAATGAAGTGTGATGTGTTATAATTTAAGTCAGTGGAAAGATCCGAAAAAACTTATACCAATTTTCAGGAGGCCAAGTAATGCGAGTAACAATCGCAATTTTACTTTTTGGTATTATAATTTTCTTTTCTTTTTTTGTTAGAATCATGCCCTTGAAGTATTATGACATAGTTGTTCAGTACTCTGGAAAATTGGATCCGTTACTTGTTGTAAGTGTCATAAGGACAGAAAGCAGTTTTAGACCAGATGCTGTTTCAAATATGGGAGCCTACGGTTTAATGCAGCTTATGCCGTCAACAGCAGAATGGGTGAACAAAAAGTTCAAAACAAACTATGACTACACAACCATTGAAGGAAATATTGCCTTAGGCTGTCTTTATTTGAACTACTTGCTTGAAAAAGATGGAGATTTGAAGACTGCACTTGTACATTACAACACAGGCCCGTACGCTCCGGACGATGTAAAAAGTGATGCGGGTGAGCGATATGTTTTTAAAGTGATGCGATATTACAAGCTTTACACCTTCCTTTATGGAAGGTTGGGGGGAATGAGAAGATGATTGTGCTGACAAGTGCTCAAATGAAAGAGCTTGAAAAGAAGACTATCGAAGATTTTGAAATCTCTGAAGAGATTTTAATGGAGAGAGCGGGCATATCGGTTGTCCAGTCGATATGGAATGAATACGGCGACTTAACTTCAAAGAGTTTTGTCGTTGTTTGCGGTACAGGCAATAATGGTGGAGATGGATATGTTATCGCGAGAGATTTGCTCAACTATACGGAAGCCGTCAGAGTTATTTCTTTGGGTGAGCCAAAAACTGACATAAGCAGGAAAAATCATAGCAGGTATCTTAAACATGGTGGTGTTTGCTACAACTTTAATGATATAGGAATTGAGGAAACCTCAAAAATCATATCAGAAGCTGATATCGTTATCGATGCGCTTTTCGGAACAGGTCTGAATAAAGATATCACTGACGAAAAGATAACAAGCTTAATAGAACTTATGAACATTTATTCAAAGTGCATTGTTTCGGTTGATATACCATCCGGCGTTTGTGCTGATAGCGGAAAGATAATGGGAAGTGCGATTCAAGCTGATTTGACAGTTACATTTGGCTATGCCAAACCCGGTCATTTGCTTTTCCCTGGTCGTGAACTCACAGGCAAGTTAAAGGTAGCACGCATTGGCATTCCTACCTTAGACATATTGTATACAGGTATTCAACGCCATCTTCTTACAGAAGACGAAATAAAATTGCCAGAAAGGCCAAGATGGGCGAACAAAAGCACTTTTGCCGAAGTTATAATAATAGGAGGTTCAAAGAAGTACGTTGGAGCCCCAATACTGACGGCTCTTGCCGCACAAAGAAGTGGGGCCGGAATGGTGAAGATATTATCACAAAAAGAGGTTTGCCGGTGTGCACTTAACCATGATCCCTCACTTATCTGTGTCGATATTGGTGAGAGCTTTAACGGTAAACATGTCTTGGAGTATCTTGAAAATTTGAAAAATAACACTGTTATTGTAGTGGGACCTGGATGGGACTTAGAAAATCTTGAAGAGAAGCTTAATATTCTTGATTATCTGATCAGGTTGCCGAATCCACTTATAATAGATGCTGATGGTTTGAATATCCTTTCGAACAAGACAAGCATGCTAAAAATGAAGAGTTTTGAGAAGAACATTATACTGACGCCTCACCCAGGTGAATTCTCAAGATTGACCGGAGAAACTATCAAAGAAGTGAAGCAGAATTACGAAAGGGTCGAAAGTTTTTCACGAAATTATAATGTGATCACCGTTTTGAAAGATTCAACATCGATAATTTCAGATGGAGCCAATACCTATTTCAATATAACCGGAAACACGTCCCTTTCAAAAGCAGGCAGCGGCGATATTCTTTCAGGAATCATAAGCGCTCTCTTATCGCAGCATCTTGAATCCATTGAAGCAGTTAAGACTGCTGTTTATAAGCTTGGCTTAGCTGCGGAACTCGTGCCAAACGAAGGTATGAATAGTGCGTTTCAATTACTGAACCTTATACCTAATACCATGGCGAAACATACGAAATAAGAGGTACAACATCTTGGGGGGAATGTAAATGGATTTTGGAACTTTCAACTCTCAGAATGGAAATGGTTTTTCGAATCTTTCCGAGTCAGTTGAACGGTTTATAAGAACACTTATAGCTAATAATGAACTATCTCTTGCCAGAAACATCCTTAGCGCACTCGGTAAGAATTACAATCACCTCCTTTTTGAGCTCGAAGTAAAGGCTGGAAATTACTCAAAAGCTGTTGAGATATTCAACTACCTTTCCGAACAGCATCAGCGTTCTTACTTACATATAGTTGACGCGATTGAAAAAGACTCTTCACGTATTTCGGAAGCCTTGGAGAAAATACTTAAAGAGGTACAAGCAGAGAATTATCCAATAGCGATTGCAGAATTGCAGAAGGTAAAGAAAGAATTCCCGCAAGTAACCGAGATAGTAGCAACGGAATTGCTTGCTGCAATGAGACGTGGAGATTCTAAAAAAATCCAACTCCTAAAAGATATCCTAAGACAACTTGATAAAGGGCATCCAGTTCTGTTGCAGATAAAGAAGGGCAAATCTTTTTCAAATTTGCTATTGCCATTAGCCGTGATATTGCTTTTTGTCATTGTATTTGCTAATTTTATAATCTCTTTCATAGACTTTACTCATCCTGGCGGGCTGGAGCTTTCCGGCGTTATGAAGAGGCTTGATTCTCTTAGTAAACAACTCGAAGAATACAATGGAAGAATTGACGAACAGTACAAAAAGCTCTCAGAAACTGTCGAGAGCATTAGAGCAAGTCTCGAATACCTCGATAAGAAGTTGGACATACAATTACAGACCAGTACCTCCGGAAATGTAGATCCAAGTAATTTGGTGAATGCACTATATGATCAGCTTGGCTACATAAAATCGAAGCTTGTAACTGTTGAGAGCGAGATTTCAAATCTATCAAGAAGTATTACCTCTGTCAAAGCTAATACCACAATAGAAAAGGAGCCGGAGCAGACAGTAGTTTATAATACATATAACTCGATAGATACTTCTATGATCCAGAAGTTAGTAAACCAAGTCCAATTACTGAACGGTAAAGTAGAACAAGTGGAAGCTAAAATGAACAAGATACAAGACTTCTTAGTGTCAAAAGTTCAAACACAGGCTGATTCACAAAGTGTTTCTCAAACTAATGTTGAAGACGTGAATGATGAAATCATTCTAAAGCTTGATGCAGAATTTAAGACCTTAAAAGAGAGAATATCTAATCTTGAGGTTGCCATGATTGAACTTTCAAGAAAAGTGACTGAGAATAACGTGGCTGCCTTGGAAAAGAAAATCGATGCAATCTTCCAACAGCTGAGTGACATAACCTCGGTCATCTTGAGAGGAAACTCGGCAAGTGAAAGAGGCGATACGTTACAATCGTACGATATAGTGAGCAGACTGAGTAATATTGAGTTAGAAATTGTTTCTATCACATCTGAAATGAAAGAAATCAAAAATGCAATGTCTTTACTCAGAAGTAGTGTTGAAGAGAACCAGAAAAACCTTTCTGCATCACGTAATAGCGATTCTCAGCTGTTATCTTTAGACCAAAAGGTGTCTGAACTCCTGAAGCTGACAAATTCTATGAAAGACTCTATAGATGAGCTGAGCAACCAAGATAACACGTACAAATCTGATAAGACAACACAAACTGACTTAACTGTATTGAAAAAAAAGATAGATGATATTTCTAAACAGCTCACGGAATTAAGCTCGAGCATTGCAAGAATAAGTGCATCAGCCGAGAACGGAAAGGACTCCGAGATATCTAACATAACCGATAAATTGAATAGTATTGAGTCAGGAATTCTCACAAGGGTAGAGGATATATCTAAACAGTTGGCTCAGCTGAGTACGAAAATTTCAGAGATAAGTACCGTGAAAAGTGATGAGGTTAATCCAGAAGTATCTGGTATGATCGACAGACTAAACAACATAGAATCACAAATTAACGCAATTACGTCCGAAATAAAAGAAGTTAAAGACAGTGTTGGAACACTGAGCAAAGATGTTCGAGAGAAGACTGCAACATCATTAAGTGATAGTTCTGAATTACAAGCTCTAAGTCAGAAAGTATTTGAGCTTTCGAAACAGGTAAATGAGATAAAGAATTCTTTAAATTCGCTAAGTGGGCAAAATGAGACTTACAGGTCTAACTTATCTAGTATGGATACTAAACTCTCATCTCTTTCTGAAAGTATTACAGATTTGAGAAACCAGTTATCAAAAATGTCGAGTGAATTTGATAGTTTGAAAGCCAGCCTTTCAACATTATCGTCAAAGGTAGATTCATTGTCCCAGAAAGTTATAGATAGTAATTCTTCTAACACTGTGAAAAAAGAAAATGACAGCAGCCAAACGAACAAAACTACAAGTAACGGAAGCGTAAGCGCAGATACCAACAATTCTAATGGTAGCCAACAAAATGTACAAGAAATAATAAGGCAGACAAAGGATTTAAGAGAACTGTTCTTGATTGGTCTGCGCTTCTACACAAACGGAAATTACAGCAACGCGAGTGTTATATTTGATTATCTAGAAGTTCAGCTAAAGGACATTGACGTTTATTTCAAAGAAGACGTATATTATTACAACATACTTTGTTACATAAATCAGGGTAAGGTGGACTTAGCTCGCCAGAAATACGAAACATACAAGAAAGTGTATCCCACAGGTCAGTACAGAAGCGAGCTTGCAAGTTATTTCAAATAGTTAAATAAATGCAATGTGAGGTGTTAGTCTTGAGTAGTGTTTTTGAGGGAAAATCATCTTCAAATCTTTACGTTCGCGAGATAAAGCCTGCTGATTTCGATTACCTACCGTTAGATTGGAGTAAGATATTTGGAAACAATAACAATTTGATTGTCGAAATAGGGTTCGGTGGCGGAGAATTTTTGCAACGTTATGCGTCGAAACATCCTGAGAAAAATTTCGTTGGATTTGAAGTCTCAATTACATCTATGAAAAAAGCACACAATAGAATAAAGGATCTTGAAAATGTTAGGTTAGTAATTACAGATGCGCGATTTGGAATGCGTGAATTCTTTGGACCAAAGAGTGTTGAAAAGGTGATAATGAACTTTCCAATTCCTTGGGATAAAAAATCGCACGAAAGAAGAAGGGTTATAGTTCCGGAGTTCTTTGAGACACTTTCAAATGTACTCGAAGATGACGGAACTTTCGAACTTGCGACCGATGTCGAATGGTATGCACGGCAAACTATAGAGATAGCCCAGGAAAAAGGTTTTGAATTGATGAGTTTTGTGGAGAATCCGGACAGAGAGATTAAGACAAGGTACGAGCAGAAGTGGATAAAGTACGGAAGAAATATTTATTCTGTAATCTTGAGAAAAAAGACTCATCTTGAGGTCGAAAGATTGATAGGAGGGCATCATGAAATGCCACATGCAAAATGTGCGGTCAACGAAAGCAAATTTGATGAACTGAAAGGAAAAGTGTTCAAGGACAGGTCAAAGGTAGTGGTTGTAAAGGGCTTGTACAAACAGATGGAAGGAAAGGCTTATTTGATAAAGATAATCTCAACCGATGGTGAATTTCAGCAGCACTATTATTTAGTAGCGTATCCAGAAGACCTTTCGGAAGAAAATTCAAAAGAATGGATTATAAAACTTGACAGCGCTTCAAATCCTTACAGAACACCGGCTGTTAAGTGGTCTGTACAAGTTTTGGCTGACTTTCTGTCGCAATGATGCTGCATAGTATTGTAACATTATCTTTGAATTCTTTATGGGGTGGGTATTTATGAAATACTTTGTCCTTGGTGCAGGCAGTTGGGGGTGTACTATCGCCCAACTTCTCAAAGACAACGGTCACGATGTAATGCTGTGGGCTCATACAAAGGAACATGCTGACGATTTAAATAAAAGAAAAACGATGCCACACATTCCGGATGCGAAATTGGACGTATTAGTCACGAACGATATAAATGAAGGGAAAACTGCAGATGTCATAGTCCTTGCAGTTCCTGTCCAATACATAAGAGGAGTGCTTGAAAAGATAAATTTCAAAGTTAACGTTATTCTGAACTTGTCGAAGGGTATTGAGATATCTTCGGGGAAGAGAGTTTCAGAAATTGTTGATGAAGTATTGAAATGTCCGTATGCGATCCTTTCAGGTCCTTCACACGCTGAGGAAGTAGCGTTACACCTGCCTACCGCAGTTGTAGTTGCTGGGCACATGGCTGAAGTATTCCAAAAAGAGTTCTCGAACGAGTATTTTAGAGTCTACGTGCACGATGATGTAGCAGGTGTAGAGCTGGCGGGTGCATTAAAGAACGTTATAGCGATAGCGGCTGGTATAGTTGATGGGCTGGGCGGTTGGGACAATGCAAAAGCGGCGTTAATTACGAGAGGGTTGTACGAGATTGCGAAGTTCTCAGCAGCGTTCGGAGCTAATCCACTAACGTTTATGGGACTTGCTGGAATTGGTGATCTTGTTGTCACCTGTGGAAGTAAGCACAGCCGAAATAGAAGATATGGCGAAATGGTGGCAAAAGGGTATGACCCTATACACTTGCTGGAAGCAAGTAAAGAGATTGTAGAAGGTGCTTACACTTGTAAGGCAATAATAGAGAACTACGGCGATAAATTCGATCTTCCGATAATATCGGAAGTATACCAAGTTATCTACAACAGAAAATCACCTGTTGAGTCGATAAAATCGTTGATGAACAGGAGTTTAAAAGTAGAGATGGGGGAAGTAATGAAATGGCTGGAAGAGAATTTGAAAGATTAGTGGAGATAATGGCAACACTCCGTGGCGAAAATGGATGCGATTGGGACAAAGCACAAACTCACGAAACTCTTAAACCATACTTGATTGAAGAAGCGTACGAAGTCCTAAACGCTATTGACTTAAATGACGACGAAGAATTAAAAGAAGAACTTGGCGATGTGCTTCTGCAAGTTGTTTTTCACTCGCAAATCGCTTCAGAACGCGGTGCTTTTACGATAAAGGACGTAATCGATACACTGAACGATAAACTCATTAGAAGGCATCCACATGTATTTGGAGATGCGCAAGGGTACTCTTATGCTCGTTGGGAAGAGATAAAGGCAAAAGAGAAAGGCGAAAAGAGAAGAACGAGCATAGGAGACGTGAATCACGCACTACCGGGATTGTCTCTGGCACGCAGAGTGCAAGAAAATGCAGCGGGCGTGGGATTTGATTGGACGAAAATCGAGGACGTCTGGGATAAAGTTGAAGAAGAGATAGAAGAACTACGAAGAGCAAAAAACCAAGAAGAAATAGAAGAAGAATTTGGCGACTTGCTATTTGCGATTGTGAATCTTGCGAGGTTTATGAATGTTGATCCTGAGAGTGCTATCAGAAAGGCTACAGAAAAGTTTATCCTAAGGTTTGAAAAGATGGAAAAGATGATAGAAAACGACGGGAAAAAGTTAGAGGGCATGACTTTGGAAGAGATGGACAGTTACTGGAACTCAGTCAAAAGTAAAGAAGAGAAAGAAGAGGATGAGAACGCATGATAGTTTATGGAAGGAACGTGCTTAGAGAATTGCTTCTCAGCTCACAACCTGTTAAAATGATTTACTTTTCAGATTCACACGATAAAGACCTCGACGAGCTGATTGAAAAAGTCAAAGAGAAAAGACTGCCTTTTACGATAGCGCCTAAGCAGGTTCTCAAAAGACTCTGTGGAGAAGAGAAGAATCAAGGTGTTGTTATAGATATAGGCGAATTTCAGTATTATGACGAATCATATCTTCCGGAGAATCCGTTCATCGTTTTGCTTGATCAAGTTCAAGATCCACAGAACCTTGGCTCGATAGTTAGAACATGTGTGGCTGCTGGTGTTGATATGGTCGTCTTGACGAAAGATAACAGTGCACACGTAACACCGGGTGCAATAAAAGCATCTGCAGGTACGATATTTCGTATACCGATAGTCATAGTGGTCAACTTAGCACGTTATATTGAGAAACTCAAAGAAAAAGGGGTTTGGATTTACGGAGCGCACATGCAAGGAAAACCCATCTGGGATATAGAACTTTCAAGACCACTTGGTATAGTTCTGGGTAATGAGGGAAGTGGCATTCGGCAGCTTGTGAAGGAATCTTGCGATGATTTGATAGCGATACCTATGAAGACACCAATCGATTCTCTAAACGTCTCTGTGAGTGCTGGTATAATAATTTATGAAGTCTTGAGAAGAGAGATGAGATAAGTGAAAATTTTATCTGGAAGTCACTTTATCTCGAGCGAATACGATGTTGACATACTTATAACAACAGATGTAAAAGGCTATAATTTCTCAGTACCTTATACTTTTTATTTCGATGGCAACAAAGTGTATATTTATCAATACGGAATACTCAAATACACGATCGATAAGAAAATCGATGTCAAATTTGAAGACTTCATACTAAGAGTACTAATAGGAAACGAGATAGGCATAATTGAAAATTACGATAAAGCAAAACCAGACTTGTTTGTCTGCTTCGAAAAGACTAACTATCCGTCGAAGTTCTTTTACAGAAAAGCGCAGATGTGGGTAGGTGCTCAAGTTAGTAATGTGAATGTTTTTGGGCATATAATATACAATGGTGTTGTTAACAGAATGTTATTTTCCTCAAAATCTCAAGACGGAAGGTTATTTGAAGGCACGACGTACGTGTTATTAAATAACGAAGAGCTCGTCTTCGGCAATCAGGAGTGATTATTTTGTTCGAATCGGACAATTCTAACTTAGTCACCTTAGTTGCTTTCTGTACTTCAGGGTTGGAAGGTGCGGTGGCCGTTGAGCTCAGAAAATACGGATATAAAATCGTATATTCCTCCTCAGGGAGGATATTTTTTACTGCGCCATTAAATGATATACCTTTTCTAAATATGAAAATAAAATCAGCAGACAGGATCACAATACTTGTCGCAAAATTCCATGCTGAAACGTTTGATGAGTTATTTGCCGGCGTTAGGAGTTCGAATCTGAATAAGTATGTTGAAAAAAACGCCAAAATTGTTATTGAAAAATTAAAGATAACAAATTCTAAGCTAAGCGCCACAGGTGCTGTTGCATCAGTGGCAAAAAAAGCGATGATGGAAAACATAGGTGGCAGCAACGAAAGTGGTCCGATATATGAGGTGATATTGCTCATAAAAGACAATGAAGTGCATCTGATTTTGGACACAACAGGAAGCGATTCACTTTCAAAGCGCGGATATAGAATAAAGAGTGGTAAAGCGCCACTAAGGGAAACGATCGCGGCTGGTATCATTCTTCTTTCAAGGTGGAGTGGAGGTCCACTATTTGACCTGTTCTGCGGTAGTGGAACTATACCTATTGAGGCATCAACTTTGGAACTTCCGAATGTTCGTCGAAAGTATTCATCAGAAGAATGGAAAATTCTGAAAGAGATTTGGAAGAGGACGAAAAGAGATCTTAGAGATGAATTCAAAGCGTATGATGTGAATGATGGCATAATTGTTGGAAGCGACAAAGATTGCAAGGTGATTCAAATAGCTCGAGAAAATTACAGGCGAGCGATAGAGGTTTTTGGCTCGGCGCGCAATGCTGAATTCAGATGCTCTGACTTTAAAGATTTAACAGTTTTCGAAGATAGGGCGTGGGTTATTTCCAACTTACCTTATGGAGAACGCCTCAAAGGAGAAGAAATATTATCATTCCTTCCAAAATTGAGAGAAAAATTCCCAAATTCGAACTTCTACCTTCTGCACCCGAGCGGAGAGCTCGAAAAACTCTTGGGGAAGGCAAGTAAGAAAATCAGGTTCCAGAACAGTGGTATATGGACTTACCTTTATATGTATTATTAAAGCAATGTTAAGTGGCATAGCGAAAGAGGTGGCCTGATGCTACTTATTGAGGAATTCATGGATAATTGTTATGAGCTGTCTGGCGATATAACAGAAAATAATCTTAAAGCACTCATCGAATATATAGATGATAATTTTGAACGCATTGATGATCCTTTGTTAAGTGATTTTGTGGTAAGGAAAAAGCTTGAAGAGTTTAGGGATTACATTGTCAGTGCTGAAAAATTACCTACTCAGAGAGTTTTGAACAGACTGTCGCAAGTTAGAGGTATGGTAGAGAGATTTAAGTATAATTATTTAACATATAAAATTGAGTGCCTTGATGGTTACAACCCGCTCGATGTAGCAATCAAGTATGCGAAAGGTGTTGGGCCATCGAGAGAAAGACTTCTCAGAAAGCTTGGGATTGAAACGATAAATGATTTGATCAATTATTTTCCGAGAGATTATGAAGACAGAAGAAAAATCATCCCTTTGATGTACCTGCGAGAAAATGAGAAAGTCACGACTAAGGGCATAATAAAGAGTGTTGAAAAGACAAGAAAGGATAACCTCGTTATAATCAGTGCATTACTGCAAGACGGGATAAGCCAAGTATTGTTAAAATGGTTCAATCAGGAATTCAGAGAACTTGAGATCAAACAGCTCATAGGCAGAGAAGTCTACGTCACGGGCACGACAAAGAGAGGGTTCTTCGGAGCTATGGAGATCCAGAACCCAGAAGTATCGATCAGCGATACACCCGAACGCACAATACTGCCGATATATCCATTAACCGAAAATCTTAGCCAAAAGGTTATAAGGAAAATAGTGTCGGACAATATTGGAAGTGCTTGCAACTTGAGAGAAGTTATTCCACAGGAAGTTTTAGAAGAGAGAAAGCTCGTGGATATCCACACGGCATATGCTGGGATGCACTTCCCAAAAAGCGTCTTCCACCAAAAGATCTCCAGAAGGCGATTAGCGTACGAGGAACTCTTGCTCTTTCAAATTGCGCTCTTCTTATCAAAAGCCAATATCCAGCAAATTGGAGGTATTGCTAAGGAATTTACAGGCGAGTTGAGTAAGAAATTCATTTCTCAACTTCCATTTAAATTGACAAATGCTCAAGTTAGAGCCCACGTGGAAATACAAAATGACTTGAAAAGTCAGAATCCGATGAATAGACTGCTCCAAGGTGACGTTGGAAGCGGTAAGACATTGGTTGCAGAGCTTGCGATTGTTGATAACTACGAGGCAGGGTATCAAAGTGCTTTTATGGTTCCAACATCCATACTTGCAATGCAACATTTCCAGAAAGTATTCACTCATTTAACGAACCTTGGAATAAGGGTAGCTCTTCTTATCGGATCAACATCTCAAAGAGAAAAAGAACGGATAAAGTTCGGATTGAAAAACGGGGATATAGATGTGGTGATAGGCACTCATGCGCTCATACAAGAAGATGTGCACTTTGCGAACTTAGGGCTTGTAATCATAGATGAACAACACAGATTCGGTGTTAAACAACGCGAAGAGCTTATATCCAAAGGCAAAGTAGTCGATACGCTGATCATGACAGCTACTCCGATACCGAGAACACTTTCGCTAACGTTATATGGCGACCTCGATGTTTCAGTCATCGACGAGATGCCACCTGGAAGAAAGGAAATCAAGACATTTACGATGAGGCACACACGTGCGAAAGATGTGTATAAGTTTGTCAGAGAACAGGTGACCGAAAATGGTGACCAAGCCTATATAGTTTATCCTCTCATAGAACAGTCGGATGCTATCAATGCAAAGGCGGCGGAAGAGATGTATAGAATGCTTACAAAAGACATCTTTGCCGATATTCCAACAGGATTAATTCACGGTAGAATGTCTGACGATGAAAAAAACGAAGTGATGGTAAAATTCGCAAGCGGAGAATTGAAGATTCTAATCTCAACATCGGTCATAGAAGTTGGAGTAGACGTTCCGAATGCCACCATTATGGTGATTGAAAATGCAGAAAGATTTGGGCTTGCGCAACTCCATCAATTAAGGGGAAGGGTAGGAAGGGGAGAAAAGCAAAGTTACTGCTTCCTTATAGTCAGCGAAGCTGGGGAAGAGGCTTGGGATAGGTTACAGTTCTTTGCGAGCACAAATGACGGATTCAAGATTTCAGAGTACGATTTAAAATTGAGAGGACCTGGAGAATTTTTCGGTACACGTCAGCACGGTTTACCAGAATTCAGAGTAGCTGATATAATTTCTGATACTGAATTGATGCTCTTAGCACGTGAAGATGCAAAAAGGATAGTCGAGAACTATTCAGATAGTGATATAATTAGCAAGGTTTTTGAGTTATACAGAGATAGAATAAAATTTTTAGATGTTGGATAATTACTGTCTGTGTGATATAATGAAAAATGGTTATTAATCTTGAATTTAAAAAGGGGAGGTATCTTTCAATGAAAAGGTTTGCGAAAACGCACGAATGGTATGATAACGAGACAGGATATGTTGGCGTAAGCCAGTACGCGCAAGAGCAACTCGGGGATATTGTCTACGTTGACCTTCCAGCAGTTGGAAAAGAAGTAAAGAAGGGTGATGTAATAGTTTCTTTGGAAAGTGTTAAAGCAGCTGGTGATGTTTACGCTCCAGTCAGTGGCAAAATCGTGGCAGTTAACGACAAAGTCAATACGAATCCTGAAATTATAAACCAAGACCCAGAAGGGGAAGGCTGGCTTGTGAAGATTGAAGCATCAAACCCTGCGGAATTCGATGAACTCATGAGTGAAGAAGAGTACAGAAAATCACTCTAAGGAGATGTGATACATAGATGACAAATGTCAACGCTTATTCAGTATTGATGTTTATAGCAAACATCGTTCTTGCGGTTCCCATCATACTTTCTGTTATACAGCAATCAAAGGCTTCTATGAATATTGCAAATGTAGTCTCTATGGTTTACATACTCATCTCCGTTTCCTTCTTCTCAGGAGATTTTAAGACATTCTTTACAAAGCTTGGCTTGTCGATTTCACCAGTAGCTTACGTGATATTAGCTGTTTTGACTTTCATAATAGCTCGAGATTTCGGAGAGCTCAGAGTAAGGCAAGGCATGCACAAGACAGTCTACATGAGCATTCTAATGATTGCTTTGAATGTCATAGACTTCTTCTGGGTAAAAAGTGCGGCGTTTATACCTCTGTTCTCGATTACTTGGGCGTTTGTTGTTGTTCTAATAATAGGTATTACGAAGTGGAACATCGATTAACAGACAATAGTTGCTTTTGAAACCCCTGCATGAAAAGGTGCAGGGGTTTTTCTTTATAGTTAAATACTTGAATCTACGAAGGATGTGATATAATAGCATACGGTCTAAAAGGTGAGAAATAATTAGATTGGAGGTGCAAAAATGAGAAAAACAAAAATCGTTGCCACTATTGGACCTGCAAGCGAATCGGAAGAGAATATAACCAAACTGGTGCAGTGCGGCGTTAATGTTTTCAGGCTCAATTCATCTCACGAGACTATTGAGGTTCACGGGGAGCGTATAAAAAGGCTAAAAAGAGTGAGAGAAAAAGGTTATCCTTTGGCGATACTACTTGACCTTGCAGGACCAAAGATAAGAACGGGAAAATTCGAAAGTGACTACGTGACTTTAAAAGAAGGGGAATACTGTGAAATCGTGTGTGGTGAAGAATTTGTTGGAAGTGAAAAGAGATTTTGGATTAACTACGATAAGCTTTATCAAGAGATAAAATCTGGTGAAAAGATACTTATAAACGATGGAGCTGTTGCGTTGACGGTTGACAGTGTCGATGTCGAAAAAAAGACTATAACATGTATCATCGAAAGGGGCGGTACTATAACACATAAGCGTGGCGTTAATCTTCCTGGGGTTGATGTATCCATTCCTTCGATTACGGAGCGGGATAAGGAATTCATAAAACTCGGAAATGAGGAGAGAATAGATTACTTTGCTCTCTCCTTTGTGAGGAAGGCAAAAGATATAGAAGATGCGAAAAAGCTTACTGATATCCCCATTGTAGCAAAGATAGAAACGGTTCAAGCCCTCGACAATTTGGAAGAAATAATAATAAAATCAGATGCCGTAATGGTAGCAAGGGGAGACCTTGGTGTCGAGATACCAATTTCGCAAGTACCAATTGCTCAGAAGAGAATTATTGAAATATCTAATCTTTACAAGAAACCCGTCATAACTGCGACCCAGATGCTTGAGAGTATGATAAACAACGCGACGCCTACAAGAGCGGAAGTTACCGATATCTCGAACGCAATACTTGATGGCACTGATGCGATAATGCTTTCAGCGGAAACATCTATAGGTAAATATCCTTGCGAAGCTGTTAAGGTTATGGACGAGGTAGCGCAGAATACGGAAAAATATATGGAAGAATACGAGACATTCAAATTGGACTGGTTAAAAGAGTATTCGTCCAGCTTGGATCTGCCGAGCGCCATCTCTTACTCTGCTACTACTCTGGCGAAGAATATAGACGCGAAGATGATCATAACAGCTACAAGTACCGGTTCAACGGCGATACACGTTTCTAAATTCAAACCGGCAATACCAATAATGGCAGCAACGAATTCGTATGAAACATACTGCAGGCTTTCACTTGTTTGGGGTGTTTTACCAGTTATGCTTGAAGAAAATTTGTCAACCGATGAGATGATCGAGAGCGTTACAGAAAAAGCCAAGAAACTTGGATTTGTGAATTCGGGTGATAAAGTAGTCATCGTTGCTGGAATACCGTGGGGTAAACCAGGAACGACTAATACCGTACAGGTGCAGGAAATAAAATAAGAAAATGTAATAAAAATACCACTTGAATTTACAGGGAGAATTGGTATAATATACCACGTAGCAGTCTTTTCTGTTAGCATTGTCATAACACGGGAATGCTAAAAAGCGATGAAGCAATTAATATTGGAATAAAGGAGGAAGCGGTCATGGCAAAGTGCGAAATATGCGGGAAAGAACCAAGAGCAGGAAAGAATGTCAGCCACTCGAACAGACACACGAACAGATGGTTCAAGCCAAATGTTCAGAAAGTTAGGGTTCTTCTTGACGATGGTACAGTCAAGAGAATGAGTGTTTGTACAAGCTGTCTCAAGGCCGGTAAGGTAAAGAGATACGTTAGCAGATCTCAATCAGTTGAAGTAGAAGCATAAAAAGCGGGGACATCCCCGCTTTTTTTAAAGCTGTAAAAGACTGAAAGCTTATGTGAAGTGATTATATGGTGCTAAAAGTTAAAAAATGGTACAAGATATTGAATCTATTAGTTCTATCATCGAGCACACCGTTCGTGCTCTATCTTTTTTCTCTTCCGTTATCTGATTTCGTAACTTTCGTGATTATCTTAGCTTATTTTATTTTAGTCATAATGTTTGCCGAAAGCCTGATTTTTAAAATAGAAATAAAAGGTAGCAAATTGAAATCGATGTACTTTTCAATAGACTTGAGTGATATAATTGGTGTGAAGAGTGGAATTTTAGAAACTGTCATAAGAACGAGATGGAGGATTTACAGAATACCTCCCGTGGATGGTGTTAATAAAATTGGCCGGATGACAAACATGTTAGTTGTTGAAAGAAAAGAATAATAATTGAACGATTACCAAGGGGGCAGGGCAAGTGGAGAGTAGAAGAACATACGCGGTGATAAATGTAAGGAACTATTTGAGCAATCTGAAATTTTTTCAAGAGCACTGTGCTCCTGCTAAGGTTATGCCTGTGGTGAAAGCGAATGCATACGGGCACGGAGCCGTTGCGCTTTCGAAAGCAGCGGAGCGCTTCGGAATAGACTTTCTTGCTGTTGCGTTTTTGGAAGAGGGCGTAGAACTAAGAAAGCACGGCATAAAATCCGAAATACTCGTCTTTAACTACGTTGCACCAGATATGCTCCATGTGGCCGAGCAGTACAATTTAACGATTACCCTTTACTCTTGGGAACAATTATGGAGATATACAAAATATGCTTTTAGGCCGAAATGCCATATAAAAATCGACACAGGTATGAGAAGATTAGGAGTTTTCCCATCTGAAGCGAAAGAATTTCTGTTAGCCGCAAGGAAGGCGAATTTTGTAATTGACGGTGCTTACACGCATTTTGCGGTTGCCGATAGTTCGGAAGAAGGCGATGTGGAATTTACTGAAAAGCAAGCTGAGGAATTCAGAAAATTGGACTTAGATGTAAGAATTAAACACGTATGCAACAGTGGCGCCGCACTGTCTAAGGTTGTTAATTGCTTTGATTACGTAAGAGTCGGTATAGCAAGCTATGGGCTTCAACCTAGCGATACAGTTCGGAGCGACTCACTAAAACCTGTTTTGGCCTGGAAATCGGTTGTTTCGCATGTCAAAAACATCCAGCCAGGCGACACTGTGAGTTATGGCAGAACATTCACCGCTTTCAGTGAAATGAAAATAGCCACAATTCCTGTTGGATATGCGGACGGTTATTGGAGAAGCCTTTCGAACAAAGGATACGTACTGATACACGGCGAGAGATGCCCCATAGTTGGGCGAGTGTGCATGGATCAATTCATGGTTGACGTATCACATTTGCCAGAGGTCAATATTGGTGACGAGGTTGTTTTGATAGGAAGACAAGGAGATAAAATCATAACAGCCGAAGAGATCGCACAACTTGTTGGTACTATAAATTACGAGGTAACATGCCGGATATCTGAAAGAGTTCCGAGAAAATACGAGGGGATGGAACTGTGAGTAATCTGAGAGAAGCACTGGAAAAGTTGAGACCGCCTTACGCGGAAGAGTTGAGGAATTTTGTTGATAGGGAAATCGATGGAGTGTTCAAAGTAAAAAGTAAACGACTCCAAGAGACAAAGGACGGGAAAAAGTTTCTACTACTGACCCTTGAAGACAGAACAGGAAGCGTAAGGGCAATAGATTGGTACAATGCAGAACTTAACGACCAAGTTTTGCAACCTGGCAACGTTGTCAGCGTTTCGGGAAAAGTAGTTTATTTCGAAGAGAAAGTTCAAATAAACATCTTGAATTCACAAAGCGCTGTTAGGAAATTGACCGAGAACGAGTACGATGTTGAGAGATTTGTTGGAAGTGTAAAGAACGTTGAAGAGCTCTATAAGACGCTATTGAGGCTCGTTGATAAAGTACGCGATAACGACTATAAAGAAATTCTGAAAAGGTTTTTTGTGGAAGATGTGAGTTTTGCAGAGGCGTTTAAGAACGCCCCTGCTGGTATGAAAATCCACCATGCCTACAGGGGCGGATTGTTGGAACACTCGGTTAATGTTGCAAAGATAGTTGAGAGTGTTTGCAACATCTACGATGACCTCGATAAAGACCTGCTCATAACTGGAGCACTACTTCACGATATTGGAAAAGTAAAAGAATACGTTATAAACCAAAAAGGTATAGAGGTAACCACCGATGGTGAATTGATGGGACATATCCTGATGGGCGTTGAGATGCTCTCTCAAAAAGCAAGGGGCATAAGTTACGACAAAATTCTGCGCTTAAAACACTTAATAGCTTCGCACCATGGGGAATTCGAGTGGGGTGCACCAGTGCTCCCGAAAACGCCGGAGGCATTAGTTCTTCATTTTGTAGAGAACATGGACTCCAAGATAAATAGAGTCTTTCAAATAATAGATAAGGAAGACAGAGAGAAAGAATGGAGCGAATATGACTCGAACTTGAGCAGAAGATTTTTCCTTAGGTAATTCTTTGATAATGTCTTTTCAGCAGTTTCATCTAATCGAAGAACTATGGTGAAAGTAAATTGTTAAGTGGGTGATAATATGAGCGATGCAACAAAGAACAAGAAAAGGACAAAAACACAATCTTCAGGCGAGATTGAAAACGAAACGGGCAGCGGCAAAAGAAAGGTAATAATTGTTGAATCGCCTGCGAAGGCTAAGACTATAGAGGGAATACTTGGAAAGGATTATCAGGTTATCTCTTCAAAAGGACACATAAGAGATTTGCCTCAAAAACAGTTTGGCGTTGACTTAAATTCACTTAAGTTGGATTTCGAAATTATACCAGGCAAGGAATCAGTAGTTGAGCAGATTAAAAAGACCACTGAAGGAAAGGAAGTGTATTTGGCATCCGACCAGGACAGAGAAGGAGAAGCCATTGCTTGGCATTTGGCAACAATTCTCGGAGTGAAGGGGAAGAATAGAATTACTTTCTCCGAAATCACTCCTCGCGCAATACAGGAAGCTGTTAAAAATCCGCGAGAGATAGATATGAACAAAGTAAACGCTCAACTCGCCAGAAGAGTGTTAGACAGGATAGTGGGTTATAAGATAAGCCCACTTCTGTGGCGTATCATAAAAGACGCGCGAAGTGCTGGAAGAGTTCAGTCAGCAGCACTCAAAATTATATGCGAAAAAGAAAGAGAAAGATACAGGTTTGTTCCACAGAAGTATTATAAAGTTTGGATTGAGATAGCCGAACTGAAGGCTTATCTTACGAAAATCAACGGTAAAAAAATAAAACCAACTGATGTAACGAAAGAAATTGCTGATGACGTTTTGAAGGATGTTAAAAATGTGAAGTTAATAGACATAGAAATCAAAGAGGTCAGGAAGAATCCTCCACCCCCATTTATTACAAGTACGCTCCAACAAGATGCGGCGAGCAAACTTGGATTTCCAGTCTCCAAGACGATGAAAATCGCCCAAGAACTTTACGAAGGTATCGATATTAAGAACGGACACAGGGCGTTCATAACTTACATGAGAACAGATTCTACGAGAGTATCCGAAGAGGCTCAGGAGGCAGCAGAGGAGTTTATTTTGAATAATTTTGGCAAAGAGTACTTGGGAAATCTACAACCAAAAAAATCTTCATCAAAAACGAAGACTAAAGTTCAAGACGCTCACGAATGTATAAGACCGGTCGATATAAGTTTGACACCGGAAAAGGCTAAGGAATTACTTGATAAGGACCACTACAAGATTTACGAACTCATATGGAAAAGATTCATCGCTTCTCAGATGAGCAGTGCAGTTTACAAGCAATACAGTTATGACTTTCAATCAGACAAATACATATTCGAAGCTACTATCAGAGAAAGAATATTTGACGGATTTGAAAAGGTCTACACAATCGATAACGAAGCTAGCGAGGAGCACAAAGAACTGAGGATAGGTGAAGTATACAACGTGGAGCCGAAAACAGTTGAATCGGAAACCACGCCACCGGACAGATACAGCGAAGCATCAATTGTTAAGACGCTTGAGGCTGAAGGGATCGGACGGCCGAGTACATACGCTACCATAATTCAAACACTTTTAGATAGGAAATACGTTGTCAAAAACAAAAGAACATTAGTTCCAACGATATTAGGTTTTGTTGTCAATCATTACCTCGAGCAGAGATTTCCTGACATAGTGGATAAGAATTTTACAGCGGAAATGGAGAAACAACTCGACGAGGTGGAGAATGGAAAGAAGGACTGGAAAGAAGTTGTTAGAATGTTCTTGTCCGAATTCGGAAAGGATCTGCAGAAAGCTGAAAAGGAATTCTTCAGCATAGATTTTGATACTGATTTGAAATGTGAAGACTGCGAGGGAAACTATAAACTTAAGGTAGGGAAATTTGGACTTTATCTCCATTGTCCAAAATGCAAGACGAATAAATCTTTGAAAAACGATATTTTCGGAGTTATCGATAATGGAAAGTTGTACGTTTTGAAAGAAGCACAAGAACCTGAATCAACAGATGAAGAAGGCTCAACTGGGGAAGAGAAAAGAAAAAGATACACAAAGCCAAATAAAGCAAAAGGTTCAAAAACACCTAAAACATCGAAAGCGTCGAAATCTAAAAAGACGGCTGGAAAATAGGAATAATCTGGTGGTAAATCGACATGAGTCTATGGGCAGTGGGTGATATCCACGGTTGTCTCAGAAGTTTAGAAAGATTGATTTCTGAGATTTCACCAAAACCAGAGGATAAACTCGTGTTCCTCGGTGATTATATTGATAGAGGACCCGATTCAAAAGGCGTTGTCGATTATTTGATCTCACTTTCAAAGCAAACGCAGTGTATATTTCTTCGTGGGAATCACGAGCAGATGCTCCTTGATGTGATAGATGGAAATGACGACACATACTTGTGGTTAATAAACGGTGCGCAGGCTACGTGGAGAAGTTATGGAAATCTGAACGAACTGGCTTTAAACGAGGAGCATATGAATTTCTTTAGAAATACTAAGTATTATCACATCGAAGATAGTTTCCTTTTTGTACACGCTGGAGTTCGACCGAATGTCCCTTTGGAAAGGCAAGACTCGAGGGACTTAATTTGGATAAGGGAAGAGTTCATACTTAAAAAACACAACCTCGGTTATATAGTGGTATTCGGGCATACTCCGATGGAAGACGTATATGTAGGCGAAGATAAAATAGGAATCGATGCGGGTTGCGTATACGGTGGTATGCTGACAGCGTACGAAGTCAAGAGTAGTAGAAAAGTACAAGTGAGGTGCTGAGAATTAAATGGTGCTGAATTTCTTTAGAACGGTTATAGCAGGTTTGCTGATGGGCTGGGCAAATGTGATTCCCGGCGTAAGTGGTGGAACGATAGCCGTTATAACAGGTGTCTTTGAAAGGCTCATAGAAGTTGTGAATGACGTAATGAAGCTCAAAATATCTAAGAAGGACCTGGTTTTCATATCACTTATAGCTCTTGGGTTGTTAATAGGAATATTGAGTGGCAGCAAAATATTGTCTTGGTCTTTTGAAAACTATCCATTTTACACATACAGTTTCTTCTACGGGTTGATATTGCTCTCTCTGATTAATTTTAAAGACGAAATTCGCACGTTTAAAATAGTTGAATTCTTGGTTGGGGTATTGATAGTTATTATTCCATACGTTGTGAGTAACGCGGTGAAACTGCAAGATACTCAAGTTTCAGATTCAATTAGCTATTTTGGGTTGTTCGTTTCAGGAGTTATAGCGGGAGGCTCAATGATACTCCCAGGTTTGAGTGGCTCTCTCATGCTCATGATTCTCGGTTTTTACGAAAAAGCGATTGCCACAGTTTCAAGATTTGCATCAAGAGATTTCACCGGTTCGGACATTCTTTTCATCATTGTGCTCGGCTCAGGTGTTCTGTTTGGCATAGGTTTGATTTCCAAACTACTGAAGATATGGTTGGAAAAGGCGAAGCAGTCGATTTTGAACTTCATCTTAGGACTCGTTGCTGGTTCGCTTTATCCGATAACCCCGGCGTTCCATGGTACAGGTACACTGATTGGAATGTTCCTATGGATAGCGCTTGGTGGGTTAGTAGTATATTCTCTTGGCAAAATACAAAAGTGAGAAGAATAATTGATTTTTAAAAAATAGAGGGGGAATTCACTATGCAAGAAAGAGAAGGCAAAGTCTATGAAGAAATGAGAGGTATCCTTGAAAGTGCTAAAAGCGATATAAGCAACGCACAGGACAGCAGAACACTGAACGATTTGAGGGTTAAGTACTTAGGAAAATCCGGTATAGTGACGGGCCTCATGAAGAAGCTCAAAGACATACCTGCCGAAGAAAAGCCGATATTTGGAAAGGTAGTCAACGAACTCAAAGAAGAAATTGAAAGCTTGCTTGAAGAGCAGAAGAATAGACTTGCTGAGATAGAAAGAGAAATAATTTACAAAAAACTCTGGGTTGACCACACGATGCCTGGAGCAAAAAGAGATGTCGGGCATCTTCACATAATCAGCCGAGTCCAGATGGAATTGGAAGACATATTCATTTCGATGGGCTTTTCAGTTGTAGAAGGTCCTGAGGTTGAACAGCCGTGGTTCAATTTCGATGCACTTAACACTCCTGAGTGGCACCCTGCGAGAGATTCGCACGACTCGTTTTACATAAACGAAGAATACATGTTGAGGACGCATACCTCACCAGTTCAGATAAGAACGATGCTTTCAAGAAAACCACCACTTGCAATCGTTGCACCTGGTAGGGTATACAGAAGAGACTACGATGCAACACACCTTCCGATGTTCACACAAATGGAAGGCTTGTACGTTGACCACGACGTTACAGTTAAGCATTTAAAATATTTCCTCGAAGAATTTGCGAGAAGATTGCTGGGCGAAAACACGAAAGTGAGGCTAAGACCAAGCTTCTTCCCATTCACTGAGCCGAGCTTTGAAGTCGACATATACTTCAACAACAGGTGGTTTGAAATACTCGGTGCTGGTATGGTGCACCCGAATGTTTTCAAAAACGTTGGGTATGATCCAGAACAATGGAGAGGTCTCGCGTTTGGGCTTGGTGTGGAAAGGATAGCGATGGTTAAGTACGGTGTTAGGGATATAAGAGACTTGGTCAGGAACGATATCAGATTCTTGGAAAATTGGTGAAAATAATCTAAAATCCGAATAAATATGGAGTGGTTTTGTGACTTCGACTGTTAATGGAATACTCTTGGTAGATAAAGAAAAAGGACCAACATCGCATGACATAGTCGACAGGGTGAGAAGACTCTTTTCTGTAAAACAAGTGGGCCATTCGGGGACTTTGGACCCATTCGCAACAGGGCTTTTGGTGATAGGTGTTGGCAAAGCGACACGATTACTTGAGTATCTCCAGCACGATACAAAGGTTTACAAAGTAAAATTTAAACTCGGCGTTATAACCGATACGTTCGATATTACTGGTCAAGTTATGGAAGAAAACCCAGTCGAAGTTTCTGAAATAGAAATTTTGGAGGCTGTAAAATCCTTTGTTGGAACTTACAAACAAGTTCCGCCTGCGTATTCAGCGAAGAAATACCAGGGTAAGAAGCTTTACGAACTCGCTCGCGAAGGGAAGATCATAAACCTTCCACCGAGAGAAGTAACGATATATGATATTTATGATATAAAAATAGCGCTTCCGTACGTGGAATTTACGACAAAAGTTTCTTCGGGAACATATATCCGGAGCCTTTGCATGGACATAGGATACAAGCTTGGCTGCGGCGCAACAGCTGTCGAATTGAGAAGGATAAGCGTAGGAAAATTCTCAGTTGATGATGCGATAAACATTCCGAAAATCGATAGAAATGAGAATGTTGATGAAATCCGGGAAAAAGCCATAAGGAGTTTGATACCGATAGAACAGGTGCTTGACTTTCCAAAAGTTGAGGTCAATAACGTTGAACGCATCTTTAACGGTGTACAGCCTACTGTTAATGATATAATTGAAATTGAAGATTTCGAAAAAGACGACTTGATACAGATATACTTTCAAGGAAAATTGATTGCTTTAGCTAAAGCGGAACGCAGTTCGAGTTTTATCAATACTCTCAAGAAGCAGAGCAGAAACGAAAGAATCGCTAAACTCATCAAAGTTTTCAAGGAGGAATAAGAATGAAAGTTGGAATAGTAGGGCTATCTCAAGTTGGAAAGACAACAATCTTCTCTTTGCTTACCGGTCTTGAAGTTGACCTTTTCTCTCAACAGCACGAGAAAGGCATAGCAAAGGTGCATGATAAGAGGGTTGATATACTTGCGAAGATGTACGAGCCGAAGAAAGTTACTTATGCAACACTGGAATTCTTTGATACCCCTGCTCTCAAAATAAAAGACGCTAAAGAAAGAACAGCCGTGTTCAATTCTATCCAGAATGCCGAAGCATTGCTTATTGTAGTAAGGGCATTTAAAAACGACGCAGTTCCTTATCCTGAGGTTGAAAAGCCTGTAGACCAGTTAAAGGCCACGTTGGACGAGTTCCTTTTCAGAGACCTTGATGTTGTTACAAACAGGATAGAAAGGCTCGAAAACGCAAAAAGGAAACTTGAACCGAAAGAAGAGATAGAACTAAAATTGCTGAAGCGATTGCAGGAAGCACTTGAAAACGAACAATTCTTGTCAAAGGTAGAATTGACAGAAGAAGAGAAGAAAATGCTCGGCGGTTTTTCATTCGCCACATTAAAACCCACCGCTGTTGTTGTAAATGTTGACGAAGAGCAATTTACAGAAAAGGCATATGATACAAAAGAACAGATAGTAAATCTCTGCAAAGAAAATGGCTTTGCATATGTCGAGCTCTGCGGTAAACTCGAAATGGAATTGAATGTGCTTAGCGAAGAAGAGAAGATGGAATTCTTGAAAGAACTTGGCACAGAGGAAACAGGCATAGAGAGACTTTCAAATGCGTTGTATTCACAGTGCGGGCTTATATCATTCTTCACGGTTGGTAAAGATGAAGTTAGAGCTTGGACACTGAGAAAGAATTCGACAGCGGTGGATGCGGCAGGTGCGATACACAGCGACTTGGCGAGAGGATTTATAAAGGCGGAGATTATAAAGTACGAGGACCTAATAAGGCTTGGATCAGAAAAGGCTGTCAAAGATGCAGGGCTCATGAAACTTGTAGGAAAAGAGCACATCGTAGAAGATGGAGATATAATAACAATAAGATTCAACGTTTAAAATTCAAGAAAATTCGAGAAAATATACCGTTATGGAGGTAATAGTATGGAACCTATCGTAAGAGCGAGTGAGAACGTCTATGTTGTGAAAGGTAGAGTTGTTGCTGTAGTGCCTGTCAGCTCTACGATTTCAAGGAGAATCAGAGCAAGTAACCAGATCGGAGGAAAGATAGTAAACTTAACGTACGGAAAAGAGTGCAATTCAATCATTTTCATGGACAGTGGCCATGTGTTGTTATTAGCTGACTCGGCAGCCGATGTTAAAAAGAGAATTTGGGGTTAGAGAGCATTGAATAGTAGATTCAAAAGAATAGTATTCAGAACCACGAAACACAACAGATACAGCGTAGCTGCAATTGTTGGTGCCATACTTAGCCGTTTAGATAACATAGAAGTTCTTGAAACTAAAGATGTGAACACAATACTGCAGTATCCGGCAACGGATACTGTAGTTGCTTTTTCTTTTATGACATTCGATATAGATACGATCTTGGCTGAGGTGCGATTTTTGAAAGAGAACGGGTACACAACGATTGCGGGTGGACCTCACGCAACCGCACTCCCACAAGAAATGCTCAACATCGGTTTCGATTACGTCTTCGTCGGTGATGGTGAAGAGAATATCGTAAAGTTCCTATGTGGCGAAATCCCTGAATCAAGGATATTCGATGGTATTAAGCAGAGGGTGAATCTCGATGATTTCCCAGCTGTTTGCGAAAAAAAGAAACTATTCATGCCAATAGAGATATCCCGTGGCTGCCCATTTGACTGTGGATACTGCCAAACGCCGAGACTTGCAGGAAAAATAGTGAGGCACAGGAGCATCGAGCAGATTGTAGAATATGAACGGATATCCGTCAAACACAACAAGACGACGGCAAGGTTTATAACACCAAACGCATTTGGATACGGTAGCAAAAACGGTGTAACTCCAAGGCCTGAGATTGTCGATGAATTGCTTTACAAAGTGAAATCGACGGGTGTAAAAGAGATATACTTTGGTACATTCCCATCTGACATTAGACCTGAGAGCATTACAGATGAGATGGTTAAAGTTGTCAAAAAGTATGTCAACCACGACTACGTTGTTATAGGTGCACAGAGCGGAAGCAACAGGATTTTGAACCTGATAAGGCGTGGACACACCGTCGAGAAAGTTGAGGAAGCTCTTGAAATACTTGCACAAAACGGCTTCTATGCCAAAGTAGATTTCATATTCGGCTTTCCTTTTGAAACAAAGGAAGACGTTGAAGAGACATTTAATTTCATAAACAAGATAGTCAAGAAATACAAAGCAAAGATACACGCGCACACATTCATGCCACTTCCAGGTACTCCCCTGTGGAATGCAGGTCCTGGGGTGCTCTACGATTACCATTACAAATTCTTAGGTCAACTGGCATCTCAGGGAATCCTTGACGGATACTGGGTTAAACAAGAAGAGCTTGCAAAAAAGGCAGCTATGTATAGCCAAAAAGTTGATAAACCGTGCAATTTTTGAACGAATTTCTGCTGATAGGGGGTATTAATGTGGTTATAACAAAGGAATATTCTCATTCTTTTGATAGAAAGAAGATATTTACCATCATGGAGCGTGAAATGGAACCGTACATTAAAAAGTATGGTGTAAAACTCTTCCGAACCGACGAATATTCCTACAGTGCCAAGGTTGGCTTTTTCGGAAGCGGTGAGGTAAGGGTTCTTGAAGATAAAATCGTGATAACTATAGATTCGCCATTTCTAAATTCATCGAACAAAGCCAAGGTTGAAAGTGAAATGGACAAATACGTTCAAAAGCTTTTTCAACAGGTTTTGGAAGACTGAATCTTTAAATATAGACAATCCATTGCCAATTTTTGTGGTTTGCTCGCGTATTGCCCCTAACAGCCACTCATTTTATAGCTCGATCATGTTCTGAATTCTCTGCACTTAGCCCGCATCCTCTCTTGTCATTGCCAACTATTTTTAATTCTTAAGTAATAAAAAGAATTCCCCAATATTATTTTTGAAGAAGGATTACTGTCATGGGTATATATGGATTTGACCTTCTCATAGCAGGCTTATGCTTATTATTTAAACAAATCACACAGCTTTCGTACGTCTTCTCATTCATTCTACTCTTTCTTAGCGGAAGCGTTATTCCATTTGAAAACCTTCCTGAGATAGTTAGGAAGATAGGTTTAATGCTTCCATTAACTCAAGGCGTCTTGCTTGGTAAAAAAATTGTGTTTGAAGATTTGAGCATGTCCGCAGCTACAGGTAGTTCTGACTTTTTGTGGCTGGTTATATCAAGCTTAGTTTATCTTACCTTAGGAGTATTGGGTTACAAAAAATGCGAGAAGATTGCCAAGGAGAAGGGGATTTTAAGCCATTACTGATGATTGGTGATAATCAAAATAGTTGACATTCAAAGAGAGGATGTGGTATAATCGGAAAAAATTATAACAGTGTACGGGGTGCGGCGTTGTGGATTTATGTGGTAGCTTATCGACATATTTGACGGTTGCAAAATCAAAAGAATTAAATAGTTCAGTTAACTTCTGGTGGTGGTGGACAACCGGTGGTTGTCCACCCCTTTGCTTGTGTTCTTAAGACGATATATTCAGTGAGCAAGGGTATAGCATAGGAAACAAGTGGACAATCGCCGGGTATGAGTAAAATTCATACCCGGCTTTTTTATTTTTAATTCAATAATTGTTCCCCACATCATTACATTGGTATAAGATTTCCGGTAATAAGTCAAGAGGAGAAAAAATAGAAAAATAAAAAACCTAGTCAACTCTTTGACTTTCAATAACTTAATATTTCACTTTCATTCTTCACATACTTGATTTCGTTCTTTTTACCTATTTCATCGGTACATACGGTACGTTGTTCTTTAGTAAATAATACACTAAATTTACTAATTTCCTTGCAGTTAATATTAGCGCTCTCATGTGTTTGTGTGTTGTTGCTTCTGCGTACTTTTTGCGATAATATTCTTTGTATACAGGATCGTATGTCTTTACTCCGTTCGCTGCCATTACTAGGTATGTTCTTAGATACTTGTTCCCTTTTTTCGTTAGTTGGTTGTTTTCTGATTTGTAATTTCCACTTTGATTGATTGTCCATACAAGCCCTGCGTATGATGCTAACGCTGAGGCTTTTTCGAAACGATTGATGTCTCCTATTTCGGCTATAATTCCAGCTGCAGTTATTTCTCCTATCCCTTTGACTGTTGTTAGTGTGTTCGGAATTACTTTAAGTAATTTACTTATTTCTTTCTTTACTAGTTCGATTTGTTTTTCATAGTGCTGTATCAAATCGATAGTGGAAACAATAGATATTCTCAGAGTGTTTGAAGGATTAACAGACAACCTCAAGGCATCTTTAGCAAGAGTTTGGAGTTTTTCTGCTAAGACTTGTGAAGAGACATTGTGTCTGGAAATTTTCGCAATATATTCAAATAACTCTTCAATTGGCATGTTTGCGATTTCTTCGATTGTATAATCTTTAAGCAGGCATTCGAAAGTCTTATTTAGTTTAAAGTCAAGTTTAGGGAAATAAAGAGAAACATACGAATAGAGCCTAAGTTTCAATCGAGCGATATCTTCGTTGAACTTTAAATAAAGTCTGGTGAGATTACGAAGCTCAGAGATGATATATGAGTTATTGACAAAAGGGACTAAAGACTCAGGAAATTTAGAAGCGATAGAGAAAATAAGTTCAGCATCGATTTTGTCAGTTTTAGGACGATTGAGAATTTTGCGATAGAGCTTAATGTTATCAGTTTTAACCCAAAAGACAGGTACGTTGTTTTGAAAGAAGAAGTTAGCGACATTAAAAGAAAAAACACCAGTTGATTCAAGGACAAGAGAAAAATCGGAAGAAGAAGCAAAAGCTTTGTTAAAAAGTTCAACAATGCCTTGAGGAGAGTTCTCAACAGTCCCACTACCGATGAAATCAGAAAAGAAAGAAAGATAGTTCTTTGAGACATCAATAGCTAAAATAGCCAAAGGAATCACCTCCGGATTGAGTACAGCCTTACAACCTCGCGGTACATAAGAAAACGAGGCAAAACATTTTCCGGCAAGTAAAAAGCTGTACTCTAGTTAGGCAATCTTATTTAAGAGAACAAAGTCTCAAGGAGGGGCAACCTGAAACTATTTTACCAGAGGTGTTAAAAAATATGCATTCAATTTTCAAAGACCAATTTTAATTTTTACCGAACTTATTATACGAGGAGGTAGAGCGTATGGGTATTTTCAGAAGAGGTTTTGCTTTGTTATTGACGGTTGTTTTTTCGGTCTTTTCGGTTGCAACTGTGAAGATAGGTGTATTACTTCCGTTCACAGGCGGGTTGGCTGCGGCTGGTGATTTGGTGAAGAAAGGCATCGAGCTTGCGCACGAAGAGAAGAGCACAGCACTCGGTGAAAAGATCGAGCTTGTCTTCATGGACACAAGAAGCGAGAAAACAGAATCAGCTAACGGTATCGCAAGGCTTATCGACAAAGAGGGTGTTGTCGCTGTTATAGGTGAAATTATGAGCGGAAACTCTCTTGCTGCAGGTGAGATAGCAGAAAAAAGGAAGGTTCCCATGGTCAGTCCTGCCTCCACGAACCCGCTCGTGACGCAAGGCAAGAAGTTTGTTTCAAGGGTTTGTTTCATCGACCCACTCCAAGGTACAGCGCTTGCAGAATTCGCAGTTAAGACGCTGAAGATTAAGAAAGCAACAGTTCTCACGGACGTCGAACAAGACTACAGCGTCGGTCTTTCGAACTACTTTATCGAAAGGTTCAAAAAATACGGCGGACAAGTACAGCAACTCCAGTACAAATCAGGAGACAGCGAATTCAGCGCTCAGTTGTCACAAGCATTGGCATTCGGAGCAGAAGCGATAGTTGTGACAGGATACTACAACGAAATAGCGTTGGTAGCCCAGCAAGCAAGGTCACTCGGATTCAAAGGACACATCCTTGCGGGAGACGGAGCAAACGCACCTGAATTAATAAAGATAGGCGGACAGGCGGTAGAAGGAGTATACTTCTC
This sequence comes from Fervidobacterium riparium, assembly GCF_025370035.1. Classification (NCBI taxonomy): domain Bacteria; kingdom Thermotogati; phylum Thermotogota; class Thermotogae; order Thermotogales; family Fervidobacteriaceae; genus Fervidobacterium; species Fervidobacterium riparium. The sequence continues at coordinate 1,704,681 of NZ_CP009277.1, forward strand.
AGACCACTACCACCCAGACGCTCCGGTGACGCAGGTATCTAAGAAGTTTGTCGAAGCATTTGTCAAGAAGTACGGAGTTAAGCCTTCTACATTGTCTGCGCTTGGATATGATGCTTACATGCTAATTGTAAGTGCTATAGAGAGAGCGAAAACAACAAAACCAGAGCTTATAGCTACGGCTATTAGGTCAATCAAGAATTTCCAGGGGGCGACTGGAGCGATATCGATAGATAAGGAAGGAAATGCCCAAAAAGAGATAGTTATACTCAAAGTAAAGAACGGCGATTTTGTTTATAGCGGGAAGTTGAATACAAACGTTTTGAAATAATAACGTTAGGGGGGATAGTTATGTTTAGAGAGTATGTGGCATTGAAACCCGAGGAACTTCCGAGAAGTTATTACAATGTACTTGCAGACATTCCTTTCAAACTCGACCCGCCACTTGATCCTGAAACTCAAGAGCCGATGAGTCCTGAGAAGTTGTTGAGGATATTCCCAGAACAATTGCTCGAACAGGAGATGAGCACGGAAAGATATATAAAGATTCCTGAACCAGTCTTGAGAGAATACGCAGTCTACAGACCAACACCGCTAATCAGGGCAAAGTTCTTGGAGGAATATCTTGGGACGAGGACAAAGATATACTACAAGTACGAAGGAACAAGTCCGACAGGGAGTCACAAAGTCAATACGGCACTTGCTCAGGCATATTACAATAAGATCAGCGGTACGAAAACATTGGTCACCGAGACAGGAGCAGGGCAATGGGGTAGTGCACTATCGTACGCTGGGGCAAAATTCGGTCTGGATGTCAAGGTCTTTATGGTAAAAGTTAGTTACAACCAAAAGCCTTTTAGAAAAACCTTGATGAACATTTTTGGCGGTTCGGTGGTGCCCAGTCCGAGTAAGTTAACGAATTTTGGCAAGAACTATTCTGATGAACACCCTGGAACACTTGGGATAGCAATATCAGAAGCGATAGAAGTTGTCCTGTCAGAGGAAGGTACGAAATACGCACTGGGAAGTGTGCTGAACCACGTTTTACTGCATCAGACCGTTATCGGCTTGGAGATAAAAGAACAGCTGAAAAAGATTGGTGTAATCCCAGACATGGTAGTAGCCTGTCATGGTGGTGGGTCAAATTTTGGTGGAACGATTCTGCCATTTATTCCAGATGTCTTGCAAGGCAGAAAGATTGACCTCGTGGCTGTTGAGCCGGAGAGCTGCCCGTCGCTTACAAAAGGAGAGTTCAGATATGATTATGGAGATACTGCTGGATTAACTCCGTTGATGAAAATGTATACACTCGGAAAAGATTTCGTACCTCCAGCAATACATGCGGGAGGTTTAAGATACCATGGTGCAGCGCCGATTGTGTCGAAGCTGTACCACGAACGTTTAATAAAGGCGGCAAGCGTAACACAAGAAGAAGTCTTTGAAGCTGCGAAGCTATTTGCAAAACTGGAAGGCATTATACCGGCACCTGAATCGGCACATGCTATAGCCTACGTTGTTAAAAAGGCAAAAGATAACGGGAAAGAAACAATTGTATTCACGCTTTCCGGACACGGTCATTTTGATCTAAATGCGTATCAAAACAACTAATGAAACAAGAAAAGCGGTCCATTCGGACCGCTTTTTTAATCATTCTATTAAAATTCTTACTCTCTTGGGAAGACGATGAACTTTAATGCGGTTCTTGTTTCATTTTCAACTGTAACGTCCGTGAAGGCCGGAACACAAACAAGGTCAAATCCGCTTGGAGCGAGGTAACCTCTTGCAATAGCGACAGCCTTAATAGCCTGATTTACCGCACCTGCGCCTATAGCCTGAATCTCTGCCTTACCTTTTTCTCTAATTACACCAGCCAAAGCACCAGCCACTTTGTTGGGGTTTGATTTTGAAGAGACCTTTAGTACTTCCATAGTTCTACCTCCTTTTTTCCGACACACGAAAGTCTTTTCCTGTGTTCCTGCTCAAAAGATGGGCTTCGTCAGTGGCAAACGTTTTGCAAACCGTGATTGTAATCTTTTGGCGCGCCCGGCAGGACTTGAACCCGCAACCATCGGATCCGAAGTCCGACGCTCTATCCAGTTGAGCTACGAGCGCGTCCTTGTGAACAATTGATGGTATTATATAAAAAACTGGGGTGGCTAGAGGGATTTGAACCCTCGACCACCTGATCCACAGTCAGGCGCTCTGCCAACTGAGCTATAGCCACCACAGATAGTTTCTATTAAATTTTTGCTGTCTCTGGCGCGGCCGGCGGGACTCGAACCCACAACCCTCGGATTAGAAGTCCGATGCTCTATCCTGTTGAGCTACGGCCGCTGCCTTGAAAAAATTTAAAAAAATAAATCTGGAGCGGGCGACGGGACTCGAACCCGCAACCCTCGGCTTGGAAGGCCGATGCTCTACCAATTGAGCTACACCCGCATGGCTGGTCGGGGCGACTGGGCTTGAACCAGCGACCTCCGGTTCCCAAGACCGGCGCGCTCGCCATCTGCGCTACGCCCCGACGCTCAAGACCGTGAGTAATTATAGCATATCACTCTTGGAGTGTCAAGTAAGTGTATGAGCTAATTATTCTATAACTCTACGTTAATTTTTTATTTCCTGAAACGCTTTTTATTCGCCACCCTCTTTTGGTATTACACATATAAAGGAAGCTTCTTTTTCTGAAGGATTATGGAACTGGTGCTCTTCATTCGGTTCTACGTATATAAACGCACCTTGTGAAACCTTAGTTCTCCCGTCTTTTTGCACAACTTCAATTTCGCCGTCAACGACAAATATTTCATGTTCCCAAGGATGTGTGTGGTACGGTGTCGATGCTCCAGGTTTGAGGGTGAATAAACGCATGACGAAGTTGGGTGCACCGTCCCTCGGACCAATCAAAACTCTTTTCAATATCTTACCGCCATCAATTTCAAGCGGTTGCATTCTTGAAATGTCGCCTATCTTCATTTTTCTTCCCCCCTCTTTTCGCTTCGATTACTACGTATCTGTAAGGTTCCAAGCCTTCTGAATAAGTGTGAACGTCTCTAAATTTCTTGGCTATCTCGTGAACGAGCTTTCTTTCGAAAGCGAACATTGGGTCCAATTTGACCTTTCCTGACTTTTTAGCTTTCTCAACAGCCATTTCCACGATTCTTTCAAGCTGTTCTTTTCTCTTTTCTCTGTAGTTACCTGCGTCGATAATTACTGTTACTTTGGTGTCCGTAATTCTGTTCAAGAATATATTCGCAAGATGCTGCAGCGCTCCCAATCCCTTTCCGTGTTTACCGATTACCTTACCTATGTCCTCGCTGTGGCATGTTGCTATGAAAGTTTTACCTCTGCTTGCAACTTCGACATAGTAATCGACACCAAATCTTTTGAATATCTCTTCCAAAAACTCTTTAAGCTTTCTTTCATAATACTTGTTGGAAATAGTTATTTCAACAACGGCGTCTCTGGAGAAAAGACCGAATATACCGTGTGTTCCTTTATCTATTATGTTCACGTCATACTCCTTATCCAAAACGTCGTACTCGCTCCTAAACTGTTCGATAATTTCATCAACGCTCTTCCCAACATAGTTCAAAGTCTTCAAGTGAATCACCTCTTCTTGCGGTTATGATTATATTATCAATAGACTGATCAGATTGTTTATTACTTTCTCTTCTGTATACCCCAAAGCTCATGTTGAGTGAGACCTTTAATTTTGTACCTCTTGTAAATGTAGTAAGTTATAGCAAGCTGGATAATGGAGTTCATTGTCCAGTAGAGGAATATACCGCTTGGCAGATTCACGAAGAAGAATGGGAATATAGCCCCCATTATAATCTGTTGCCAAGCTGTCCTGCTGTCTTGACTTGTGATAAGTGCTAAATAATAGCTTGTTATTATGGTGATAACCAAGAATAGCCAGTTATTTCCCCATCCGCCTACCGACAGGTCTTGCCAAATTAAGAATCCACCAGATGTTGAGAAGAGTTCTTGATAACTCTGGATTACACCGTACAGGAGCATGAATATTGGGAACTGGATTAACAGCATCAAACATCCGTTTGATGGATTAATCTTGTTTTCTTTATAAAGCTTCATCAATTCTTCCTGCTGTTTTTGAGGTTCCTTGTACTTTTTCTTAATCGCTTCCACAGCGGGCTGAAGTTTTCTCATTTGGATCATCTGTTTTGTCTGTGCGTGGTAGAACGGATAAAGTATAAGTCTGACGATAATTGTGAAAATGATTATTGTCAGACCAAAATTCTTCACTAAGGAATTTATCCAGTTGAAAAATTCGTTGAGACCGTCCGCAAGGAAGCTGTACCATTTACCAGCACCAGGAACAGTCTTTACCAAATCAATTATTCTTTCGTAGTCATCTTTGAATGCGTGTTTTAAAACTGTCTTTTTGTAAGGTCCCATGTAGACCTTTAATGAGATGTCAGAACCAACAATGCGCGTTTTATCGAGTTTTCCAGAGAACTTTACTATAGAAGTGTAATCTCTATCCGGTCTGAACGATATAAAAAGGTTAACTGCGGACCTAACATTTGCTGTATCCCAGACGAGAGGCAATCCAACCTTTACTTCCTCTGGAGAATTTATCAAAACCTCGAAAGCGTAGGTGAGAAGAAGACTATCGAACGAATAAGTTTTTGTAATACCGTTTTCGTATTTGAAGACAATCTTAGCAGATTCATATGAGCCATCTTTTTCGTTTTTCTTTCCGTATTCGATGTTGTAAGTTGGTGTTGCGACTTCCAATTCGTTGTCATCGATACCAAAGATATCAAATCCATCATTGTCGTTCACGTAGAAAAGATAAGCACGTCCAAGCAGATGACTTACCTTGCTTAAATTACCATCCAATCCTATCTCGATCTGAGCATACTTCGACGTTACAACAATTGAATCTACTCGTTCTTCAACGTAAAGATTCGAGACCCCCAATATCGCCAGTAACAACAAAAAAATGACGGTTAACTTCTTCAATTCTACCGCCTCCCTACAATTTTAGTATTATGTTTTCTTTTCAGATGTTTTTTCGTTTTTTTGGTGAGTGTGGAAAACATGAAAATACTCAGGTACGGGGTCATATCCGCCTTTTGAAAGGGGATTACATCTGAGAATGCGCCAGAAACCCAGGAGGAGCCCTTTAAAAACACCAAATTTCTCCACAGCTTGAAATGTGTATGTGGAACATGTTGGTTCAAATCTGCAAGTTGGTGGTTTAAGTGGTGAAATGTACCTTTGGTAAAATCTAATCGCTCCCAATATTGCTTTCTTCATTAATTAACCTCTCGAAGTTATTCAGCAGAGTCTTGCACACCGTCCAGTAGTTGCTTTTTTCAAACTTTTCAGATAAACTCTTCCTTGCGATGATAAGAAAATCGTAGCCTGCTGGTATGGAATCTTTGTTTAATCTAAAACACTCACGCACCCATCTTCGTAACTTGTTTCTTCGGTTCGCTTTTCCAAATTTTTTTCTTACCGATATAGCGATCCTGCTGTAATCAAGTCCGTTTTTCCTGTAAAGAATGACGAAATCTTCGTTTTGGACAGCACTTCCACTTTTAAAAAGAAGGGATATATCCCTCCTGAGTCTCAGGCGCTCTCTTTTTCTAAAAATGTTAATCCGCTTACTTCTTAAACTGCTAATCTCCATCTACCTGTTCTTCTTCTGTTTCTAAGGACTTTTCTTCCACCTGGTGTTGACTTTCTTGCGAGAAATCCATGTGTTCTCTTTCTTTTCCTCTGGGATGGCTGGTATGTCCTCTTCATGTCAGTTCCTCCTTTTCTCAACTTAGTCTAAAAATGATTATACCAAAAAAAATGCGAACTTCAACACTTAATTTGAATTTCTTGTACAGGTAGTAAAAAAACTGGTGGCCAGGGACGGAATCGAACCGTCGACACGTGGATTTTCAGTCCACTGCTCTACCATCTGAGCTACCTGGCCACCTTTAAATCTTTATATCATCATTTCGATTCATTTTTCTCACTTGGTGGGTGCGGCAGGACTTGAACCTACGACCTTCTGCTCGTAAGGCAGACGCTCTCCCTCTGAGCTACGCACCCAACCTGCCTTTTTTGTAATTTTAAAAACTGGCGCCCCCAACGGGATTCGAACCCGTGCCGCTGGCTTGAAAGGCCAGTGTCCTAGACCGCTAGACGATGGGGGCGTTAATATATACACATCGGTTCACATTTTTCTTCGCACATTTCCCGAAGTCAGTGACCGTATCCTATGATACCAAAGAAAAAATTTTTGTCAAGTAGGTAGAAACCACTTAGTATGAAAAGAACAGGTTAACATTTTGTATCTATTTTGTCTGAAAAAACGATTTAGAGCAAGAATGTTTTTCGCTATGCACGTGATATAATAAAATCGTATGCATCCAAACAGTGAATTCACACAAATCGGGAGGTGCTTCAGGTGTTTAGATTTTTATTTAACTACAAGAAATCAAGGCCCAAGCTTGCAAGCGAGGCATTCAGAAAAGGAGATTTCGAAACACACAAGAAACTACATAGTCCAGAACATATAGGAAACGAGCCTTGGCATAAGACAGAGCAGGGAAAGTACATCGGACAAGCTGTGTATGGTGCGAGTGATGGAATTGTCACAACTTTTGCTGCAATCTCTGGCATCGCGGGTGCGAGCTTGAATCCCAAAATTGCTGTTATAGTAGGACTTGCTAATCTCTTTGCTGACGGGCTTTCTATGGCTATAGGCGATTATCTTTCTGAGAAGTCCGAACGGGAGTACATAAGGGCTGAAAAAGAGAGAGAACTCTGGGAAGTCGAGAAAATGCCAGAAGCTGAAAAACTGGAGGTCAAAGAAATATATAAAAGAAAGGGACTGAGCGGTGAAAAGTTGGATAATCTTGTTGATGCAATCACGAGCAACAAGGAAATTTGGGTTGACACAATGTTGCACGAAGAACTTGGACTATTTGAAGACGATACGAATCCACTGAAAAGTGCGATTGTGACGTTCTTGTCTTTTGTAATTGCCGGTTTTATGCCGTTGATTGCTTACGTTTTCGCTTCTCAGGGAAGTTTCCTTGCTCAAAATCAGTTCTTACTTTCTTGTGTGATTACCGGTATGACACTTTTCTTTGTTGGGGCTCTTAGGCAGATAGTTACCGGAGTAAAGTGGTACAAGGGCGGTTTGGAGATGCTCTTAGTTGGCGGACTTTCAGCAGCGGTTGCTTACATGATTGGCTGGCTTTTGGAAAAGGTTGTTCGCATACCAACACTATAGTAGGATAAATGCTTAATTGTAAGAATGGGGGATCGAGATGAATATAAACTACGTAAATTTGCTGATCTTGTATCCATTAGTATTCTTGGCAGGTTTTGTAGACTCAATCGCAGGTGGTGGAGGGTTGATATCACTGCCAGCATATCTGTTTATTGGGTTACCAAGTCACAACGCACTTGCCACAAATAAGCTTTCCTCGACTATTGGAACGATTTTCAGCACTTTAAGATATGCAAAGGGACGAGCGATTGTGTATTCGGTTGGTGTTCCGTCTGTTGTTGGTTCACTCATTGGCTCACACCTTGGAGCAAGATTAGCTTTGGTGCTGAGTGACAATATCTTGAAAGTTGTTCTTGCAATCCTTATTCCAGTTGCTGCGATTATTGTACTGATAACAAATCCAAGAAAGAGTAAAGAAAATAGTGTTGAGGACACTGGTTCAAGTTATGGAATTACCAAAACTATATTGGTAGCTACAGCCATAGGATTTACCATAGGTATGTACGATGGATTTTTTGGACCTGGCACCGGGACGTTCTTGATTATACTCTACGTAAGTTTATTGAATATGGACCATGTCAGTGCTTCTGGCACAGCAAAAGTCGTTAACCTTGCTTCAAACATTGGCGCACTCGTCACATTCATATTCGGAAACAAGGTTTTGTACTCTATAGGTTTGCCAGCAGCGGCGTTTGGAATTGTTGGAAATTGGCTTGGATCAGGACTGGCGTTGAAGAAAGGAGCAAAAGTTATAAAACCAGTCATGCTTGGAGTATTGGTATTGTTGTTTATCAAAATACTTTCAGACATGGTTTAGGGGGGGATGAACATGGGCGATATGCTTGTGAAGCTTTACGAACTTCCAAGACTCGAACCGGTAATTGAGGAAGTCAGGAAACATGGTATTGAAATTAAAAGACCCATAGGTCCGGAAAAGTACTTCGTAGTCGAGTGGGTAAGGCAAAAGTTCGGAAATCATTGGGCAAGTGAAACGGATATGACTTTTTCAAACAAGCCAATATCTTCATTTATCGCAATCGATACCAACACCGGAAAAATCGTCGGATTTGCTTGTTATGATGCGACGGTACGCGGATTCTTCGGACCGACCGGAGTAGATGAAGCTTACAGAGGTAAGAACATAGGAACTGCTCTTCTGCTTTCTTGTTTGCACGACATGTACAACGTTGGATATGCATATGCAGTTATAGGTGACCCCGGACCAATAGAATATTATCGAAAGACCGTAAGTGCTATTGAAATAGAAAACTCGTATCCTGGAATTTATAGGAATATGGTTAGGGAAGTGTAGGAATATTTTTTTTATTTGATAGTATGACAAGCAATTTGAGAGCCCCAAGGGGGCTCTTGTTTGTTTTTCAAAAAGACGTATATTCTCATTGTTGAAAATTGGCAACGCGGTAACTGTCCTTAATGTATTGTTCTGTACGAGTTTATGATAACGTTATCATATTACATTGAGAAATAGAGAGCAAATTTTAGGTAATGAGAAGATTTTGGACGATAAATAAAAATTCTTAACTTACACTTGATTTTTCAGTTAACGATCGATTTTCTATTTTAATACTGGTATGTGGTTTAATTGTGATAACGTTACCACATTTGCTTTTAAAGTGGTAAAACTTCCAAGGGGGTGATTAGGATGAAAAGGGTATTTGTCACTATGGTAAGCTTGATGTTTCTTGCGGCTATGCTTTTTGCTGCACCGTACAACACAACTATCAAAGTATTGGCTTGGGATGATGCTCTCACTCAAGCGCTTAAGGATGGTATACCGGAATTTGAGAAACAAACAGGTATTAAGGTTGTTCTTGAGCTTGTACCATCAGGCAATTTGTTGCAGAAGATCGGTGTTAGTGTTGGTCCCGATAAGACAGATTATGACCTCGTCACGGTTGATGAACCATTTGTACCATCTCTTGCACATTTGATGTTACCATTTAACTCGTGGTTTGGCGGAAAAGTCTACAAGAAACCAAATCTGAATATCTTCGCACCAAACGCGTTTGAGGCAGCGCAATGGGCTGGGGTTTTCGTCGGAATGCCCATTAACGCTAATGTTTATATCTGGATAACAAGAAAAGACCTGGTAAATGACCCAAAATACAAGAACGAGTTCAAGTCAAAGTACGGTTACGACCTTGGTGTACCAAAGACGTTTAAAGAACTAAGAGACATGGCGGAGTTTTTCCACTCTAAAGGTATATATGGTTTCGCTCCATTTACAAAGCAAACAGAAGGCTCAACCGCTGAAGCAATTTTCATGTTTGAAGCATTTGGAACAAGTCCTTTGACAGTGCAGGGTGGAAAGGTTGTTGTGAGCTTGGATGAAAAGAAAGCTGTGGAAGCCATCAATTTCTACAAGGAACTCTTAAGATTTTCACCTCCGGGCGCTCTCGACATGGGACATGCGGAACGTATAGCTGCATTTAACCAAGGAAAAGTATTTACGATGTTCCAGTGGCCAGCATTAGTCCCACAACATGAGGATCCAAACAACTCACTTGTTGCAGGTAAGATAATCTACTCAGCTCCTCCAGTTGGACCAGCGAAAGGTTCGGCTATCAGAGGCTGTTGGGTGTTGGCGATGCCAAACGCGTCCAAGAACAAAGAAGCTGCAGCCGAGTTTGCTTACTGGTGGTCATCACTTGAAACTGGTCAGAAATTAATACCAAAAGGTTTTACGCCTGCGAGAGCTGATCTATTACTCAATCCAAACTACAACAAAGACAGGCCGTGGTTCAAAGCGATATTCGACTCAATGAAAAACGCAGTTGCAAGACCGAGGTTCACAAGGTATCCGGAAGCCTCACAAATTATCCGCGACAACTGGCTGGCAGCGATTTCCGGAAAGGTAAAGCCAGAAGAAGCAGTAAGGAAGATGATAGATGAGCTCAACGACTTACTCAAGAAATAATGCAAGAAAAGGGAAAATCGGGGGCTTTCGCCCCCATTGGTTTTTTGTCCTTCCAGCTTTAATAATAGTTTTTACTATATTGGTTTATCCAGTCTTCTATTCTTTATACATGTCACTGCACGAGTGGCATCTTTTCCATTCCACTGAGAAGAAATTTGTTTTTCTCAAGAATTACATCGAGCTTTTCAAAGACAGCGAGTTTATACATTCTCTTTTCTTGCAGCTCGGTTTTGTTGTAATAGCAATTCCTATTGAAACGGTAATAGGTTTTTTTGTCGCACTATTATTAAATCGGGAAGGACGTTTTTATTCACTTGTTAGATCTCTGCTATTACTCCCTGTCTTTATACTACCCGTGATATCAGGTTTAACTTGGAGGTTGCTCTTGCAACCAGAATACGGGATGGTCAGCTATTTTCTTGAAAGACTTGGATTTGGTGTTAAGGCGTGGCTTGCCGAGCCTTCTTTTGCATATGGTATGGTGATAGTTCAAGATGTATGGCGTATGTGGCCCTTCATGTTTATGTTCATTTACGCCGGATTGTCAGGTATACCAAAAGAAGTTCTCGAAGCAGCTGATATCGACGGGGCGAATTTCTGGAAGAAAGTTAACCGAATAATCATTCCTTATTTGAGACCTACAATCGCAACTGCATTACTGCTTAGGTTAATTGATGCGCTGAGGATATTTTCAGAAGTTTACGTAATGACGGGCGGTGGCCCTGGAAATGCAACGATGCTCTTATCTTTGTACATAAATAAGCAGGCTTTTGAATTCTTTAACATAGGTTATGCTGCATCCATGGGTATTCTGTTGCTCATTATAGCCTTAGCGATAGCTTTTGTAATTGTCAGAGGAAATATAAAATTTGAGGGTGAACGCGGATGATGAACACGAAGATGAGAAAGAGACTTGTGAACTTATTAATAATTCTGGTGACCTTTGTTGTTCTTGTTGTAGAATTGATGCCGATATTAGTGGTCATTACAAGCGGGTTCAAGCGAGATATAGACATCTGGGCACGAGGTCCGTTTTATTTCAAAGGAACATTGGATAGTTATAAAGCTGTTTTGTCGAACAGAGATATATTGGCAAGTTTGAAAAACAGCTTGATAGTTGGTATTTCTTCTACACTCATTTCGATTGTAGTTGGTGCAATGGCTTCTTATGGCCTAACAAGATACTTTTTTAAGCTGAAAGAGACGATAGCTTACATGTTTCTTACTTTCAGGATGTTACCTCAAATATCGCTCGTTATACCGCTTTTTGTAATGTTTAACCAATTGCAGTTAAGGGACACACTTACGGGCATTGTTCTGGCACACATCAGCTTCAATATTCCGTACGTCATATGGTTGCTTTTGCCATTCTTTGCTGCTGTTCCAACCGATTATGAAGAGGCAGCTCGAATAGACGGTGCAAGTGAATTCACTGTATTCTGGAGAGTCTTCTTTCCTTTAGTCTCGCCCGGTTTGGTGGTTGCAAGCGTTTTTGCGTTTCTGATGTCTTGGAATGAATTCTTGTACGCTCTCATACTTTCTTCAGTCAATGCAAAGACCGCGCCCGTAGCAGTGAACGGTTTGCTCGGACAATATGCTCCAAAGTGGGGGCAGTTAACTGCTGCAGGTACGATCATGCTGCTACCGGTGTTTGTAATCACACTGTCACTTCAAAAATATATTATCAAAGGATTAGTAGCAGGGGGGATAAAGGGATGAGCAAAAGTGAAAGAGGTAAACAAGTTAGCACTGTGGTTGGAACAGAAAAGGTGCCTTTCATAACGAAATTCTTCTTTGGCTTTGGTGATGTTTACGGTGGGGGAGTTTTCAACATAATAAATTTCTTCTACGCGATTTTTCTTACTGACGTTGTAAAGATTCCGCCGGTATTTGCTTCTGTAATATTCTTAGTCGGAAAGATATGGGATGCGGTAACAGATCCAATAATGGGTTACATCAGCGATAAGACCAAATCTAAGTGGGGACGCAGAAGACCGTATTTCTTGTTCGGTGTTCCTTTCATATTCCTATCGTTTGTTATGGTATGGTATCCTGTTAGTTTTGAAAGTATCTTTGCAAGATTTATCTATGCATTGTTTGCATATATGTTCTTGAACACTGTCGTTACGATGGTACTTATACCCTATACAGCGATGAGTGCAGAAATCACGCTTGATTACAACGAAAGGACAGCGATTAATTCAATAAGACTCACGTTTTCGCTCCTTTCTTCTTTACTCTGTGCAGTCTTGCCTATGATGATTGTAAAAAGTGCGGGCGATGTGAAGAAAGGTTATTTATTGATGTCCATAATTTTTGGTGCTTTCTTTGCTTTACCGTACCTTGGCGTTTTTGCGTTTACGAAAGAGAAGAACTTCAAACCTGCAACGACGAAACTGAATTTTAAAGATCTTATTGTTGAGCCTTTGAAAATCAAAACATTCAGACTATACCTTGGCATGTTCCTTTTTGCTTATCTTGCCATCGATACTGTCTCTGTAATATTCCCATATTACATGAAATACTACGTTGGAAAGCCGTTCTTCGTTTCTGCAGTGCTTGGTGTGTTGTTGATAACAGAGATAATTTTCGTTCCAGTTTACGCAACTATCGCAAGAAAGAAGAGCAAGAATTTTGCCTATATGCTTGGAGCTTTCGTGTGGATGTTAGGTTCTGCTGCAACGTTCTTCTTCAAACCAGAATGGTCTAATGCTGTGCTTCTTGGTATTGCTGCACTCATCGGTTCTGGGGTGTCTGCCGTTGCGGTGATGCCACACACTATCCTTGGCGATGTTACAGACGTTGCGGAACTCAAGAGCGGTGAGCGAAGAGAAGGAAATATATCTTCAATGGCAACGTTTTTGAGAAAAGTTGCGTCTGCTTTAGTCCAGGCAGTGATTTTACTGATACTCGGTGCTGTCGGATACATAAACCCGGTTGGGAACGAGATACCCCAACAGCCTGCGAATGTTATATTAGCAATACGTATGATTATCTTGTTTGGTCCTATTCTACTACTTGTAATAGGCGTGATTTCCGCCATAAAGTATCCACTGAAACCAGAAAAGCACAAGCTACTTGTCTCAATACTCGAAAAAAGGCGAAAAGGGGACAAGGTTGAGGAAAATATACTGAGTGAGTTGAAAAGGGAACTTATTTAATCAAAAGTATATTCAAAAAGGGGAGTGTAGCTTATCAAGTTAATAAATCTCTTAGCCTTGGTAATCGTATGGGGTAGTTATTATATAACCAACAAGTTTGCATTAACAACGTATAGTGTTGTTTTTACAGGGATTTTTATAAGAACTTTTGTGCTTTTTTTAATGCTTTTTGTGGGTTTCTTATCAAAGAAGAGCTATGAATTATTAAGACTTAAAAATATATTTCCCAGGTTAGTTTTGATAGGATTACTTGGATTTGCGCTCGACATAACAGCTTTTCTTGGTTTCAAATACTCATCGGCTTCGAAAGGTGCAGTGTTATTGCGAACAGACGTTCTTTTCTCGACGGTCATATCAGCATTTCTTGGACAGATGCCAGGGGTTATGGATATCTTGTCGATGGTTCTCATGCTCTTTGGCGTTGCCCTCGTTTCAGGCAGTGGTAGTATATTTAAGCTTGCTTACGGGGATGTCTTTTTCCTTCTCAGCGCGTTTTTTATAAGTCTCAATGCGTTTGTTATTAGAAGTGTCCAAGAAGATAAGAAAAACCCCGCATCAGATTTTGTGATAGCTTTTTATAATAACTTTTTCACGTTGGTTTTCTTCTCTATCTTCTCACTTAATAATCTGGTTAATGAGGTCGCACTGGGATTAAGTAATTTTGGATTGAAGGCATCTACAACAGGGTTGGTCATGGCAAGTATTCTTCAGTATCTGATTTATGTAGTTTATTACCGGAACTTGCGAATTTTTCCTGTTTGGCTTGTGAGAACTTCACTTTTATTTATGCCAGTTTATGTCTTAATTGTGATGTCACTCTTCGGTGAGGCAGTCAACACAAAGCAGATAATAGGTGTGGTTATTGTGCTCTTTGGTGCTTTTATACTCACCATGAGCAATTATTTTAGAAAATCAAAACGTGGTTAGAAGGTGGTGCTTATGATAAAAGGGCATGAGAATTTCGAGCTTTACAATCCTGTAAGGGTTGTCTACAAAAAGGGCGGTTTAGAGAATTCACGCGAGATTTCGGGTTTTTCAAACGTTTTGGTTATATGTGATCCATACGTTAGCCAAAGCGAGTATTTTAAAAGGGCGATGAGCAAGTACGATTCTTTCTTTGTATTTGACAAGATACTTCCAAACCCACCATGCGAGATGGTCGACGATATTATCAGCATCACTTGCGATTACACAAGTGGAAAATTCAATTTCGATGGTGTGATTGGAATAGGCGGTGGAAGTACGCTCGACACAGCCAAAGCTGTCAGCTCATTGATTGTCAGTCGTGGGAAGTTAAGCGAATATCTTGAAGGTAAAAAGAAACTTGAGAATAGATTACCGCTGATGCTTGTTCCAACAACCTCAGGCACGGGAAGTGAGGTAACCAACGTTGGTGTATATACTGTAAATGGCATAAAAAAGCCGATGACGAGCAAGACTTTCTGGGCTGATATAGCACTCGTTGATCCGGTTCTCACGTACTCGATGCCTCATAGAGTGGCTGGTACAACAGGCTTAGACGCGTTAACTCATGCCATAGAAAGCTACTGGGCTACAAGCACGCAACCGTACACGGAAGGACTTGCGTTAAGAGCTATGAAGATGATTTTTGAAAATTTTAAACCTTCATTGAATGGTGAAGAGTGGGCAAGGGACGAGATGGCTATCGCCGCAACGATAGCGGGTATAGCGTTCAGCCAAACACGTACAACTGCAGCACATGCGATAAGCTTTCCAATAACGAGTTTCTATAACGTAGAGCACGGGCTTGCCTGCGCATTGACTCTTCCAAGCTTGATAATGTGGACATATAAGCATGTTAAAGAAAAAATGGACGAGCTTATTCAATATTTATCCTTGAAGAATATCGATGAACTTGCAAAGAAGGTTGAAGAACTCATAGAGTTTGCAGGATTTTCTACAAGACTCCGCGATTATGGTGTTAAAGAGGAAGAGCTTGAAAATATAGCTAAGGTTTCTATGGAGGCTCGTATTATAGATTTAACCCCAGGTCAACCGAGATACGAAGACGTGTTGGAGATACTTAATCAAATATACTGATAATTGATAACTTTGATAACATTAGAAGGAGGGATTTATTTTGAATACTTTGCCAGCTCTCACCCAAGAGGAGATAAAGTTTTTGAGGAAGAAAGCCACTCAAATTAGGATTATTACATTAGAGATGATAGGACACCTCGGTGTTGGACATGTCGGTGGTTCGCTTTCTATAGCAGAAGTCCTTTCGGTACTTTACTACAAGGTGATGAGAATAGACCCGAACAATCCAAAGTGGGAAGGTAGAGATAGATTTGTTTTGTCGAAAGGTCATGCAGGTCCTGCTTTGTATTCCGTTTTGGCTGACCTTGGATATTTTCCATACGAATGGATTTACACTTTGAACAAACCAAACACGAATCTTCCGAGCCACTGTGACAGGTTGAAAACACCAGGGGTAGATATGACCGCCGGTTCTCTTGGTCAAGGTTTGTCAGCAGCTGTTGGTATGGCACTTGCAGCGAAAATAAAGAAATCTGATGTCAAAGTTTACGCACTTATAGGTGATGGCGAATCGCAAGAGGGCCAGATATGGGAGGCTGCGATGTTTGCAGCACATAACAAACTAAATAATTTAATTGCCTTCACAGACTACAATAAGATGCAGATAGACGGATACATTCACGAGGTAAATAACCTTGAACCCCTTTCCGACAAATGGAGCTCTTTCAATTGGCACACGATAGAGGTTGATGGGCATAACGTCGAGGAGATTTACAACGCAATCCGCGAAGGACTATCACAAGAAGAAAAGCCTACGATGATTATTCTCCACACAGTGAAAGGTAAAGGTGCGTTCTTCTCAGAAGGAAAAGTAACGTCACACAATATGCCGATAAAACCAGAGGAGCTAAAGATAGCACTTACAACATTGAGAAGTGAGATCGAAGGAGATGATGCAAGATGACAGATAAATTACCACTGCCAACACAAACTGACAAGGAACTTAGAGAAACATACGGTGAACTCTTATTGCAACTTGCAGAAGAAGACGAACGAATAGTTGTCTTAAATGCTGATTTAGCACGATCAGACAGCACTCTAAAGTTCAAAGAAAGATTTCCAGAAAGATTTATCGACGTAGGCGTTGCCGAGGCTAACATGATGGGAATTTCGGCAGGACTTGCCAACATGGGATTAATACCAATAGCGCACAGCTTTACCCCGTTTGCTACAAGACGCGCGTTTGACCAGATAACTATTTCTATAGCCTACGCAGGTTTACCAGTAAAGATAATGGGAACAGATCCGGGAGTCACCGCAGAACTGAACGGTGGGACTCACATGAGCTTTGAAGATGCTGGGATAATGAGGAATCTTGCAAATATGGTAATTGTTGAACCCGCTGATGCTTACCAGTTTTCTTCGCTTTTTAGAGATATTATTTATCATGAAAAACCTGTATACACGCGAATGTACAGAAGGAGAAAAGATAAATTCTTCAACGGTGATGAAAAATTCGAGATTGGAAAGATTTTTACAATGAAAGATGGAAAAGACATAACAATAATCGCTTCCGGGCTCATGGTTGGACAAGCGATTATCGCAGCAAATATGCTCGAGGAAGAAGGGATAAGCGTTAGACTTTTGAATATGTACACGCTTAAACCGGTCGATGAAGAGACAATAATCAAAGCAGCGAGAGAGACCGGAAGAATCGTTGTGGCGGAGAACCACAGCATATTGAACGGTTGGGGTAGCGCTGTCTGCGAAGTGGTATCAGAAAACTATCCCGTTCCAGTTGCAAGAATAGGAGTGAGAGATCATTTCGGCGAAGTTGGACTGACAGATTTCTTGCTCCAGAAGTACAAAATGACAGCAAAAGATATATACGATGCATCTAAGAACCTGCTGAGAACGAAATAGATTATGGAGAGCATTAATGAGGTGATAAGAATGTTCGAGATTAAAGATAAATCGTTGAGAATTAAACTTGGAGGTTTTGAGTTAATCCATGCCGAGGATTTTCCAATTCTTGCCGTTGGGTACGGTGAAAACAGCTACGAGATGTCGCACGGTAACTTTAACATATCGAAGTATTACAAAGAGAAAATCCCTCTGAAGAAATTCAGAGTTCTCACTTCTAGTAACGAAACGTGTGAGATATTATTTCTCTCCGACAATGGCGAACAGGTGAAGTGTGAATTCACCATTGAAAGCAATTCTTTAAAAATCAGAATTCTTGAACACTCACACGGGCTCAACAGATTCTGGCTTTACATACCAACATCTGAAAACGAGGAGATTTACGGTTGTGGCGAGCAATTTTCGTATTTGAATCTGCGCGGAAAGAGGGTGCCTTTGTGGGTTTCTGAGCAGGGAGTTGGACGAAACAAGAGAGATATAATAACGCACTTTGCGAATTTTAAAGACGATGCGGGTGGTGATTGGTACACGACATACTTCCCACAACCAACGTTTGTTTCTAATAGATCGTATTACGCAATTTTTGAAACCTACGCTTACAGCGAATTTGATTTCTCTCACAAGAACTTCCATGAAATAGAAATACATGAAATCCCGAAAAGCATTGAATTTGGCACTGCAGATAACCTATATGAGACTGTTTTAAATTTGACGAAAAGAATAGGACTGCCAAATCCTCTGCCTGACTGGGTGTACGATGGCGTGATTTTAGGACTCCAAGGCGGTAGGGACATTGTGATGCAGAAGATAAAAAATGCCTTGGATAAAGGTCTGAAAATATCTGGTTTGTGGATTCAGGACTGGGAAGGGAAGAGAGTCACAACTTTTGGAAAGCAACTGATGTGGAATTGGGTGTACGATGCAAACATGTACCCGAATCTTCCAGAGATGATTTCAGAGCTCAGGAACATGGGTATTAGGACGCTTGGATACATAAACACGTTCTTAGCTCTCGAGGGTTCGCTTTACAAAGAGGCGTCTGAAAAAGGATATCTCGTAAGGAAACCAAACGGTGAAGAGTACCACGTTGTTGTCACGACATTCCCAGCAGCTTTGGTTGATTTTACAAATCCGGAAGCGAGGGAATGGATAAAGAATGTGATAAAGACGAACATGATAGGTATAGGACTCTCTGGCTGGATGGCGGATTTCGGTGAGTACTTGCCAACGGATGCGGTGCTTTACGATGGTACACCCGCTGAGCTTTATCACAATAGATTCCCGGTCGACTGGGCGAAGATAAATGCTGAAGCTGTGGCAGAGGCAGGCAAAAGTGGTGAAGTTGTCTTTTTCATGAGGGCAGGTAACCTTTACAGTTCAAAATATTCCACTCTCTTCTGGCATGGTGACCAGATGGTAAACTGGTCAAAAGATGACGGGTTACCGTCTGTAATCGTTGCTGCTCTTTCGATGACAATGTCTGGAATAGGCTTGACGCATTCAGATATCGGAGGGTACACGACACTCGCCAAAAATATCCCGGACGTCGTGGTGACAAAGAGGACAAAAGAATTGTTCATGAGATGGGTGGAACAAGCTACATTTACACCGGTTATGAGAACGCATGAAGGAAACTGGCCTGATGAGAACTGGCAATTCGATTCCGACGAAGAGACGTTGCTACATTTCGCAAAGATGAGTAGAATACATGCCTTATTAAAGCCGTACATAAAAAATCTTGTGGGAAGATACTCTACGACCGGCAACCCGATAATCATGCCACTTAATCTCAAATACAAAGTTGAAGACACCGAAGGAATGAAGTACGAATATCTCTTCGGCGAAGACTTGTTAGTAGCGCCAGTTATTGAAAGTGGTCAAAGTACGAAAAAAGTATTCTTACCTGAAGATGAATGGGTGAACCTCTGGAGTGACAAAAAATACAGCGGCGGTTGGTATGAAATAGATGCTCCAATTGGCTATCCACCCGTGTTTTACAGGCAAAATTCTGAATGGGGTGCTTTGTTTGAGAAAGTTGGTGGTGCGCAATGAAAAAGAAGTTGAAAGTGGGGCTTGTCGGAGTTATTCAATTGAACTACCGTGGAAATAAGCAGGAAGTTTATCAAAGAAGTGTAGAAGGATTGAAAAAGCTTTCTCAGGAAATGGGGTTTGAATTCTACTGGCGTAAAGATTTTGTGGTTACAAAAAAAGATGCTCTTGAAGCACTCAACGAAATGGAACGAGAAAACGTCGATCTTCTCCTTGTTCAATCGACGTCGTTTTCTTCAGGATATCTGATTCAAATCCTCGGGCAGACAAAAGCTTACCTCGGACTGTGGGCTGTGCCTGAGATAACAAACTCAGGACCACTCCCGCTAAATTCGTTCTGTAATATGAATCTCAACATGAGCATACTCGATAGGTACATGCCGTATTTAGAAAAGGATGCGAAATGGTTTTACGGATTTCCTGAAGACGAATTGTTTAGAAGAAGGTTTGAGGTTACAATAAGGGCTTTAAGGAGCATTAAGAACATACAAGGTTCTAACTACGCGTTGGTCGGCGGACGCGCACCTGGTTTTGATAACTTATTCTATGATCCCCGAGAGTTTATGAAGAAATTCCGCGTTTCGGTCGATGAGATAGAATTTGGAGATTTAAAGAAGATGTTCTTAGAACAAAATGAGATTAAAGTCAAAGCAGTGGAGAATGAAATAAGAGAAAAATACAATATAGCGGACGATTTTACGAAAGGTTTCCTTGAAAAGATGGCTCGGCTTGTGAGCGCAGTCAGAGAACTCTCCGAGAAGGGGAATTACGATGGACTTGCGATAAGCTGCTGGCCCAGGTTCAGATCTGAGCTCGGCATGGTGCCGTGTGGTGCGTATGCATTCCTCTCTGATGAGGGCAACACAACAGTTTGCGAAGGCGATATAATCAGTCTTTTGAGCATGAAAATGTTGGAATACGTAGCAGATTATCCTGCGATATTGATGGATTTATCAAGTTTTGATACGAATGATAACAGCATATTCTTGTGGCACTGCGGTATTGGGAGCAGGTATTATTCAAAAAACGTTCCTGTGTTGGAAAGACACTTCAATCCTGGACCGTACACCGAAGACAGAGGCTGGTTGACGATGGCACCCGTTTCGAGCATGCAATTTGCACAGATGCCAGCAACTATAGCGAGGATTGGGAACAACCTATCAGAATACTTTGTTCTCTCTGGTGAATTCTTGTCAAACGAAAACAAGCCTGATTACGACGGCAGCAGAGGTTGGTTCGGTAAACTGAGATATTTCGGCGAGGAAATAAATATCCTCGACTTAGTTAATACGCTTCTCGTTAGGAAGTTGGAACACCACTTCCCCGTGGTCAAAGGAACATGGGATAACGAAGTCATAGAGGTCATGAACTGGTTGAGTATCGATCCTGTACAGAAAGTTCCTTACAAAGACTATTATCAGAACTACAAAAAAATCTGATGCTGGAGGTGCAGTTATGTCTGAAAAAAGGCTTGTGATTGGCTCAGATAAATCTGGATTCACACTCAAAGAAGCGGTTAAAAAGCATTTAGAAGAGAAAGGATATTACGTAGAAGATGTGGGCACACTCGATTTAGAAAACTGGTTTCCTTACTACGTTGTCGCTCCAAGAGTTGCTAAGAAGATACAGTCAGGCGAATTTGAAAGAGGGATACTTATCTGCGGGACAGGTGCAGGAATGTCTATAGTTGCTAACAAATTCAAAGGCATATACGCAGTAGCGGTAGAAGGGAGTTACACAGGCAAGATGGCAAAAGTTGTGAATAACGCAAATGTCTTGACAATGGGTGGATGGGTTATTGCACCAGAGCAAGCTTGTGATATAGTTGATAAATGGCTTGAATCGTCTTTTACCGAAGGATTCCCGGAATGGAGACGGGAGTTCCTCAATAACGCATACAAAGAAGTTCAAAAGATTGAGGAGGAGAATTTTAAATAATGGTCAAGAAGAAGGACTTCGTCACAATTAAGGACGTTGCCAAGATTTCAGGCTATTCAATTAATACTGTCTCTCGAGCTCTTGGTAATCGAGGGTATGTCAAGCGAGAGACGAAAGAAAAGATTCTGAAAGTCGCATCAGAACTTGGGTATATGCGAAATTGTGCTGCAAGTGCTTTGAGGACGAAAAGGTCGCACATCGTTGGTGTTGTTGTTGTCGACAACACCAATCCTTTTTATGCGGAAGTGATAAAAGGTGTTGAACTTGAAGCAAAGAAATATGGCTATACAATAATACTCATCAATACGGATAGAAGTTATGAAAACGAAGAAAAAGCAATAGAAATACTCCTGCAGAGAAGGGTTGAAGGGTTAATCATCACGGCTGTTCAAACAAGAAATGATGATCTGAAAAGACTTGTTGATGAGAAAATTCCAAATGTTATCATCGGTAGTAAATTTGACGAACTGGTGACAAACTACGTGTGCAGTGATGATGAAAAGGGAGGGTATCTGGCCGCAAAACATTTGCTTGAAAATAACCACAAAAAGTTACTACTTGTGAACGCCGAGAAGTATAAGTACGCATCCAAAATGAGAGAACTTGGGGTAAGAAAGGCTATTTCTGAAATAAATGTTAGCGCAAAGCTTGAAGTAATATATTCGAAAGATGGTTTCGACAACGGATATGATACTTTCGTTAAGTTTATCGAGAAGAATAAAACGAAGTTTGAATATGATGGTATAATTTGCTACAATGATGTCTATGCCTTTGCTGTTATGAAAGCATTGAAAGAAAGAGGTATCAGAATTCCAGACGATGTGTCAATAGTCGGATTTGATGACATATATTTTTCCTCGATAGTAGAGCCATCTTTAACTACAGTGAGAACGGACAAACCGAAACTGGGTGCGGAGGCTTTTAGGATATTGATGAATAACATTGAAAGTGGCTCTGTGACTGAATTAACGTTGCCAGTTGAATTAGTAGTGAGAAATTCAACTATCAAGAGATAAAAAACTGTCTGAGTGTGATAAAATATTTATATGAGAAAAAATTCAGGGAGGAATGAAGATGGGAGTAAACGAAAAAATCAACGAACTTGTTGATAAGTACTTTGATGACATTTTGAAAGCTCTTGAAAGGGTTATTGCTATTCCGTCTGTGATGGGGGAGCCAAAAGAAGGCATGCCATTTGGCGAAGGACCTGCAAAGGCACTGAACGAAACGTTGAATATAGCGAAAGAGCTCGGTTTTGAAGCAGTAAATGTTGATAATTACGCAGGGCACGTCGAATATGGTCAAGGTGGAAAACTTTACGCAGTGCTTGGGCATCTGGACGTTGTTCCGGAAGGTGACAGAAGTAGATGGACTGATGATCCATTTAAAATGGTTATTAGAGAAGGAAAGATGTACGGAAGAGGCGTTTCGGATGACAAAGGACCAAGCATTGGAGCACTGTTTGCACTTAAGATCGCTTCTGAGTTGGTTGAAAAACCGAAAAATAGGGTAAGGATTATCCTTGGAACAAATGAAGAGAACGGTTCACAATGTTTGAAGTATTATTTTACAAAAGAGCCATATCCTGATGCAGCGGTAACTCCTGATGGCGATTTTCCACTTGTTTTCGCTGAGAAAGGTATAGTGACTTATTCTATAAAAAGACAAATTTCCGGAGAATACAGCACGAAAGTTTTGGAGCTCAAAGCTGGCACTGCAGCAAACGTTGTCCCAGAAGAATGTATTGCAGTTTTAGAAACTGACAAAGTTAAGGAAATACAATATCTCGTTTCAAATTACAAAGGTATGTGCAAATACGAATGTACAGTTGACGGAAACAAGATAACAATAAAGTCCTTTGGAAAATCTGCTCACGGTGCACATCCAGAAGCTGGCATCAACGCAGCAGCTGGTATGTTGGAAATCCTTTCAAGAATAGACTTTGGACCGAACAGTGAAGTATTCCAAACACTTTACGAGCGCCTTGGTAAAGATTATTATGGCATAGGCCTTGGCGTATCAGGTCAGGACGATGTGAGCAGGAAATTAACTTGCAACCTTGGAATTCTGAAACTTGAAAACGGCATAGTGGAGGCTGTCATAAACATTCGCCATCCGATATTCTACAATGTTGACATGCTAACACTCCAAATTAAAGAAGCGATGAAAGGATTTGAAGTAGAAAGGAAAAGTTACAGTAAACCTCTGTACGTATCGAAGGATAGCGACCTTGTACAACAATTATTGAGAATTTACAGAGAAGAGACCGGGGACATGACAGAACCACTTGCAATTGGCGGTGGGACGTATGCAAGGAGTGTTCCATATGGTGTGGCATACGGAGCAGTCTTCCCGGGAGAAGACACTCATATGCACCAGCCTGATGAATGCTGGTCGTTAGAATCGTTTAAAAAGTACATCAGAATCTACACGAAACTTATATACGAATGGCTAATTAACGAATAAGTAATTTGACCTATACAATAAGCGCCTCTTTTAGGAGGCGCTTATTTTTATTTTTTCTCTTCCAATTCAATTTTCTTAAGTAATTCCATCTGCTTTTTGAACTCTCTTATGCCCATGTTCTGCAAGATAAACCTTGCAACGAAGAATCCAAATGGTAGCCAAGTGACGTGTCCGCTTGGAATAATATATCTCTTTGGTCTGCCAAGTGCTTCCCACAACATTTTTCTGCTTCTCAGTGGAAGTGCCTTATCGAACAGTGCTTCGACAAATATTATTCTGCTCTTGTCTACGAATTGTGCGTAAGCGATAGGATCAAGTTTTAGATACGGGTGTATGTCACTGTTTTGCATCTCTTCAACACTTCTAAATCTTTTCAGTTCTGCGAGTTGTTGGGCAAATATTTCCTTAAACTTTTTCTGATCATCGATAAAGTGTTTTATCTTACCCCCTGCTTTAAGCTTCTCGACACTTCTTCTAAAATACGCCAAGGTTGGTGAATGCCACATTAAGGTTGCCATTTCTCCACCAACGGTCATAAGTATGGTTCGTTTAAAATCGTTCCTAAATGCGTTGATCATGACGGAAACCATTCCTCCAAGGCAAAAACCGAATAGGTGTGAATTGTCAACCCAAAGACCTTGGTCTTTTATGTGATCAACTATGGTAAGCACATCTACAACAGACTGTTCCCAAAATTTAGTTGCTTTCTCCACATCTGCATCAAAGAAATCCTTTCCGCTAACTGAGCCGTGAGCTACACGCGTAAAATTACCCGGTAAAATTGGCATGACCACGCGTACATTGGCGTTTGCCAAGTGCGTTGCCATCCATAGCAAAAACGGTATGTTACTTGTGCCGAGGCCATGGAGTATGAACAAAATGCCAACAGGCTCTTTCTTCGGGTCGAATAGATAATATTCGACGATTTCTGCTCCCTTTTCAGGATTTGGATATAACGTGTGAAAGCGTGTATATACACCTCTAAACCTTTTTGATTTCATTATATATCCTTGAGTATAGTCTTTAACCTTACCGATGTATTCAAAACTTACCATAACTGTCCCTCCAAAAAGGCGCACGTTTTTTCAATTATATCAACAGTTCTCTTGTCTCTCAACACAAACTCGAATCCGTGGTTGCCAAAATGGTGCAGGAGAAGTTTTGATGTTATTCCGTTTTCTCTGAGTTTCTTAAACATCTTTACTGATGAGTGGTAAGGCACAACCGAATCTTTTAAGCCATGTACTAAGAGCGTTTTTGGAAAATTCCTGTTCAAATTGTTTATCGGCGAGTACTTTTCATATATGTATCTGTCCTTATTTGGTAACCTCTTCAGAGTTGTAGCAGCTGCTATGCGTGCAAAGATAGAAGGCGATTTCCAGATATCGAGCAAATCACATGGTACATAGTACGCAACAACACTATCCACATCCTCAGGAAATCTGCTTGCTGTCAGGAGAGCCAAATGCCCGCCTGCTGACAACCCCATCAAAGAAATCTTCCTCTCAACTCTTTGCTTTTTCATGATACCTTTTACGAATTGCAATGCGATCCCTAACTCATCGACCAACTGCTCTATCACTGCCTTGTAACCTCTTGCGTAGTCGATAGTTGCAACTATAAAACCTTCACTTACCAAGTATCTGTACCATGAAGTATTGTTTGGTTGCCTTCTGTATCCTGTTATCCAACCACCGCCGTGTGCGAAGAGAACTATACCTTTTGCCGACTTTACGATTTCCTCTCTCATGTCTTGCGTCATATGGGAAGCGTTCTTGTGAAAATACCCCACGGGATAATATATATCGAGTTTGAGTTTTGGCAAGTACTCATAACTTTCGTAGAATCTCAATACACCACTCTTTCTTAAAGCCTTCGTATCTGTTGGAAGACGACCAAATACCGACTTTCTAAGGAGCGGTATATTTAATATCAAAAGTATCAACAAAAATAGTAAAAAATTACTCAGACCAATAATTAGTGAGATAACGTATACGATTGCTTTCAAAACAAGTATTCTCTTAATTGTCTTGTCATCATTATAGAAGTCAAATTTTCTCAATCAAAATCCCCTCTGTACAATCATCTTGATATTTCAATTATAGCATTCTTTTATTCACAAGTGCATAAATAAAAAAGGTGGAGACACTCTTTTCTTCTCCACCCCTTGCCTATATCGGACGAACTATTCAACTACTGCTTTACAGAGCCAAGAACACCTTGGACGAAGTATCTTTGTAGCGAGAAGAAGACAATCAGCATTGGTAAAGTGGCTATAACAACAGCCATCATTACAACACCAAAATCAGGTGTATAACCAGAGGCGAGATTGGAGATTAAAAGTACCATAGTTTTCTTCTGTTCGCTCTGAATAATCACAAGTGGCCAGAGGTAAGCGTTCCAGCTCGTCATAAACGCGTATATCGCAGCCGCTGCATATGCCGATTTCATTGACGGTAAAACGATAGAAAAGAATATCCTTAATTCGTTTGCACCGTCAACTCTTGCGGCCATGATTATTTCCTTTGGGTATTGACTGAAGCTCTGCCTGAAGAAGAACGTTAGAAAGACAGATGGAATGAGAGGGAGTATAACGCCCCAGTGTGAATCGATGAGGTTGAAAAAGTACATCAATCTGAAAAGTGGAACCATCAGCGCAGCTAAGGGTATCATCAAAGTTAAGAGCATGAGTCCGTATAACCTATTTCTTGCTTTAGAAACATACATTTCAAAGCCGTAACCTGCCATCGATGAGACTATAACCGAAAAGATGACGACCAACGCTGATATCTTCGCAGAGTTGAGCAGCACTGTTCTGAGATTGTAGTTGTCCCATAAGTTTTTGAAATTAATTAAAAATTGATTTCCAGGAGTGAGTTTTCCTTTTATAACATCAACAGACTTATTCGTACTTCCGACAACCATCCAAAAGAATGGAAAAACGGATATAAAAGCTGACAATGTGAGAAATATGTATATGAAGATGTATCTCAATTTTCTGCTCATCTTTTTTCACCTGCCACTTTAAACTGTATTATAGCAAGAACTGCGGCGATCAACACGATCACGTACGATATTGCTGAGGCATAACCGAAGTTTGGAGAGTATTTGAAACATACGTTGTAAATGTAGACTGACGGTGTAAGGAGTGAATTACCAGGTCCGACACTCGAGCCTGTCACAACACCTGCTGCAAGGTTCATCGGTTCATCGAAAAGCTGTAACGTTCCTATAGTTGAAGTGATAGTGGTGAAAAGTATTATAGGTCTCAGCAGAGGGATTGTGATTTTGAAAAACTGAACAGTTTTTGAAGCTCCATCGATTTCTGCAGCTTCATAGACTTCAGTTGGAATGTTCTGAAGCCCTGCCAAGTAGAACATCATATTGTAACCAGTCCAGCGCCACGTCAAAGCAATGATTAGGGTTACCTTTGCCCAGAATGGATCCAATAGCCATCTTATCGGTTCCTTTATGATCCCGACCGAAAGCAAAAAGTTGTTTATAAGTCCTTCGTTACTGAACATCATCCTGAACAATATCGTGTATGCAACAAGAGAGGTCACCGCTGGCAAAAACAAAGCAGTTCTGTAAATACCTTTAAACTTCAGCCTCGGGTCGTTTAGTAGGGTTGCAAACACCAGTGCAAGTAAAAGCATTATAGGCACTTGGATTACTAATATGATCAAGACGTTTTTCAAAGCGAGGATAAAGTACGAATCTTGAATTAAACGTATATAGTTTCCGAATCCAACAAAAGTTTTCAAAAAGCCACGAGTCGAAAAAGTTGAAAGATATAAGGAGTAGATTATCGGATAAAAAATGAAAAGGGCAATTCCGATCAGCATCAAACTTATGAAGATCCAGCCCCACCTATTCCAAACTTTTTCAATTCCGGTTTTTTTGGTTCTGAAAGCCATGTCTCCTTTCCTCCCGATACAAGAATGAAAAGCCGGAAAGACATTTCGTCTTCCCGGCTTGAAGCAAAGTTACCTTATACTGTTAAGGAATTGTTGTTCGGCTTTCTTCAACGCCTCGTCGATTGATAGTTTCCCAGAGTACACATCAGGCATTACGCTCATTATCGCAGCATCTGCTTCGTATGTATAAACACCGTAATCAACGCTTGGAATCTTCTTCATCCATTCGGAGAACTTGACATATATTGCGTCGTTTCCGAAGAATGGGTCTTTTGCTTTATATGCGGAACCGCCTTGTGCTGGCAACCAAGTGCCAACAGCGCCTCTATCGATCAAAATTTTCTGGTAAAATGCTGAATCTCTTGCGTAGATCTTCTTTAAGAAGTCAATCGCAACATCTCTATATTTGCTGTTCTTCAACACATACCAACTTGAACCGCCGAGGTTCGACGCGTTAACGGACTCTTTGATATTCATTCTTGGAACTGGTGCAAGTCCCCATTTTCCGCTCTGGCTCTTTTCAGCTTTTATAGAACCTACGATCCAGACACCAGTTACAACCGCCGCAACATCGCCATTATTAAACGCAGCAACCCATTCGTTCCATCCTGAAACTTCTTTTGCAATTCCTGAATCCCTTATTTCCTTGTAAAGTTTTACAGCTTCTTTGAGAACTGGATTATTTGCAATGTATGGTTTTCCTTTGCTATCGAAGTACCAAGAACCGGCTGATTGGAGGAGAATTCTCATTAATCCGCCGTCAAATGGATCTGCTCCAATCATGTATTTTCCCGTCTTTGCTTTGACGACTTTTCCTATCTCTATGAATCTATCCCAAGTGATATTTTCAAGGTCTGCTGGTTTGAATCCTGCCTGTTCCAAGTAATCTCTTCTGTAGAAGAAACCTGCAACGCCAGAATCGAATGGAACACCGTACACTTTGTTGTTCAATGTCATCAGCTTAACCTTGTAAGGTGCAAATTCAGAGTAGTTGAATTGTTTTGTAAGATCTGCAAACGCACCTGGATAGGATTGTAAGTATTTTTGTGCGTTGTAATCTTCGATCAAGACTATTTCTGGTAAACCTGTCTTCACACCAGAAGCTAATATTGTATTCAGCTTCTGTTCAACGTCTGCTTTCGCCATACTTACAATTTCAAACTCGACATTTGGGTTGATCTTTTTGTATCGTGCAGCAGCTTCGTTCATGATTGCGATGTTGAAGTTCGGGTCCCAAGCCCAGATTGTAATTTTTGCCGTTTCAGCAAGTACAACACCTGCGAGGCTAAGCAAAAGAACCGTAGCTAATACGAACCACACTTTTCTCATACACTCCACCCCTTTCTTCTTTTCCTGAAAGATTTACTAAGTTTTAGACCTACAAAATACGAAAAAAGCGTTTTTCAACCTCCCTTCCTTCTTGAAAACTCCGTGTTTGGTGGCAATTGATTTTTTTGACTTCGCAACGAGCTGGTACGTAGATTATTGGTAACGTTACCGAAACTGTTCGACGTAATTATACCAAAACGGGACTTTAATTTTTCAATTCAAAAGTTCTTTGTCCTATAAATTTATTAGCCTGTAATTGTTTCAAACGTTCAAATACTTTCATTTTCTCAGCCTTTCTGAATTTTATGAAGGAAAGCTTGCTGAAATAATTTGAAACCTTTATTATGCTATAATTGTGTAAGAAAAGATGAAGGCGAGGGGTTTTTTTGGAAAAGTTGTACGGATTTGTTATTAATCCCGTTACAGATGTGAGATCTGAACCTAAGTTCAGGAGTGAAAGAGTACACCAACTCGTTTTCGGTGAATTTGTTGAAATACTGGAAGAGGGAAATGATTATATTTATGCAAAAGATATTAGGCTGAACTACAGAGGGTTTATAAACAAGCATACATTATATTTGCTTACTCTTGAAGAATATCGGGAACTATCAAAATTCGAACAGGTGAAGATTTCAGCACCATTTTGTAGAACATCCGGTGCAATTTCTTATATGCTTCCGTTTGGTAGTAGGCTGTACAAGAGCGGCAGTACTTTCTTACTACCAAATGGAAAAAGTTTTTCTTTGTTGGATTCTCCGTTTTACAAAGCCAATAATGTTGTTGAACTTTCTTTGCAGTTTTTGGGGGTTCCGTATTTATGGGGTGGCACTTCCTCATACGGTTTCGATTGTTCAGGATTCGTTAATAGACTCTACGATGTTTTAGGAATGAACATCCCAAGAGATGCCAATCAACAGGAAGAATATCTCGACAGCACAGAATCTCCAAAAAGTGGTGACCTATTATTTATGAAAGGACACGTTCTGCTGTATATGGGTGAAAATAAGGTTATCCATGCCAACGGACACTACATGTGCGTTTCGATAACCGATTTAGAAAAAGAAGAGTACGGGAGATATCTTAAAAGCCAAGTAAGAAAGATTGGCACGATTAAATCGATGTGATAAAATAGCAAGTAAACGTGTAGAAAATACTTTGGGGGTGGAGGATATGTCTAAATATGAAATGGATTTTGAGAAGTACAAAAAAGCGATAGAAAAAGTTATCCAGAGGTTCTCAGATCGCGGTTGGGAAGAGATAAGGGTTGAAGAAATATGGTTTGAAACCTCACTGCCGATGGATTTGATTCTTCAAGTTATAAACATGGGAGTTACAATTCCATCTGATGTGAAATCAATAACTCACGGAGGAAAGGTTTTATGGAAAAGAGAAGAACAGCAGTAATATCCGGTACTGTCTACGTACTTGCCGTTGTTCTATTTCCCATATTTAGCTTCGCTTTTCAAGCTGATGTTAGTGTTTTTTACAATTCCGGCTCTACGCTGTTTTCACTTTACAACTCAAACTCTCTTAGCTCACAAATATTATCAGTTGACGTGGATTTAAAACACGAAGATGAAAGCTTCGATTTTTTTGCATCGATGATTGCAAGAAACGATAATTTTTTCAATGACCAGTTCGCTTCATCATACTACGCAGGGTTCTATTTTGTAGTTGATGAGAGCGGTTTTAGAGTGAGGAACGGAAATGTCACTATTACTCTTGGAAAAATTCATCTTAGCGATGTTGTCCAATCTCCGTATTCGCTATTTATAAACTCAGCCAATATTCCGAGGAATACCTTAAATGTTTCCTTCGAAAGCGAGAGTTTTTTGTACACAACTCGCTGGATACAGCTCTCGAATTTGCAAAGCGGCTCAGATATA
Source organism: Fervidobacterium riparium (assembly GCF_025370035.1). Classification (NCBI taxonomy): domain Bacteria; kingdom Thermotogati; phylum Thermotogota; class Thermotogae; order Thermotogales; family Fervidobacteriaceae; genus Fervidobacterium; species Fervidobacterium riparium. The sequence continues at coordinate 1,735,547 of NZ_CP009277.1, forward strand.
AGAGAAAAATTGAGGAGTGCAAATTATAAACTTTACGGAGTAAAATTCGGTAATTTTAGGTTCGGTTATCAAGATGTAGCGGTGTATGTTGGAAAAGAGTTCGACTTTGAATACTTTGCTAACCCAGTTCCATCTTTCTTTATCCAATACGTAAACGATGCGGGAAGACCGTATTCCGAAGGACTGGGGAATGCAAACTATATTTCTGGATTTTTCTTAGACTACAACAGTGAAAATCTCTATTGGTATGCTCAGATCTTAGTTGATGACATAAATGCTAACAGGTTTCTCCATCCCGAGTCGTATCAGAATCCAGATAAGATAGCATGGTCGGTGGGCGCAAATTTCAAGAATATCTTTGGTAAGTTTGGGTTGTTCCACGCAGGTGCGACAAAATATACCTTCCAGCCTTCGAGCGAATCTGGCAATCCGTTGTACTATGGCTATACGTACTATCCGCGTTTCACTTATAATAAAGACAGTACAACAATGGTATTGCCACTCGAGTACTTGTATGCTGGATATATTTATGGAGAAAACAACCTTGCTTTTATGATAACCTACGATAGTTCGATTGTAGAAGGTTTAAGTGCGGAAGCTGAGTTTGTAATTTTGGGAGAGCGCTCCCCTGTCAATCCATGGAACGAGAGCTCTACGTATGTATCTGGTACACATTTGCTTGATGATACTGTTTTAGAATACCGTTTGATTTCGCGTTTGAACTATCTGTTTACTGTATCTGATTTGCTGAAATTTGAATTAAAAGGAGCTCTTGGATATATTTGGAACGCTTCTGCTTTAGTTAATGTTGATTCAGACAATGTTAAGAAGCCACTTTTAAAGCCACAGGAGGGCAATAATTCTCCGTACTTTTCATTTTCAATAGGTTTAACATTTAACAAAAGCTTCTAAGTCTCGGGAGGAACGAAGTGATAACACAAGCTTTTAACGCAGTTCTACCTTCATTCTTGATGATGTTTGTTGGATTTGTCTACGGAAAAATTTTCAGAAATAGCGATATCGATATTTTCAGTAAAATAGCGACATGGTTGATGGCTCCATTGATAACATTTACTTTTATGAACGACTACGTGCCAACTGCAAACGTTTTACTGAAGTATGCTCTGGGTTTTTCGATAATGTTTTTGATTTCTTTTGTGCTTTCAAGGTTACACAAGATTGATAGAGAAGTCTTCTTCACAGGAAATGTCTATGTGAACTCTGGTTATCTTGGATATCCGGTGCTACTGGCACTGTGGGGAGAGAAAGCATTAGCGCTTGGCGTTGTTTATTCATTTGTTAATGTATTCTTCGGCAGCACGTTTTTGCCAGCGCTGATAAGAGGAAAATTGGAATTGAAGAATATATTTAAATTACCATTCTTGTATGCTATTATCTTAGGTTGGGTGCTTGGCGCGTTTGGGATATCTTACAAACAACTACCAGGCGGAGTTCTTACGACGTTTAACTGGATAAAAGAGATGGCGATTCCTTTCTTGCTTTTGCAAGTTGGCTTGGGGATTTCAAGGATTGAATTTGCAAGATCTGACGTCAAGAGTTATGCACAAATGGTAATTGAGCGACTGATACTCATTCCGCTCGTGTTATTTCCGTTAGGATTCATTTTTAAAGGACTTGAAGCGAAAGTCTTTCTTTTAGAGTGTGCGATGCCCATAGGTGTAAACAGTGTAGTTGTTCTCGGTGCATTTAAAAAGGACCTTATTCCGAAAGCTGGTGTTAGTGTTGCTGTCACGACACTGTTTTCTTTAATAACCTTGCCATTATGGGCTTATATCTTCGAGAAAGTGTTTGGATGAGTTAAATGATAATATAATTCCCGAAGGGAGGAAAGAGCGTGTACTTACAAGATGTTATTAAAACTTTGGATGAGTTTTGGGCAAAGCAAGGTTGTTTCATTGAACAACCATACGATATGGAAATGGGAGCAGGAACGTTCCACACCTCGACATTCTTTGGAGTATTTAGAAACAGACAGTGGAACGTTGCATTTGTCCAGCCGAGCAGAAGACCAACGGACGGAAGATATGGTGAAAACCCAAATAGAATGCAAAGATTTTACCAGTACCAAGTAATTCTGAAACCACATCCGGAAAAATCGCAAGAACTGTACATTGAATCTCTGAAGGCTCTCGGTATAAATCCAAAAGAACACGATATAAGGTTTGTTGAAGACAACTGGGAATCTCCAACGCTTGGTGCCTGGGGAATCGGATGGGAAGTTTGGCTCGATGGTATGGAGATAACCCAGTTTACATACTTCCAACAGGTTGGTGGGATTTCACTGAAGGAGATACCGCTCGAGATAACGTACGGTGTTGAGAGGATAGCAATGTATCTGCAAGGTGTTGACAACGTTTATGATGTCATGTGGAATAAGGACGTAAAGTACGGAGAACTTTTCAAAGAAAATGAAAGACAGTTCTCGATATACAACTTTGAAGAGGCCGATACAGACTCGCTATTCACGTTATATGACATATACAGAAAGCAATTTGACAAGCTCATAGAAAAAGGTTTAGTATTCCCTGCTTATGAACAATTGCTAAAATGCTCTCACACATTTAACCTGCTCGATGCGAGAAACGCAATAAGCGTAGCTCAGAGGCAGACGTTCATAAGGGACATAAGGACGATGGCGAGTAAATGTGCGAAGATGTACGTTGAGATGGAGGGTGGTTCCGATGATAAACAATGAATTCTTCTTTGAAATAGGGGTGGAAGAACTACCGACAACGGAAGTAAAAGGTATAATCCAGCAACTGAATGAGAAGGTGTCTGAATCTCTAAAAACCGAGGGACTTGAATACAAGGAAGTAAAAGTATTCGTAGCTCCAAGAAGATTCGGGTTTGTAATTAGTGGACTTTCAGATAGTGCTCCGGATAAAGCTGTTGAAAAGAAAGGACCAGCAGTTAACGTTGCTTACGATAAAGACGGGCAACCAACGAAAGCGCTCCTCGGATTTTTGAAATCGAACGAAGCGGCGCTTGAAGACGTCAAAATAGTTGATAACTATGTCTACGTTACAAAAGTCCAAAAAGGTGTCTCTGCAAGAGAGGCTCTGAAAAAGATGGTGCCGAGTATAATTTACAGCCTAAGATTTAGAAAGCCAATGAAGTGGGGAAAAGGAGATTTTGAATTCGTGAGGATACCACATCATGTGGTTGCTTTGTACAACGGTGAAGTTTTAGATATAGAAATCTTCGGTTTAAAATCATGCAATAAGACGGTCGGACATAGATTCGTTATGGATGAATACTTCAACATAAATTCGTACGAAGATTACTTAAGTAAACTTGCTGAGTACTATGTCATCCCTGAACTTGAAAAACGTAGAGAATTTATCCACCTTCAGATTTCGGAATTTGAAAAAGAAGAATACGAAGTTGAGAGAGACGAAGAACTGATCGAGGAAGTTGCAATTCTAACCGAGTATCCGAAACTAATCCACGGTAAATTCTTGGAAAAGTATCTTGAGCTTCCAGAAGAACTTGTAAAAACTACGATCAAACATCACCAGAGATCTTTTACGGTGAAGAAGAATGGAAAAATAACCAACGATTTTGTAGCGTTCATAGACATGCCGAGTGACGAGTACGGCAACGCAAGAAGAGGATATGAGAGAGTTATTAACGCTCGTCTTGAAGATGCAAGATACTATTATGAAAAAGATGCAAGTGTAAGGCTCGAGAGTTTTAATGAAAGACTTAAAGAAGTTGTCTTCCAAAAAGAGCTTGGCACTCTATATGACAAGGTTGTGAGGATAGAAGAACTTTCAAAGCAAATAATAGAAATTTTGGATTTAGATGCTAAATGTGATACAATATTGGCGACGGCAAGGTTGTGTAAGGCTGATATAGGTTCACATGTTGTGTACGAATTCCCTGAGCTTCAAGGTACGATGGGAAGAATATATGCATTAAAAGACGGATATCCAAAAGATGTTGCTCTTGGGATTGAAGAACACTATTCTCCAACCCCAACGACAATCGAGGGAGCGGTTGTTGGGATAGCAGACAGAATCGATACAATAGTAGGTAACTTCATAATAGGAAATATACCAAGTGGCTCGAAAGACCCTTATGGTTTAAGAAGCAAAGTTGATGATATATATGCGATTGTTGAAAGGTATGATTGGGATATAGACCTGAAAACTGTCATTGATAAAGCCTGTAACTTATTAAGTAAAGAAGAACTGCCGAAAGAATTAGTAGAATTCTTTGAGACAAGGTTTGAACTATACAATTCCAACATAAGATACGACATAGCGCGTGCTGTTAAGGGGCTTTGGACGAAGCCTTTAAGAGGGATACTTTCAGCAAAGGCGATAGCTAACGTAGTTGGAACTGAGGAATTTGAGCATTTCCTTGTTGGATTTGAAAGGGTACATAACATAAGTAAAAAACATGGCTCAATTGAATTTGACGCAGCGAAATTTACACAGAAAGAAGAAAGGGAATTGTTTGAGAAGTACTTGGAGATAAAACCCATGGTTTTGGACCTTATTGGTCATCTCAATTACAAGGAAGCGCTGATAAAGATAACAGAACTCAGGCCATTCATTGATAACTACTTTGACAATGTATTTGTTATGTCTGAACAAGAAGATATTCGTCTTAACAGGCTCGGATTTCTAAAAACGGTGGACACGCTTTTCTCTGAATTTGGTGACTTAACGTTGGTTGAAAGAATCAAATCGTGAAAGGGGTGAAATGATGAAAAAGATAGTTATAAGTTTATTGGCTATTTTTACCATTGTTATTTTCGGACAGGCGTTTACTTTGAATGAATTGATGAATGTAACAAAGCCAGCTGGCGTAGTTGCACAGCCTTATTTAGTAAGAACTGTCCTTGTTCCAACAAATTTCAGCGAATTTTCTTCTTTTGAAATCGGTTTAGAGGGACACTTAGAACTGCTTGGTCTCAACTTTTCGGTTGGCACAACGTTTAATTACCCAGATTTGGAATTTAATAGACCTGTGTATTTAGGTGCTGGTATAACCTTGGGAGGATTATTCGCATCTATGAGTTCCAAAGCTCCAAATTTCGAATTTCTCAGCGATCTTTCAAAGTACGATACGCCAACTATAGCATTCGGTATAGCTTCTTCGAGAAAGACACAATTCCTTGTTTCTTCGTGGTCTCGTGTCGAGATTTCCTACGAAAACAAAAATATTTTGAAAAAGGAAGATGGAAAATTCGTTCTTAACAGCGAAGTCGATTGGTTAGATGCTCAAACAACCCTCAAGGTAGAAGGGTGCGATGTTGGATATTTTGCCTTCAGGCTTACCGTTTTCAATATTAGAGAAGCGATGAACGGAAATTTCAAAGCGAATTGGGAATTGGCGCTACCGTTTAGTGCACTTTACATCTATACTGGTCAACCATATGGAAGTGAATGGTTCATCGGACTTGGCATCGCATATCCATCTTTCAATGCTTTAGGAAGGTATAATTTACAGACAGGCCAAATAGATTGGTTTGTTTCGGCACAGATGTAAGAAATCAAAATAAATAATTTGACACTTTTATATGTTTCTACGCTTTTGCAAACCATAACTGGGGAGGTGTGCTGGATGAAAAAGATTTTATGGTGGTTGTTACTTGTAACATTTGTTATGGCAACTGTTCTAGCCTTTGGTCAGAGCTTGACAGAGATTAAGAAGAGAGGGAAACTCGTCATCGGAACTGAGCCAACTTTTCCACCGTTCGAATTTGTTGACGAGAAGAACCAGGTCGTTGGGTTCGATATAGACGTTGCAAATGAATTGGCAAAGAGATTGGGTGTCAAACTTGAGATTGTTAACTTACCTTTTGATAGCCTTATTCCTGCTCTACAACAAGGAAAAATAGACCTTATAATTGCAGGAATGACAATCACCGAAGAAAGAGCAAAAGTTGTTGATTTTTCGAAGCCGTATTTTGAAGCAAACCAGGCTATCGTTGTGAGGAAAGGTTCGGACTTCTCACCAAAAGGTTTCGACGCTCTTGTCGGCAAAAAGGTTGCAGTCCAACTCGGTACAACGGGTGACCTTGTTGTCAGTGAAATAAAAGGTGTAGAAGTCGTCAGATTCCAAAAATTCACAGATGCATTCTTAGAATTACAGAACGGGCGCGTCGATGCTGTTGTTCTTGATGAAGCACCAGCGAAGGCTTATGTTAAAAAATTCCCGAAATTCACAATCAGCACCGTTGTAGATACAGGAGAGACATACGGAATAGCAGTAAGAAAGGGAAACAAAGAATTACTGAACTTTGTAAATCAAACCCTTGACATTATGAAAGGTGCAGGAACGTACACAAAGTTATTGCAGAAATGGTTTGAATGATTTTGCCGTGCCCCCTATTTTATGTAGGGGGCATTATTGTTTAATCTGACCTAATGCAGACGAGGAGGGAAATTTGTGGAAGCATTAAACGAATTATTCAAGAACTTTCCTTTCTTACTAATAGGTGCTTGGGAAACTTTAAAGCTAACTGCTTTTTCGGTTGGTATCGGTTTAATTCTTGGCACTTTTATAGGCATGGGAAGACTTTCAAAAATCAAAGTAATTAATTACCCATGTACTGCTTATGTAGAATTTCTAAGAGGTACTCCACTACTCGTTCAGATATCAATCATTTACTTTGGACTGCCTCAGCTTGGTATACAGCTTGCGCCATATCCTGCTGCAATCACAGCCTTGGGTCTTAACAGTGGCGCATATATAGCGGAAATCGTGAGAGCAGGAATTCAGTCTATACCAAGAGGACAATACGAAGCGGCGAGATCACTTGGTTTAACGCATTGGCAGACTATGAGGTATATAATACTACCTCAGGCGTTCCGCAATATCCTCCCGGCGCTTGGGAACGAATTCATAACCCTTACAAAGGACAGTTCATTGGCATCCGTTATTGGTGTTGCAGAGCTTATGAGAAGCGGTCAGTTCGTGATATCAAGGACGTTCCAAACATTCTCAATATACTTTGGAATCGCATTCATATACTTCCTCATGACGTTTGTTATTTCAAGGATTGTGAGGTATATCGAAAGGAGGATGGCAACAGCATGAACATGCACGAGAACATCCAAAATTCGACAGAAATAATTATTAAGATAGAGAACCTTGTAAAGCGATTCGGTAAACTTGAAGTACTCAAGGGTGTAAACCTTGAAGTACGAAAACAAGAGGCAATAGTAATAATAGGACCAAGTGGTGGTGGAAAGAGTACGCTTTTAAGATGTATAAATAAACTCGAAGAATATCAGGGTGGAAAGATTTACCTTGATGGTGTTGACATCGAGAGCTACGATGTAAACAAACTCAGAACGAGAATAGGTATGGTCTTCCAGCAGTTTAACTTGTTCCCACACATGAATGTACTCGACAATCTGATTTTAGCACCAACAAAAGTAAAGAACATGTCTCGTGAAGAAGCTGTCGAGAAAGCCAAACAGCTCTTAAAACGAGTTGGTTTGTCAGACAAAATAGAGGCTTATCCTGAACAGCTTTCTGGTGGTCAGAAACAAAGAGTTGCAATAGCGCGAGCATTGATGATGGACCCAGAGATAATGCTCTTTGACGAACCAACATCTGCACTCGACCCAGAACTTGTCGGAGAGGTTCTCGATGTCATGAAAGACCTTGCAAAGAGCGGAATGACAATGTTAGTTGTCACACACGAAATGGGATTTGCAAGGGATGTTGCCGACAGAATCATCTTTATATCCGATGGAGTTGTCGAAGAGGAAGGAACGCCTGATGAAATATTGAAGAATCCAAGAAAGCAACGCACTCGTGAGTTTCTAAAGAGGATATTTTGACACCCTCCCAATTCCCTGAAGGGGATGGAATTCCACCTTCAGGGGTTGGGCTTCCTGCTTCATTGTAGGATACTTACTAAGACATGTGGATTACCACATACCTTAGCAGCGGTCTCCCACTCGACAGGCTTAACTTCGGACCGGTCCAGCCCTACTAGTTTTAAAAGGTTACACGTTGCATTCAAATCTCTATCCATTTCGTTTCCACAAATACCACATCTGTATACTCTCTCTGAAAGTTCTATCTCTTGCACATTCCCACACCGGCTACAAGTCTTTGTAGTAGGTTGATATCTGTCTATGAGCACAGTAGAGACCCGAAGACTGTCCCTCAGTCTTCGCTTTATCATCCCTACCGCACTTGTTTGGATCGATTTTCCAAATCTTCCCTTGTGCCATGCGTGGATGTTGTCATCTTGATAGATTACTTTCTCATATCTGTACAACAATGAACTTATCTTGTTCACTATATCTTCCCTTACGTTTGTTATGTACTCATATTCCTTGCGAAGCTTGATTCTAACTTTCTGTCTGTTCTTTGAGCCTTTCTGTTTGCGTGATATTGTCCGTTGCAATTTCTTTAGCCTTTGCGTTTCTTCTATCTTCCATTCTATCTTCAATCCGTTGGAAAGAACTATTCCTGTTGGTTTGAAGTCTATAGCTATGGCATGGCTAAACGTATTCCATTCACGCTGTTTCAAGCTGCCATTTTTATTAACTCTGTTCTGCCAGATTTTTATGAACTTGTCCTTATCTATATAGCAAGTCACATGCAGATATATACCGCTTGCTTTTCTCATGAGTTCTGCCTTAGCAATTTCGCAATTGTTTGGTATCTGGTGTCCTCCGAGTACACGAATGGGCTTTTTTGATTCCTTGCAATTTAACTTTCGTCTTTTGTTCGTTGGTGAATTTGAATGTTACATCGTACTGTTTTAGTGGAATGGAATTAACAAAGCTTTTGAACTTCAGTGCACCTACTTTATTGCCATTATCTTTCGATTTATGAAGAGCATACAGACTTTGCTTGATTCTATCAACTATCGCTTGTCTCATTTGGGAAGAGAGATTCTCTATTGGTCTTGTTTCTAACTTATCTCCTACTTTGATTTCAACTTCAGACAATTTGTATGTTTCGTACTTAAGCCTACAGTCAATGTCAGCAACAATATAGTTGTATAGCCATTTGGCTTCAGAGAAGAGAGAAAACAAACGTTGTCTGTCTTTCTTAGACAGTGAATTTAAATTGACTTTCAGTTGATAAACGACAGGGATTTGTTCTTTTCTTTTTTGCTTAGTTTCCAACCTTGTTTGTTTAATCCTTTCGGCTTTTGTCAAGTTATTTCACCTCATGGATATTATACAACCATTTAGTGAATTAACAAAAAGCCATTCATCACAATTCCCTGAAGTGGATGTGCTTTCTGGCTTCGGTTCTGTAAACAGAAAAGTTAAGTTAATTTTAGTTAATATTCAAAGCGCCTGAAAAGGCGCTTGTTTTTTGATTTATCAACTTTTATACTGTATACGAATTGTTAACTAACGTGAATTAAATGTAATATATACCTATTCCCATATTAAATCTGGTTATTATCATATATTTAAAAATATGTGTACTTTTCACTCTCTTACAACAATTTACAACACCTGCAAAAGTGGTAAAATACTTTCGAGATGCGAGAAAATCACACAATCCGCTGGGGGGTGAAGACATGGTAAATGTTGTTCAAGAACTTGAGAAATGGCTAAGTGAGGAAAGAACGATTCAAGAGCTTAAGTCTAAAGCTAAGGAATTAGGACTGACAGTGAAAAAACAGATGACGAAGAGCGATGTCCGAAAGTTAATCGAAAGGTACGTAGAGAGAGTAAAAGCGGTCCAACCTGAAGATACGACCTCACAAAGACCGTCCTCAGCAACATCAACAGTCCAACAAGTTACTCCAACCAAGGCAATGCCAGCCAAAGAGGATATCTCAATTCCAGAAACGTACAACAAAGACAGACTTGTTGCAATGCCAGTTAATCCTAATTGGATACACTTGTACTGGGACTTTTCTGATGCAAATCGGGAGTTTTTGAAATCTCATCAGGTGAGAAAAGTCGTTTTAAGAGTTTACGATGTAACATTCATAGAATTCGATGGAACAAACGCACACAGAACCTTCGAAATCAACGTTGATATAAACCATATGAAGAATTATTACATAAATGTGCCAATGCCAGGAGCTCACTATCTTGCCGAAATCGGTTACTATGATCAAGAAGGTAAATACAAGTTCATATTACGTTCTAACCTATGTAAAACACCCGTTAATTCACCAAGTCAGTCGACGAGGGAAAGATGGATGGACTTGAGAAAGAGGAGAAGGATAGTCATGCCTTCGAGTGGTATGTTAACACCTGTTGTTGAAAGGATAGGCGGGTCAGTTCAAGGTCTGGAGCATCTTTTTCGGATTTCGAGTGTTGGAAGCATCAGCTTTATTCAACTTAGTGGGAAGGGGATGTAAATATGCCACGTGGACAGATAATGTTCGTATTACATGCTCACCTACCGTATGTTCACCATCCAGAATATCCGTTTTTCTTGGAAGAGCACTGGTTGTTTGAAGCGATAACGGAAACATATATCCCCTTGTTAAGGATGTTCAAAAAGCTGGAAGAAGAAAAAGTGCCCACAAAATTGACAATGTCTATAACACCACCATTGATGGAAATGCTGGCAAATGGGGATCTCCAGGAGAAATATGAAAAACATCTTGAAAAGCTGATAGACCTCGCAAGAAAAGAAGTTGAACGAACAAAGAATGAACATCCTACTAAGCACAAGATGGCACAGTATTATCTTGCGCTTTTGCAAGAAACTTTGCATATTTTCAAAGATCAGTACAAGAGAAATATATTAAACGGATTCAAAGAATACATGGCGAGGGGTTATCTCGATGTAATAACCTGTAACGCTACTCACGGTTATTTACCATTTATGGAACAATACCCACAAGCCATCAGAGCCCAGCTCGAACAAGCAGTTAAAACGTATGAAAGACACATGGGAGTAAAGCCGCGCGGTATCTGGCTTGCAGAATGTGCATATTTCCCAGAGTTAGATAGGTATCTTGCAGAATATGGTATTGAATACTTCTTTGTAGATTCCCACGCACTTTGGTATGCAGACGAAAGACCACGATATGGAGTTTACAGACCGGTCATCACTCCAAATAATGTCTTTGCATTTGCGAGAGATCCTGAAAGTTCAGAGCAGGTATGGAGTGCTCAAATTGGTTATCCAGGTGATTCAAACTACAGGGAGTTCTACAGAGACATTGGTTTCGACAGAGAGTACGAATATATAAGGCCTTACATTGATCCAAGTGGTGTAAGGATGAACACCGGCATAAAATATCATAAGATTACTTCAAAAGATGTGCCGCCTGAGAAGAAAGATTACTATGACATAGACATTGCGAAACAAACAGCAATGAATCACGCAAAGGATTTCCTTAGAAAGAAAGAAGCACAAGTGGAATACTTATTAGATTTGTTTGAAGGTTTAGAACCAATCATCGTAGCGCCGTTCGATGCTGAGCTTTTTGGACACTGGTGGTATGAAGGACCATTTTTCATCGAATACTTCATGCGAGAGGCAGCCAAGAGCCAGAAGCTTCGTGTTGTCAGAGCTTGCGATGTTGTCGATTGGATTGAGAAAGTACAGATATTAACACCTGCCGCTTCTAGTTGGGGTGCGAATGGGTACAATGAAGTCTGGCTCAACGGAACAAATGACTGGATTTATCCACACCTACATGAAATGGTCGAGAAAATGACAGAGATGGCAAAACAACATTCAGAAGAAACTGATCCTGTTAAGATTAGAATCCTAAATCAAATGGCAAGAGAATTACTCTTAGCACAATCGAGCGATTGGGCATTTATAATGACAACGAGAACGAGCGTAGAGTACGCTGTTAACAGAACCAAAACGCATATTAAACGATTCTTAAACTTGTACGATATGCTAAAGAGTGGTAATATAGATGTAGGGGAGTTACAGAGACTCGAGTACGTCGATGACATATTCCCGGACGTTGATTACAAAATGTATCTAAAATTCTGATTTTGAAATGAGTCTCTAATTCCCCCGAGATTGCACATCAATCTCGGGGGTTATTGTTATGAAAAACCGACACATTGTGAAGAACTTATCAAATTGCCAAGTTAGTGCCAATTACGAGGCTTTATTCCATTATTTTTAAAACCCGAAAGGAGGTAAGGAAAGTGCCAGCAAACATATTTGAGATCAGATGGCATGGAAGAGCTGGACAAGGTGCAAAGAGTGCATCTCAGATGTTAGCAGAAGCCGCTCTTGACATGGGCAAGTACGTTCAAGCATTCCCAGAGTACGGTGCGGAAAGAACAGGTGCACCGATGAAAGCCTTCAACAGAATCTCTGACGAACCAATCCTTCTCCACTCATCAGTCGAAAAGCCACACCTTGTAGTTGTTATCGATGACACACTTCTTGGTAACCCTGATATACTTTCCGGAACAACAGAAGAGACGATACTCATAGTCAACACTGTTAAATCAGTGGAATGGGTAAGGCAGAAGTCGGGATTCAACGGCAAGGTATGCGTTGTAAAAGCAACAGACATTGCTGTCGAAGAACTCGGCAGGGGAACACCAAACACGGTTATGCTTGGTGCGATAGCAAAAGTTACAGGAGTTATCGAATTGAAGTACGTTGAAGATAAGATAAGAGACATGTTCCTCAAAAAGTTCGGTGAAGAGGTTGTTCAGAAGAACATCAAGGCACTTCACAGAGGATACGAGGAGGTGACCTGCAGTGCCTGAACTCAAGGGTTGGAAGGAACTGCCAATTGGTGGTTTGATAGTTGAACCAGGTAACGCGAGACAGTACAAGACAGGAACATGGAGAGTAATGAGACCCGTTTACCAAGCAGAGAACTGTATTCACTGTATGCAGTGCTGGCTCTACTGTCCTGATCAGGCAATCGTAGTAGAAATAGTTGATGGAAAGCCAAAGATGAGAGGTTACAACTACTACTACTGTAAAGGTTGCGGACTTTGTGCGAACGTATGTCCAAAGAGCATCGATCCAAAGACGAAACAACCAGCTCCGGAAGACAAGAGAGCTATAGTAATGAGACCAGAAACAGAATTCGCGGATGAGTAAGGAGGTGCGAAAATGCCTTTAAAACAAGCAATTACAGGTGCAGAAGCGATAGCTTATGCAATGAAGCAAATAAATCCAGATGTTGTGGCAGCTTATCCTATCACGCCACAAACACCAGTTGTTGAATACTTTGCAAAGTATGTCGCAGATGGTGTTGTCGACACAGAAATGATTCCCGTTGAAAGTGAACACTCAGCGATGAGTGCAGTTGTTGGTGCGGCTGCAGCAGGCGCAAGATCGTTTACCGCAACAGCTTCCGTCGGTCTTGCACTCATGCACGAAGTTGTCTTTATAGCAGCATCTTTGAGACTTCCAATAGTTATGGCTGTTGCAAACAGGGCGCTTTCCGGACCAATCAACATTCACTGTGACCACAGCGACGCGATGGCTGAAAGAGACAGTGGCTGGATTCAACTCTGGGCAGAAAACGCGCAGGAAGCATATGACTTCACAGTTATGGCTTACAGAATTGCAGAACACCCAGATGTAAGAATGCCTGTCATGGTAAACTTTGACGGATTTATCATTTCCCACGGCGTCGAAGTTGTTGAGACACTTGACGATGAAGTTGTGAAAAACTTCGTTGGAAAGCCAATAAGAATGAACCCATTGCTTGATACATCAAAACCAGTAACATATGGTCCACTCGATTTGTACGACTACTACTTTGAACACAAACGCCAACAAATAGAAGCGATGAAACACGTTCCAAGAGTATTCAAACAAGTAGCCGAAGAATTTGCCAAGATTTCTGGAAGAAAATACGATTTGGTTGACGAATACATGGTCGACGATGCAGAGTACATAATGGTTGCTCTTGGTTCCACGGCAGGAACAATCAAGCACACAATCAACGAGCTCAGAGCACAAGGAAAGAAAGTTGGATTAGTCAAACCATGGGTATTCAGACCATTCGTTAAAGCTGAATTCCAGAGAGTGCTCAACGCAAGAAAAGGTGTAGTAGTGCTTGACAGAGCAGCATCGTTCGGTGCAGAAGCTCCACTTTACGAAGCAGTAAAATCTGCACTTTACGAAGTTGCAGTTAGACCACAAATGGGAAGCTACGTATATGGTCTTGGTGGAAGAGACATAACACCAGATCACATAAAGCAAGCATTTGAGGATGCCTTCAAAGGTAACCTCATTACTGATGAAGAAAGATACCTTGGACTCAGAGAATAAGGAGGTGTAATGGATGCCCTTGAATGCTATAGAACTTGCAAAGATGTTTCATGATAAAAATCCTGGAATGACACAAGGTCACAGAATGTGTCCAGGTTGTGCCGCTCCAAACGTAGTAAGATTCGCACTCATGACAGCAATTGCTAAGGGTTACGAACCAGTGATAGGAATAGCAACAGGTTGTCTCGAAGTCTCCACAACTATTTACCCATACACATCTTGGAATATTCCATACATACACAACGCATTTGAAAACGTATCGGCAACGATAAGCGGTGTTGAAACAGCATACAGAGCGTTGTTAAAGAGAGGCGAACTCGATAAAGACAAGAAATACGCATTCTTTGCGTTCGGTGGAGACGGCGGTACATACGACATCGGACTTCAATCACTCTCCGGTGCAGTTGAAAGAGGTCACAAGTTTATCTACATCGTTTACGACAACGAAGGTTACATGAACACAGGTAACCAGAGGTCAGGTTCAACACCTCCAGGCTCAGACACGACAACAGCGCCAGTTGGAAAGAAGCTTCCTGGTAAAGTTCAGCTCAAGAAGAACCTTGTTGAAATAATGGCAGCACACGAAAACGTATACGTTGCAACCGTATCCATTTCTGATCCTGTAGACTTCATGAAGAAGATAGAAAAAGCCCTCGAATTCGATGGACCATCATTCATCGCAGCATACTCACCATGTGTGAGATTCTGGCGTGTTGCTGATGACAAAGCAGTTGACATGAGCAAACTCGCAATTGAAACACTCTACTGGCCACTCTACGAAGTCGAAAGAGGCGTTTACAGAGTAACGAAGAAAGTAAGCAATCCAAAACCAGTTGCAGAATACATCAAAGCACAGGGAAGATTCAAACCAATGCTCTCAAGACCAGACGCTCAAGAAATTATCGACGAACTCCAAGAATACGTCAACAGAAGATACGAAAGACTCCTTGCTCTTGAAGAAGCAACAAAGGATAAACCAATTAGGTAAGCGCACAAATAAATTAAGAAGGCTTCGGTTCTTCCGAAGCCTTCTTTTTTGTTAAACTTTTTGGCAAATTAACTCATCCCTACCATCGAATATCAGATGTGAATAAGCTAAGCATCCGGCATTACATGAATTTTCGTACAACTCGCAACTTGAACACACGTTAGGCAAAAGAACTGATGGGTTGTAAGAATACCAAATCTCTTTAAAATTCTTTTCTCGGATATTACCCATGTAGAATTCCGGGCTGTATCTGAAATGCCCGCAAGGTACGACAGTTCCATCCACAAGGATGGAGGCATGCGTACTTCCAGCTGTGCACTTCTCACCTAAGATATTCTCCTCAATATGCAACTCAACATCGCCTGAATAAGAATTGAGCTTTCCCTTTACAAATTCTATATGCTCCCTATCAGGCATAAGCAAATCCTTGTTTAAAAGCCCTCTGCCAACTGGAACGAACCTATCGACATACAGAGCAGTTCCTAAATCTTGCGCCAAAGCAATCATATCTTCTATATACATGTAGTTCAGCCGATTGACCACAAAAAGAATTGTTACATCAAAACCTGCCGAGACAAAGTTCTTCAAACCAGCGAGTGTTTTTTCGAAAGTTTTCTTACCACGAATCCTCTCGTGGATTTCTGGAATAGGACCATCGAGAGACACGCCTACTGATAGCTTTGGACATGCTCTCTTCAACTTTTCGCACACTTCAGGTGTTGCCAGTGATGCGTTTGTGTTCATGAGCATTTTTAAACTCTTTGAGTATCCGTATGAAAGAATTTCATATATATCTTGTCTCAGGAGAGGCTCACCGCCGACTATATCTAAAAGCTCTGCATCAGCCTCTACAAGCTGGTCGATGACGAGCTTTATCTCTTTGGTTGAAAATTCGTATCTTGACTTCTTCCCAGCATTGCAGTAACAGTGTAGACAATTGTAATTACAAGCTGTGGTTATTTCGAATTCGATATTCTTTGGACGAGGGCGCATCAAATACACCTCCCAAGACTACATAGTAATTTGATTAAGTATGGACGACTCAGGTACAATGATTTGTCTTGAGTTATAAAATTTTCTATCGCAACGACTTATGAAACATAGTTTGCTTGAAAATGTCTACTAATCAGCTTTTATCTTGCTTAAACTATTTGAAGTTTTTTGAGTGAGAATAAATCATCTCAACTCAAATTCCACCGTCTGAACATCCCTCGAATTTGCACCTATCATGAGCTGGAATTTGCCTTTTTCCGACACATATTCCATATTCTCGTTGTGGAATCTGAGCATCTCTTCCCTTATCTCAAACACTACTTCCTTTTCTTCTCCTACTTCCAAATGTATCTTTTTAAACCCTTTCAGTTCCTTAACGGGTCTAACCACGCTTGCGGTTATGTCTCTTATGTATAGCTGAACAATCTCATCTCCGGGGTATTTTCCAACGTTCTTGACTTTCACGCATGCTTTAATTATGCCGTCTTGGGTTAGGACTTTCTTGTCTAATTTAATCTTCGAGTATTTGAATTTTGTATAGCTCAGTCCAAATCCGAAAGGTAGTAATGGTGCATTTGGTATGTCGATGTAGTGAGTGCAGAATCTCTCTTTGCTATCTTCGCTTGGTTTGGGTCTTCCTGTGTTGAAGTGGTTGTAGTAAACCGGTATCTGTCCGACTGTGTATGGGAAACTCATAGTTAACTTAGCTGAGGGGTTCTTATCTCCAAATAGAACATCTGCGATTGCATTTCCACCTTCAGTTCCCGAGAACCATGCTTCAAGGATTGCAGGTGCTATATTGTACAATTCTCTAATCTCTAAGGGTCTTCCGTTGAACAGTACAACGACTGTCGGCTTTCCAAGTCTCATAATTTCTTTTGCCAATTCCTCTTGCCTGCCTGGTAAGGTGATAAATGCTCTGCTTCCACCTTCTCCACTCATGTCGTGATGTTCGCCGAGTGCAAGCACTATCGCATCAGCTTCTTTAGCCACCTTGAGAGCTTCTCTAAGAGATTTCTTGAACTGTGCGCTGCTGTCTCCTTCTATTTCGCAACCCTTTGCAACCAATACTCTATCTTCACCTATCTCATTGATTATTCCCTCTTTTAAGGAAATCGCTTCTTCCCATCTTCCCTGCCAAGACCACGGACCTAAGATAGCGTGTTCATCCGCATAAGGACCGATTATCGCTAATTTCTTGATGCTCTTGTCAAATGGCAAAACATCTTCATTTTTCAGCAACACAACGGATGCTGCAGCGACTTCACGGGCAATCCTTCTGTGTTCATCGCACAGGACAACCTGTTTTTCTTTTTCTATATCTGCACCTTTGAAGGGATTTTCAAACAAGCCAAGCTCTTCTTTGAGTTTTAATATCCTATAGACAGCTTCGTCGATGAATTTTTCGTCTACTTTCCCTTCTTTGACTAACTTCTCCAAGTTCTTGATATAACATCCTGTCATCATGTCTATATCAACGCCAGCTTTTATAGCCTTCTCGGCAGCTTCCTTTTCATCCTCTGCAACTCCGTGAGGAATAAGTTCCTTTATTGCACCCCAGTCGGATATAGTTACGCCTTCAAATCCCCATTCATTTCTCAAAATGCCCCTCAAGAGCCACTTGTTACCAGACGAAGGGATGCTGTTGACGGTGTTGAATGAAGTCATAACCATCTTGCAGCCCTCGTCTATTGCGGCTTTATATGCTGGCAAATAGAACTCTCTAAGCATTCTTTCAGAGATGTCAACGGTGTTGTATTCTCTTCCTCCTTCCACTGCGCCGTACGCTGCAAAGTGCTTTACACAGGATGCGATGTTTCCTTCTTTTGAAATATCATCACCTTGATAGCCCCTTACAAATGCACGTGCCATAACGCTGTTCAAATATGGATCTTCTCCTGTCGACTCCATAACTCTTCCCCATCTTGGGTCTTTGACGAGGTCAACCATAGGTGAGAATGTTACATGCACACCGCCGGCTGAAGCTTCTATCGCAGATACCCTTGCTGCTTTCTCAACTAACTTCTCATCCCAAGTACAACCAAGCGCTAGTGGAATGGGGAATATCGTTCTGTATCCGTGGATAATATCAGCCATAAACATCAGTGGGATTTTCTTTTTGTTCCTTTCCAAGTACATCTTCTGTATTTCTATTGTCTCTTCAGCCCCAGCGGTACCCAACACTGACCCTGCGTTCCAAACATCTGAATCCTTAATGCCCAACGCTTCCATAGGACCTGTTATTATGCCCTTTGCACTGTCCTTGAAAAGAAATGGTGCTAACTGCACCAACTGTCCTATTTTTTCTCCTAAAGTCATTGAATGCAGTAGTTTCGTGATATCTACTTTCTTCTTTCCCACAATACCTGCCTCCTCAATCGTGTGGTCTATTGATATATTTGTAGTTTTTCAATACTCAAAGGAACTTGCTTATATAATGGTATACCTTGTATTTGCGAGTTGTCAATCGATTTTGACATATAACAAAAAAGCAAAAGCCCTGAGAAATCAGGGCTTTTAAAACTATAGTAATGATTTTTATTGAGAACAGAACTCTTATGAATTAAAGAACTATCAATTATTCTAGTGACTCACAAGTTGTATCTCGCCATTATGTAGATGTCTGCATACTTTCCATCTTTGACTGCGGCGTACTTCTTTGTTCCCTCTATCTGAAATCCCAAGGATTCATAGAGCTTTATGGCTCTTTCGTTATCAACAAAAACCTCAAGTTCGATTCTCAGTAGTTTCAACCAATTATCTGCCAAGTCTAAGATTTCATTCGATAGTGCTCTACCTATTCCTCTTCCTTGATAATCCCTATGAACAGCAATGCCAAGGCGTGCAGAGTGTCTTTGTCTCGGGTTTGTGTTCACATGAAGTCCAACAACCCCCACTACTTTCTTTTCTCCGTTTTCTGTTATCTCTGCCACAAACACATGATCGTTTGGTCCTAACCCCCTTATATACTCCTCGGATCTTGTTATCCTTTCACTCTTAATACCGAGAGTTGTTTCCCTTGTACCGTCCATAGTCCGCAATTCGCTGAGAAAGACAGCGTCTTCAAATCTTATAGGCCTGATAGTTAGATCCATAAAAACCCCCCAATCATTCAGCGTTCTAACATTGCACAGTTCCCTGAAAGCGATATGCTTTTTGTCTTGGGTTCTCTACATATGACAAAGTTATTGTTATCATCACTCAAGGCTTCATTTCTTCCCATTTAATTTATGAATCCTAACATTCTTCACGTGTTCCTTCATATTTTTGCGACTATTAATATTTTTTGAAATAAGCCTCTCAAAAATCATCTCCTTCTGCTCATCAGTTAAACATTCTTGATTGTACTTCTTTACTGTTTCTACAAGTGCGGTTGTTGAAACAACATCAGTCTTTGCCTCAACTTTCAAATCAGCCTTTGTGGTGAAAACTACCACTGAGATAAATTTTATATTACCTAAATCTGATAATATTTCTTTAAGCTCTTGAATGTGTCCATAATTCTGCCTGATTGGATTGAAAAACTTTTCTTTCCTTTTGTATATGACTTGCGTCCAGTACTCATCGTATTCTTTGCCATATATCCAGCCTTGATAATTCTTTGTTTCAATAACAAATACTCCGTAGTTCGAAACAACAACATGATCTATCTGGACAGTCTTGGAACCAACCTTAATTAAGAGATTATTTAAAACTTTATACTTCTTTGGATCTAATCGAGATAGAAGGAGAGAAACAGACTTCTCACCTAATACACCCTTTATTTTTGGTTTTAATAATGATAATATCGCACTAATAATTATCAAAGCCCATATGTACCACAAATCCAAGAGTAAGGTGAAAGCTAATTTCAAGCTCTTACCCCCTTTTTCTTTGCTTTTGTAATCATCTATCGTCATTTTTAATGTATGAGGATTTGAGATCTTATTAAGATTATATAATAAAGAATTCA
This sequence comes from Fervidobacterium riparium, assembly GCF_025370035.1. Taxonomy (NCBI): domain Bacteria; kingdom Thermotogati; phylum Thermotogota; class Thermotogae; order Thermotogales; family Fervidobacteriaceae; genus Fervidobacterium; species Fervidobacterium riparium. Next base: position 1,755,679 of record NZ_CP009277.1, read on the forward strand.
TAGTCATTTTATAAGGTCATTTTATAAAAACTGATAGTGAACATGTAAACGAAAGGTTTGACTTGAAAAGAAAAAGCTGTGTAGGTGAAACATGATTTTTAGCTTTAATAAAAGGACAAACTACAGAAAAAACTTAGACTTGTTTCCCAATGCGACGAAGAACCACACCGCCTGTTAGAATTAAAATTCCTGCTACCACATATATAATTATTAAAAGTATTTTAGGCATCCTATAAATTAAAGTATTCACAAAAACACCAATAACAAATAAACCCAAGCCCAATTTATTAATCTCTCAGAAAGTTTCATTACAATAACCCCATTCACATAATTGGCATTGTTTGATTTCTTCAGAGAATGCTGCATCTTATTACAATTTAAGAAGCTTGTATGATTAATATGATTAATAAGTTATCTTCCATTATACTACTTTTGTCGGCGCAATGAAAGGCTTTTTGGTAAAATGTTACTTTCTTAATTACAAGAAATAGTAGCTTCGAAGTCTTAAAAAGCTCATTTCTAAATAACTTCTTGCACAATACCATGTTTCTAATTCGTTAGAATAACAAAAAAGCCCTTATTTCTCAGGGCTTTTTTGTTCTGGTGGAGGCGGCGGGAATCGAACCCGCGTCCGAAAGTAAATCCACGTTGGCATCTCCGAGCGCAGTCTGTGATTTGGATCTCGCCAGTTAGTCGCCCACAGACAGGCTACTAACTGACCAGCCTCACTGAGTAAGGTAGTTTCAGACGTGAGGCGCATCTGAACTACCTGGCCAGTTGGGTCACGCCCAACTACAGAGCACTGGCCAGACTCTGTAGCGGACGGCTACCTGTTAATTAGGCAGCGAGAGGAACGTATTCGTTGGCACTTAACTTTTTTCCTGCCGTTTTTTAACGCGGACGGCAGGCAACCTCGGCTCGCTTCCAACGAGGACTTACCCCCGTCGAAACCGTTCGCCCCCAATATTAATTTGCCAATGACTTTCTTTCCCAATATTATTAGACTATTTTAAAACGAAAATCGTTTAAGATAGGTGGATTGAAAAAATAACGCCCTTGATAGGGCGCATCTGCTATTTTGGTGCCGAGGGCGGGATTTGAACCCGCACGGTCCCAATGACCGCATGGCCCTCAACCATGTGCGTCTGCCAATTCCGCCACCTCGGCATAGATTTCAGATTTTTTATCGCGATCACTATATATTATACCACAAGCTAAAAAATTCGTCAAGAAGCCTTTTTGAAGTGATTTTTGTTCAAAACATTCAAATGATTTCGATAAAAAAAGAGCGCTTGTGCGCTCGCACGGACTTTTTAAAATCTGGAGCGGGTGACGGGTTTCGAACCCGCGACCCCTTGCTTGGCAAGCAAGTGCTCTACCGCTGAGCTACACCCGCTCGTTAACCCTTCGCCTGGTGCGAGAGGAGGGATTTGAACCCTCACGGGATTATCAGTCCCACTGGATTCTAAGTCCAGCGCGTCTGCCAATTCCGCCACTCTCGCACCTCTCTGGTGACCCGGGCGGGATTCGAACCCGCGACCCCCTGATTAAAAGTCAGGTGCTCTACCTGCTGAGCTACCAGGTCACCTATTCGTCTTTGGCAAGACGTGCCGATAAGAATAATATCATATGCTCTTTAAAGTGTCAAGGGGTGAAATGTATTTTGGAAAAACATCAGAAGTAGTACGTTACAAAATATGGCAGAGAGTTATGCAAGATTAGCAGGTATCTCTCGGTTTAGAATTGAAGAGCGAAAAACAGAATTCGCTGCGTAGAAAATAATCTCACCTTTCTGTATGATTGCTATCTTGTCAGCTAACTCAAGAGCGTCTTCTTTATCGTGAGAAACGAAAATACAAGTCTTTCCAGTTGATTTGATTATCTCTTTAATCTCTCGTCGTACGCTTTCTTGAAGATCTGCGTCGAGATTGCTGAAAGGCTCATCCAAAAGAACCAAGGACGGGTCCATGGCTAATGCACGTGCAAGTGCCACTCTCTGCTGTTGCCCGCCGCTGAGTTGGTACGGATATCTATCTTTAAGTTCCTCTATTTTCAGCACTTTCAGCATTCTATGAAGAATCTCTTCTCTTTTCGACTTATTCTTTTCACGAACACCGAAGAGTATATTTTGTGATACATTCAAATGTGGGAAAAGTACATAATCCTGAAAAACAAATCCTATATTCCTTTTCTCAGGCGGAACGAAAGTGTTGTGATCAACTACGGTTCTTCCTGCAATCTTAATTATACCTTGCTGAGGTGTTTCCAGCCCGGAGATGAGTCTAAGAAGGGTGCTTTTTCCGCTACCACTCTCACCTAAGATGCAGACAATTTCTCCTTCTTCTACATTGAAATTTATGTTTTTCAGTACGTAATCCTTGGAATTTCTGTACCGAAAATACAAATCTTTGATTTCGAGGAACATTCACTTCACCTCTTTTGTATTCAGATGAGTCACTAAATAAACCCCAGCCGTACAAATAAGGACAAGTATTAGAGACAAAACAGACGCCTCAGGAAGCATCTCGTCGGAAGTGTACTGGTAGATCTTTGTTGCAAGCGTGTCGAAATTGAACGGTCTAAGGATTAATGTTAGTGGCAGTTCCTTGAATATTTCAAGCATAACAAGGAGAATACCACTTACGATAGCTGGCTTAAGCATGGGCAAATCGACTTTGAAAAACGTGGCAGTCACACCATGCCCAAGCGTTCTTGAAGCCTCAAAGAAAGACTTACCAATCTTTTGAAAACCAGCTTCTATCGAGTTATATCCCACCGCAAGAAACCGTATTATATAGGCTAACAAAAGAATAACGGTGGTGGAACTGAGCAAGAACCCGGCATTTCCGTTGAACACAGTATCGTTTAATGAGAATATCACGTACAGAATTCCAATAGCCACAACAGCACCGGGTACGGAATATCCAAAAGTTGCCAGCTCCCTGTACGATTTAACAAAGCTGTTTGGTGTTATTCTAACGGTATTCGCGATAATCAGAGAAGAAACTACGATAATAATCGTTGCAGCAAGAGCTACCTTTAAAGAGTCAAAGATGAAAGTAAGAATTTCGGAATTGAGGAATAAGTGAAGTGAGAAAGACGCTGAATAGATTATCTGGAATAAAGGAATAAAAAAACCGACTGAAAGAACTGAAAAACAAAGTAGCGTTACGAGAACACCTTTAAGACCACCAAGCTTTTCTCTGTTCAGTGGCTTGACCTTTGTGGTTGTGTACTCGTATCTCTTTCTCCTTCTCGAAAATCTTTCTGTGAACAGAAGGATAAATACGAAGATCATAAGAGTTGATGCGACTTTTTTAGCTGCTGTCAAATCGCCCATGCTGAACCATGCGGTGAAGATTGTGGTGCTGAGAGTTTGAATACCAAAGTATTTAACTACCCCATAGTCATTCAAAACCTCCATGAGCACGAGGCTAACCCCAGCGATTATTGGACCACGGGATATTGGCAGAACTACTTTAAAGAAAATCTCCCACGCATTTTTGCCAAGAGTTCTTGAGACCTCAATAAGTGAGCCGGATTCTTTCTGGATAAAAGATTTTGCGATAAGATACACATAGGGAAATAGGAAGACTGTGTAGATGAATATTGCGCCTTTGATATTCATAATATCGAAGTACTTTTGATTGACTTGAATTCCTATGTTTCTCATAAAAAGCTGCACTGGTCCTGTGTAACTTAGCAAATTGCTGTAAGTATAAGCCCCCACGTAAGGTGGGAAAGCCAGGGGCAAGACAAGAGCCCAAGAAAAGAAGTTTCTGAGTGGAAAGTCGTAACGCACCACAAACCATGCCGCTGTAACGCCGATTACAGATGAAAATATTCCGGTAAACAGCAGCATAACAATAGTGTTCTTGATGTGGTCTTTAAGAAGGTAATTCTTGATATGTTCCCAGTATGGACTGATATTGCTGACACTACCAAGAAATACTGCCACATTGGGCAGAAGTATAAGGACTATAGCAATAAGGCTTAGAATGTTCCAGTAATTGAGGAGGCTTTGCTTTAATTTGCCCAGAAGAATCACCCTCTTTGAATCAAAAATAGACCGCAGGCAGCAATATAGTACTACCTGCGGTGAAGATTACTCAGATTATTTCCATCCAACCATATTAAATATCATCGCTGCTTTGCTGCCAAGTTCACCTATTCTGGAAAGTCGGACGTTTTGCTCTGTGAATGTTCCCCAAGATTTCAGCAATTCGCTTGGTTCAACCTCAGGGTTAATTGGAAACTCATAATTTGCATCAGCGTACATCTTCTGAACCTTGGGCGAGAGGAGGAATTCCATTAACTTGATAGCGTTGAGGTGATTCTTTGCATATTTCACTAATCCCATGCCACTGATATTAACGTGCGTTGGGTTCGGGAATATAACCCCGACCTTGCTCACAGCCGCTCGTTCTTCTGGATCGCTTGAATTAATCATGAGCCCTACATAATAGCTGTTAACGATGGCAATATCACCAACACCAGCGGCGATAGCCTTTATCTGATCTCTGTCATTTCCTTTAGGCTCACGTGCTAAATTAGCAACAATCTTGGAAGCCCAGTCACGAGCATAATCTTCACCGTGCAAAGCTATAAGAGATGCAAGAAGTGAACGGTTGTAGACGTGGGCGGAGGTGCGAACGAGAATCTTTCCCTTCCACTTTGGATTTGCCAAGTCCTGATATGTTTTTATCTCAGATGGATTCACTCTCTCTTTTGAATAAACGATAATCCTTGCTCTTTTCGTGAGTGCGAACCAGTAATTATCAATATCACGGAACTTTTCTGGAATTACTTGGTTTAGAAATTCACTCTTCACTGGCTGGAGCAAACCTTCTTCTTTCGCCGAATGTAACCTTCCAACGTCTGCAACGATTATGACATCTGCTTGCGTATTCTTGCCCTCGAGTTTAAGTCTCTGAACCAATTCGTCAGAGCCAATTTTTAGCACGTTAACTTTGATGTTCGTTGTCTGCTCGAATAGCTTGAAAATAGCATCATCCGTTTCATAGTGTCTGTCAGTATAGACGTTCACGACACCATTTGCTAAAAGAACGGTTCCAGCCAAAAGCAAAAAGCTTAGTGCCAAAAACAATCCTTTGAACTTCATAGACAACGCCTCCCTCTGCTTTTTGTATATTTTGTTGAGACTGAGTCTCAATTACATATATATCATATCACATGTGAAAAAGTTGTCAAGATAAAAATTTGGCAAACCTAAGTAGATTATGATATATCCAAAATTAGATATTGACTAAAAAAGACATAGGGCGTATAATATGTCTGAAAATGAAAATCATTTTCATTTTTTGCAAAGGACTTTAAAGAGCAGTAAGGAAGGTGTGTTTTTAAAGATGGTTCGAATGACGAAGAACAAAGAAAAGGTTTTCAATGAGATAATGAATTCATCAGTTCCTTTGACGGCATATGAGGTAAGCAGGGCTCTTTCTGACATGAGTCTTACAACTGTTTACCGCGCTCTTGATTATTTATCGAAGAACGGATATATAAAGAGCTTCTCTCTTGGGGAGTTCACATACTATTATTCAGCTGCAACACATAGGCACTTTTTCAGATGTTCCAAATGTGGAAGGTTGTTTCCAATCGAGGATTGCTACATGGAGGATTACGAAAGAGAGATTTCAAAGCGCTACGGTTTTGAAATAGAAGAGCACTTCGTTCTCTTCTCTGGACTTTGTCAGGAGTGTCGAGAAAAATTAGAATAGACCGTCTCGGAGGTGTTTGTATGGAATTGAAGAAGTTCTTGAGATGTGCTGTGATGATACCTTTTCTTGTTAGTTCTGCGTTTGCATTGAACATAGTCGCTACTATAAATCCATATTATCTGATAGTTAAAGATATGGTTAAAAATGTTAGCGGGGTTAGTGTTAATATTTTAATAAAGCCTGGTTCAGATCCGCACACTTTCAGTCCGTCTGTTAGCGATGTGAAGGTACTGGCAAAGGCGGACATCATATTTGCAAACGGTTTAGGTTTGGATGATGCGTATCTAAAAAACTACAAAAATGTAGTGTACCTCGGAGATTACATACCAAAGGATAAGCTTTCAAAAGACGAAGTGCATGTTGAAGATGAACAAGGAGACGAACATGAAGAGGGGTACAACCCACATGTATGGCTGTCGCCCGAGTTTCTATCAAAGTACATCGTGCCGAAAATCAGAGACGAGCTTTCAAAGAAAGATGCAAGAAACGCCGAGAAATACAAAACTCGTGCGAAAGAGATTATCACTTCTCTTACGAATATTTCTTTCAAGTTTGATAAACTCTTATCAGGTAGAAAAAATGCCGTTGTTATTCTGGATCACCCTTCTTATTTCTATCTGTTTAAGAAATACAACATAAATATTTTGTCTGTTGAAGAAGGACATGGAAAGCAGCCATCAGCAAAGCATATAAAAGAAATCGTTGAAGAAGCAAAGAAGAACAAATTAATAGGTATTTTCGTTGGACCGCAGTTCAACAAATCTGGTATCGAAACAATTTCCAAGGAACTGAAGAGGAATTATAAGATCTTAGATCCAATCGGCACAAATGCTAAGAGTATTACTGAACTTTTCGAAAGTGCTTATGTATCAATCAAGGAGGCGTTCGATGGCAAATAATCAGATGGTGATAAGAGTCAAGAATCTTTCAGTGAAATTTGGGGAAGTGGATATTTTGAAAAATGTTTCGTTTGAATTGTACCGTGGCGAGTTCGCCGGTATAATCGGTCCAAACGGTGCTGGTAAGTCCACGCTTGTGAAGTCGATTCTCGGATTTACACCTTTTGAAGGAGAGGTAGTAGTTGAAGGAAAAGTTGGCTACGTGCCTCAGCTCTCCCAGTTCAACAGGGAACTTCCGATGAGTGTATACGATTTCGTAAGAGTCGCTATTCGAGGTGATAAGAAATGCGAGGGCATAGTGGAAGAAGTTCTTAAGAGGGTTGGACTTGAAGGGTATGGTAAGAAGCTTGTAGGTAAGCTTTCTGGTGGAGAATACCAGAGGGCGATGTTGGCTCGTGCGTTGTTGTCTGAGCCGGATATACTCATATTAGACGAGCCGGAATCTGGTGTTGATGAACTTGGTAAGGCAAGATTCTACGAGCTTTTGAACGAACTTAGGGAAGAAAAGGGAATCACTATACTGATGGTCAGCCACGATATTGGTATGGTATTCGAAAAGTGTTCAACCGTTATGTGCTTGAATAAAACGCTCCACTGCCATGGACCGACAAACAAGATCAGTCCTGAAGATGTGAAGAAAATATTCGGAGAATTCGACATTTGGCTTAGATCAGACAAGCATTATGAAGTTGAGCACATTCATCACGCCGAAGAAGATGGATCTTCTTCAAAAGGAAAGGGGCAGTGAATATGTCCTTTCTTACTGACTTAGCAAGTTTCGAATTCCTTAGGTATTCTCTGACAGCCTCTTTTCTTGTAGCTTTTCTCACAGGACTTGTCTCGCCTGTTATAGTCTACAAGCGCATGGAATTCATTGGCGATGGATTAGCCCACGCAATATTTGCTGGTGTTGCATTCGCTGTTTTGCTGCAATTCAACATATTCTTGGGTTCAGTACTCGCTACTTTAGTTTTTGCATACCTTGTTTATTTGATAAGCAAAAAAGAAATTATTGCAGAAAGTACGGCGATCGGTATGTTGCTTCCGGTCTTCATGGCGATTGGTGTCATAGTTTTCTCCAAGTCTCCGCGGTACACTACAGACGTTACTGCTTATTTGTTTGGCAATCTGTTGCTCATCTCAAAGAGCGACGTCTTGTTGATAGCATTAATTCTGGCAATTGTTACGCCAGTTATACTCCTTAATAAATATGAAATAGCATACTGGATCGCCGATGAGAAAATGGCGGAGTTTTATGGCATCAAGACTAAGATTCTCAAGTTAATAGTGCTTTTCTCAATTTCGATGGTTGTTATATCTTCGCTAAAGTTAGCGGGTGTTATAGTTATGGGAGCGTTCTTGGTTTTGCCGGGAGTATTTGCAAAACAGTTTGCTAACTCTTTTGGAGATGCTATAAGCAAATCTGTAATTTTTAGCATAGTGTTTTCGCTTGTTGGTTACATATCAGCATACTATTTTGACACCCCGCCTGGTCCAACGATTGTACTCTCGCTTTTTGTTGGCTTTCTTTTAAGCCTGCCTTTTAACAAATACAGGGTTTAATCTTTGGCGAAGTATTCTGTGGTATAATTGTTTAGCATGGAATTTTGGTTGAGACTGAACAAGGGGGAAGGTATATGGAATTCGGTTTTGTCGATACGAAAACTGTGAAAAAGTCGCTTCCAGTGTTTTTACCCGGAGGTGATAAGGGGGTACTTCTAATCCACGGCTTTACAGGTTCGCCACATGATTATGAATACATGGCATATGAAATCAATAACGCAGGTTTTACAGTATCTGTTCCAAGATTGCCAGGGCATGGCACGTGCGGTGCTGACTTCCTCACCACAACGAGCCATGATTGGTTGAGAAGAGCTTACGATGCGTATTATGACCTCAAAGCACTATGCAGCGAAGTGTACATCGTTGGCTTATCAATGGGTGGTGTAATAGCATTGATTTTGGCTTCTCATCTGAAACCGAAAAAGCTTGTAACGTTAGCGGCAGCTACACACACGATTGATAATCGAATAAAATTAACACCTTTACTGGCACTCTTTAAAGATAAGATGATAAGGGAGAACAACGATGTATACGATGACCCAGACCTTGAATATCTAAAAAGGGAATACTGGTCATTCAACTGGCCCAAACAAGCTGCTGAGTTGTACAAATTGATGAAACTTTCCAGAAAAGCTGTGAAGGATATTACGAGCGACACGTTGGTTGTAGCTGCAAGAAATGATAATACCGTTCCCCTATCAGCTGCTGAGTTCATTTACAACAACATTAGGTCAGAGAGAAGGAAATTGTTGATTTTCGAAAAATCTGGACACGTGCTGAGCAACGATGTGGAGAAGGAAGATGTAACAAGAGCTGTAATCGAATGGTTGAAGGGATAATATAAAGGATTGACAAAGATGCATTAATGGGGTAGAATAAAAATAGACAAAATTTGTCTATTTTTTACAATTAGTTAACTCTAAGTCTCTAAACATGGGGTATAATAAGAGTGTAAAACGAAAGTGGAGGTGTTTTTAGATGGGTTTATTAGCAGAAAAGGATAAGAAGTATTTGGCTGAACTGTTTGGAAAGGAATTGAAGAACAGCGTGAAGCTTATATTCTTCCACGAGGAGAATTGTGAGTACTGTGATCTTGAAAGCCAGTTGTTAGATGAAGTTGCAGAGCTTTCAGACAAGATAATAGTTGAGAAGTACCACAGAAACAGCGAAAAGGGTAAAGAATACAATGTTGAATACGCACCTGCATTGATTCTTACACTTGATGATGGAAAAGACAGAGGTGTTAGGTTCTACGGAATTCCTTCTGGTCACGAATTTGGCACTTTGATTCAGGACATAGTCACGTTCGGAAATGGTGCAAAACCACAGCTTTCTCCAGAGACGATTGCAAAGCTCCAATCACTTGACAAACCAGTGAAGATCAGTGTATTCGTGACACCGACATGTCCATACTGCCCAAGAGCAGCACTCACTGCTCACAACATGGCACTTGCAAGTGATATGGTAACAGCTGAAGTTGTTGAAGCGAACGAATTCTTCGACATGAGCGAGCAATTTGGAGTTTCGTCAGTTCCTCACATAGCTGTTAACAGGAATCCCGACAAATTCTTCATTGGTGCATATCCAGAGCCACAGTTCTTACAGCAAGTACTTGACCTTGCAGAGTAATCTGAAAAGTGATTTACTAATAGTAAAACACACTCAGGGCACATCACTGTGCCCTGAGCTTTTAGAAGAGAACAATGTGAAAAATTTGTCTTAAAGGAGGGGTAAACATGAGCGGATTTGAATTTGACTTGGGAAGCCTCGGAGGTTCTTTGAAAGAATACTATGATATCGTAATCATCGGTGGAGGACCAGCTGGCTTAACAGCGGCTATATATGCTCGTAGAGCTGGTTTAACGGCTCTTGTAATTGAAAAAGCTATTGAAGGTGGAGCAGTAACTCAGACACATGTCGTAGAAAACTGGCCCGGTGAGATAAGCATAGAAGGTCAAGCACTTGGGCAAAAATTTGCAGACCATGCAAAGCACTTCGGAGCAGAGATTCATTACGCATTTGCGCAAAAAGTGTATGTTGATGGGGAATACAAAGTTGTTGAATTAGATGATGGAAACAAGGTCAAGGCAAAGGTTGTAATAATCGCAACAGGTACGCAGCCAAGGAAGCTTGGCGTTCCTGGAGAAGCAGAATTCAGAGGCAGGGGAGTCACATACTGCGCAGCTTGTGACGGATATTTATTTAAAGACAAAGACGTTGTCGTTGTTGGCGGTGGAGATAGTGCATGTGATGAATCACACTTCCTTTCCAAGATTGTTAACAGTATAACGATGGTTCAGAATCTGCCAAAATTGACTGCTGCAAAGGTTCTGCAGGACAGAATTCTGAGCAATCCAAAGATTAAGGTAATAACAAACCACATCGTTAAAGAAATCAGAGGTTCGAACAAGGTTGAAGAAGTAGTCATCGTAAACAACGAGACAAAAGAGGAAAGCGTTATAAAAGCTGATGGTGTGTTCATCTACGTCGGTCTTGTCCCGCAAACAGAAGCGTTCAAAGGTTTGGTTGATATGAACGACTACGGATACATTATTACTGATGAAAATATGGAAACGAACGTTCCTGGAATATACGCAGTTGGAGATATAAAGATTAAAGGATTGAGACAGATAGTCACCGCAGCCGCTGATGGTGCTATCGCTGTTGAGCACGCAGCAAAGAAATACTTCTAATTCAACAGAATGAGGAATTAAGGAGGAGGTGTTGATATGCCAACATACAAGGTAAAGATTTACACAACCCCCACATGTCCATGGTGCAGAAGGGCGAAAGATTATTTCAAACAACTTGGAATCCCATACACTGAAGTAGATGTTTCCAAAGACAGAAAAGGCGCAGAGGAAATGGTTAGAAAATCCGGGCAGATGGGCGTTCCCGTAATCGAAATAGGAAACGAGATAATCGTCGGATTTGACAAGGCAAGAATCGACAGAATTCTTGGAATTAGCTAATCGAAATATGAATACGGAAGGCTTTTGCCTTCCGTGTTATTTTGCAAAGATGAGAACTTTGGCAAAGAGGGGTGAAAATATGAAATTCAGCTGTCCTATCTTGAGGTTTTTCTCTAAGCTTTTCATGAAAAGGTTCAAGTTAAAAATCTCAAAGCTGGAAGGGAATGATTTTATGCTAAAGAGTATCAAATTATTATTAATAGTTATAGCTATGTTTGCTACTCTTTCATTCGGCTACGAACACACATTCACAGATTTGGGCATAGCTCACAGGCTTTCAATGATAGAGAAGAAGCTTCTTTTAATTAACTTTTCCTCTCCATCGTGCTACTACTGCAAGCTTTTTGAGAAAGAAGTACTTCCAAACAAAGATGTTCAAGAGATTCTACGAGGGAACTACATATTCGTTAAGATTGAGCCGGGTTCTTACAAAACTACCTTTTTGGGAAAAACTTATACGAATGACCAGCTCTTCGGAGGGTTTGGTGTTAGGGGCACACCGACATTCGTATTCTTGAAAGACCAAGGACAAGTCACTCAAGTGCCTGGCTTCATGCCTGCGCCGGATTTCTTGAAAGCTTTGCGGTTCATCGTTAAGGTTGTTGATGAGAACTATAAAGGGACTTTTGAGGAATATTCAAAGAAGAATGAAGATTACAAAGGTAAACCTACTATAGTTAACGTCAAAAAAGAAGATGCTGATTACGTTTTGAAATACGACAAAAACGCACAAAGTGTTGACTCAGTACCAAGCAAAGTTGATATAAACACGCTGTACGTAACTACGAATTCGGATGTTGCGAAGAAACTTAACGGTATGGGCGTTATAAGGGTACTTCTTGTCTCTTCTAAATGATTAATACCTGAGGTGATTGTATGATTTCGCTTACACCGACAGATGTTAGTGTTTGGTTGGCTTTAGCACACGGGTTTCTTTCATTTTTCAGCCCATGCGTTTTGCCTCTTATTCCCGGATTCATTGGAATAGTTCTCGGTGGGCAAAAGAGGGCACTGAGATTGGTAGGATTTTTCCTTGGCTTTTCAGTGATATTCAGTCTTCTCGGCGGGTTGTCTTCGTTTATAGGTGGGTTTTTGGCTAAATATTCGAGTGTTTTGGAGAAAATAATAGGTATTGGTATAATAGTATTTGGAATACTGTACGTTGCCGAGATGCAGCTTTTCAAGGGTGCAAAAGCAAACCTCTGGAAATTTAAAAATGCTGGATTCGTAGGTGGGCTAATTCTTGGTGGGGCGATTGGGTTCGTCTGGATACCATGCAGCAGTCCAATACTTGCATCGATCTTGCTTATCGCATCGCAACAGAATATGGTAAAAGGTATATGGCTGTTGTTCATATACTCTCTTGGAATTTCTATTCCGTTCCTCACGATAGGTGCTGGAATTTCAAAGGCGCTAACGATGGGATTCGGCAAACCTGCATGGGAAAAGTGGATCAAGTACATCGGTGGAGCTTTTATGGTAATACTCGGTGTGTTGATAATACTTGGCAAAATGAAAGTCTGAATATTAGGTGTGGAGGTGTACACTAGTGGCAACAGCGAGAATGGATTATTATTCAGGGATGCTCTTTTATTCAAAGACCCTTTCCGGACACGACCTTGTAATCGATGCAGATCCTTCCGTTGGCGGTCATGATGCAGGTCCAAGACCGAAGGAACTCATGCTATATGCATTAATGGGTTGTACAGGAATGGATGTTGTGTCATTGCTCAGAAAAATGAGAGTTATAGACCAAATGGAAAGCTTCAGAATGGAAATTGACTACGAACAGACGCAAGATCATCCTAAAGTCTATACAAAAATCCACTTGAAATACATATTCAAATTCAACGGAGAACCACCAAGAGAACAAGTTGAAAAAGCTATCAACCTCTCTCAAGAGAAGTACTGCGGAGTATCAGCGATGATGAAGAAGGCAGTTCCCGAATTCACTTGGGAGATTGTTTACGAGTAATAGGGAAATATTAAATAGGTACTTGAAATAAAGAACTTTTATGGTATCATATACTTCGGCTGTGAAAATACGAGGTTGGTCTTTGAAAGGTCTGTGAAAATTTGTAACGTAGATAAACAGATTTGAAACGTTGACAAAATACCACGCATCGGTTATAATAACTATCGCATGAGCGAGCCAACGTAGCTCAACCGGCTAGAGCGGCTGACTTGTAATCAGCAGGTTGAGGGTTCAAGTCCCTCCGTTGGCTCCAGACCACGGATGTGTGGTGAGGTGCCCGAGTGGCCAAAGGGGGCGGACTGTAAATCCGCTGGCAGAATGCCTTCGAAGGTTCAAATCCTTCCCTCACCACCAGATATTTTTTTATAGGAGGCTGGATAAAGATGAGAGTTCAAATAGGTCTCAAGTGTGAAGAATGCGGGACAAGAAATTACTACACAACAAAAGAAAAGAGCAAGAAGGATAAACTCAGACTTAAGAAATACTGCCCGAAGTGCAACAAACACACATTCCATAACGAAACGAAGGTTTAATCAGTTTGGATAAATGAAAACTTTTTGCAGGGGCGTAGCTCAACTGGCAGAGCACCGGTCTCCAAAATCGGGTGTTGCGGGTTCAAGTCCTGCCGCCCCTGCCAAATTTTATTTATAGTTGTAAGAATAATAACTTTGAAACGCAAAACATTTCGGGGGAGATAAGGTATGGAAAAGTTGAAGAAGTTCTTTGGAGAAGTTAAAGCTGAAGCGAAGAAGACTACTTGGCCAAACAGAGAAGAACTCCTGACATCTACAGGAGTAGTTTTGTTTATTTTGGGAGTCTCCGCACTTTATCTGTTCTTAGTTGACCTTCTCTTCTCTGGTACGCTTGGTGCCCTGCTTCAAAGATTCTGAGGTGAATAATAATGAAAAAGGAATGGTACATAATTCATACCATTACGGGGTATGAAAATAGGGTTAAAGAAAACCTTGATGCCAAGATTAAGGCTCAAGGTTATGAATCTATTATCCCGAATGTAGTCGTGTTGGAAGAAACAGTTATCGACACGTCGAGCAAGTCTTTGGAGAGGCATATCGTTTCTCACGAAGCAAAACTTCACGTGAGCAATGGCAAGGACGTTGAAAAGGGAGCTATTCTTGCCGAAGAACCAGCGATAAAGGTTAGGAGAGATGGTACAATCTCCGAAGTGATAAATGCAAGAAGGATTGTTATTGAAACAACTGATAAGAAATTTTCAAAGACTTACGTTATTCCAGAATCTGCAAAGCCAGTATCGGGATTAAGAATAGGAGCCAACGTTTTTCAGGGAACGTTCTTAGCATCGAGCGATGAATATATCTGTGATATAGATGGTAAGGTTGTTATAAATGAAAAAGTTAAGAAGGTCGTTGTTAGGACGATACTTGGCGATGAAGATGCGTATGTAATACACGGCGATGTCTTTAATTCCTCAGCATGCAAAAAAGGTGTGCAGGTAAAAGCAGGACAAACCTTAGCAGAGGGTAGGAAGATATTCTCAAAAAGCACGGGAAGAGTTGCTATAGTTGATTACCCAACAAGAAGAGAAATCGTTGTTCAGAAGACAAAAAAGAGGAAACTCTATCCAGGATACTTGTTTGTAGAGATGATAATGAATGATCATACATGGGAATTCGTCAGAGGAACACCGTTTGTAATGGGATTTGTTTCAGCTGGTGGCAGGCCGCTACCGTTGAAACCACAGGAAGTTCATTACATAAAGAGATTGGCTGGACTTGAAGAAGTGCATCAAGTTGAGGCAAAGGTTACAAAGGTAGAGCTGGAAATCCAAGCTGGAGATTCCGTCAAGATCGTTACGGGACCATTCGAGGGCTTCGTCGGAGTTGTTAAGGAAGTTGACGAAGAAAAGCAAGAACTTAAGGTAATGATAACGATCTTCGGTAGGGAAACACCAGTATCGGTTCATGTAAGTGAAGTGGAGAAAATATAAAAGATAGAGTTTGTGCACTCTTGTGCACAGTGGGAGGGCGTAAGCCCGAAAATACCACAAAAGGGAGGTAAGTTGTATGGCAAAGAAGGTAGTAGCGCAAGTACGACTCGTACTTGAAGCCGGAAAAGCAACACCAGCTCCTCCAGTAGGTCCTGCATTGGGTCAAAGAGGAGTTAACTTGATGGAATTCTGTAAGAAATTCAACGCAGTTACAGCAGATAAGGCAGGTTTGCTTATCCCTGTAATTGTTACTGTCTACGATGACAGGTCATTCACATTTATAACAAAGACTCCTCCTGCCAGCTTCCTCTTGAAGAGAGCAGCGAAGATTAACTCCGGTTCTTCTGAACCAAAGAGGAAAGTAGCTGGAAAAGTGACAAGGCAACAGATTAAGGAAATAGCTGAACTCAAGATGGTAGACTTGAACGCCAACGACCTTGAAGCTGCGATGAAGATAATCGAAGGAACAGCTCGCAGCATGGGTCTGGAAGTCGTAGACTGAAGCGGAAAGGAGGAGGCGAAAAGATGCCTAAGCACTCCAAAAGATACAATGAATTGAGAAAGTTAATTGATCCAGAAAAGAGCTACACGCTCGAAGAAGCAGTCGAACTTTTAAAGAAAACAGGGACAGCGAAGTTCGACGAAACAGTTGAATTCCATCTCAAGACAAATATAGACTACAGAAAGAGCGAACAGAACATAAGAAGCACGATAACCCTTCCAAATGGTACGGGTAAAACGGTCAGAGTTCTTGTCTTTGCAAAAGGAGACAAGGCAGAAGAAGCAAAGAATGCCGGAGCAGACTACGTCGGCGCAGAAGAACTTGCAGACAAAATAGCTAACGAAGGTTTCTTCGATTTCGACGTTGCAATCGCAACACCAGATATGATGAAGGTAATCGGTAAGCTCGGTAAGGTATTGGGTCCAAGAGGATTAATGCCGAACCCAAAGAGCGGAACAGTTACAGACGACGTTGCAGCAGCGGTTTCCGAATTCAAGAAGGGTAAAGTCGAGGTCAGAACAGACAAGACAGGAAATCTCCACTTCCCAGTTGGAAAGGTTTCTTTCGATGTGGAAAAATTAAGAGAAAACATCAAATCAGCATACGAACAGGTACTCTCATTGAGACCAGCAGGTGTTAAGGGTCACTTCATCAAGAAAGCAGTTGTGGCAACAACGATGGGCCCTGGAATAAAACTCGATCTGAACACACTTGCAGAAGGCAAACGATAAGCTGATACATAAAAAAACAAAGCGGCTCGAAAGAGCCGCTTTTGTCTTATTTTCTTGAAAGATAAGCAACAACTATCTCATGCAGTCTTGGAAATCTTCCAGTCTCAAATTCAATTTCTCCGTTAAGTCTCACTAATACCTCGTCGCCGACTAAACCTATAACCTCCGCACCTGGTATGGAGTTTTCCGGTTTTATCACTCTGTGCTTTTCTTTTGCACTGTCGATAGAATCTGTGTATATAACCTTTCCTGAATTTATAATCGCAAATTCAGTTGCGTACTCTTCAAGCTCAAACATCTCGTGGGATGAAATTATACATGCCCTATCAGCCGTTATGTAGTCTCGTATCAGTCTCATCACTTCGTATCTCACTGTTGGGTCGAGGTGTTGAGTTGGTTCGTCTAATATTAGCAAATCGGCATTTGTTGAGAGACAGAGAATCACAAAGAAGAGTGTTTTCATACCTATCGAGTATGTTTCGACTTTTTGTGATAAATCGAATCCGTACTTTGACAAGAATCCTCTGAAAACTTGACTGTCCCACTTCGGATAAAGTGCAGAGTATAGCTTTTCGTAGTCGAGAGCCGTGAAATTTCTAAATACGGTCCTGTCTTCTGAGAGTGTGGCGATGTTTTGTTTTGCAAAAGAGTCTATTTTTTCTCCATAGAGTTCGATTGTTCCTCCGTCAGGCTCTATTGAATTTAGAATTGACCTTATCGTTGTCGTCTTTCCTGCTCCATTTGGACCAATTAAAGCGAAAATGCTTCCCTTATCTACACTGAAGTTTATATCGGCAAGAACTTGCTTGTTACCGAATCTTTTGCTCAGATTCTTCACTGAAAGCAAAGGTAAATTTTGAGAAATATCAGAAAAATTCAATCCTGCTCTTTCTTCCATATTAATCAGCTCCTTTCTTGCTGAAAGCAATATAACCGAGATAAATACAAATAACTGCGAACACAAACGAAAGCAACATGTTTTCCTGCCTTAGCGGACTTATTAATTTGTAAGGGTTGTAAAGATATTTTACTCCTTCTTTACCCAAGGAACTGAGGATTGCATCGGCTAAAAGTACTAAGAATATGCTTCCGTAAGGGTCTATTTTCAATCCGCATGTTAGGGCAATTGATAGTCCGTAATACGCTGAGTAGAAAATCATTGCAGTTGCGATATCTACTAAGAAACTTTGGAAACTTCTGTAAAACGGCAGACCAACGAAGAAGGATAACAATATCAGAAGCGTGGTGAGCACAAACTCAAACCAAAATATATTTTTTCTTGAGTAAGGTAAGAAAGTTAACAAATCTAAACGCTTGTTCTTTATATCAGATAGAATCGAAAATATGATAATGAAAAACGCACCGAAAGTTTTGTTACCACTTCCAGGATAGAGCATAAGTACGAAAAAGATTAGTAGAGTGCCGAATTTCTCTTTCAATTGCTTATGCAAATACTCGTCAAACTGCAAAAAATAGTAATTGCTTAAAATCTTAGACATTCTTCCACACCTCCTCAATTATCTTTAAAGCCGTGAGCAAATCGAGCCCTTTCTTTTTTATAGTTCTCACGAGTTCATAGACGTCGTTCAGCACGTCTACGCTAACATCTATGTTGCCTGATATGAAGTACCCGATGCCTTGTTCTGATTCGACAAGTCCTTCTATTTTCAGCCTCTCGAGAGCCTTCAAGACGGTGTTAATATTCACATCGAATATCTTCTCAAGTTCTCTTACTGTAGGTAATTGCATACCTACCTTTAGCTCTCCTAAAAGAATCTTTGCCTTAATTTGATTAACTATCTGCAAGTATGCAGGAATTCCGCTGTGCTTATCGACTTTTTGAAAATTCACGTATGGAGCGCTCATTCTCTCACGACCTTTACTCCTTCGGCTTGTATTGAGACTGAGTTGTCTGACTCGTTCTTAAATATTATCTTCCCACCGGTGCTATTGATGCTAAGTCTCAAGTTCTTTCCACCCGTGTAAGTTATCTTTCCGCTCGCACCTGTTGTAAAAGCTTCGAACAATGAACAATTAGATAGGACAATGTTCAAATTCAAGCCGACAGAATCTATATTGATTCTATCAGAGGATACATTTCCGTTGATATTAACTCCTACACTATTTATAACAAGTTCATTTGCTGAAATACTCCCATCGAAATCAAAGCCTGTTGAATTGAACTCTGCATAATCAGATTTGATAATTCCTGAAAGTTTTGTGTCAACTGAATCTATTGACAGATGCTCTAAGTTGTTTTCCAGTTCACTCTTGAGCTTTACACTGAGGGCTGAAATTTCCAAACTTCGTAGCACGTCTCCGCCGATAAGGATTTTATAAATTGAATTCTTCGTTCCACCTTTAATTTCCAGATTACCATCTTTCACCGATGTTTTTAGCTGACTGGGAAATTCGACAACATTTCCTTTGCCAACGACTATATCAACCCCGCCATCGACGTCTATAACTATATTCTCTCTCGATTCAACCTTCGTGTCAGGTTGATAAGATACCTTAGAACCTTCGCTACCTGTGAATGATTCGATGATGTTCTCAACGATGTTTACAAAGACATTGCTATCTTTAGTTTCCGCCATATAGCGAAACGCTTCTACATTCGCCATCGGAATAAGAAATAGTAAAACGGATAAAATCAAGAATCCTATCCATTTTCCCGTATACTCCTTTACTATGTATCCTGTGCTCGCTATTGCAAAAAAAACCAACACAATTTTCAAAGGGACGTAAGGAGTGAAGAAGCCAATTGTACCGAGTGTTAAGACAGTAAGTATTAATAACAGACGCCTTTTGAAATCATCCATAATACCACCTCCATCATTACATTTAAGATTCTTTGCAAATTCAGATTCATTTTTCAATGACCATTAGCGTGTTTTATAGTGTTATAGTTTTATATAACCCACTAATACTATAACACAAACCGGTACGGTTTAAAGTGTCTTTTGTGTAACTTTTGAGTTAATAAAAAGGCAAACTCCCCGGTTAGGGGAGTTTAGTCTATGGATAATGAGTTATGAGTTTGCTATTAGTTGTTTGAATTCTTAATGACTGTGTCGGATGCAAGCTTGCCTGTGATTATCGCGGTTGGCACGCCAGCAGGTGCGTACGCCCACTTTCCAGCTTTGTATATGTTTTCGATAGGCGTTTTAACTGAAGTTGTCATGCTGAATATTCCAGAAGGAACTGGCAGCTTACCTTCGAAAGACCACCCGACTATAGAGCCTTCGGATGTTCCGTACATTCGCTCTATCGTCAGAGGTGTCGATGTGAATTTGAAGATTGTCTTATCTTCTAAGAACGGATAAATGGTTCGAGTAAGACTATCGGTTATGAGCTCTTCTGCCTTCTGCTTGAATTCTTCGTACCAACCGTCGTCATTTATCTTTTTCACTATATCATAATCGATTAGCATGCTTACAATTAATCCAGTTTTTCCATCAGGTGCCATCGATTTGTCTCGCAGAGCCGGTATCGATATTTCATACGTGTTGAATTTGATGAATTCTTCCAACCATTGCAGAATTTCTTCTTTGGTCAGTTTTTCGTAATTTTCTACGAGGTACTTTACTTTCGAACGGTTAATTTCGCCAAGGCCTTGTCTTGAAGGTGTGTAGAAGAAGTGCCCAGTTGATATCTTGCTAAAAGTTTCAACCGGTTCATCGACACCAAAGTAAAAGGTTATAACCGATTCTGCACCGCGTGCTGAAAGAACTTTCTGTTTTTCGTCTTCTATTTTTTTGAGTGTATTTCCATTTACACCTTGCGTGTCGAGTGATTTGTAAAACGCTTTCAAATCAGTTGCCCAGATTAAGAAGTCATACTGGTGCTCGTTTCCTTTTTCGTCTACAACTGTATTCTTTCCGGGAGTTACTTTGACAATTTGGTTGTTAAGAAGTATCTCTCCGCCAAGCTCGGCAATCTTTTTAGCTAAGCTTTCCGGAAAATTACCAACACCGCCTTTTGGGTACAGATAGTCATTAAAGAGATAAAAATAACTCAGGGCAAAAAACGAAGGCGTGCCCCTGAAGAAGTGCTGAATTACTATATCCCTTAGAGATCTGTTTTTGATAATTCTCTCTGCATATTTTTCTACAGGTTCTTTTAGAGCGTTAATCTCTCTAACAGTTCTGAGAAATTTGAAAAACCACAAAAAGTACCTTCCCATCATCTGTATGAGTTTTCCTTCTTCTCGTATCTTATTGAACGAAAAAAGCGGATTATCAATACCGTACAATACCTTCATGTGTTCAAGAATTTTCCTTTCGGTTTCAATCAGCCTCTGTATGTCGTCCTGAGATTCAGGATACTTACTTTTGAGAAGCTCTGCATATTCTAGTAAACTCTTCTCTCCGTTGACTGTCATGATTCTGTCTTCGACACCTACTGAAACTGGATTTTTCAAAAGTTCAACGTCGAGCTGTAAATCTTCAACCATGGGGGTTATGACACCTGCATTGACAAGCGCACGTGCGCCACCTTCAAATCTAAAACCGTTATAATCAAACGTGTTAACGAGCCCACCACACTTTTCGTTCTTTTCAAAAAGCTTAACTTTAAAGCCTTTTCGTGCAAGGTATACAGCAGCCGTTAAACCAGCTATTCCTCCGCCCGCAATAATTACTTTTTTCATACTCTAACCCCCATATCTATTCCCAAGCTTCGAATTATCTGACCTGTCTTATTCCACAGAGCTTTTGCGAGTTCTAAGTCCTTTGCTGGTGGTGTCAGTTCTTCGATGGTCGTTAAGTGGAAGAATTTATCTGTTATACCATCTAAATCTTTAGATGCACCGAGATAGTAAAGCGCTTCGGCTGAAATTGTTGGTTCTTGGGATAGTTTGTCTAAGATGTTTTTCTTGAAGAATTTGTAGATAGGACCATTTTCGGAACCTGTATTTGTTTTGACAAATCCTGGATGCATTGCATTCACCGTTATTCCGTAATCTTTTACTATTTCCGAGAATATATGCATGCTCAAGATTTGTGCCAATTTTGCCGAACCGTATGCTTTTAACCCTGAATACTTGTGCTTTTCCCAGAGCAGATCGTCAAGACATATGCCCCAAGCAGCGAATCTGTAAGCCTCTGAGCTTACAAAAATTATTCGAGAGTTCTTATCTTTCTTGAGCTTTTCGAGTATCATTTGGTTAATCAAAAATGGTGCTAAGTAGTGAACTACGAAGTTCAATTCCAAACCATCGTCTGTTATTGTCCTCTTGTTTGTGTACAAACCTGCGTTGTGAATTAAGACATCTATTTTTTCATCCAATGTTGATAGCTCATACCCAACCTTTCTGATATCAGCTATTTTGCTCAGATCAGCTAATATATAATCACATTCGGTTTCGTATTTCTCTTTCAGTTCGTAGCACAACTTTTCTGATTTTTCTTTGTTCCTGTTTACTGATATTATTCTGGCACCCATAGAGGCGTATTTCTTGGCTGTTTCATATCCAATTCCAGATGTTGCGCCCGTTATCACAACGGTTTTCCTATCAAAAGGTTCATCACACATATTAGGTTTCTTGCTCATATTCTTTATCATTTCAAAAACTATTTTCCATTTATACTTGAACCAGTATTTCCTTACAGAACAGCTTTTGAACGCATTGTTCATCCGAACACCCTCTTCATGAATTTTCGGTACAGCTTTCCAAAGCCTGGTATGTTGTCGAATATATCACCCCAGAGGTCGTAATAATCCCTCTGGTCTACTATCTTTCCATTCTCGCCAATGACCAACCTACTCGCACCGTGGACTACCGATGTTTTTGTCTTTCTGAAGTTTATTATCATATCCCATTCAACGAAGATGATATTTCCCTCCATAACGGCATTGAGAATGTTCATGTGCAATTCTTGAGACCTCTTGGTAAGTCTCTCGACCATCTTTTTGAACTCTTCTATTCCGTGTATTTCTTGCACGGTGTCTCGGAAGTGTATGTTCTCGTCGTAATAAGGCAATAAATGAGACCAATCCGGCTTACCCTCGCTGTTGTACGTTTTAGTCCATAGTTGCAGAAGTTGTTCTAAGGAAGTTATGATATAACTCTGGTTTTCAGTTCTCTCAATTCTTTCCACGTTAAATCTTCCTCTCATGTTTTTATTTGTTATTAAGCATTTTGAATTCCTCTCTCTTTTTTCTGTACTCCAAAATCGGTGCGTCACCTTGAACCAAGTTTTCGCCCATTCTAAGTTCGCTCTTCTTAGGCAGTTGCGTTTCAACAACTGCCTTGTCTTGGTGAAGTACCTTTTTGTTGAAAGGCGTGCCTAATATTGCTATGAGTTTATCGATGAACTTGATACCGGTGAAACCAACGTAGAATCTTAGATATATTTTGGTATGCTCCTCGTCTATAGGTACAAATGCCGCGGTTACGCGTATTTTATCTGCTATATGGTTCTGCCAAATATTGGGAAACTTGAACTCTAAGTACACTTTACTTGCATCACTTAACTCAAGCTCTTCAGGCTTTTTAGCGGGGGTTCCATCATCTACCCGATTGAATACGTAAAAATAAAACATCGTGTCGTTAATCCATTTAACGATAGGTCCGTCGGAAACTGTTCGATTGCCACGCCCGATGGTGTTGTAATGGACAAAAGGCACGTGTATTGGGTCCAATTGGTTTTCAATTGCTCTGCTGTAGTGTACGTTCCACACTTCACTGAATTCGCTGTAAGATAGGCTATCATCAATGTCGTCGAAATACTTTGGTTCACTTGTCGGCTCTCCATCACCATACCATATCCAGATAAAGTCTGCAGTTTCGTATACCTTATAAGACTTAACTTTGAAGTTTTCAGGGACAGGTGTTTTTCTTCCGTTCGCAGGAATAGCGATTACTCTGCCCGTTGGGTCGTATTCGAAACCATGAAATGGACACATTGCAACATGTCCGTCGTGAAGTAGTTTTCCGTGGGATATGGATGCTCCTCTGTGGCAGCAAATGTCAGATATACAATGCACGGCACCATCGCTGTCTCTCCAGATAGCAAGCTTCTCTCCGAATCTTGTAACACCAACCAACTGCCCTTTTCTCACTTCACGTGATGCCAATATAACGTACCATTGATTCTTAATCACAGATACTCCACCTCACCATCAGATGAACATCCTTGTTCTCTTTTTGTATTCAATAAATTCATCGCCAAATTCATTGTGCAAACTTCTCTCTTCTACAATCGCTCTATACAAAAATGCCAAGAAAAGGAACACGGAGATGAAGATTGAAGACGGAATATGTTGAAAAACAAATCCAAGACCGATAAATGCTATTATTTCACCTGTGTAGCTTGGATGCCTAATTTTTTTGTACAATCCTCTTTGAACAAGCTTCTTCTCTGGTCCGATTACTATGTCACCAGAGAAATACTCGCCAAGGCTCAATATGGCTAAAAGTAGAACAATTACACCTGTAAGAACGGTGAACGTACCAAATATCTGAAACGCCCGAATTCTCTGGTTCGCCAAACGGCTCTGAAATTTTCTGGTGCGACAGCTAAGATAACACCGACTAAAATTAGTACTATAACCACAAGTTTGCTTCTTTTATCAAATACCTTCGAATATGAGCCTTTTCTCAGCACAAGTACGTAGAAATCCATTATCCACCAAGCAAATACCGTTAGCCAAAATAGATAGCGCATAAGAGTATCCTCCTTACTTTAAGTTTTGAAGCATTTGCTGAGCAACTTTGACGTTCGTTTCGTGCTGGACTAAAAAGTAAGGGTGAGGTTGTAGATTCAAAACTCTTCTTAGCGAGTTTTCAGCAGATTTTTTATCTCCAAGTTTTAGGTAAACTTCGGCAAGGTACAAGTGTACACCAGAGTAATCATTTATGTACTTCTCTGCTTCTTTAAAATTCTCTAAAGCCTTTTTAGTATCTCCAAAGGGCCAAGGGGCTGACATGTATCGCACTGCTTTTGTCATATATGATAGGCCCTTGTATAAATTATCGTTCGAATATCTAATTGCATTATCTATGTATGCGTCGAATTTATTCAAAAGGCTTAGCTTTCCAAATACATTAACAAAATCTATAAGCCTTGCAGAGCACATGCTTGCCACGTAGTACGCTCTGCCATTTTCTGGGTTGTTTTTCAGTATGCTTTCAGAGATCTCGAGAGATTTCTTCAAGATTTCCTCTCTCTTTTGTCTGTCCGATAACATTTCTGAATACTCGAAATACACTTCTGCTAATATAACTCTGACCTTCTCTAATTCTTTCTCACCGAGTTTTTCTTTGCTCGAATTTCTATTTTCGGAAAGTGTGTTTTCAAGGTCATTGATTAGTTTAAAGAGCTGCGCTTCGTTTTTCAAAGAACGCGCCTGTTGAAATGTTTTTTCGTAAAATTCAACGCTGTTTGCTGAAGATAGCACAGAGAAGGTTAACACAAGCAGTATGATTGCTAAAGCCCTTCTCATGCCTTGTACCTGCCTTTTATTAATTTTGTTATTTCTCTTCTATGTTTGTAAGCGACAATTAATAAATTACCTACGTACAGTAAAACCAGTTCTGAAGAACCGTTAAGTGATTTCCATAAGGTGTAAAGCAAAAGGAAAAAGAATCCTATAAAAGCCCGCAAAGCATCTGTTTCAGGTGTTGTTCCTTTCCTTTTCATTAATTTGTTCGCTATGGAGAACAATGTGAATGTAATGCCGAGCACTGCCGGACCTTCCCACTTTGTCAAAACTGACCAAGCGCCGAATGTCGTTGCTATCGCCTTTCCACCATTGAAACAGAGCATAGGTGAGAAAGCATGACCAGCAATACCAGCTAATGAGGCTAAGCTGACAATGTAAGGGTTAATTTTCAGTTCTGTATTCCAAGCAAAAATTGCGAGTGGGAACACGCCCTTGAAATAATCAAGCGCAAGGGCTAAGAACCCCCATTTCCATCCGGCGGCACGCCACAAGTTTGTCGAACCAGGATTTTCATCACGCACCTTGCGCAAGTCAATCCCGAGAATTTTGGCAAATATATGCGAATACATTATGGATCCGGATATAAATTGCAAAACTATTAGGGCGAACCAGTAGAAAGTCATACCTTTAATTTCCTCCCTCGCCAGTAGACCTGTTTCTTAAGCAACGTTAGATACAAAGAATAAAAGAAAACTATTAAGAAGAAAATATAATGGATTGGGTAGAGTAATGCATCGTAAATTTTGTACTGTCCGGTATCTTTGGATAGCAAGCGAATAAATAGCGCAACGATGAGATAGTTAGCTGTTTTAGTTAGCACCTCTGAAATGTTGTTCGTCTCAAAAAATATACTGGCGATATTTGGTATAGAAGTATAAATTCCAGCCATCCATATAAGTGCTAATAAGAATGCAAAAGTACCACCAGTTATTGCTCCTGAGGACATATTTTTTGAAAAACCTTCGAGTAGCTGTTTTATCCCGTTAGGATACATCCTAAATTGGACTACACCGTCTCCAATGAAATTCGTCACTTTTATGCCGTGTTTAGGTATAACTTGGCTAATTTTATATCTTCCAAAATCCCGTCTCTTATAGTACTGTGGCCTCCAGTCTTTTCGTAGTCTTCTCTTGAAGTAAAGACAACAGGACCAAAAGCGCCTCTTGCAATCTTCCCAGGAAAACCCAAAGTGTTACTCGCGTATATTACAAGCAAGTTGAATGGTAAAGTTAGGTGCTCATAAAATTTCTCGAGCCTTTGATAAGGCCATACGGATATTAGCCCCCCGTGGTAAGCATGTTGAACCGAAAGGTATTCAATTAACTTGTCTGAAGGCTCAACATCTGCATCCAAAAATAGAAGATAATCTCCAGAAGAATTTAGAAAACCATTCCACAGTGCCCAAGACTTTCCGACCCAGCCATCTGGTGGGTCTTCTTCTAGTTTTACCAACTTTACTTGCTCAAAAGATGTAGCGATTTCTGAAGTTTTGTCGGTAGAGTTATCATCAACGACTATGATTTCGTGTGCGGGAAACTGCTGAGAGCAAACCAGCGGAAGGAGCTTTTTGAGGTTCTCTTCTTCGTCCCTTGCTGGAATTATCACTGAAACTTTCTTTTCAGCGATTTCTTCTACGTCTTTAAGCCCGTTTGTTCTTCTCAGTATTCTTTTTCTACCAGAAATATAGTCCAGAATAGATATAACAACGAATGCTATGAATATCAGATATCTCATTACAACCTCCGTTTAAATTATACTTTGTAAAATATTATAACATATAAATTTAATAGATTGACACTAGGTTCTTTTTCCATTAGAATTATCTTGAACAATTATTCATAATTTCTTTGAAAAATGGAGGAGAGAGTATGTCTGAGAAAAGCGAAAAGATAATAATCATGCATGGATTTGAAAAGCCAGAAATTCTACAGCTGATGCGAGTTGTAAAGGAAAGCTTCCAAGGTGAAGAACTGATATTCGCAAGCACCACGCCAACGAGCCTGACTTGGAAAGTTCAAGACCTGATAGAAGAGCTAAAGAGTGAGCACGAAGAATTCAAGAAAATGAAAGATGCTAAACTGCAAAACAATCGTTCTAACAATCAAAATGAGTCTGAAAAATAAAAGGGGAGCAATTGCAAGTTGCTCCCCTTGTTTTATGTTTGAGTTAATTAATATGTGAGCGCTTTGTATGCATCGATTAATCCGTATCCAACGTATTTGTTCCAACCTTTTGAGTCGTAGGTGTAACCTGGTATTTTATACGCTGTTTGTTTTAACCTGTTTCTTATCGCCTCAGGTGTTGTGTATCCTTTTGCGTAAAGCATTGCTGCGAGAGCGGAAACGTGTGGTGTTGCCATGGATGTACCTTGCAAGAACATGTATATGTCTCCATTAGTAGGCGTCCATGTTGTACTCAAAACACCATCTGCGTAACCGTCGCCGTTTTGGTCAACACTCGTGTCTCCACCGGGTGCTACAACGTCGAGGTAGTGATATACGTAAGCTCCCTTGTATGGATCATAATACCTTGTGTAATTGTAATTTGAATATGGTGCTCTCTTGTTATCATATCTTGTCGCACCGACTGCTATTGTTTCAACGTACGCTGCTGGGTAGGACAAACTTGGTCTATTTTCATTACCTGCTGCACAAACAAGCGTAACGTTTTTGCTGTAAGCATACTTCACCGCATCCATAAGAACTTGTGCTCCGCCTCCACCAAGACTCATGCTAACGATTTTTGCCCCATTGTCGACTGCCCATCTAATGCCGGCTGCAACGTTGTCAAGTGTTCCGCTACCATCAGCACCAAGCACTCTTATTGGCATTATCTTTATTCCGTATCCACCCCAGTTAACACCAGCGACGCCCAAACTGTTGTTTGTAAGGGCTGCAACCGTGCCTACACAGTGTGTACCGTGGCTTACGTCCTGTGCAGGATCTGTTGGGTTACTGTCGCCATCAACAAAATCTTTTCCTGTCACAAATATTCCTTGGAGGTCTGGATGCGTGAAGCTAACGCCAGTGTCAATAACCGCTACAACGATATTTGCTGATTTCATTATATCCCATGCTTGCGGTAATTTGATATTGTTATAGTGCCACTGGTATCTGTAATATGTGTCGTTTGGTGTTGCAAGTGCTCTGTAGATGTAGTTCTTATCCACTGATTTAACTCCAGGAAGACTTGACAGGAGTTCTGGTTGTTCTGTTCTAACGGTAACGATTTGTACATCATCGAAACTGTAGGCTCTTACAACTTCTGCACCAACACTTGCCAAGCTCTTAATAGCGTCTTCTCTTGGTTCAAACTGAACAACATACTCGCCTGGTACGAAATCTTCTTCCGTTCCAGAAACTCCGAGCTTTTCAGAGACACCGAACTGTTCTTTTGGTTCGAACTTTGGTTCGAACGAGTTTGTACAGCTGAACAAAACAAGGACTGTTAGCAATGCAGCGACCAATAAATATAACCTCTTCATCCCTTTTCCCCTCCTTATATACTGTGGTAGGATGTCAATAATTATAGCAAAAATCAAATGAATATGTCAAGAAATGTCCAAGGAATAAGGATAAAAAGAGAGTAAAAATGTGTAATCATTATTTCAAGTTATTGCTCGCTATATTTTCTCAAATGATTCAGTACAAAAGAAAGCTTATTTATCCTTCCCCAGATTTTCTTGTATACTTTGCTGTAATAATTCATGTATATTTCATGCTCGTTCACATCTGGCAAAAATTCTTCGTTGATATGAACCATGCTTTGAACAGCTCTTTCAAAGTCTTTGTAAACCCCTATACCCACATACGCTGAAATTGCAGCACCAAGTGCAGAGGTTTCGTTTGTCTGAACTTTATACACCGGAACTCCCATCATGTTCGCTGTTATCTGGCATACTTCTTTACTTTTTGAACCACCACTAGAGAGTCCAATTCTCTCTATTTTAGTTCCGGTCTTCTTTTCAATAGCTTCTTTTCCTTCCAAGAGTGCGTAGTTTATTCCCTCTATTATCGCTCGATAAAGATGCATTCGAGTGTGCTTATCCGAAAAGCCTATAACTGCTCCGCGAGAGAATGGTTTCTCTGGTCCTGGCGTCCACGCAGGATAGATTATCAATCCATCGCTTCCAGCAGGGATTTTCTGAAGATACTTGTCAAGAATCTGTTCTGGAAATGTGTTAAGTTCTTCTGCTTCGCGAGCTTCGCTATGTGCAAATTCTTTCTTGAACCAAGAGACAAGCCAGTACCCTCTGAACACACCGATTTCAGGGTTGTAGCTTTCAGGAATTATTGAGGGGTATGGTGGGATAAACGGTATAACTTCGACGTATTTGGATGTTGTAGTCTGAATTGTTGCGGTTGTACCCAAGCTTATGCTACCTACATTTGGCGAGAAGCACCCAATTCCAAGTGTTTCGCACTGCTTGTCCGCACCAGATGCTATCACAGGCAATCCTTCTTTAAGCCCTGTGAACTCAGACGCTTGTTTCGTAACATAACCTAAGATTTGTGTTGGTTCCACAAGCCTCGGAAGTTTTTCTCTTTCTATACCGAAAAGTCGCCATTTGTAGTGATACAGGCTCTTTATCCATTCCTTACTTTTGTAATCGAAAGGAACATAACCGACTTGTGAGGCTGTAGAATCAACGAAATCTCCTGTCAGTTTGTAGTTTAAGTAACCTGACAAAAACAAGTATTTGTGCACTTTTTTCCAAATCTCCGATTCTTTCTGTTTCATATAGTTCGCTTTACTTCTTCTGTAGGCCATATGCGCCGTAGGGAGTTTTTTTATAAGCCAGAATGCAAATACTTCATGTGGATATAGCTTAGGTTTTCCCTCTGCCTCTCTCTCATCAAGCCAAACAAACGCATCTCTTAGAGGATTACCATTCTCATCAACAACCACAATTGTTGATCTTTGTGTTGTTAAACTCATGGCCTGAACATCTTTGAAAACACTTGGCGATTTATCTTTCAAATTTTTGACAGCCTTAGCAAGCGTTTCCCAGTACAACTCTGGCGATTGCTCAGCCCAACCAGTGTTCAACGAATAATAAGGTTCGAATTCAATCTTTTCTGCAGCAAGAATTTCGCCTCGTTCTGAAAACACGATAGCTCTGAGACTCTGGGTACCACAATCGATTGATAGGACACTCATAGAAAGCCTCCCCAAATGTTTTTCTCAAACATATTATATCATTTTCAAAATGAAAGAGTGCTTGCGTTAAATTTATACAAAATATAATGTTGTATTTTAACTAAGATATGATATAATGCGCTTAGCAGAAAAATTAGTAATGCTAAAAGTAGGATAGTGTATGCATAAAGAGAAAAATGTGTTAAGAACTTTATTTCTAATAATTCTGGCTGATATGCTTGGGTTTGGGCTGATCATACCACTCTTGCCATACTATGCGAAAGAATTCGGCGCTTCGGCTCTCATGATAGGATTCCTTGGTTCAATCTATCCTTTAGGTCAGGTATTTGCAGCACCGCTGATAGGGAGGTTATCAGATAAATACGGCAGAAAGAGGGCTCTACATCTAAGTGTCGGTGGAACTTTTGTTTCACTATTAATTTTAGGTTTCGCAAAATCATTGAGTTTGATATGTTTTTCAAGATTATTCGACGGACTGACGGGTGGAAACATTACAGTTGCACAAAGTTACATAGGTGATTTCACTGATGAGAAGTCAAGAACAAAAAGTCTTGGATTGATAGGTGCCGCTTTCGGTCTTGGATTTATCCTTGGACCGGCGTTTGGAGGTTTCTTAAGTCAGTGGGGAATGCATGTACCTGCGTTTTTTGCAGCCGGTTTGTCTTTTGTTAATATAATCAATATATTTTTGTTCTTGCCGGATTCGAAACCTGTCAAAAACTCGAAGTCAGTCCCATTTACGTTTCAAGAGCTGAAAAAGACCTTTTCACAACCAGCGGTGGCGAGTTTGCTTTTTACAAAATTCTTCTACTCGCTTGGATTCACAATGTTCGAGTCTACATTTGCACTCTTTGCTATCAGTCGCCTGAACCTGCCTGCATCAAAAACGAGTTTCATATTGGCGTATATCGGTGTAATAATAGTGTTCGTACAAGGTATCTTAATTGGAAAGTTAACTAAGAAATATTCTGAAACAGATTTAACAAGGTATGGTATATTCCTCTCGGTACCTTTTCTTGTATTGTATTCTTTCGTGAAGACCGTTCCTATGCTACTGGTACTTCTTGCTCCACTATCTGTATTTTCAGCCGTGATAGGTGTTTCAATTAGTTCATTGGCTACTAAATTGGTGAGCAAAGATAAGCTCGGCGGAACACTCGGAATTTTCAATTCTGTAGACAGTTTGATGAGGATAGTAGCACCCGTGTTTGGAGCTACTATTGTTCAATATATCGGAGCGAAGTATTTGGGAACGATTGAGGGAAGTTCCGTATTTGTGAGTGCTATACTCTTTGGAATGTTATTCTTGCCAAAGTGCAATGCTAAAACAAATACTGATAAGACTGAAGAACTTTCTGCGAACGTTTAATGTTTATATGGTGAAAAATAAAAGCGGGGAGTTCCCGCTTTTTGCCTTATAAGGATTAGGATATCTTTTTTTCCAAAATACCTTTTTCATTTCTCAACTCTTTTATGAGAGCCTTGACAACGCTTTTCCAATCCCCTACGATGCCAAGGTCTGCTATTTTCATTATAGGAGCATCAGGATCTTTGTTGATTGCGATTATGTATTCACTATCTTGCATTCCTGCAACATGCTGGATAGCACCACTTATCCCGACTGCTACGTAAAGCTTTGGCTTTACGACTTTTCCGGTCTGTCCAACTTGGAGTTCCTTCGGTAACCATCCGGCGTCTACAACAGCTCTTGAACCAGCAACCGCACCGCCGAGTAGTTCAGCAAGTTCTTCAAGTAATTCGAAATTTTCCTTGGAACCGATACCCCTTCCACCAGCGATGATAATTTTTTCTGCAGTTATATCTTTCACAGTCCTTACCTTCTTGACAATTCTTTCTATGCTAACTTTTAAATCTTCTCTCGTTATCTTTGGATTAAAGAGAATAGTTTCACCTTTTCTGTTAGCGTCCATAGATGGTAATGGAAATATGCCTGGTCTTATAGTTGCCATCTGAGGTCTTCTGTCAGGACAAATTATCGTTGCCATCAAGTTTCCGCCAAAAGCCGGTCTTGTCATCAGTAGAAGCTTTGTTTCTTGGTCAATCTCGAGTTGTGTACAATCGGCGGTAAGCCCTGTTTTCAATCTTGCTGCAAGTCTCGGACCGAGTTCTCTTCCGATGCTTGTTGCACCGAGCAGCAAAATGTCCGGTTTTTCGTTTGATATGAGTTGATAGAGTGATTCGGTATATAAATCAAGCGTATACTTTTCCAGCAACTCATGCTCGATTATGAAAACTTTGTCGGCTCCGCTTTGTATGAGTTGAGTGCTGAGGTTTCCAATCTTGTGACCACAGACTATCGCCGCTACTTCGCAGTTAAGAGATTCAGAAAGTTCTCTTGCCTTTCCGATAAGTTCAAGTCCAACATTTAGCAGCTCACCATTTCTTTGTTCACAGTAAACCATTATCATTTTTCTTCACCTCTTTTTCGCACCATCATATCACGTGAAGTCGTTTCAATGTTGAAACAAGCACTTCAGCTGATTCTTGCGCAGGTAAATTCACAACATTGCCCTGTTCTTTTGGTCCTTTTGTGAACGTTCTTCTTACCTTCGTGGGCGAACCCACTAACCCTACTTCCATCTTGTCGAACTTCAAAACAGAGTTGTTCATGACCGTTATTGGTTTATCAAAACAGCCGAATATGTTGTAAACCCTCATATATCTTGGAGTGTTTAGCTCTTTCGAACATGTTATGAGACATGGAAGAGTAACGGATATTATCTCATACACATTTTCAAGTTCTCTTGTTATTACAACCTTTCCATTTTCTGTTCGAATGTCAGTTGCGTAAGCGATGGCTGGTATGCCGAGGTGCTCTGCTATTTCGATTCCAACTTGTGCGGTATCACCGTCAATAGCCTGCCTTCCACACAGTATCAAATCGTAACCAATGATTTGAGCTGCTCTTGCCAAAATCATGCTCGTTACCCATGTATCGGCTCCTGCGAGAAGTGGGTCCGTTATCAAAACCGCTTCGTCTGCGCCCATCGCGTAGCTTTCTCGCAAAATAGCTTCTGCAGCTGGTGGTCCCATCGTGATTACCGTAACCTTCGCGCCAATAGAGTCCTTTATTCTCAAAGCTGCTTCAAGTGCATTTTTGTCTTCCGGATTCATTATTGATTTTACGCCGTCCCTAATCAGAGTTCCCTTTACAGGGTCAACCTTTACTTCTGTTGTATCAGGTACCTGCTTTGCGAATACAACTATTCTCATCCTAATCACCTCTTGGCTATTACTTTATGTACTGAGCAGCGATCACTAACTTTTGAATTTCGTTTGTGCCTTCGTAAATCTGAGTGATCTTTGCATCTCGCATCATTCTTTCGATAGGATAATCCCTTGTGTATCCATATCCGCCGAAGATTTGCACAGCTTGTGTTGTGACTTCCATAGCCACATCTGAGGCGTATTTCTTTGCCATAGCTGCATCAGCACTTGTCAATTGCCCTTTATCCTTCTTTATCGCTGCGTTGTACACAAGTAGCTTGGCAGCATCTGTCTTTGTTATCATATCTGCGATGTACCATTGCAATCCCTGGAACGTGCCAATCGGCTTTGAGAATTGTTTTCTATCTTTCACGTACTTTAGAACTTCCGATATCGCACCTTCTGCAATGCCGAGTGCTTGTGCGCCAACGCCTATCCTTCCACCGTCGAGCGTACTGAGTGCTATCTTAAACCCTTGACCTTCGCTTCCAAGTAAATTTTCTTTTGGTACTTTGCAATCTTCAAATATCAATTCTGTTGTTGAAGAGCCTCTGATTCCAAGTTTGTGCTCTTCTTTACCTATCTTGAACCCTTCAAATCCCTTCTCGACTATGAAAGCACTTATACCTTTCGTGCCTTTTGACTTATCCGTCATCGCAAAGACTATGAATACATCAGCCTTCCCGCCGTTGGTTATAAATATCTTAGAACCATTCAGAATATAATGGTCTCCGACTAATTTTGCTGTGGTTTGCTGATTTCCGGCATCGCTTCCTGCGTTGGGTTCAGTTAGAGCGAAAGCGCCAATTTTCTCGCCTTTCAAAAGTGGCTTTAGATACTTCTCTTTCTGAGCTGGTGTTCCGTAGGTGTAAATTGGGTAGCAACAAAGGGAAGTGTGAGCAGACAATATTATCGCCGTTGTTGCACAGTGTTTTGCAAGTTCTTCTACTGCGATTATATATGTTAAGTAATCTCCACCAGTACCACCAACTTCTTTCGGGAATGGAATACCCATCATGCCTATCTCAGCCATTTTCTTTACCGTCTCTATTGGAAAGTACTCTTCTTCGTCAACCTTCTGTGCGAGAGGTTTTACCTCTTTCTCTGCGAATTCCCTAAAGAGCTCCCTTGCAAGTAAGTGTTCCCTGCTTAATAAGTAATCCATCTATCATACCTCCGTTTCAGAGTGTATTTTGCTACACGTATCACAAACAAACGTGAAAATATTCACGTTACAATTACAGTATATCACAGAAAGATAAAATGTTAAGTTAAATTGTGAAGAATATCACGTAAAAAGAATTAGATTAAAAGCATTTTTCGAAATTATACTTGACTAACCGTGTTTTTCTGCAATTTGGAGCATACAAATCAAATTTAAGATAATTGCATTTTATAGATTGCATTTTATCCTTTATTCGACATAGGTTATAATTTAAAGCTAAACTGAATTTTCTTGTCCATTTGTACAGCAAAATGCACAGTGCTATAATTAGATGTTAAGAGGTTGTTTGGAAATTTAAGGCGCTTGGAGGGATGTATCTTGAAGGTGGGGACAAAACTTATCTTGATTTTTATTATTTCAGGTATAGTTATCACGTTTTTGCT
Source organism: Fervidobacterium riparium (assembly GCF_025370035.1). Taxonomy (NCBI): domain Bacteria; kingdom Thermotogati; phylum Thermotogota; class Thermotogae; order Thermotogales; family Fervidobacteriaceae; genus Fervidobacterium; species Fervidobacterium riparium. Next base: position 1,790,469 of record NZ_CP009277.1, read on the forward strand.
TTCGTGGATTATTGAATTCTACAAGTATCAAAAGAGACTCGTTTTAAGGGACGATGTGGCGAAAGCATTCGAAGATGTTAATAGTTTGGTTAGGAAGGTATATCCACGGACTGATAGAGAAACTTTAGCAGATAATACGAAAAAGGTCTTCGAATCAGCTCTTTCTAAAATACCAAGAAAATGCCTTCCTATTGATGCGTTTAAGTATGTACAGCCGGTATTGAGTGCTCTAAATGATGAAAATCTAAGAATATATCCTCCTTTTGAGCCAGTATATAGTGTTTTGCCATTTTCCGTGATAATTGTTGACGGAAAAGCAGTAGTCAATTCAAGTGCTGTCGAAAACATAAAGGCAGGAGACGAAATCGTTGAAATAAACGGTAAAAGCGTAGATAAGGTAATTTCTGAGCTCCTTGTTTTCACAAGCGGAGAAAACTATCTTGTTAAGGAACAACAACTGCCAAGCCTTTTTCAGCTGATACCAGAACTGCTTGATAAGAAAAAAGATGCTGTTGGCATCTTTTACAAGCAGAAGGAGTATAATGTGAAGTTGAGGAGTGAAAATGGTGAGAAGGAAATTAATGTAAAAACATTGACTGCTTTCAGTTATCCACGAGAGAGTGCGCAGTATCCAGCTTTGCCTTCAAGGTCTCCTTTTGAATTCACTCGAAATGGCGATATTGGTATCTTGAAACTTGGAACGTTTCAGTTATCAGGCACTATGTTCAACAGGTATAGAGAATTTCTTGACAACACCTTTGTTCAAAATAGGGATTTGAAGGTTTTATTGTTAGATTTGCGAGGTGTATCAAGTAGGGATTTTACGATATTTAAAGAGCTGTACGAACATTTGGTGCCAAATAAAGTAAGTGTGAAAAGACGTATTTCAGTAGTCAACACGGCATACAATATGGACCTTCTTGAGAAATATGGCTTTGAATTTACACAAACAACTGGTGAGTTGCTAAGGCTTGAGTTTGAGCATACTTTCATCCCGAGAGATCCATTTGTAAACGCAGATGTATGGATTTTGTTTGATAGATACACTTCAAATGCTGCGTTGGATTTTATCTATACGTTTAGAAAATTACGGAAGTCAAGAACGATAGGTGAGCCAACTCTGATGAAAATAAACCACACAACAGATCTTAATTTTAGATACGATGACAAGCTCATGACGACTTTCTCGTTCCCAACAGCGATTCTCTCTGAAGATAACGGTGAAAGTGGTTTGATGCCAGATTTTACAGTAGATATGAATACAGAAAAAAGGATACAGTACATAAAGGGTGAAGGTGATTATATGCTAAACGAGGCACTAAAGATAATAAATAGTGACCAGTAGTTCCACACTATAACAAGGAGGGAGAAGGATGAGGAAGTTACTAACGGTTGTACTAAGTTTAGCTTTGTTGGTTCTGATTTTCGCAGAAACAAAGCAGATAGTCATACTACAGACAAGTGACTTGCACGGTTATATCTATCCTGTGGACTATGCGACGAACAAGCCTGCTAATTGGGGATTGGCGAAGGTAGCGTCGGTAATTAAAGAACAGCGTGAGAAGTACGGGGAGGAGAATATCATAGTAATCGACACAGGTGATTTAATTCAGGGCAGTCCTATGGCTTATTATCATGCACGCTTTGAGAATGAGCCAGTCAACCCAATGGTATTGTCTATGAACCACTTAAAGTTCAATGCGAGTGTGCTCGGAAATCACGAATTTAATTACGGATTAGATGTTCTTAACAAAGCTATCAGCGAAGCAGACTTCCCATTCCTCAGTGCAAATATTGTAGACGAGCAGGATACTCCATATTTCATGCCATATCACTTGGTTGAGATCGGAGACGTTAAGGTATTGATACTTGGGCTTACAACAAAGTACATTCCAAATTGGGAAGACCCGAGAAACATAAAGGGATTGAAATTCTTGGATCCAGTTCAGGTAGCTAAGGAATACGTAGAGGCTTTTAAAGATTTAGTTGATGTGGTTGTGATTGCATATCATGGTGGCTTAGAAAAAGACCCGGCTACAGGTAACCCAACTGAACCACTCGTTGGGGAAAATCAAGGGTACGCGTTAGCAACAGAGATTGAGGGAGTACACGTACTTCTGACCGGACACCAGCACAGAACTATTTCAACGAAGATTGGAAATGTTGCAGTTGTCCAGCCATCTAACTGGGGAAGGATGGTTGGTAAGGTTGCTTTGATACTTGAAAAGAACGAAGAAGGCAAGTGGGTAGTAAAGGATTCAAAACCAGAACTAATCGATGCTTCAAAATATCCTGCTGACCAAGAGATTCTTGAGCTCACTAAGGATTACGAAGAAAAGACTCAAAGGTGGCTCGATATACCTGTTGGAACTGCTAAGGGAGATTTCTACATCTTTGATCCATTTGTAGCAAGACTTTGGGATAATCCGTTGATGGAGTTCGTCAACAAAGTACAGATGTACTACACAGGGGCAAAGATTTCTTCGACTGCTCTTTTCACAAACGATGTAAAAGGTTGGAAAGCTGGTCCTGTAACGCTGAGGGATATAAACGATGTTTACATATATGCAAACACATTGAAAGTAATCAAGGTTAAAGGTGCAGACATTAAAGCAGCTCTCGAGAGAAGCGCTGATTATTTCGTTTTCGAAAACGGTTTAGCGAAAGAGAACAAAACGTGGGTGGAACCTAAGGTTCAGAGATATAACTATGACATTTGGGAAGGCATCTCTTACAAGATAGTGTTGAATAGACCTGTTGGTGATAGAATCGTTGACCTAATGTTTGAGGGTAAACCGGTCGATATGGATGCCGAATATGAAGTTGTGCTCAACAACTACCGTGCCGGTGGTGGCGGCGGATATTCGATGTTTACTAATAAACCTGTTGTTAAAGAAGTCTTGATAGAAATGGCCGAGCTCATGTCAAACTACCTGCTTGAAAAGAAGGAGATAGAATCAACGCTCGACAATAACTGGGGCGCCTATGTTGAAATGGAATACACAGTTAGTGCTGGCGATATGCTCGAAAGCATTGCTTCAAAACTTGGTGTCAGAGTTGAAGAACTTAAGAGGTGGAATAATATAAGTGGAGATGTAAAGGCAGGGGATGTTCTGAAGTACTACGTACCGTACTTCGAATACCTGAAATTGATGCAGAAAGCATCCTAATGCAGTAGTTTCAACAGCAGGGGCAGAAAAGCCCCTGTTTTTTGATTTCTTAAAGTAAAAGGGGGGATAGGTTATGGTTTTGATAATTATCTCGATAGTGTTTGGGGTTATAACAACTGCTTTGAAAAGCAATCGAAAAATTGATAAGAGGAGCTTGTCGATTTTAACAAAGGTACTCACAACTTTCTGTGTGTTCATAGCAGTTGTCAGTTGGTCTGTCAAAAACGGAAACTACAGTGGTTGGAGGTTACTGTTGAGTCTGGGTATTCTTTTTGGGGTTCTTGGAGACTTCTTCATGGAATTTGAGAAATTCTTTCTATATGGTATGCTCTCTTTTCTCGTTGGGCATGTGTTCTATATTTTTTCGTTTCGTTCGAACGGTGGTTTTCCAAATGCTTTGATATTAACTTTTGTCTTGTGTATAGGAATTGCGTATTACTTCTTCATACAAAACAAGCTCGGCAAAGATAAGATACCTGTGCTTGTCTATGTACTTGCTATCAGCACGATGCTGGCTTTTTCTTCGAACATGAGTCTGTTAACGTTCTTGGGTGCTTTGTTGTTTTTTGTTTCAGATGCAATTCTTGCATACGATAAATATGTTAAAAGTGTTCCTTTGAGAGACTTTCTCATTTTGTCAACATATTTTTCCGGACAGATTTTAATAGGGATAAGTGCGATGCTAAGATAAAATCTTTGGAGGTATGGACTCATGAATATAGATAGAATATTCTCGAATGTCAAAAACCAACCGGAGCTAACCGTAGATGAGAGGATAGAGTTTTTGAAGAAGCTGAAAGAGTGGATATTAGCAAACGAAAAGGACATATGCGATGCACTTTGGAACGATATTCACAAAAGTGCAGATGAGTCGTTCTTAACTGAAATATATATGGTTATTAACGAGATAAATTATTTCATTAAGAACTTAAAAAGACTCACCAAACCAAAGAGAAAGTTCAGTCTCTTGATGCAAGGTAGGTATTATGTATACTACGAACCATACGGAACTGTTTTGATAATTTCGCCGTGGAATTATCCTTTCCATCTCTCTATAATGCCACTTGTTGGTGCAATCGCTTCTGGCAACAAAACAATAATAAAACCTTCGGAATTCTCAGTGCATACATCTGCTCTGATAAAAAAGTTAACTCAAGAAGTTTTTGAAGAGAGGTATGCCACTACGGTTCTCGGGGAAGTCCAGGAAACGCAATACTTGTTATCTCTTCCGTTTGACTATATTTTCTTTACAGGAAGCCCTGCTGTTGGAAAGATAGTTATGGAACATGCTTCAAAACAACTAACGCCAGTAACACTTGAGCTTGGCGGAAAAAGTCCAACGGTTGTGTACAAGACAAAGGATATTTCGCTTGTAGCAAAGAGGATAGCGTACGGCAAATTTATAAACTGCGGGCAAACTTGCATTGCGCCTGATTATCTTATAATTGAAAGAGTGTATTTAGACGAATTTTTGTCCGAATTCAGAAGATGGGTAGCTAATTTTTTTGGTGAAAATCCGAAAGATTCAAGATTCTACGGAAGGATAATCAACGAAAAACACATTCAAAGGCTCTCGAAGTTGTTATCAGAATTTAAAGATGGAATTGTTCTCGGCGGAGAAGTGGATGAGAACAATAAGTACATATCACCAACGATAGTTTTGAACCCTCCATTTGACTCAGGCATTATGAACGAGGAAATATTCGGTCCTATCTTGCCAGTGATAACGGTAGATACACTTGATGAAGCGAAATATATTATATCCAAAAATCCGTATCCACTTGCGATGTATATTTTCACGGATGATGAGCAAGTAAAAAACGAGCTTTTAAAGATTAAAGCAGGGGGAGTAAGTATAAACGATACGATAAGCCATATTGTAATAGATGATTTGCCTTTTGGTGGAATAAAGACGAGCGGAATAGGGAAATATCACGGAAGGTATTCATTCGAGACTTTCTCTAACAAAAAAGCTGTTTTCGAAAAAAACAAGATAGAGGTGCCAATGAAGTATCCACCTTACAAGTTTTTGGACTCATTCAAGCGTTTTCTGGTGAAATAAGATCCATCAGTTTGATCAAAGTATCTAAAACAGCTGTCAAATCATTTATTAAATCTTCTATATTGCCGTATTTGTAAATTGTCCTTGTAAAGCTTCCAATTTCTGTATTTTCGATGATTTTGCCAAGCTGAAATTTCTCCTTCTTGAAAAATTCGTACATTATCTGTATCTTTACTGATAGGTTCTCGTTGATTTTCCTTAAGCGTTGCAATATTTCATATGCTTCTTCATATTTGGAACCGGCAAAGTTAATCAAGAAAATAAACGGGTGAGTGAACGTAGAGGAGATATTGTGTTTTGAAAGCAATTCTTTTATAAGAATACCGACTAATATTTGAAGAACGAATTCGAAATATTTGTCAGAAAATATTTCTATGTTTTTTATTAAGTATTCATTCGAAAGCGACACGACACACTCAAGATTGTTCAGCGAGTTTTCAACTTTTAAGAAAAATTTGGAAGATTCATTTGTATATTTCACATGCTCTATTGAAAGAGTGTTAGAGATCTTGAACTTATCAAAATTCTCAGCAGTAAATGGCAGAAGGTTCTCAATATCAAGATTGATATCTTCGTCATATTCATAAATGTTAAAGAACCAGTCTTTCAATGTGCCTTGATATATATTTCTTGGCTTTCGTCCCAAAAGATTCACTATGTTGAACGAATGTAAGTCGATATATAATCTTCCATTCAAATCAACTATCACTGGCGCGTAGTAATCAAGCAACTCCGTGAATATGAAGTTAGGATCAAAGTATATTTTCACTTCCTTCCCCCCCTTGAGGAAGCCTTGAACTTTAAGGTAACAAAAAAGCTAAGCAAAGTCAAAGATATTATATCATCAAAATAAAAAAATCAAAAATTATCCCAAGGTTTCTCTTTTTTCCCTCAAGGCGTATACATAAGCAAGAACTTCTGCAACGGCTTTGTATAGCCTTTCTGGTACCGATTCTCCCAATTCAGTGTTGTAGTATATTTCTCTTGCCAGCTTGGGATTTCTAACTATCGGAACATCGTTTTCTCTTGCGATTTGCATGATTCTCTGAGCGACTTTGTCCACGCCTTTTGCAACGAGCACCGGTGCGAAGTCCTTCTCTGGATCGTATCGCAGGGCGCAGGCGAAGTGCGTTGGGTTCGTTATCACTACACTTGCTTCTGGTACTTCCTGCATCATTCTGTGCATAGCATACTGCATCATGATTTGGCGTTGACGTCTTTTCACTTCTGGGTTACCTTCAATCTCTTTGAACTCTTCCTTTACTTCTTGCTTAGTCATTTTGATATTCTGTTCGTACTCGTATCTCGAAAAGAAGTAATCACCAAGTGATACTATTATCAATGCAATTGCGCATTTTATGATTAACTCAGTAAACGTACCCCATATTATTAGAACACCATCGTTGATGTCCGAATCTACGGTAAGCAGAATTTTATCGAAGTTTCCCTTTAGAACGCTGTATCCGACAAATCCAACGATGAGCAGTTTCGCTATAGCTTTTGCAAGTTCGAAAAGCGACCTTAAAGAAAACATTCTTTTTAAGCCACTTATAGGATTTAGTCTGTTGAAGTCGAATTTCATGGTTTTCAGTGTGAAGAGGAACCGCGTCTGTAAAAGCCCTATAACGACCGAAAAAATGGCAGCAGCAAAGATAAGCAGTGCGAGTGCAGTAAACGCTGGAGTAAATGATTTAACCGAGTACAGTAGAAAATCTTCGAAAGTCCTAAGGTCTGAATCCGATATTTCAAAAGTTGCAATTGTACCATCGATGAGTGAAGATAGCAGTGCTTTTCCAACGAAAAGGAAAATTATCGACACGAACAAGAAGCCAAGTCCAGATATGAACTCTCTGGAAATTGGGACTTGACCTTCTTCTCTCGCCTTTTGTCTTTTTCTGGGGGTTGCTTTTTCCGTTTTATCTGGGTCTGCAAAGAGTTGGAGATTTATCTTGAAAGAAGCTGAGCTATATATGGTTCCATTTTGTAAACCATCTTTGATATCAACTCTACCCATACGGGTATCATCACCACCATCAAAAGAAACATAATCATCGTGGAAGCTGGCATTGCAACCATGAAGACATTCATCTGTGGCACAAGCCTTGAAAGTATACCAAACAACACGTTGATAAGAAACATCAAGCCTATCAGCGGGAGGGCTATTTGTAGTGAAAATAGGAAAGTGTCGATAAATACTTTATAATATAGATTATTTATTTCTTTAAACGGTATGTCGGTAATGAGTATCGGAAACTTTTGAAATGAGTTGACGAGGGCTTCATAAAGCACAAGATGCCCCTTAAGCGAGACAAATATGTAGATGGAGATAAGATATATGAACTCACTTGTTATCGGTGATTCCTCAACGGTTGGGTCTAACGAACCGCTGACGTTGAAACCTGACTGTATACCGAATATTTCGCTTCCAACATATACGGAACTTACTATCGTGTAAGCTATCAGTCCTATTATGAAACCTATGAAAAAATTATAAGCCACTGATCCAACAATCGTTGGCAGTGGCAAGTTTATAGTTGTCAGAATTGGGATGTTCATAAGGGTTAGGTAACCGAGAGCAATTAGAAGTATGACCATTATTTCAAGAGGAAGAGAGAAACCAGCGAAAAATGGTGCAATGACCATCAGCCCTGTCAGTCTTGAGAGTATCAGAGCATAACTTAACGCATAGCGCTCTAATAAAACATACCAAGTGTTGACCACAAATTTCAACACCTTTCAACAAATGGGGTCTTAAGTGTCAAAAACCTTTTGTTCGAGATATTTTTCGCTGTGATAATTGTACAGAACCGAATTTCTTGGACTATCATTATAATATGGTCTGGTGCAGTGAGTACAGCCAGATGTCAAAAATGCTTTTGAAGTATCTTTACCATGGTAATTCAATGTTTTGATATATCCCTTTTCATCGAATTCAACATCTGGAATATCAGAATTTTCAAATATCAGATAACGCAGAAGTTGAATTTTTCTGTATCTTTCTATGGAAGGTGGATTTAGATTTTCAAGTGCGGTACCTCTAACTGGTGTAAATGCAAATAATGCCACTTCAACGCCAAGTTCTTTCATTCTGATGAACATTTCGTTCAGTTCCTTGTCATTTTCTCCAAGTCCAACAATGATGTGAGTTGTTATCCTGCCATTATATTTTCTTGCGCCGTATTCTATTAAAGAAAGAGTATACGAAAGAGGCCAAGAACGGTATTCTTTATGGTGTTCCTCAGAAACAACATCTATCGCAACACCCAATTGGTCAACACCGCTGTTTAGAATTTCGTCTATTTCGTTGAAATCCTTGACTCGTGTTGATACCGATACGAGTATACCGTTTCCGTTTTCCTGACTTCTTATGTGTTTAACCAAACTCAGAATATCTTCTTTATAGCCTTTGTAATTCACCGTTTGAACGCATATCCTTTTGAATTTCTTATTGATGTCACGTAGGTCTTCTAAGCTAATTACTTTCCACACGACCCTTGAGAGGTATGAGTTATCGCTCGATGATAGACTTGCATGGGTACAGTATAAACAATTGTACATGCACTTTCCATCGAGCATCAAATATGCAGTTGGCATTTCATCGGGAATCTTCTCACCACTTAACACTTTCCAAGTCCAATATGAGGCTCTCAAAATCATTCTGTATAGTCTCCTTACGCAATCTCTTCTTTAGAGAACTGGATTTCGTAAAGTTTGTAATATGCGCCTTTTCGTTTTAACAAATCAGAATGCCTTCCTTCTTCTGCTATCTTGCCATCCGCAACAACGACTATCCTGTCTGCTTCTACGACCGTTGATAACCTGTGCGCAATCATAATTACTGTGTTGTCCTTTGATAGTTCTCTTACCGCTTCTTGTATCTTATGTTCTGTCTCGACATCTATGTTACTTGTTGCCTCATCGAGTATGAAAATCTTCGCACCGAAGAGGACGGACCTTGCAAGTGCGATGAGTTGTCTTTCGCCTGCTGAGATACCTTTTCCCCTTTCAACGATTTCCGTGTATATCCCTTTTGGTAATCGCTTTATTATATCAAGCGCCCTAACCTTTTGCAAAGCTTCAAGTACCTCTTCTTCGCTTATCTCTTCATGGAAAAGCCTTATGTTATCAAGTAGTGTTCCGCTGAAAAGCACGACATCCTGAGGAACAGCTGAAACCTGCCTTCTCAGCGTGTGTATATTGTAATCTTCAAGTGGAAAACCGTCGATCAGTATCTTTCCTTGTTGTGGGCGGTACATCCCGTTTATCAGATTCATTATTGTCGTTTTCCCGGCTCCAGTCTCGCCGACGATAGCTACCAACTCGCCAGGTCTGAAAGATAAGTTCACATCCTGTAAAATCCATCTCTTATTATCATAACTGAACCAAACATTCTCAAAGTCTATGAAACCGTTCTCTACATTCTGCTTTCCAGAACCATTTCCTTGGTCTTCTTGAGGCTCATCCAAAAGTGCAAAAATCTTCTCACCACTTGCAAGCGTGTTCTGGATGATATCATACTTTTCAGAGAGGTCTTCTATAGGTCTCATGAATGTATCTATATAAGCAACGAATGCATACAAGTCGCCGAAATTAAGAATCTTTCCAAGTATGTATTTTGAACCGAACCAGATAATCAGCGACAACGTCAAATAGTACAGGAAGTTAATAAGCGGTCTGAAGATACCAAACACGTAAAGCTGGTTCATCCGCGCTTTGTAAAGTTCCTTGTTTATCTGGTCGAATTCTTTTCTTTTGAAGTCTTCTGCATTGAAGAGCTTAGTCACTGGCATACCTGCGAGATTTTCAGCTATGTAAGCGTTAATCTTCGCAATTCCCGTTCTCACAGCTCTATACGCACGTATGTCGAAATATCTAAAAACTATCATTGCAACAACAATGATAGGGAATATGTAAACTATATCCAAGAATAATCTCGAACTTATACGCCACATCATTATAATAACACCTGAAAGCAAGAACACATCGTTGACAATGCTTGTAATAACTGAAGTGAAGAACTCCTGAATATTCTGCGTATCGCTTGTTATTCTTGTTGTTATCTGACCACTTGGGTGCCTATCAAAGAAAGACATCGGAAGTTTCAGAACGTGATCATACAATTGACGTCTGACATCGTATATGACCCTACCACCGATGTAAGTTGTAACCAAAATACTTAGGTATTCGAACAAAAATATACCACCCGAGACTAACAAAAAGAGAAGTGATTGATGAGCTATACCGGAAAAGCGCTCACTTTGAGAGATACTTTCGGAAAGTATGTATGTGTTTATCGCTTTCCTGACAATCTGTGGTGGCATGAGTGTGAGATAAGTCAGGACCAATACAATAGCTATCGCGAGTATTAGTAAGTGAATATAGGGAAAGGAGTATTTTAACAATCTAAAGAAAACGCTCTTCTTACGGACCTTACTGGTTTCTTCTTTGCTCATCTTTTCCAATTTTAACACCTCTTTAACTAATTTTCGGTGCTGAGAATCTACTTTTGGCTTGGAAATTCTATTTTTCCAAAAAGCTTTGACCTGTAACAGCGCTCGTCAGCTAATCTAAGAACATGTTGGATATCTCCCTCACTTGGATAGAAACTAACTCCAGAAGAGAACGTAAGACTTGTAGAGTTCCTAAAACACTCTTCTATTCTGTGGACTACCTTTTCAATATCTGATTTTTCCAGCGTGTTTAAGATAAGTACCACTTCGTCGCCTCCATATCGGAAAGCAATATCATCTTTTCTAATACTATTGTTCACGCATTTACCCCAAACTCGCAAAATTTCATCGCCTTTTTCGTGTCCTTGGGTATCGTTTATGACTTTGAACTTATTGAGATCTAAGAAAACTATTGAGAAGCTTTGGTTCGGATGTATGTTGCTGATGAATTCCTCAAAAGCCCTTCTGCTTTTAAGTTCTGTCAGAGCATCGATTTCCGCTCGCTCTTTAAGGGTTTCTAAAAATCTCCTGTTTTCGATGACCAAAACCATCAAATTTCCGAGATTTTGCAAAACGCTCAATTGATAATCTGTTATACTCTTCTGGTCAAAGTTATTGTCAGCGAGCAAGAGGCCAACAATACTATCACCGCTTTTCAAAGCCATGATAGCAAACTCATTTGTGATGTCAAAATCGTCAGCAACTGTTGGCAATATGTTTCTGTTGACTATATGAGGTTCACCATCGAGGAACTCGTTCAAGATTTTTGCAGGAATGGCTTTTGCTTTGTAAAGCATTTCTATTTCAGATTTAAAATCCTTTGAAACTGTTTCGAGAAAGTCAGTCATATTTAATTCCACATCTTCAATTGCTTCCCACAATTCTTGAGCTTCTTCAAGTGTCCGAGGACCTATTGCTTTTTGAAAGACAAAATTTCCATTCCGATGATAGAAGAACATGGCCCTGTTAAACGAACCGGAGTAGCCCGCAGTGATACCTGTTAAGAATGCGTAGAACGTTTTATTGATGTCGCTCTCTGGTTTAAGGACATACTCTGTTATCAAACTGGTGTTCACAAAACTCTGCGCGAATCTTGTAGCATTTTGGTGTATTTCGAAGAGCGTTTTTGAAATGTAAGGTGTAGTTTCTCTAATCATTTTGTAAACTATGTCAGATGCTGAAAGATTCAGGGCTTCATACGTAAGTGTGTACTCGCCGTGAGTGGATGTGATTACAACTTTTTGATCTTCAACGCTGTCTACAACGACTACCTTACCTACATATGCGTTTGGAAGTTTACGAGCTATCCTCCAGAATTTGTACAGATTCTCTGGAACTTTTTCTGGTTCGTAATATATGAAAAGATCCACGGACATTGGAATTTCGTACTTTACGATTTCACTCAATAAATACGACACATAACTATCAAGATACGCTATTTTGATTCTTCTGTTGAACTCTTGAAAATGCACTACTTTAACCCTAAGCTGTTGTGCAATCCATTCTAAGAATTCTCTGTCTCTTTCATCAAATGGCGCTTTGTAGTGGCTATCTATGTCTATTTCTCCAAAGACTGAACCGTCGTTTCTGAATATTGGAACGACTATCTCGCTCTTAACATGTGGGCTACAAGAGAGGTAATTTGTCTCTTGTGTTACGTCCTGAACAACGAATGTGAGTTTTGTCTCAGCAGCTTGGCCACAGATACCTTTTCCGACAGCGATTCTAACGTGTTCTGTTGGTTCGCCTACGTATGGTCCAAGAACAAGCATCCCTTCCTCGTCCATAAGGTAAAAACCTGTCCAGTTGTAGTAAGGAACGTTCCTGTCAAGGAGTTCACAGACTTTCTGTAAAATATCTGTTCCATTTAAACGCGAAATTTCATCTTTCAAATAGCTGAAAATCTCGGACTTATCGTAATAATTCCCTTCATTTTCTCCGTGTCTGAAGTGCACAGCTGCTTGATAGACTGCATCCGGTAAATTGTCGAACTTACCCTTTCTCCACAGAGAAAACACGTCGAATACGATTACTTTTTCCTTCTTACCATCGACAACAATCCAGTCTTTCTCTCCAAGACCTGCGATTAAATACACGACAAAATCTTCTTTGGATAGTTCCAAATCTCGAGCGTGTTGCCTTATTCTAATTGATAGCTCTTCTTTCAAAGACTCTTTTTTCGTTTCGTAATCATGAGAAAACTCTGTTAGTTCGTTCCTTGAGATATTCAATAATCTTTCAAAAAAGTTCGAGAAGGAACTTGCATAGTTTTCCGTTATAGGCTTGAACGGCAGGTTCTCCCAAAAATCTTTCCAAAACCTTTTTTCATATGTCAAAATTTCTAAAAAATCATCCACATGATTTTCAATCAAGCTCCTCATCGTCTTCACCCCTGATAATTTCTTCTAATACTTCATATTTCAAATCATCTGTCACTTTTATCACAACAGTACGACGGCCATAACTAATCTCAAGTACGTCTCCAGGCTTAACTTCATATGCAGGTTTCAAAACCCTGCCATCCTTTCTTACCAGTCCTGCCTTTGCGACATCTTGCGCAACTGTTCGCCTTTTGATAATTCTGTTTACCTTTAAAAACTTATCGAGCCTCATCTAAACCACCTTCATCGATATTGTGATAGCTAAGAAAATTTTATCACAAAATCTAATAGTTCGCTATACGAATTTTTAGAAATTAGCTTTGCAAAATCATTCATACCACATGTTTTTGTAATTATTTGACGCATTCCAAAGCATATATTCGTTTATTCCCAAATCTTTTGCTGCCTTAATCTGCTTTCTTATGGCATTCTCGTCGTAAACTATGTGACCCCTCACCCAAGTTGCTGTGAATGATTGCAACCACGGTCTTATTCTTGCAGGTGTAGGTATATGATTGTTCCTTCTAATGCCATCTGAAAGTGCTCTGTAAATAGTTTCGTAAGGGTATGCATCTGGAACGCTTAAGCCAAACGAACCGTTTGCATAGTGACTTGGATAAACCATTGGACAGACATAATCAACGACATTTGTAACAGCTTCCCAATACTGCCCTATTCCTACATCGTCAACCGCTGTTGACACCAATCCAAATATATCGGCGGCCAACGGGATGTTGTATTCATCAAGTTCTTTCTTTGAATATATGAGGAACTTCTGAATCGCTTCGGCAAACGTTTCGTTTCCAGGTTTTCTCAAGTCTAACTTGTTGCGCTCTTCTTTTCGAATCTCTGGAAAGCGAACGTAATCATATTGAATTTCGTCAAAACCAACTTCCGCTGCTTCTTTTGCAACCTCGACATTATATTCCCACAATTGCCTGTCATATGCGGATGCCCAAGGTACTTTGTAAACACCCATGTAAGGAGCTCCTGTGTCCTTGTATACAATTGCTCTATCCATATGCGCTCTTGCATAAGATGGATCTTTAAAACAGACTATCCTTGCTATCAAGTAGAAGCCCTTTTCTTTTAATTCCTTAGCTATGGCTTTAAATTCATCTTTCGTGTAGTACGCCTTGTCGTTAGCACTCGGTACGAACTTTGCGGCGGCATTTGTTTTGAATAGCATAAAGCCCTCATCATCTTTTACATCTATCACGAAGGCGTTTAAATTTGTTGACTTTGCAAAAGAGACCCATTTAGCAATCTTTTCACGGTTACTGACAGATGACCTTGTTAAATATATACCTCTCACATTAGAAATTCGCCCACTGATTTTCTTGACAGGTTCAAAGGAAAGTTCTTTGTACTCTTCACCAGTAATAGGTTTCAGTGAATCGCTCAAGAATTGACTCCTGACCCAGCCCTCTACTGTGCCCTTACCTGTTTTGTAAGAAATCTTTGAATAACTGACGCTGTTTTCAACGGTCTCATCGATTTTTGTTACGTAAGTGGCGTATCTGAGCTGGTCGATAACGTTTAGTGATTTTGGATTATCGAAAACGCTCACTCCGAATGCTACAACAAAACTATATTTTTGACTACTTGATTTAGAATTGCTAATTGAATTCAATTTATCTATTTGTTGGTCGATTGAGTGTTCCTCGCTTTTTTGATTTTCTTCCAATTTTATTAGTTCTGGGTCAGCAATGGTCTCTTGTTTATTAGATTCGGCTATAGATTCCTTGGTTTTGTCGTTCTTAGAATCTTCCTCAGAATCTTTTGCGGCATCGCCCACCGTAACTTCGTCTCTTCTTTCTGTTTTTTCGCTATTATTTGAAGGCGGTATCAAGATAGTACTTTCTTCATTTGTTAACTGTCCGCCTTTTGTGCCGATTTCCAGAGCTGAGTTTGATGTTGGTGAAGATTCGATAGTCTCCTCAGATTCTAAATTTTCTGTATCGTGCACCGTTGAAGATACTGTTTCTGTCGACTCGTCAACAACCGATGTCATTCCAGAGTTCAATTTGTTGCTATTCTTGAGAGTCCAGTTTTCAGAAAACATCAACTGAAATACGCCGATCAATGCGATGAAGAAAACAATAACAGCGAGGATAGTAACTCTTAGCCTTGTCTTTCTAATTCTGTCAATCAAGAGTTTCCCGCTTTGGCTCAGTTTGTAGACCTTGTTTACCTTCTTATAGTCGTTTTTCTTTTGCTTCATATGCTACTTGCCCTACCTCCTCAGTGTATGTGTTTGATATACTGCACGTATAATTATATCATTAATAGCTAATAATAGAAGAAGTTCTGTTCAAAACACAGTGCCTTATTGATATTTGATGAGAGAATTTATTTATTTCATAAAAACTATTGACTTTTTAAATTTATAGGTGTATAATGAATCAACCGCTGAAAAATGGAACGGCGGTGAGTAAATCAGATTTTAGGAGGCGTTGTAACATGAAAGGAACAGTTAAGTGGTTTGATGCAAAGAAAGGCTACGGATTCATCACAAAAGAAGACGGAGAAGACATCTTCGTTCACTACAGTGCTATTCAGGTTGAAGGTTTCAAGACACTCAAGGAAGGCGACAAAGTCGAATTCGAAGTTCAGAATGGCGCCAAGGGTCCTCAGGCAGCTAACGTAAAACTCGTTAAGTAAGCTAAAGAGGATAAAAATCAGCCCCCGATTATGGGGGCTTTATTTTTTTCTTTCAAATTATCGATTATTCGCTCTTTGTCTCGGCTGTGCTTTTCTTATTGTCTGTTATGTAATAACCGCTTCCTTTGAATACTATACCTACACGCCCAATTGTACGATTCATCCGTGCACCACATTTCCCACATTCTATAACTGGTGAATCGTTTACACCATGCAGATGAACTTCTTCGCTTCCGCAATTCTCACAAACGTACCTGTACATTGGCATAGTTTCACCCCCGTTTCGATATCTTATAAGTATTTCTATTATTTATTATAATCAAACTGGCTGATAATTCAAGATTCAGAGTGTTAAATTCTTTAAATCTATCTTGACAAAATGAAGAAGTTAGGTTATGATTTTTAGCGCAAAGGAAAGGAAAACGAAGAAAAGCTTAAATAAAGAAATTTAAGAAAAGGTTCTTGACACTAAACGGAAATGTGATATAATAGATAACGATATGTGTGAGTTCCGGCGTAGCTCAACCGGTAGAGCGGGTGGCTGTTAACCACTAGGCTGGGGGTTCGAGTCCCTCCGCCGGAGCCAACAAAGAGAAAGCGGAGTCGAAAGGCTCCGCTTTTTTGTTTTAATGGTTGTATTCTAAAACTCAATGAACTGTTCTTGAAAAAGTGTGCTATAATAAAAAAAGAGAATTATTTCCCTTTTAAGTGGGTGAGTTGAATGAGAGAAAATAAGCAAAAAAGCCTGATGAGAATAATCAAGAGAAATAGATTTGTTTTTATTACATTTGTGGTCATTATAGCTATAATAGCTATAACTTCACTTATTCACGAATGGCTACATATGAATTCCTACATGAAAAACAGGGAAACGTTTCGAGTGATCAATGACGTCATTGCTGGCAGGCGAGAGTTTAACAGTATTCTCCCGTACATGAAAGAATATGGATTTGATTATCGTTCTTATGAAGAATTGCTTGATGTTTATAAGAACGATGAATCTATTAAGAATGAGATACTGACCGAAATTTGCAAATTTGCTGAATTCGTACGAAAATCAGAGGAGAATGATTTCAAGGAATCATACAAAATACTGACTTTTTCAATGATATTCATCGTATTTGGACTCTCAATTGGAATGCTTTTCTCTCATCGAAACTATAAATTAGTGAAATGCTATATAAAGGATTCTAAAGAAAGGTTCAACGAGCTTGCGGACAATATATACGTGGCAAAGCTCAATGAAGCGAATGTAGTGAGGTATTCGGAGGATGAGGATATCCAGAGAGCGGTGTATAAAATAAATCTGGTTCACGATATATTAGAAAGTCTGAAGCACGTGCCAATGACCGCGAGTATTGAAGATTTTATTAGCGAAACAGGTAGTGCGCTGTGCAGATATTTTGATTCCGAAAGATTCTCTGTAGCACTTATAGACCACGAAGAATCAAAGATAGTAGCTGAAACGGCGTATTTTACTGACAAGCGAATTCAGATAAAGCTCGGACCAGGTTTTTCTCAGAAGTTCTCAGAAACATCTCTTGGAAAAATGATAACCGAGAGAACTAATTGGAGAATCATAAATGATTTTGAGGAATTCTATAGTTATACCAAATCGAAGTCTATGAAATTGCTTCTGGAAGAAGGATTTAAATCTAACCTTACAGTCCTCGCAAGCATTAACACTGTACCTTTTGGATTCTTTTTCCTGACGTCCAGTAGACCTAATAATTTTACAGAAGATGATGCTAAGCTATTTTTCAGCGTTTCGGACATACTTTCACATAGGCTTTACTACACCCTCAACTTGCAGAAAGCATTATCGGAGTTTGCTCATAGTTTAACAGACTTAGTGGAATTCAAAGATAATGAAACTGGCAATCACATTAAGAGAGTGTCTCTATACACTAAATTGATAGCAAGCAACATGAATTTGCCACCTAAACTGATAAGAATCCTGTACGATTTTGCCCCTTTACATGATATAGGTAAGGTTGGAATTCCAGATAGTATCTTGTTGAAGCCAGGTAGACTTGATTCAGATGAATGGAAGATAATGCAGACACATGTGGGTATTGGAATGCATATAATAGACAGGTTGGCTGAGAACACAAATGGTATAATTGACGCGGAGACAATAAATAGTATGAGGAACATAGTTCAAGATCATCACGAACGTTGGGATGGCAAGGGCTATCCGAATGGGAAACGTGGTGAAGAGATAAGCATAGAAGGTCGAATACTTGCAATTGCCGATGTATTCGACGCACTCACAACAAGGCGACCTTATAAGGAATCTATTCCTTTCGATGTGGCGGTCGATATGATTGTGAAAGAAAAAGGTAGGCACTTCGACCCAGCGGTTGTAAATGCTTTTACGAATTGCCTGGAAGAAATTAGAAGCGTGTATGAAATGCTTAAAGATTAGTCTTCAGACATAAGATTCTTTTTCGAGACATCATAAAGTTTTTCCAAAGTTTGTGAATTGATAAATTTGTCCGGTTTTTTTATAAAATCGTTAACGGGAATTATTCTGAATAGAAGTTTCTCATTGTCGTAGTATTTCTGAACGAGCGTTAAGACGGGAGTCACTTGAGTGACTCCTTTTACTTTATGGTACGTTATGTTTAGAATAACACCCTCATCTGTACCTGGATCTGTCATGTTTGAAAGGAAATTTCCGAGTGAATAAGCAATTAGTTTTGTTTTTAGTCCGTCTTTAACTAGTTCTATTTCTTGCAATACATGCGGATGACTTGCTATGACCAAATCAGCACCGCTTTTCAAAGCTAAATGAGCTAATTCTCTTTGTTCTTTTGTTGGTGTTGTTTGATATTCATTCCCGTAGTGGAGATAAACTATCACTATGTCGGATTCTTTCCTCATACTTTGTACTATGTTCATTATTACATCCTTGGATATGTATGTAAACATATATGCACGTTCCTTGTCCAGTTGTATGCCGTTGGTTGAATATGTGAAGGATGCAAAAGAAACTTTGATGTCTTTGACGTCTACAATTGTATATTCCTTCTCAAGTGGATTTAACCGAGCTCCGACGCATGTTAATCCGCTCTCAGAAACTTTCTTTATCGTTCTAATAAGCCCGCTTGCACCTCTATCGAGCATGTGGTTGTTAGCGACATTAACGACATCAAAACCTGCATATTTTATAGCATCTAAAACTTCGTCCGGGGAGGAGAATCTTGGATATCCTGTGTATGGCTTTCCTCCTAATGTGGTTTCGAGGTTGCAAAATGCCAGGTCAGTCTTTTCTATGTACGTCTTCACATATTTAAAGATGTTTTTGAAGTCGTATTTCCCGTTGGAAAGGGCAGAATCTATTATCGGTTTATGGAACATGATGTCACCAACAAAAGATAACGTTATCTCCATCCCGAATAGAGAGATAGTGATAAAGAATATAAAAAAGACACAAGTTAAGAAACGTCTATCCATAGGTTCCTCTCAATAGAAAAATTCAAAACCCGGTGCAGAACCGGGTTTTGATTATTAGTGCTTAGCAACATTAAATCATGCTTCCCTCGCTGTAAGTTGATAAATCTTCACTCTGCAGTTTTTCGGATAATTTTCTGAGGTGTTCCTTTTCTTCTTTGATTATCTCTTCAACAGCTTTTGTGTCTGGAACGAGTAATTTGATCTCATTATAGTAAATTATTGAATCTTTTTCAACTTCTATAGCTTTTCTGAGTGCTCCAATAAGAGTCTCTGGCATTTTCTCCTCTTCAATTTCCGGGAAAATGAATGCTTTTGCGTATGTTTCAGCATAGCCGCCGACTTCTTCATTTTGCCACGTTGCCATCGTTGGTTCATCGGCGTATTTCTTCATGATTTCTTCAAAACGATGAGCATGTTCTCTTTCTTGATTAGCGAGTTCTTTGAAGAACTCTTTCAATTGACCTTGTGCCTTGTCAGCAAGCTTTGAATAGTATGAATATCCGGACCCTTCGATTTTAACCGCTATTTGTAATAGTTCCTTTCCTGTCATAAGCTCACCTCATTCTAAACTGCACGCAAACACCAAAATTAATAAAGTGCAGTTTAGGCTGGGGTATTTCTTATCCGCCTTATACGCTTCCCCATCCCCAGCAGGCGGTATTATGGGACAATTCACTTGAAATTATACCATATTGGAACTCTAATCCGAAATCAAGTGTAAATCAAAAAACTAAGTGCACACAAGAATTGGCAAGACAATTCTACTTTATTGGTAATAATTGACTGAAATAGTCAGAAAATGGGGGCCATAACATAAATGAACGATTTGATATAATAACAATGACCTTTACAAGTTTCCGTATTGAGAACACCAAAAAGGGAGGGGATGAGGATGGAGCATTATGGTTGGTTAAGTTTGTTACCACCTGTACTTACTGTTATTCTCGCACTCTTAACTAAGGAGGTTGTTTTTTCACTCTTTACAGGCGTTTTTGTGGGATACCTTATCGTCAACAACTGGAATCCTCTTGCAGCACTCATTGGAACAACGGACGGTATAGCAAACTCTTTGAACGATTCTTGGAACATCAGAATAGTGCTTTTCTGCGCTCTGCTCGGTGCTTTTGTTGGTTTGATGCAAGCTACTGGTGCTGCTCACGCTTTTGGAAAGTGGATGGCATCAAAGGTTAAGAGCAGGAAAGGGACACTCATAATAACCTGGCTCTTTGGTATCTTCATATTCATTGATGACTACTTTAACTCTTTAACAATCGGTACAGTGATGAGACCAGTCACGGACGAGCAAAAGATTTCTCGTGCAAAGTTGGCTTACATACTTGACTCAACGGCAGCTCCAGTTAGTGTTCTTGCTCCTATATCGAGCTGGGTTGTTACAATTATGAGCATAATCAAGGGTTCAGACGGATTTTCAAAATTGGGAGTCAGCGAGTTTACTTTCTTCATTATGCTTATTCCTATAAACTTATATGCGATTCTGGCAATCCTTACAGTTCTTCAAACTACATTAAGAAAAGACTTCGGACCAATGGCAAAGAGTGAGATGCGTGCGTTGAATGGTATTGGTTTGTACGATGAAAAATTTGGACAGCCGACAGGCGAGATAAAAGAAGGCGTTGTAGTAAAAGAAAGAGCAAAAGCCATCGACATGGTCCTCCCCATATTAGTTCTTGTTGGCTTAGCGGTTGTTTTCTTCCCGATAACAACTTACCTTGGAGCAATTGATGGCGAAACCGTCCACAATTTTTCAGAAGCTGTGAAATCGATGACTTTAAAGGATGCATTCAACAATACCGATGCTTCAAAGGCGCTCTTCTATGCATCAATTTTCACGTTGGTCTTCTCCTCAATATATTTCATTGTTAGAGGTCTTCTGACAATTCAAAAAGTTGGCGAAGCGATAATAAACGGTATAAAATCTATGGTTCCAGCACTTGTAATACTTACTTTGGCTTGGACAATAGGTACAGTCATTAAGAGTTCACCAGAGGATGGCGGACTTGGACTTTCTAAGTTCTTAGCCCATGTTGTGACAACGGGTGGTTTTCCACTCTGGGCTCTTCCAGTCGTAGTATTCTTGATTGCAGCGGCAATCTCTTTTGCAACGGGAACGAGCTGGGGCACGTTCTCGATAATGATACCGATCACATTCCCAATAGCGGTTGCTCTCGCTGAAAAAACTGGCGCTGATTTATTAAACAGTACGCTTGTAGCAGTTGGAGCAGCGATAGGAGGAGCTATATTTGGTGATCACTGTTCGCCTATTTCTGATACTACAATCCTTTCTTCAACAGGTGCTTCTTGTCCACACCTTGAACACGTAGCAACTCAAATTCCGTATGCTGTTTTCGCTATGATCGTTTCAGCAATTGGATACCTCGTAGCAGGTCTATTCGATAGTCCTATCGCGGGGCTCATTTCTGCACTTATTGTTTTCTTCGTTGGTTATGAGATTGTAGCCAGAGCTTTTAATCCGAAAGAAGCATAAAATCCAACAAAAAACAAAACCTGGGGATAGTGAACTGTCCCCAGGTTTTTTATTAGGCTTAAGTCTTTAAATATCTTCTTGTATATCAAGATTGTAGTTAATGATTTCATCTTCAGTGAAGAATATTGACATTTCTCTTTGAGCATTTTCTAAAGAATCGCTTGCATGAATGAGGTTTTTCGTCACTGTTAGAGCGAATTCGCCCCTGATCGTTCCAGCTTCAGCTTTTAGAGGGTCAGTCGCACCTACAATGTGGCGCACCATCTCTATAACCCTTGGAGCTTCGAGAACAATTGCTACAACTGGACCGCCCATCATAAATTCAACGAGTTCATTGTAAAACGGTTTTCCAAGGTGAGGTTCGTAAAGCTTTTCACATTGTTCCTTCGTCATCCATAAAAATTTCAGACCGACTATTTTTATTCCGCGCTGTTCAAATCTCTTCAATATCTCGCCTATTAATCCTCTTCTTACTGCGTTCGGTTTAAGTATCACAAAAGTTCTTTCCAAGAGATCACCTCCAAGTTCTTATAGTTCGTTGAAAGTGCACTCAGGATATGATCCATCTCGTTGTGTGGATATTTTACGAGGACAAAAGTGTGGTTTATGTGTGCTTCTATTTCTGGAATGTATCTAACATAGAATATATCGCCGTAGTATTCTGGATATAATAACTCTCCACAAATCTCATTTTTGGGAGATTGCAAACCACCGAGCATTTTCTCCATTTCGATTTTGTATTTTTTACTGAACAGCTCTAAAAACGCGGCCTGAATTGCAAAAGTAACCTTCGGGTGTTTAGGGAAGTGCTTTTCAAGTACTTTTGGTATGATGAAAACATCCTCGGCTTTTGACTTTTCAACAATTGTTCTATACTCTTCTATCACTCCCATAAAAATCTTGTAATTTTCTCCGTTTCGCCTCACTGGAAGTATGGCTCCGATACCCGAATGTTCACCTTCTTGAACTTTCACAACTACATATTCGTAATTTTCCACCTTTTCGAGGTTGTAGAAAAATTTCATTGATTTTCCTCCCCATTATCCAGTACGATTTTATTTCTATACTTTTAGAACTCTCCACCGCCCAATAATTTAGTATAAACTTGTGATGCTAAGTCCGGATCAATTTCGTTTATTCTTGACAGCACTTCTCTTTGCTTGTCTGAATCCATAGTCTTTAAAACGTTAAGTAATTCATCAGAAGTTATTGACTTTGATCTAACCCTGTTAAATATATCCTCTTCGGTATCTGCTTTTTCGGTAGTTTGGGATATAGACTCGTCGGGGATACTTATACTTTCTTCATCCACAGGACTTAAAGGTTGAAGCACTGTCTCCTCCTCAACTTGCTTCTTTTCTGTTGAAGGCATCTTTTTGCTAACTGGTAAAGATATCGGAATATAGCCAATTTCCGTGTTCTTTGCAATTTCGCGCCAAACAGGTGCGACATCTCGTCCACCAGTCAGGTCTTTTCCGTCTTTTACTAGCAAGAATAAATATTTTCCATCGCCACCAACGAACCAAGCATTCTTTTCAGCTGTTCCAGTCTTACCGTATATCTTTCTACCGGGTATGTTTGCAGACTTACCAGTTCCCATAGTAACGACCTTTTCCATAAGCTGCATCGTAAGAACAGAAGCTTCAACTGGAGTTCTTGCTTCAAAATCTTTTGGAGGCTTAACTACATTTAGAATTTCAGGCTTATAGGAATAATAAATTACTCCATTTCTATCTTTAACGTATTCAATGATCCTTGGCCTTATGACAATTCCACCGTTAAATATAGGCTCAAATCCCTTCGCAACATCAACAAGAGATGTTTCCAATGTTCCAAGTGCTAATGTTGCGTCGTTTGGATAATAGCCGTCAACCATCAACGTATTTTTTAGAAAGTTCTTTACTTTGCTTTGACCCAGCGCCATGAAAAGATTTACGGAAGGAACGTTACGCGAGTAGATAAGAGCATTTTCGAGCGTAACTTCCTGCCAGAATTCCTTATCGAAATTCTGAGGGGACCACGTTCCTATAGTAATTGGTTTATCTTCCAAAATGTCGTTCTTATTCCATCCGCCCATGAATGCCAAGTAATAGTACATCGGCTTAATTACGGAACCGACTTGTCTTCTGCCACTTGTGATCCCAAGTCCGTATGCTGCCCTAATTCTACCTGTTGTGTGTTCAATTATTAGTCCAGCCATTTTTGTCTTGTCTATGTTTTTGTTTAGCAACGTTTGCATGTTCTTATCTATCGTTGTTCTGACCCTGAAGCCATTTCTTAGATCCCCGAGCTCAAAACCAAGCTCTTTAAGTTCCACAACTACCATCCAGAAAAGGTCTTGGTCGAACATATTGCCGGCAATGTTGACATTTCTGGCATGTTCCGACGAAAGTGTCTCTAAAGCATTTTCATATTCAGCGTTTGTTATAACACCTTCATTCATCATTTTGCGAAGGACAGTTTTGGTGAAGTCAGCGTTTAATTCTTCAAGAGGATTCGCATGTTCCGGTGAGCGTAAAGTTGCAGTTAACATCGCTACTTCGACGGGTTTCAACTGTTCCAAAGTTTTATTGAAGTAATATTTTGCGGCTGCTGGGAAACCATATACACCATTTCCGAGATAAACAGAGTTTATATACAGTTCCAAAATCTCATTCTTTGAATAGTTCTGTTCTAACCATAGTGCTATTAATGCTTCCTTTATCTTTCGTTTCCACGTTCTTTCAGTTGTTAAATAGAGGGTTCTTGCAAGTTGTTGAGTGATTGTGCTACCGCCTTGAATGCTGTCCGTGGTCAGTATGACAAAAAATGATCTGGCGATTCCAATCAAGTCAACGCCACTGTGCTGATAAAACCTCTTATCTTCGGAGGCTACGATACTATCCTTAACAAGATTCGGTATGTCTTCAAAATCGATCCACACTGTCTTTGGAGTGTAAAGAGGGGTCCCATCGGAGTATTCAACAACAAGACTTGCTGGTACTTTATTTTGCGGTGGTTCAATCCTACTTGTGTACCATTTATAAAGCATCATCGGAAAGATAAATGAGAGTGTGAAGAACAACAAGAAAAGAATTAGAAGAAACTTTTTCAAATTGATCCCTCCAAACGAAGTAAATATTCTTTCCATTTCAGCCCATTCTTTCCATTAAATCCTCCTAAGGAGTTCTTACCTACAACCCTGTGGCATGGAATGTACAAGGGTAAACGATTCATGGCCATTGCATAGCCAACAACTCTTGGATTTGCGTTACAAATCTTTGCAAGTTCACCGTACGTGATTATTTTACCATACGGTACATTTTCTTTCAAACTCTCCCAAATCTTTTCAAAGACAGGACCGGAAGAATAACGAACAGGAAAATCAAACTCTCTTCTCTTACCAGAGAGATATTCTGAAATCTGGGCAGTGAATATATTCTCACCAGAAGGTGCGTATAAGTCGTTAGAAAGTTCGATTTTTTCACATATGCCATTCTTAGTAAATATTAAAACACTACCAATTTCACAGCTTACGATAGATAAATCAAACTTTTGCATAATTAAATCACTCCTTTTCATATAATTGATATTGCTATCTTTATTTTATTAGTTTAGAATATAATCAGAAATATCAATAGTGTGATGAAGCTCGGAAAATTAAGCAAGGGGTGAAGAAATGGACATAAATGAATACCTAAGAAATGTTACCATAAAAACGGCAAAAGGTGAAAGGGAAAGTTGGGATAGCTATTTCAAAAGGCTTTCTAAGATGATAGCTGAAAGGTCAACTTGCGTACACAGAAAAGTCGGTGCACTTATAGTAAAAGATAAGCGAATTCTGGCTACTGGATACAACCAACCTCCTTCTGGATTCCCGCACTGCGACGAGATTGGATGCATCAGAGATGACTTGAATATTCCGTCTGGGAAGAATCAAGAAATCTGCTACGGCTTACACGCTGAACAGAATGCGTTGATGCAGGCCGCGAAATTTGGTATATCGACGGATGGTGCAACTATTTATGTCACGCACAAGCCTTGCTCAGTTTGTGCAAGACTTATAGTTAATGCTGGAATAAAGCGAGTTGTATATATTGAAGGATATCCAGATCCACTTACCGATTTTTTCTTTCAAATGTGCAAAGTGGAGTTAATTGGAGGTGAGGATAGTGAAGAGAGATAAATTAACACAGTATTTAAGAGAGGACAGATGGCCCACTGTATGGTGTCCAGGCTGTGGCAATGGCATCATCTTGAAAAGCTTTATAGATGCTTATGATCAATCTGGTCTGAATCCTGATCAAACAGCTGTTGTTTCAGGAATAGGTTGTTCTTCGAGATCGACGGGGTACTTAGATTTCAATACAATGCACACACTCCACGGTCGTGCAATTGCATTTGCGACAGGAGTAGCTTTAACAAGACCTGATTTTAAGGTCGTCGTTATGGGTGGAGATGGAGACATAACGGCTATTGGCGGTAACCACTTTATACATGCTTGTAGAAGAAATATAAATTTGACTATAATAATATACAACAACATGATTTATGGTATGACAGGTGGGCAACACTCTCCAACAACACCTGGCGGTAAGGTAGCAGGTACAATGCCGTTTGGAAACGTTGAAGACCAATTCGATGTTGTTAATCTGGCGCTTTCGGCTGGTGCAACCTATGTTGCAAGGTCAACAGTTTACCATTACGCACTTACTGTTAAATACATCAAGGAAGCATTACTACACAAAGGCACTGCTGTTGTTGAAGTCATGTCGAACTGCCATACTTACTACGGAAGGTACAACGGTCTGAGAGAACCATGGCAGATGATGGATTTCTTCAAAGAGAATACGATTATGAAGGAAAAAGCTGAAAAAATGACTGAGGATGAATTAAAAGGAAAGATAGTTGTTGGTGTATTCCGAAAAGACGATTTGAAGCAAGATTTCTATACTCGATACAGACTTACTTACAGTAAGGGGGAATGAAAATGACAAGACCATTCTCTATTAGAATAGCTGGTATTGGTGGACAAGGCAATTTGCTGGCAGGATATATTTTATCAGAGGCATTTGTCATTGCTGAAAAATACGTTATTCAGACTCAGAATTACAGTGAACAGGTCCGAGGGGGTCCAAGCTACTGTGACGTTTTGGTCTCAAATGAACCGATACTTTATCCGAGAGCAGTAGTATTCGATTCTTTGATAATCATGCATCCTTCCATGGTAAGCCATGGAAAATATGTAGCCACTAATGGTATAATAGTGTACGACAGCACATATATACCAGATATTCCTAACGAGATCAAGCGAATAACTAAGAGAATCATAAGTGTACCTGCAAGCAAACTGGCAATTGAAAAGTTCGGTAATGTCATGGTCTCAAACATGATTCTCCTGGGCGCTCTTGTAAAGGCAACTGCACTTGTTGATTTTGATATTTTGTTTGAGGCTGTAAAGGAAGAAGTGAGTCCAAAGTATTACGAACTAAACGTGGAGGCGATAAAGTTTGGAACAACGCTCACAGATAAAGTTTTCAAACCAAGAATTGAACGGAAAAGAAAGAGAACAATTGGGTTCGAGTAATTTGAAGGAATCTTTCTCACACGCAATAGAAGGTATTGTCAATTCAATACTTTCTGAGAGGAATCTTAGAATACATTTTTTAGTTGGACTTGTAGTAATAACAGCAACATTTTTCCTCCCCATAAAAAGAGAGGATATCTTGTGGATAATATTCGCCGTCTTTTTTGTTATTTGGTCTGAGCTTGTGAACACTATAATTGAGCACTTAATGAATTTGTACAGCAAAGAATACCACCCGGTTATAAAGATAATAAAGGATGTTAGTGCAGGTGTTGTACTTTGGGCAGCACTGTTTTCAATTACAGTCGGTATACTCGTTTTCGGTAGTATGTTTTTTGATTGGAGTTTGGAAATAGCCAAAATTTTTGCTATAATATCAACAGTGGCGTTTCCTTTGCTGAGTATACGGGTGGTGAGAAAGTGGAAAAAGAAAAAATAAAAGTTATGATAGTCGACGATTCGCCTTTCATGCGTATGATATTAAAAGATGTTATAGACAGGGAGCAAGACATGGAACTTGTCGCTGCTGCCAAAGATGGAATGGAAGCTGTTGAACTTGCGCTAAAACATAGGCCGGACGTTATAACAATGGATGTTGAAATGCCAAAGCTGAATGGAATAGAGGCGCTTAAAGAAATAATAAAAAGAGCGCCATCAAGGATTATAATGGTCAGTAGCCTTACAGAAGAAGGCGCCGAGATTACATTACTTGCACTCGAGCTCGGAGCTGTTGATTTCGTTACAAAACCGTCCGGAAGTGTCTCAATGGACTTTCGCAAAATGGGACCAGAACTTGTTCAAAAGATACGAGATGCGATGAAGATAAGTCTCAATCAGGTGATGCTTAGAAGAAAACCTTTGGCAGGTCTAAAAGTTAAGACAATGGTCTCTGGAAAAATTGTTGTAATTGGGTCTTCAACAGGCGGTCCGAGATCGTTAGATCTTGTGATTCCTGCTTTGCCGAAGGAGTTCCCCGCGCCAATACTTTTAGTTCAACACATGCCGCCGGGTTTTACGAAATCCTTGGCGCAGAGGTTGGATAGAATTTCTCAGTTGACGGTGAAGGAAGCAGAGGACGGTGATATTTTAAAACCTGGATGGGTTTATGTTGCGCCTGGCGATATCCATATGGGGATAAAGTACCAAGATAGAAAGGCAATCATTTACTTAGATAAAAAGACTGAGAAAATCAATAACGTTAGGCCAGCCGTAGATTATACACTTGACAAAGTAGCCGAAATTTACAAAGAAAATACTGTTGCTGCCATCCTTACAGGAATGGGAAAAGACGGTACAAAAGGTGCGTTTAAAGTTAAGTTCTTTAAAGGTACCGTTATTGCAGAAAGCCAAGAGACATGTGTTGTTTATGGTATGCCGAAATCGGTCGTTGAAGAAGGATACGCAGATTTTGTGCTCCCTGCCGATAAGATACCCGAAAAATTAGTTGAAATTATCTAAAGAAGTACAATTATTATTAAGGAGTCAACTATGCAAAATTAAATTTTTGTTTTGAGTGTGAGATAGCATAATCAATATTGAACTTCTCTTTCTTTCTCAACATTGCGTACAACGTTCGCAATAACTTGTGTACTACTGACATTATCGCTTTTTTGTACGGTATACCTTGCTGCCTTTTTCGTTCATAGTATGTTCGGAAATATTCGTTGTGAATCACTACACTCACTGCCATTAGCCATAGTATTCGTCTTAGGTGGGCATTGCCCCTTTTCGATATGTGTCCTTCTACTTTGCTTTTGCCTGATTGGGCAATGCTTGGATCGAGTCCACAATACGCAATGAGTTTTTTGTATGTACTAAATCTTGAGATATCTCCAACTTCTGCCAAGAAATGCATCGCGCTGTTTTCACCAATACCTGGTATTGACGTGAGTATCTCGATATCAAGGTTTATCGCACTACATTCGCAATATTCTTTCATCATCTTGTCGTGTTCTTCAAGCTGTTGCTGTAAAAATTGTAGTTCTTTGATATTTTGCACAAGAATCTTTTCTTTCATCGGCCAATATTGAGCAATCGAGTTATTAGCGAGTTCTTTAAGTTTTTGAGCATTAAGTTTTGTACTTCTGCCACGGTCTTTGGAAAAGAACACATCCAGATTACGAGCCTTTTGAATAGCCTTGGCAGAAGGGAAATGAGAAAGAAGATTGAGGATAGTGTCACTGTAGATATTGGTAACTCTTTCGAGTTCAGGGAAAAGAACGTTGAGCAGTTTTTCGATATTGCCTTTAACTTTTGCGATGCGGTGGATAATGTTTTCGCGTGCTCTGACAATATCACGAAGCTCAGAGTTGACAAAAGCAGAAGAAGGAATTTGATGTTGTAGGTAAAACAAAGCAGTAGCGATAATGCGAGCATCGATTTTGTCGGTTTTGGTCTTTCGAAGAGAAGCAAAGTTTTTAACAGTTAGAGGATTAAAAACAGCGCAAGCAAAGTCGTTGGAAGAAAGGAAAGCCAGAAGGTTGAGATGATAACAGCCAGTAGATTCCATAGCGATGATGATGGATTGTTTTGGGAAGGCAGAGAGTTTGTTTGCGAAGGAGGAAAAGCCTTGCTGGGACATATCGAAAGAAGATTCGAAGATGATGGAACTGGGATTAGAGATAGCGCAGACGTTGAACTTATCCTTGGAAACATCGATGCCGACGAAAACAGGGAAGTTATCCATGAAAAATCCTCCTTTCGAATGATGAGGGCAGGGAGCCTGCTGAACCAATCCTCCATGCTGACGAGGGCTGAAAGCCCAACCAACTAATCATGGTTAAAGGCAGGCAACAGACTCCTTAAATGGCTTAAAAGCCAAGGTGACATAAGTTGTCCTGCCCTCAATTTTTTTAAGCTAAATTATTTATACCATATTTTTATGTAGGAGGGGTATTAAGATGAAGAAGATGTTATTTCTGCTAATCGCTTTGGTTTTGACTATTTCCACTTCTTTTGCGGCAACGTACAAAGACGTACCAGCCAACCACTGGGCTTATGAGGCTGTCGAACAGCTTTCAAAACTTGGAGTTCTAAGCGGTATGCCAGATGGTACGTTTCAAGGAAATCAATCTTTGACAAGATATCAACTCGCTGTTGCTCTTTATAGGCTTATGAATATTTTAAATGACAGAATATCCGCGGTTGAAAAGAAAATACCAACAGGAACACAGACAACAACTCAACAAACAACACTTCCCGCTAACATTACTGCTCAGTTAAACGAGATGTCAAATAGCATTCTTACACTTGGAAATGCTGACAAAACGATAAACACGAGGATCGACGCACTTTCATCAAAAGTTGACACTATCTCTGGAAATGTTGACATTTTGAGCAAAGACCTATCAGGCGTAAAGACAGATGTGTCAGACATTAAAGCACTTTACGATGCACTTGTTAGTAAAGTTACGGAATTGAGGTCTCTGATCTCCGTTACTCCAACTGGTCAGAGCTTGAACACACTTGCACAAGATATAAACGCGCTGAAAAACGATGTTGCAACGCTGAAGAACAATGTTAAGTCACTTACAGACAATAACAACAGTATTGCTCAGAAAGTTGCGGATTTAGAAAAGAGTATAAATGCGCTGAACGATAGCTTTAAATCAACGAATGCACAAATTTCAAATACATCTGTTAGCGTGTCTACACTCTCTGGAAAAGTTTCAAGCTTAGAAAAGAATGTTGCCGATATCCAGAGCAAAATTCAATCGCTCTCTACGGAAATCAAGAATATATCTGGTGCTTCGGACTCTGATATAGCTCAGCTCAAGGCAAATATCTCCTCGCTGCAAACTCAGATAAACACGCTTCAGAGCAAAATCACTGCTTTGGAAAAAGCAGACAGTGACTTCAAAGTACAGGTTGCCGATATTAACAAGAAAATAACAGAACTTACTAACGTTACTGGTGAACTCGAAGAGGTAAAGGCAGTTGTAAGTGTTGTGTCCGGCGATGTTGCTGTTTTGAAGGACAGGGTTGATGGTTTAGAACAGGATGTTAAAGCAAACGCTAAGAACATAGAATCAGTTAATAAGAATGTCGAAGAAGTCAAATCGCAAATACTCACATTGAATACTAAGATTAATTCAAATACTCAGGAATTGGGAGTAGTTAGGAATGAAATCGATAGTTTCAAACTGAATGTAGCCAATCAACAGCAAACACTTGAGAATAAGGTCTCACAACTCGAGAAGGAAAACGAGCAACTCAAAGAACAGCTCAGAGTTGCTCAGTCAAATCAAACTGGCACATTTGCACTAGTCCTTGCCATTATCGGAGTTGCTCTCGGCGGGTATGCACTTTTCTTAGCGATGCAACAATAATAAAATTACAGTTCGAGTTTGACTAAAAGCTGGTCCTTCACGGACCAGCTTTTTAAATCGCAATTGAACGAGGAGGTAGAGAAAATGGGATTTTATATGCCCACGAAAGTCTTGTACGGAAGAGATATCGTTTCTAAGAATAGAGAACTAATTCAGTCCTTAGGAGATACATATCTTATCGTCAGCGGGAAAAGCTCAAAGAAAAATGGTAGTTTGGACGACACATTAGATGTTCTTGACGGCAAGCATTATTACATATTTGATGAGACACCTGAGAACCCGCCATTAGAAATTGTCGAATTTATCGCTCGGAAGTATAGCGATGCAGATGTTGTAATTGGGCTTGGCGGCGGGAGCCCTATGGATACAGCGAAAGCGGTTGCAGTCTTACTTGAAAATCCTTCCTTAAAACCTGAAGAACTTTACGAAAAGGACAAATATGGTAGTGCCAAACCAATCATATGCATCCCAACGACCGCAGGAACTGGGAGTGAAGTTACTCAGTATTCAGTCCTAACGGTGAACGGAAGGAAAAAAGGATTCTCTCACGAATGCATTTTCCCAAAGATTGCACTTATTGACTACAAGTATACAGTCACACTCAATAAGGAACTAACTATCTCAACAGCCTTGGATGCTCTGTCACACGCAGTTGAAGGATATATCTCAAGGAAAGCAACGCCTTTCAGCGACGCACTTGCGTTGGAAAGTATAAGGACAATAAACAGTTACTTACCAAAACTGCTCGATGATCCTGACAATGAATACTACAGGGAACGTATAATGTTCTCGTCAACGCTCGCAGGAATGGTTATTGCGCAGACTGGCACAACGATCGCACACGCACTTGGATATTCTTTAACAACCGAAAAAGGTGTGAAGCATGGACTTGCAACTGCTGTGTTTTTACCATATGAATTGAAAATGGCATTGACTGAATCAAAAGATAAGGTGGAAGAAATCCTGAGGATATTCAATGGCTCTCTTGAAGAGTTCTACGAATTATTGGGTGTATCACTAAGTGTGGAAATCAGCGACGAAGATATAGAAAATTGGTCGAAAATAGTTTCAAATGCTTCTCATATAGCCGTGACACCGGGTAAGTACGACTTGGAGGAAATCAAACATGCGTATATAGAGATTAAAGAAAAGTATTTGATATAAGACTGCAAAATTAAACAATATCAGCCACAATAGCATGCTTTCCGCTTTTTTTTGCCTTGTAGAGCAATTCATCGGCACGTTTTAAAACGCTTATACCTTCAGTATCATCTTCCGGTAAGATTTTAGTTATACCAGCACTCATGGAAACCTTGAATTCCTTTATGTCTAAGTTATCAAGATAATTCATCAATCTCTGAATCGTCAGCTGCGCGTTTTGGATGGTTGTGTTCGGAAGTAAAATTGCGAACTCGTCGCCTCCAAAACGCGCACATATATCGCTATTACGAGTATTTTCAAGCATTGCTCGAGCCAGTGTCTTGATAGCTAAATCACCCATATCATGTCCAAGCGTATCGTTAATCTGCTTCAATCCATCTAAATCTATCATGACAATACTTGCATTTCCACCGTACCTCTTTATCCTTCGTATCTCAGACTGGAGCATCATTATGAAGTAACGGCGGTTGAATAAATTTGTCAGTGGGTCTCTGAAAGACGCTTCCTCAAGTTTCTGAATGTAATATATCCTGTCTAAGAAGTTAATTAGGACGTTTGCAACATTTTGGAGGCAGTTATAAGTGGCGTAACTTGGCAAAGTTCCGCAATGCATCTCTAAAGTAATTGTCTTTTCATCTGTCGACTTTTCAAATTTATAGTACTCAGTTCTATCTGTGTTATCCATATTAAGCAATTCAATATTCTTTGCTTCCTCGGGAGTCCTTATCGTTCCTATAACTTTTCGAGCGTTGCAAGTTTTTGAGAGGATCCTTGATATTTTGCTTATAGAAGCGTGATAATTTGCATCTGATGACGCATCAAGTATTTCTAACAGCACTTGTTCCTCGAAGTCTTTCACCTTCTTGTCAGTGACATCCACACCAACGCTTATCGTACCGTACGGCTTTCCACCTTTTGTTAAGAGCTTGTTTTCCCAAAGTACCGTGATTGTACTACCGTCCTTTGCTAAGATTTCATTCTCGTATGTTTGACGAAGCTCAACTTTTCCGTCCATTATATCCGCGAAAACTTCTAATAGTGTCTTTCTAATGTCTGCAGGAATGAATATTTCAAACCAATTTTTCCCAATTACCTCGGCAAATTTGTAACCAGTTTTTTCCAGAGTCCAATTGTTAATGTAACTTATGATACCATTTTCGTCTAAAACAACGAAAAAGACAGGCGCAAACTCGAGATACGTTGATAAAGTTTCAAGACGTTCAGATATAATCTCATCGACCAACAGCTTTTCGGTTATTACTTCGCCAATCATCCACAAATACGCTTGGCCTTTAAAAACAATAGCTCTTATTTTTTCTTTAGTTCTTTTACATTCTAAGATTTCTTCACAAAAGCCTTTTTCTATCGTTTTTTTTATTATTTCACCGAAATTTTCAAAAGCATCGAGAAGAATCTCTTTACCCTTCAGTTTAACAGGAGTATTATCGGTACATCTAACGATACGACCGAATTCATCAAAAACAATCACAAATATCTTTGATCTTGAAAGAGCTTTCGCAACAACCTCAAAATCAAACGTGAAAGGTAACGTATTAACAGAACTATTTTTCAAAACAATCCCTCCTTGACTATTTTCTATTATATCACATATATCACATGCTTTGCTATAAACAAAATGAATTTGATTTTATTGTATGATATAATATTTCTTAGATAACATTGACCATTGGAGGTGTAGTATTTGTGGAAGATCCACTGAGTTATTTATGGAACGTTTTCGCTATAGCTATTTTGATCTTTCTTTCTGGATTCTTCTCGGCGTCAGAGACTGCAATGACGTCCGTGAGCAGACATCGTTTAAGGATACTTGCAAAGAGCAAACAGGAAGCTGAAGAAGAAACTGAGGTCCATTTTTTCAACAAGTTGCTTACCACGTTACTCATATCGAATAACCTTGTTAACATCCTTGCATCAACCTTAGCGGCCATAATGTTTTCGAAACTTATTACTTCGGGAAGTGTTTCAGCACTTGTTTCAACGGTAGTTATGACATTTTTGCTCTTAGTGTTTGGTGAGATAACACCCAAGATAATAGCAAGGCAAAACAGCGAAAGATTGTTCGATTTCAGCATAAAAATAATAATATTTCTCTCCAAGATATTTGCTCCGGTAATAACGCTGTTCATAAGGATTTCAAATACGTTTGTAAAAGTCCTGGGTGGGCAAAGTGTTCAAGAAGCCCCATTCATAACAATGGACGACATTGCTTCTTATCTGGAAATGGGAAGGGAAGAGGGAACGATTACTCACGAAGAAGGTCTCATGATAGAACGCACAATAGAGATGGATGAGACGTTAGTTAAAGAAATCATGATACCTCGAATCGATGTTGTAGCTGTTGAGGAGTCGCAGAGCCTCAAAGAATTCATTGAGTTAATCGTTGATGAAGAATACTCGAGGTTCCCTGTATATAGAGATACTATTGATAATATCGTTGGAGTATGCTATGCGAAGGATGTTCTGAGTTTTATAGCACAAAGGGGTATGGATATAATCGACAAAGTTTCTGTAAAAGAGTTAATGCGTCCTCCCTTATTTGTCCCTGAGTTGATGCCGGTCTCTGAATTACTGAAAGAATTTAAAACCAAGAAAGTGCACATGGCTATCGTTGTTGATGAATACGGCGGAACTTCCGGAATTGTTACGATGGAAGATATACTCGAGGAGATATTCGGCGAGATTATGGATGAATACGACGACCATGAAAGTTCTGGAATTAAGAAGATAGATGATAATTCATACCTCGTGGATGCAACTATCTCGTTGAACGATATAGAAAGGGAACTCAGGATCGAATTCCCGGAGGGAGAATTTGAAACTTTAGCGGGATACCTGCTTGATAAATTCAGGCACATACCAAAGGTTGGAGAAATGTACGAGTACGATGGTATCATATTCAAAATAGTAGCATCTTCAAGGAATAAGATTGAAAAAGTATTGCTTACAATAAAGAAAGAACAAGCGCAGGAGGAAGAAAAAGATGAAAACTGAAGAACTTATCCAGAGGGCAAAAGAAGTTATGAAAAACGCGTATGCTCCGTATTCACATTTCCACGTTGGCGCAGCTTTGCTCACAAAATCAGGGAACGTGTACGTTGGGGTAAACGTAGAAAACGCATCGTATGGTTTGACAAATTGTGCTGAAAGAACCGCAATCTTCAGTGCAGTAGCCAACGGAGAAAGCGAATTTGACATGTTGGTCGTTGTCGCTGACACCGATAAACCCGTATCGCCGTGTGGTGCATGCAGACAAGTTATGTCGGAATTTGGAAATTTCAAAGTCATTCTGACAAACCTCAAAGGCGATGTCTTAGAGACGACGGTTAGTGAGCTCCTTCCGTACTCTTTTGATAAAGAAGATCTTAAATAATCTACTGAAAATCAAGGGGTGAAGGATCCTGATAGAACTCCTCCATATAAACGAATATGTGTATCTAAAAAATGTTGACATATACTTTTCTGAAGGCTTAAACGTGATCACTGGCGAAACAGGAACTGGAAAGAGTTTGTTGCTCGATGTTATAGGGTCATTCTTAGACTACCAGAGCTTGCGGAGCGACACTTTTTCAGCAGACATGGTTTTGTACATTCCTGAAGATATAGAAGAATATGGGATTTCTAAGGGCCAGCATATTTTTACTGTCGAAAGAAAGAATAAGAGAATATTCTACAAAATCGATGGAAAACTTGTTGGAAAAGACGCTGTTCAGAGCATTGTTTCAAATGTTGTGACTATCCACAAGCAGAATTCTCATATGAAACTCTTGGACAAAGATTTCATATTGAGTATCCTCGACAATGTCGCGGAAAATTCTGAACTTCTCGACGAATACACCAATCTTTACAGAGAGTACCAGCAGTTAATAAGAATACTTTCGAAGTCCGATATCGACGTGGAATCTAAAAAGGCAGAAGAACTTAGAGAAAGAATCGAGGAAATAGAGAGAGCGAATCTAAGTGTTGAAGAAGAAAGTAGACTGGAAAGCGATTATAAAAGGGCGCTGAACATACAGCACCTGCTTCAAAATTACAACATCGCTTTCCAGCAACTCGAAGAAATAGAGTATTCCCTTAGAAAGATATATTCGCTGATAGAAGATGAACACCAAAGTTTGCTCGACAGCGCCGTAGAATCAATAGCGGAGCTAACCAATAAGATATCAAAAGAGTTGTCAAACCTCGAAGAAGTAAATCTTGATGATATTGAGACGAGGCTGTCTGTCTATAGAAAGTTGAGAAGAAAATATGGTCCAACGGTAGAAGATGTGCTGAGTAATCTCTCAAAGTGGAAAGCAGAACTTAAAGAAATTGAACGTACTATAGAGATTTTAAATAATGCGTCAGTCGAAAAATTGAGGATAGAAAAGAACCTCGAAGAGTTGGCTAATAAGATTAGTGAAAGAAGGAAGCAAGCCGCGAAACAGATTCTGAGTAAGACAGAGAAACATCTGAGAGAACTCAACATGAACGCGCGGATAGATTTCAGTTTCGAAAGTAAGGCACTTTCGAATGATGGCATAGACGATGTTGAACTCGTTGGGAGCACACTATCTACCGGGCAGTTATATCCTTTAAGAAAAATAGCTTCGGGCGGGGAACTTTCCAGGTTGATGCTTGCGATAGAACTTAGCCTTGTGAGTACTTATGTTTTGGTTTACGATGAGATAGATGCCGGGATTGGCGGACTTACGGCGGTTAAACTTGCCGATAAACTGAGTGAGCTCTCTAAGAATCACCAAGTGATAGTTGTTACTCATCTGCCTCAGATAGCACTGAAAGCTGATAAACATTTTGTACTCCAAAGAACTGGAGATATCGGTGCAGTTGTGGAACTGTCTGATTCCGAACGAGCGGAAGAGATAAGGCGCATGTTTGGAGGTAGTGAAATAATCGAAGCGATAGATGATCTTAGACGTGAATAAATAATAACCCCTGAGCTATTAAATCACTCAGGGGTTCTTTCTAACATGTCCTACTGTTGAGATTCTATCTCCTTCATTTTACTAATAACTACTGGGTACAGCTCCCCTATCAATTTTTCTATCTGTTCCGAGCTTTTCGTTCTCGGATCTCTCTCAAGTATATCGGCTATGAGTTTAACATCTTGGGTTTTAAATGCCTCAAGCGCCTGTTTAGCGAGCAGAATTCTTGGTTTCAGATACCAATTTACTACCCTTTCGGAAAGCTTTGTCTCTTCAAATTCCATGTTTTCACCGCACACGCTGGCGCAGATTTCAACGGCTATATCGTCATCTAAATCCTTGATCTTTCCTTTGTTCAAAACGTTAACAACAAACCTATCCTTTTTCTTATTTACAACGCTGTTAATGAACGGCACATGTTGCTCACCACTTAGCTTTTCTCCATCAAGAACTTGTTCTAAGTATTCATCTAATGGTGTTCCTGTTTTTAGGAATGATAACTTTTGACCGCTGAGGACCAATTTTACGAAAGTGTCTATCATATGGACAGCTCCGTTAAGCTGTTCAACATACCATTTCCAACCGATTTCCGAATCTGCGCCTCCCCATGGAGCACCATACCATTTAATTTTTGTTTGGAGGTCTCTGTGATATTTCCAAGTGGAGTTTCTAACAGTATCGCCTATTGGAAATAGACCGTAGAATCTATACATTTCCCATGCTACCGGTGAAAGTTGATCGTCAAAAGGATTAGAAGGCTTGAATTCTTCGTATCGAACTTTTTTCATATGTTCATCGATTTTTTGGTAAAGGTCCTTGCCTTTCTTGTCGACAAATTTAGTAAGCCAGATACCGTGGTTAACCCCACCAACCTGCCATTCGTACTCTTTTTCACCTATAGCGTTTGCAATCGTCTCTACTGCATGATGTCCATGACAAAAACCGACCATCTTGATACCAACCTCGTTGGAAACAAGTGTCGTACCTTCGAAAACAGGGTTAGCCGCTTGCAGATACCAAGCGTTTGGAGACAGCTTCTCAATAGTTCTTGCGATCTTTAGAAAGAGTGCAAACTGATTCCAATTTGTCAGATTCAAGTAATCGGAAACGAAGTTGAAGTTCTGGGCATCGATGCCTCGGTAATAGCCGTATTTTTCCCCTATAGAACGGACAAGTTCAAGATAGTTGTGACCTCCAGCCATTGCCGTGTTAATCACAAAGTCAGAACCTTCAACTGCTTCGCGAATAGTTTCGACAGTGCTAAAAGTTATACTCGCGCCGAAGAAATCTGTAAGTTCCTTAGCTAAGATCAAGACATTCTCTAATCTCTTCTTGTCTATGTCCATTAATACAACATGTGTGCCTGACAGCTCTCGGATTTTGCACAAATCAGAGATAATCCTTATTGAAAAAACAGCACTTCCTGCACCTATAATACCTATTTTCAAGTTCTTCATCCCTATCCCTCCTCGTATAATAAGTTCGGTAAAAATTAAAATTGGTCTTTGAAAATTGAATGCATATTTTTTAACACCTCTGGTAAAATAGTTTCAGGTTGCCCCTCCTTGAGACTTTGTTCTCTTAAATAAGATTGCCTAACTAGAGTACAGCTTTTTACTTGCCGGAAAATGTTTTGCCTCGTTTTCTTATGTACCGCGAGGTTGTAAGGCTGTACTCAATCCGGAGGTGATTCCTTTGGCTATTTTAGCTATTGATGTCTCAAAGAACTATCTTTCTTTCTTTTCTGATTTCATCGGTAGTGGGACTGTTGAGAACTCTCCTCAAGGCATTGTTGAACTTTTTAACAAAGCTTTTGCTTCTTCTTCCGATTTTTCTCTTGTCCTTGAATCAACTGGTGTTTTTTCTTTTAATGTCGCTAACTTCTTCTTTCAAAACAACGTACCTGTCTTTTGGGTTAAAACTGATAACATTAAGCTCTATCGCAAAATTCTCAATCGTCCTAAAACTGACAAAATCGATGCTGAACTTATTTTCTCTATCGCTTCTAAATTTCCTGAGTCTTTAGTCCCTTTTGTCAATAACTCATATATCATCTCTGAGCTTCGTAATCTCACCAGACTTTATTTAAAGTTCAACGAAGATATCGCTCGATTGAAACTTAGGCTCTATTCGTATGTTTCTCTTTATTTCCCTAAACTTGACTTTAAACTAAATAAGACTTTCGAATGCCTGCTTAAAGATTATACAATCGAAGAAATCGCAAACATGCCAATTGAAGAGTTATTTGAATATATTGCGAAAATTTCCAGACACAATGTCTCTTCACAAGTCTTAGCAGAAAAACTCCAAACTCTTGCTAAAGATGCCTTGAGGTTGTCTGTTAATCCTTCAAACACTCTGAGAATATCTATTGTTTCCACTATCGATTTGATACAGCACTATGAAAAACAAATCGAACTAGTAAAGAAAGAAATAAGTAAATTACTTAAAGTAATTCCGAACACACTAACAACAGTCAAAGGGATAGGAGAAATAACTGCAGCTGGAATTATAGCCGAAATAGGAGACATCAATCGTTTCGAAAAAGCCTCAGCGTTAGCATCATACGCAGGGCTTGTATGGACAATCAATCAAAGTGGAAATTACAAATCAGAAAACAACCAACTAACGAAAAAAGGGAACAAGTATCTAAGAACATACCTAGTAATGGCAGCGAACGGAGTAAAGACATACGATCCTGTATACAAAGAATATTATCGCAAAAAGTACGCAGAAGCAACAACACACAAACACATGAGAGCGCTAATATTAACTGCAAGGAAATTAGTAAATTTAGTGTATTATTTACTAAAGAACAACGTACCGTATGTACCGATGAAATAGGTAAAAAGAACGAAATCAAGTATGTGAAGAATGAAAGTGAAATATTAAGTTATTGAAAGTCAAAGTGTTGACTAGGTTTTTTATTTTTCTATTTTTTCTCCTCTTGACTTATTACCGGAAATCTTTTGTTGTGGTGATATTCAATTATGTTGAAATTTTTGACTAACTATATTGTATAATAAAAAAGGAAAAATGGAAAAAAAGAGGTGTCTATTTTTATGAACGGAGACAAGATAGTTATAATAACAGATGATGAGAGTAATGTAGAAGAACTCTTTCAAATACTGGAATTTGTCGGGTATAATGTCACACTTATCAATTCTATATCGGACTTTTCGGAACAAAACAATGTTCAAGCTGTTCTTATATTCAACAAGTTCTCCAAGATTACACAAGAATACGTGCGCTGGTTTAAAACACGCAGCGAGTACAAAGATATACCTATAATAGTTATTCTTAATCAGAAAGACTATGTGACGCTTCTTGAGTTGTACCAAGTAGGTATTTCAGATTACATTGAATTGCCAATAATAGATGTTGAGGCTATTTCAAAGATCGCACTGCACACTGAACTAAAAAAGAATAGGGAACGGATTGAAAATTTGTACAAAGAACTCAAAGAAAGCCTGGAACTGTCTACGCAGCTCCAAAGATTAATGTTACCCAACACATTTGGCTTAAAAAATAATGTTTGGTTCACATCGCGTTATATCCCCTCTCAAATTGTAGGAGGAGATATGTTCGATTATTTTGAAGTTGGAGAAGCTGTTTATGCATATGTAGCGGACATATCGGGCCACGGAATTCAATCTGCGCTTCTGTGCTCAGCAGTCAAATCGCTTTTTAGGGCAGCTGCTCAAAAGAACGGAAGAATACATGAAATAGTCAATGAGATGGCGGAGAATCTTAAGAATGTTTTGGGACGTAATTATTTGACAGGTCTTTTTATGAAGATTGAGCAAGATAAAGTCGAATATTTGAATTGTGGCCACCCATCCTTGATAGCATATGACGGAAGCCACTTTTCATTTCTTGATATGAAATCGATATTTCCCATAGGTTTATTTGATTATGCTTATTCTCAGGAAGATTGTGGTACATTTGTGATTGATGAGAATATAACATACATGGAATATTCCGACGGATTGTATTCTATATTTGAACGTTATTACCCGAATTCTTCCGCTATGGAGTTACTGGCAAAATTCCTCAACCAAGAAATTTCTGGAATTTCTCCGGAAGCGCTGCCTTATTATGTAGCATCGGTGATGTTGAGAAAGTATCGCGATTTTCCGGACGATTATTCTGTCCTATGCTTTGGAAGAAGTAAAAGCTCGTGTTATGCGGACAACACTTTTAGGAAGCTAGAATGTGTTTTTCAGAGCGGTGCAATATATACGCTTTTAGAAGAACTAATAAAAAATGCGCGCTCTGACGAGTACGCACTTATGGTTAATGAACACGAAAAATACTATTCTATAATTTCGAGAAATATCGAAACAGGCTGGATACTTAGAAAGATACCGATGAGCATTACTCTAACTTTCAACGATGTGGACGTTATAAAATTGTTCAAATAAACTTTTCTATGTTTTCTATAATCCGTTTTATAGCTTTCCTTCCCAAGCGAAGGTCCATCGATGCAACAGGTTTTGTTTCCTTTTCGCTAACCTGCTCAGGTAGAAATGGTATATGAATGAAAAGGACGTGTTTCGGGTTTTGGTTAACTCTTGAACTATGCAAGGAATAGTAATAAACCTCATTGCAGATATACTGACCAGCTGTATACGACAGCTGTGTAGGGATTTTATTTTTCTTAAGCAAAGAGACAATCTCTTTAACTTTTAAATCGGTCATATAAGCATCCGCACCGTTCTCAATTATTCGGCAGTCAGATTTTATGACATTCTCGTTGTCTGGATGGTTCGAATCCAATATATTTACCGCTAATCTTTCAATTGTAATAGCAGTGTTTCCACCAGCTTGGCCTACGTGCAGAGCAATGTCAAATTCCTCTCTTGAGTAGTAATCTTGTAACACGGCAATGCTTTTTTCATAGCTTACCGGAAGAATTGCGCAGGTTAAAATAATTCCTTCGAATTTAGTTCTTGATAGTTCCTTTACAATTTTTCCACTCGGGTTTATTTTCTCTCCTCCAAATGGCTCAAAACCCGTGAGCAAAATCCTGAGCATGAAAAAACCTCCCCATTAAAAATCTTTGAAACATTATAAATTTTGAGTCTTTAGTTGTCAAGCAAAGCATTAGGCTTATGGTGACTA
The DNA here is from genome assembly GCF_025370035.1 of Fervidobacterium riparium. Lineage (NCBI taxonomy): Bacteria > Thermotogati > Thermotogota > Thermotogae > Thermotogales > Fervidobacteriaceae > Fervidobacterium > Fervidobacterium riparium. The sequence continues at coordinate 1,833,283 of NZ_CP009277.1, forward strand.
TCTGTAGACTGAAAAGACGCTGTGTGTTAAAATAACATTGTAGTGAATAAATTAACAATCTTATTGTACACTTTTTTGAGGCCTGAAGGGGTGATCACATGTTAAGAGTCATTAACATCAGCAAATCTTTTAAAACGAAAAGAAGGGGGATAATCGAGGCAGTCAAAAACGTCTCTTTCGAATGCCACGAAGGCGAGATATTTGGATTGCTTGGACCTAATGGGGCTGGTAAGACGACCACCTTGCGTATAATATCAACGTTGATGAAACAGGATAGCGGGGAAGTCTTCGTGAAAGGCATTAATACTTTGAAAGAACCAGAAAGAGTACGAGGAATTGTGGGCTTCTTAACGAGTGAAATGAAAGTTGCCGGTAATCTCACAGGCAGAGAGCTTTTAACGTTTTTTGGACAGTTGAACAAGATGCCTGAGGAGGAAATAAAGTATAGAATTAATATACTCTCAGAGATGTTGGCTTTAGAAGATTTCATAGATAGACCTCCCAACAAGCTTTCGAGTGGAATGAAGCAAAAACTTTCAATTGCTATTAGTCTAATACACGACCCGCAAGTAATAATATTTGATGAGCCTACCAATGGTTTAGACGTATTTGCCGCAAAGGTGGTCACAGACTTTTTGAAAGAAATGAAAAACAAGGGAAAAACCATAATCATATCAACACACATTATGTCCGTTGCGGAGAAGCTGTGCGATAAAGTGGGACTAATTTTTAACGGGCAACTCGTGGAAAATGGAAGCACAGATGAGATTCTGAAGAAAAATGAGAGTGAAGATTTGGAGGAAGTCTTTTTCAAATACGCTAACTCATTAGGGGTGACGAGAAATGTTTAAAGACTCGCTTATCATAATGAAAAAAGAATTGAAGAACTTCTTTAAGGACAGGAGAAGTGCTCTCACGCAGTTTTTACTGCCATTTGTATTTTACGCGTTAATATTTGGCATCATTGGATACGTTTCAAAAATTGAACGAGAACGTACAGAAAAAGCCTCATATGTTGTTATTGTTGAAACTTCGACAAGGGAAGAAATTAAAGATGCGCTAAGTGCGGTAGAGAGCATAGGTAATGTCGAATTCAGATTTGGAAAAATCAATGAAAAATATATATTCGAAAATGACGAAGCTATAGGGTTAATAGCTAATTATGATCAAGGTATTTACAAGTTCACAGTGCTTTACAATCCAAAGAGGCAAAAGAGCTCCTACATCGCCAGTCAAGTTAGAAACGCACTATATAGTTTTAATCAGAAATTAGTAAATGAAGAGCTTTTGAATAAAGGGATCGATATTACAAAATTGAATTTTGTCAATTTAGAAGAAAAGCACGTCGGACTGAGCGCCGAAGATAAGGCTGAAGAAGGGAAAGAGAAAGCCGAAATTATCATGATGATGTCAGGATTAATACCGTACTTTCTTGTTATTTTCCTGTTTTCAGGTGCTATGGGACTTGGATTTGATATAACAGCTGGCGAAAAAGAGAGAGGGTCTCTTTCGATATTGTTAGTGAATCAAGTTTCTCGCACATCGATAGCCTTGGGAAAAGTGATGTACCTGATGATCGTTTCCGGTTTGTCGGCTATATTCAATTTGATAGGTCTGATCATTGGAATCAACGTGCAGGTAGCGTTTTTAAGTAGCGAAGGAGTTAACACATTCACATCTGCGCTTGCTGAAATTGGTCTGAGTGGTTACCTATACATGCTGTTTGCTATATTATCTTTGGCGCTGCTATCTTCTGCGATAATTGTCTTAATTGGAAGCTTTGCGAGAAGTCAGAAAGAAGCAGGCACTTTTGTTTCGCCTATTTACATAATTGTCCTCTTGGTTGGAATATCGACGATGAACTCTGAAGGTAGCAAGGGAGTGATAAACTACCTTTATCCCATACTTAACGTTATATATACTATAAAAGATATATTCTTGGAAACATTTAAAATACAGAACTTTGTAGTTATGATAATAACAAATACAGTCTTGTTATTCGTTTTGATATACGCTATAACGAAGATATTTAATTCCGAGAAAGTGTTGGAAGTTTCGGTGGAGTAACGAAACACAGGGAGGGTGTATTTATGAAAGTAAAAGTATGGAAACCGACGGAGGAAGAGGTATTGAAGGTCAAAAAGTGGCCCACATGGGAAAAAGAAGAAAGCGTTTTTGATTGGTACTACGATGAACCGGAGCAATTTTACGTGATTGAAGGCGAAGTTGAAGTCACATTGGATGACGGTACAAGAGTATCTTTCGGAGCGGGGGACATGGTGCGATTTGATTCGGGCGTATCTTGTACTTGGAACGTGAAAAAGTATATACGCAAACACTACAACTTTGGATGAATCAATGGTGATATTATGGAGAAGAAGTACGCCAAAGCTGTTGCATACATATATTTAACAATAACCCTATTAGCCTTTTCAAGCATAGAAGTCATCTCAAAACCGCTTATGGGTAAAGTTGATCCATTTTTTATGACATCTTTTAGATTTCTGATAGGCGGACTCTTCATGATGTTATTTGTGAAGAAAGATATAGAGTACAAAGATTTGTTTCCTCTGACGATGATTGGTGCTCTAAACAGTATCATTTCAATGACTTCACTACAACTTGCTGTAAAATATTCAAATGCCTCAACTGCCGCAACGCTTGTGGCAAGCAATCCGATCTTTGTTTCATTTTTCGCAGTCATCTTGCTCAACGAGAAATACAATTGGAAGAAATACTTAGGAATAGTTTTGGGATTCGTTGGAATTGTGATATTCAGCGCAGGAAAGATAAGTGGCGATTCCTGGATTGGCATATTTTATGGAATCTTAGCTGCATTAACTTTCGGACTCTACACTGTTCTAATGAGACGATACACAAAAAAGTACGGACCTTTGACAGTGACGGCGTACTCGTCACTATGCTCGAGCCTGATTTATATATTAATCCTCGTAGTGCTTAGAAAATTCACAATCCCGACAGCAATAAATTTTAGCGGATGGAGTATAATAGTTTATCTTGGATTGATAGTCACTGGTGTGGCTTATGTGACATACTTTAAAGCCATGGAAGTTGTTGGGGCTACACAGGCAAGTAGAATATTTTTCCTAAAACCTGTTGTTGCAACGCTATTTGCTGTTCTTTCACTTGGGGAGACTATAAGCATTGTAAAGATAATAGGAATTGCAACTGTTTTATTCTCATTAACTTTGTGAAAAATATCTTGAATTATGAAAAAAGAAGGTAAAGGCAAAAAAATAGCATAAATCACCTAAAAGCAATTATTTACTTCAGATTTGAGCATGTGAAATTTCTTTTTTGTATGTTATAATAATCACGAAGTGTGAAGGAGGGATGTGTGTGGCCGTATGTGAACACCACAAGGAACTTTACGAGGAGCTTGATGCTTATATTGAAGAGGTGAAGGACAGACCTGGTATACTTATAGGAGTCTTACATAAGGCTCAAGAACTCTTTGGTTGGTTACCGCAAGAGGTTCAGGAACATATCGCTGAAAAGCTCAACCTCCCAGTTTCAGAAGTTTATGGAGTAGTTACGTTCTACAACTTCTTTGCGACTAAGCCAAAGGGAAAGAATCAAATTAAAGTGTGTCTCGGTACCGCTTGTTATGTCAAAGGCGGAGACAGGGTTATGGAAAGATTTTTGGAAGAACTCGGTGTAAAAGCTGAGGAAGTAACCGAGGATGGGCTTTTCTCTGTACATGCAGTAAGATGCCTTGGAGCATGCAGTATGGCTCCTGTTGTTCTTGTTGGCGAAAAGGATTTCTATGGTAAAGTAACGCCAGATATGGTTAGCAAAATCATAGCTGCTTACAGGAGGGGTGGGTCGCAATGAGTAAAGTAAAAAGCTTAGAGGAATTAATGAAGATTAAAGAGCAGGCTCTGCAAAACATAAAGATGAGAGAAGCAGGAAAAAGAGGAAAAATAGTCGTCGCAATGGGTACATGTGGAATCGCAGCTGGTGCAAAGGATACTCTCAAAGCGATCGTTGAATACATGAACGAGCTTAAGATTGATGACATAGCAGTTGTTCAGTCTGGCTGTATGGGACTTTGTGAAGTTGAACCAACGATAGAAGTCTCTCTCGAAGGTCAAGAACCAATAGTTTATGGTAACGTAACACCAGAGAATGCAAGAAGAATCGTTCAGTCGCATATTCTTGAAGGAAAAGTTGTCTCAGATTTGGTTGTAAAAAGAGGAGAAGTTTAATAAGATGAGCAAGTTTACTGTGCATGTCTGTACTGTAGGATGCTGTAGGGATAATGGGGGACTTGAAATATTCAGAGCGTTTTCTGAAGAAATTGAAAGACTAAATTTGCAAGAGCAATTTACCGTCAAAGAAGCTGAATGTAATGGAATCTGCAAATACAAACCTACAGTTGTGATTGAAACAGAAACAGGTGAGAAATTCTTTTATGGAAATATGGATCCGGAAGTTGCGAAAGATTTAGTGAAGTATCACATTCAAAACGATATCGATAGCGAGAAAGTAATTGCCTCACACTTAGTTAAAAAAGAGTGATTCTCGAATCTTTTCATTGACGCGATGAGTTTATTAATTCAAGGAGGCGAATAGCGTGGCATTGAAGACTAATACAATCCTTATCTGCGCTGGTGGTGGCTGTATATCAGCAGGTGAAGAGAGTGTAAAACAAGCGCTTGAAAGGAAATTAAAGGAATACGGACTCGATACAGTTGTTTCCGTTGTTGAGACCGGTTGTATGGGTGCGTGTAGCCTTGGACCGCTCGCAATAGTTTACCCAGATGGCGTTTACTATCAGAAGTTAACCCCAAAGGCAGCCGAGAAGATAGTTGAAGAACATATACTAAAGGGTCGTATCGTTCCAGAGTTCTTGTTTGAAGGACAGAAAGAAAAGCTCACAATTAAAGAGAAGGAAAAAGAAGAAGAAATACCATTCTTTGCAAAACAAGTCAAGATAGCTCTTAGAAACGTCGGTGTCGTTGATCCATTGAGCATCGAAGAATACATCGCAAGAGATGGTTACTTTGCGCTTCACAAAGCTCTTACAAAAATGACGCCCGAAGAAGTAATCAAAGAAATAAAGGATAGTGGTTTGAGAGGTAGAGGCGGTGCTGGATTCCCAACTGGCTTGAAATGGGAACTTGCAAGACAACAAAAATCAGACATCAAATACATGATCTGTAACGCTGACGAAGGTGACCCAGGAGCGTTCATGGACAGGTCCATTCTCGAGGGTGACCCACACTCGATAGTTGAAGCGATGACGATTGCAGGTTATGCTATCGGTTCACAACGCGGATTCGTATATGTTCGTGCTGAGTATCCTCTCGCGATCGAAAGGTTGCAAAAGGCAATTGAAACAGCTCACGAATACGGTTTCTTAGGTGAGAACATACTTGGTACTGATTTCTCGTTTGACATTGAAATCAGAATCGGTGCTGGTGCGTTTGTTTGTGGTGAGGAAACAGCATTGATGCACTCTATCGAAGGTAAGAGAGGACAGCCAAGAGTTAAACCACCATTCCCAGTCCAAAAGGGTCTCTGGGCTAAGCCAAGTGTGATAAACAATGTTGAAACGTTAGCCCTTGTTGCACCAATCGTTCTAAGAGGCGCATTATGGTTCAAGCAGTACGGTACGGAGAAATCGCCAGGAACGAAAGTTTTCGCTCTCGCAGGAAAGATAAAGAATACAGGTCTTGTTGAAGTCCCGATGGGTATTACTTTACGCGAACTTCTGTACGATATCGGCGGAGGACATCCACAGGGTAAGCAAATTAAAGCCGTCCAGACAGGAGGTCCGAGTGGAGGAGTTATTCCTGCCGAATACTTCGATACACCAGTTGATTACGAATCGCTCGGTAAACTCGGAGCGATTATGGGTTCTGGTGGTATGATAGTTCTCGATGAAGATGACTGTATGGTTGATGTTGCAAAGTTCTTCCTTGAATTCACGGTAGATGAATCTTGTGGTAAGTGTACACCTTGCCGTGAAGGTACAAAAGTAATGTACGACTTACTCGATAAGATAACCAAAGGCGAAGGAACGATGAAGGATATCGAAAAACTCGAAAACTTGGCACAAGTCATCAAAGATTCTTCGCTCTGTGGACTTGGTCAGACAGCTCCGAACCCTGTTCTCTCGACACTAAAATATTATAGGCACGAATACGAAGCACACGTGAAAGATGGAACTTGTCCAGCAAAGAAATGTAAGGCACTGATCAGCTATGTAATATCTGCAGATAAATGTGTAGGCTGTACAGCGTGTGCGAGAGTATGTCCGACGAATGCAATACACGGAGAAGTAAGAAAAGTGCACGAGATTGACCAAGAAGCATGTGTAAGATGCGGAAGCTGTATAGAAGTATGTAGATTTGGAGCGATTAGCAAGGTAACACCAGCTTTAGTCGGAAGTGTAAAGTAATTTGAATAGAGGTGAGCCCCCTTAATAAGGGTAGCTCACCTTTGTTTTTATCATTTTATCAAGCTTAATGTTTTGATAATCTTTTTTCGGGGAGGGAAGGTGTGTGGATCGCTCAACGTTGAAGGCATTATTAGAGGAATTAAAGCATGAGCAGCTTGAAGAGCAAGATGTCCTGATTTACTTACTTCACAAAGTTCAAGACCATTATCAAAGTCATTACATACCACCTGAAGTAGGAGATATGATAGCCGAAGAGCTTAACATTCCGCCATCAAAAGTGTACGAAGTTCTCACTTTTTACACGATGTTCTCTACTAAGCCCAGAGGAAAGTACATCATAAGGGTTTGCACAAGTTTGCCCTGTCATGTTCCGGGCGGGAGAGAGATTGTTGAATTTTTGAAAAACAAACTCGGTGTTGAATTTGGTGAGACGACAAAAGATGGGTTGTTCACACTTGAAGAAACCGGATGCCTTGGTCTTTGCGGTGTCTCACCGGTCATCATGATAAACGACGAATATTATGGGGATTTGACTGTAGAAAAAGTCGAAGAGATATTGAACAACCTAAAAGGTGGTGAGGCAAGATGACACCAATCACCGTTCTTGTCTCTGTGGACAGCAATAGCATACTCTTAGGTGCGAAGGAATTTTCGAATTATCTCAGGACACTTATCGGGGAATTCGGTTTAGATTCAATTGTCACCGTACTTGAAAGTGTTGCCGTAGGTTCTTACAATGGTGTTGTTTTCCACGTACTTCCAGATAATGTATACTACGTTGTTAAGACCAAGGAAGATGTGAAGAAGATAGTTGAAGAACACTTGCTCAAAGGAAGGCAAGTTTGGGATTTGACAGTTAGCAAATCAGAATTAAAAGAGGCAGAAAAGTTCAGCATAAAAGAAGTTAGAATAGTCACCAGAAACATCGGACTCATAGATCCGAGGAACATAGATGAGTATATAGCACGTGATGGTTATTTCGCACTCAGCAAAGCGCTCCAGATGAAGCCAGAAGAAGTTATAAATGAAGTGAAGAAGAGCGGGTTGCGAGGAAGAGGTGGTGCTGGTTTCCCAACAGGTTTGAAATGGGAATTCACAGCCAAAGCGAATGCTGAACAAAAGTATATAGTCTGTAATGCAGACGAGGGAGAACCAGGAACGTTCAAAGATAGATTGATAATGGAGGGAGACCCGCACACCGTTATAGAGGCAATGATCATCGCGGGCTATGCAGTCGGAGCTACGAAGGGATACATATACATCCGAGGCGAATATTACAACTCTGTGGAGAATTTAAAGAAGGCAATAAAAGATGCGTATGAATACGGATTCCTCGGTGAAAATATCCTCGGCAGTGGTTTCGACTTCGACTTAACAGTAAGACTTGGAGCAGGTGCTTATGTATGTGGTGAGGAAACAGCGCTCCTTGAATCGATAGAGGGCAAGTCTGGAAGACCCAGGTTAAAACCGCCTTATCCACCTCAAAGCGGTCTATTCGGAAAACCAACAGTAATTAATAACGTTGAAACTCTGGCAAACGTTCCGCAGATTATCTTGAATGGCGCAGAGTGGTTTAAGAATATTGGCACACCAAATTCGCCTGGTACAAAGGTCTTCTGCCTTGCAGGAGATATAAATAAGCGGGGTATGGTTGAATTACCCATGGGTGTTACTGTAAGACAGGTGCTCTACGGATTTGGTGGAGGTATAAAGGGCGACAAAGGGCTCAAGATGATCCAAACAGGTGGTTTAGCCGGAACGTTTATCGGTCCTGATAAACTTGACGCACCACTCGATTACGATTCAATGAAAAACTACGGTGTTAGCCTTGGTTCTGGTGTTATCTTAGCGATAGACGATACTCACTGTGCTGTTGACATTGCGCTCAACGTTATGGAATTCTTCAGGCACGAATCATGCGGTAAGTGTACGCCATGTAGAGAAGGTACAAGAATCGCATGTGACATACTTGAAAAAATGACGAAATTCCAAGCTACGGAAGAGGATTTAAAATATCTCGAACAGATAGCGTATGTAACAGCAGATGCATCGTTCTGCGGCTTAGGTCAGAGCATTAACGTCCCACTACTATCTCTTATAAACAATTTCAAAAATGAATTCGAAGCCCACGTGAAAGACAAAACGTGTTCCGCTGGTTTGTGCAAAGAAGTAAAACCAAAGAAGGCTACTGTTAAATAGTCTTCTTTATGAAATAGGAAAATGCCCCCTATAAATAATGAAGGGGGCATTTTTTAACAGCATAACTCAACTGCGGAACGATTTTAGCTTGATCAGAAGACTGTAAAGCTTCTTAAAAGATTCATCAGCTTCTTTATCTAATATCTCCTTCAAATACAAAGGCTCTTGTTTCAGTGCAAGTATCCTTTCCTCAATACCTATCAAGTCTTTAGCAAACGGCTTTCTACTTTTCGTATACTTTCTGAAAAACCTTTCTGCTTTTGAATTCTCGAGCGAGATAAAAGGTATTCCAAAATACGCTCCTACAAGTGCAGGATGGAAGCGTTCAGTGATTATGAATTTAGAAGCGAGTATATTGCGGAGCACGCCTTCTGTGTCGTTTGGTTGGTCAAATAAGTGTGCGCCGAGATCTTTGCTTACAAGTAAAGATGTTCTTAGATCGCCTTCTTGTGTGGGACACACAATTATGTTTTGAAAGTATTCTTTCAAGATAATGTATTTTTCAATATTTTCAGCCTTTCTTGGAATGAGAATCAGGTCAAATTTCTTCTCTGGAAATTCTGTTACTGTCTTTAAAAACCTAACAGCAGGATCGCATGAAAGAACAGTATTTGAGTTCAACCGTTTCGCATAGTTAAACGAAACGATATCCCTTGTGAAAAGGTAAACTCTTTTGTTCCTAAGTATGCTTCTCAATATATGTCTGTTGTATGATTTTCTTACAGGTCCAAGGCTGTTACCAAATAGGATAACAGGCTTCTTAAAGATTAAAGCTATATTGATTGTTGCAGCATAATACAGAAAACTCTTCGAACTCGTAATGTCCTGAAGCAATCCCCCGCCACCGTAAACGAGTGCATCAGAATCGAAAATAGAACCTATGAGCTCGAATATATTAAATCTTGAAATTGTATCTTTACTAACGCTTTTTGAAAGTGCGATGGTATAGTCAATCTTATACTTTTTGAAAAAATCCTCCATTGAAAGCCTCATCAATTCATCACCGAAGTTTCCATAACCGTAGTAGCCAGATAGCAGAACTTTCAAGGAAAAATCAACTCCTTTAAAGAATATTGATTTGAGAGACGAAAAAATAAATAGTATAGACCCATATGGGGGGTGACGATTTAATCTATGGTTAAGAAAGTTACCGAGAACGTTTATGTCATTGAGCACGAAGAAGCTGCCAATAACGTTATAATCATAGGTAAAAAAGGTGTTGTGTTAGTTGACACTTCGCTTTTCCCTGAGAAAGCCAAGAGCATTGCGAAATTTGTCAGGGAATTTACAATGAAAAATATATCTCTTGTGTTTAACACCCATTACCATCCAGACCACACCTTTGGAAACGTTGTTTTTGACGTTCCTATAGTAGCACACTCACTTACAAGAGAAAAAATGGAGATGTTTGATCACTCTTACTTCGAAACTCTTGGAATAGAGTATTTTGAACCAAAACTTCCGGATGTGCTATTTGATGATGTTTTTGAGCACGAGGACGGGCTAAAAATACTCTTCATTCACGGACCAGGGCATACTCCTGATTCTTCATACGTGTACATTCCAAGCGAGTCAGTGCTGATAACTGGCGACACCGTTATCAACAAGATACATCCGGAAATAGTTTCAGACAGCAACTTAGTAACTTGGCTTAAAACGTTAGAGAAACTACCAAAAGCTAAATATGTTATCCCTGGTCATGGTGACATTGGAGATGCTGATTCTATTAAAAGCATGTCCGATTACATTGTGAAAGTTAGAAAACTTATTACCGGTGAGCTTAATCCCCACGATATAGAAAACGATCCGAACTTTGCTAATCGGGAGCATACAGAAATGCTCGAGTGGAGTATAAAAAATCTAATTAGTTGACATAATCTCAGCTAAAACGTAAAGAAGCAAAAAGATTATTAATTCAGAATTTTCTGGAATTCTTTTAAGTATTCTTCCTGTTTTCTGAACATTTCCTCAGCATTTGTTGAATCGTATTCATGATCATATCCTGCCATGTGAAGTATTGAATGGACGAATACTGTAATTAATTCTTTTTCAAAAGTATTGCCAAATTCTTCGGCGTTCCTTTTCACAACGTCGATGCATATGTATCCTTCTGCATATGGTCCTTCTACACTTTCTATCTCCGCTTCGTCAATGCTTTCAAATTCGTCTTCAGATTCTGATGCTGCATAAACGAAAGTCAAAACATCAGTTGGTCCTTTTTTATGTCTGTACTCCTCGTTCATTGTTGTCATGATTTCTGAGTCTATGAAGACAAAATTGATTCTAACTTCCCCGATTTCTGCTTCTATAATTGAACACAGCTTGGATTTTATCAAATTCAAGAAAGGCTCCAAATCCTTAGGATAATCAAAAAAATCAAGTACTGCACCCATAATAGCACCGCCTTCTGGTATAATTAATAATCAACTTATCGTTTCTATATCCTCATTAATCACGGGGTATTCGATTCTATGTTTAAGCATGTTTTCGTAGATCTGCACGAAAGTATCAGTTATGATTTTTAAATCGCTTGTAGTTAGCTCAGTATCTGTCAATTCACCTTCTTGTATTAATTCCACTATTGTCTTTTCAACTATCTGTCTAAATGCATCCACACTCGATTCTTTCAGGCTTTTCGAAGTAGCTTCCACTACGTCAGCTATCATCAGTATCCCCATTTCCTTGCTTTTTGGTTTCGGACCAGCGTACGTGTATTGCGCTGGGTCGACTGAAGCGCTTTCATTAACAGCCTTTGCGTAAAAGTATTTCATTACACGTGTTCCGTGGTGCTGTGGTATAGCCAATTCGATCTGAATAGGTAGACGATGTTTACGAGCAATTTCTATCCCATCTGTAATGTGTTTCATTATTATACTTTTACTTACTTCCGGCTTCAATGTGTTGTGTGGATTGTTCTCTAGTGATTTCAAGTTCTCCACAAAGTATTCAGGATTCCGTATCTTCCCGATATCGTGATACATAGCGCATGTTCTAACAAGAATTGCGTTGGCGCCGATATTTTCAGCTGCGTGCTCTGCGAATTCCGCAACTCTCATGCTGTGCTGGTAAGTTCCAGGCGCGTGTAAAGAAAGTGATTTTAATAGTGGATGATTAAGTGTGGCGATTTCCAGAAGACCTATGTTCGAATAAACGCGTGTTGCAACTTCGATATAGGGTAACAAACCAAGCACTGCAAAAGCTGAGAATAGTGGGTTGAGAAACAAGATTAAATAGTCTTGCAGAGAGAAATAGAAATGCCTTACAGGTTCTTGGAAGAGAATCATGATTAAGCTAACTATACCTGCTACAAACCCCGCTTTCACTACCTGAATTCTATTTTTAATATTCTTAAGCATGAAATTCGCTATGAAGACTTGCGGGAAAAAGTGAAGGAACATGAAGAAATCGTGATGATGAAACGCTGTAGAAAGGGATAGTATAAGACCAGCACTTGCACCAAATTCGTAATCGATTAACAGCGTAATCAACATTGGTGCGATCAATACAGGGATATAACTTATCCCGTACGACTTATAGACGAAAGTATTGAGTGTTGCACCACCCAATAGCGTCATGTAGAAGAGGAGCCTGTAACGCACGTCGAGGTTTATAACGTTTGAATTGCGTATGAAATGCTCGATAATCCCGTACCAAATGATGAGAATAAGTATGAACTCATTAGCAAGATCAAGCAAGCTGAGATCGTATATGTTATTTGCAACGCTAATAAGCAGCGCAATTACCACGCCATCGTACATGAAAGATTCACTTAATAGGACTTCTGTTTTGTGTAATTTTTGCTCCTTCATGTCCTTGGCTCTCTCGGAGACACGCGACTTTAGTCGTGTGAGGAGAGAGCCGCTTTCCTCCTTCCAAACATCACCGTTTTTGATTTCTCCAAAAGTTTTAGTTTGTTGTATCTCCCACTATCGTGTATTCTTTCCCCTGAAAGACTTCTTATTACAAAATATCCACTACTTCTTGTTCCAGCTATGATTCCTATCTTCCCTTCGTATTCTATTTTGTCAAACCTTCTGAAACCGTATGATTGTTTGATTGTATTAACCGGTCTTATACCACCTTTGATTGGATTGACTTTATGCAATGACCTATTTTGTCTTCTGAAAAACTTACCAAAATACCATTCTTTCGCTCTCTTCTGAACTGTCCCTCCCGCTATGACATATGCATCATTTCGGTGCGTCTTTTCCAATCCAAACTCACTTCTCTTTGCTTTGGTGATACTACCGTATGTAACTCTGACATCCTCGTACAGGTTCTTTAGCTCATTAACTATATGCCTGCCTATCGTCGATACGTGACTCGCATCTTTGAGAATCCTTACCTTCTCTATCTTGCTCTTTGGTATCTTTAACCTGCCCTCATGTATTGCTTTGTGCTCTTGTGCTGTTAAGACTATTAGGTTTGACGGATTGTCTGTTCCTCCTTTACTTCTTGGAATTATGTGATGTACTTCCAATATACCTTTCTTTCCTGATAGCTCTGATTTATATCCAGCCCGCCATAGACAATATTCTCTCACATCCCAATAACCTTTCTGGACACCATTTTGGTATTCTTCACCTTGGATATCTGGATTTAATATCTTTTGGGTATCAAATGGTGCAACTTCTACAACAACTTTTGCTATCGGCAGTATTTTGCTGAGCATGTTGACTATCCTAATATGTGCATTTACCTTCCACCTTAGACTTGGTGCAAGCCATCCTTCTGGTTTGCGCCTGTTTAGAAATCTGGACTTTCTGTACCTCGTCTTGCGATACCTTCTTAACTGTCTGTATTCTCTTCTTTCGCACAATAAGTCTTTGATGTCAGTTCTGAGTTCTATCTCCGATGAAAATACTTCTTTCTTATCTGTTATGGCTGAGACACCGACTGTTTTTGAACCAATGTCGATGCCAACTGTTACTGGCTGTACATATGTGGTTGTATCATACAAAAGCTGAATTGTAAAAGGCTCTCTTTTGACAACTTTCGCAAGTCCTTGTTTTAGAAGTCTTCTTACTTTTCCATGCCTTTCAGTTGGCACGAGAGGTTTCCCCTGTTTAGAAATAACATACACCATATGGTGTAAGCCTCCTTGCGGAGTTAGGAGCTCATCGCCAATGTTAGATGGGCTTGTCATGTCTGCCACACTGTCCCGACCACTCAGAACTGTTTAACGATAGGCGACAGAGCATGGAACTTGAGCAGCATTCCATGGTGTCATGACCCATCTAACGTAGCCAAGAAGCCTATTGGCTTTGGTTGAGGCTAGTCAACGAAGGCTTCAAGCCCGCCACTTCAGTGGTGGGGCGTTGACCGATTTCTCCCACCTAAAATGCGCAACTTTATCTTCTTGCTCTATCTGATCTTTCAGACTTTTCTTCTCTTTCAAATTCGTCATACGCCCGAATAATTTTCTTTACCAGCGGATGTCTTACTACGTCTGCGTCAGTAAGGTACACGAATTCAATACCATCTATTCCCTTGAGAATCTCTTGTGCTACAACGAGTCCGGATCTCTCTTCAATATCTATCTGAGTGATATCACCTGTGACAATTACCTTGGAACCGAATCCCATACGTGTTAAAAACATCTTCATCTGTTCGTACGTTGTGTTCTGCGCTTCGTCGAGTATTATAAATGCGTTGTTCAATGTTCTTCCACGCATGTAGGCTAACGGAGCAATTTCGATTATGTTCTTCTCCCGCAAAGATATGAATTTCTCAATACCGAGCATATCGATAAGAGCATCGTAAAGCGGTCTAAGGTAAGGATCTACCTTTTCAGTCAAGTCACCTGGCAGAAAGCCTAACCTCTCGCCAGCTTCCACTGCTGGTCTGGTAAGAACTATCCGCTGTACTTTGCCCGATTTGAGATAATCGACAGCAACAGCCGAAGCCAAATAAGTCTTTCCAGTCCCAGCAGGTCCTATTGCAAATACGACGTCGTTCTTTTCTATAGCGTCGAGGTACTTCTTTTGTCCTTCCGTCTTAGCCTTGACCTTGCCAACTGACTTTTTGTAAACTTCTCTTGGGTTCTCTATCTTCTCGTTCTCTTCAACGATATATTCGAACTCTGTCCAATCCAAAAGATGCCCATCTCTTGTTATATTTATCACTTCTTTTAGTATCTTTTCAACTATATCAAGTGACTTCTCATCCTCGCCCTTCACTCTGATTTCGTTGTCGACTACTGATATTTCCACATTGTACCTTCTTCTCAGATAACGCGCCTTGTTGTCGTATTGTCCAAGTACTTCGATCATCGCAACATCCTGAGGTACCACAATTCTCCTAATGTTCACAACTTCACCTCTCTGAATGTTTACGTTTAGAATTTGTAATTTACTCCCTTAACGAGTATAATTATATCAGAAAAGAGCGAATTTCGTTTAAAATCCATATTAACAATTTTTCCTTACTGTATCATAATAGTTCAGAATAGATTTAAACAGATAATAATCAAAGGAGGAGGTTTAGAAATGGCGATCATAAGTGCATCGATTTTAGCCGCAGATTTGGCACACTTGAAGGACGAAGTTGAAAGAGTTAAGGACCACATCGACGAAATACATCTCGATGTTATGGACGGTCACTTTGTTCCGAATTTGACGTTTGGTTACCCAATGATTGAGGGACTAAGGAAATTCACAAACATGCCAATTGATGCTCATCTTATGGTCACTAACCCAGATTTTCACATAAAGCTTTTTATAGAGAAAGGCGCGACGAGAGTCACTATTCACCAAGAGACTTGCTATCATTTGCACCGAAGTGTCGAGTTCATAAAGTCGCTCGGTGCTGAGGCTTTTGTTGCAATCAATCCTGCAACACCACTAAGCACGCTTGAAGAAATTCTTCCGTACGTCGACGGTATACTCATCATGACTGTAAACCCAGGCTTTTCTGGTCAAAAATTCATACCGAGTATGTGGAGAAAAATAAAAAAGCTTTCGGAAATTAGGAAAGACAATGATTACAAATTAAAGATAGCGGTTGATGGCGGTGTTGGAAACGAAAACGCCCTTGAGTTAGTCAAAAGTGGTGTAGACATCTTAGTGATGGGGTATGGTGTTTTCAGAAACCCGAATCTTCCAGAATTAAGAAAACTTTTGTCTAAAAACGAATAGTTTGGGAGTGATACCTGTATAGTCTGCGTAGCATCTGTCTATTCATTTGAAGGTTCAGTTATAAAGTTTGACGAGTTGTTTAAATGGTGCACTGATAATAATATTGATACAGTGGTGCTCTCGGATACGACACTGTGTGGTGTTGTAAAATTTCTTCACGGAGCAAAGAAACACAACTTAAACGGAATCGTTGGACTTCGAATTGGGGAAAAGACGTATATTGCAAAGAATACAGATGAACTGTACAGATTATTCAGGCTATACAGTAATGGCCAACTAGGCTCTATCGGAACTGAGTTTGATTATATAGAATCGTCACCTGCTTATTTTTTGCCAGGTCAACGTGATTATTTCTTGGCTCTTACAGATTACCTTGGAAAAACACCAAATTTTGTAGAAGAGCTCAAGGATATAAATTACACAAAGCTTGGTTTTGTCCGGTATGAGCTCGTGAGCAATCAAAGACTTTACAGGAGCAAAAATGATTTGCTCTTGGAAATTTTAGCCGAAGAAAAAGAACATCCAGAACGTCTCAAGAAAGAAATAGAAGTTATTAAAAAATTCAGTTTTGAAAATTACTTTCATACTGTGAAGAAAATTGTCGATGTTGCGAGTAAAAATGACATAGAGATTGGTCCGGGAAGGGGAAGCGTTGTAGGAAGCTTGTTGGCATACAGATTGGGAATCACGAAGATCAATCCCGTTGAATTTGGATTGCTCTTTGAGAGATTTCTCAATGAAGGCAGAAGAGATTATCCGGATATCGACATAGACGTTGAAGATCAACAAAGAGGAAGACTTTTAGAGCTTCTTAGAAAAGAATTCGGATATGTGTACAACATAAGCGCTTTTTCAAATATACCAGAAAAACATCTCAAAGAGTTTGGAAAGCTGAGCCAATATCTATCTGATATCCCAGTGCAAAGAACAACACACGCAGCCGGAGTTATAATATCTACTCAAGAAATAAACGCACCTCGCGTTCCAAAAACTAACACATTAGAATGGGATATGAAAGATTTAGAAAGCCTTGGGTATATTAAGTTCGATATCTTAGGTCTCAAGACGCTAAGTGTATTGAAAGAACTCATGAAAGAAGTATTTCCGCAATACTCATCTAATGAGATGTATAAGAGTGTTAAGAACCTGGAAATGACGGACGAAGGAAAAAAGGTCTTCAAGTACATATTTACAGGGTTCAGCGACAATGTCTTTCAACTCGATAGCTATATAGGCAAAGGTGTCCTGCGCGACATCAAACCGAGTACACTGAACGAGCTTGCACTTACTATATCGCTGAACAGGCCAGGACCGCTCAAAGCCGGCATAGTACGAGAAATAAAGCAGATGAAAAGCAAGAACAAATCGAAATACGATATCGACATATTATCTGAGACGTTTGGAATACCAATATACCAAGAGCAGGTTATGAAAATCGCTATGGACTTGGTTGGGCTAACGAGTAGCCAGGCGGACGAGCTGAGAAAGGCTATAGCGAAGAAGGATATATCTGGCATAAAAGAAACGTACAAGCTCTTAGAAAAGCGTTTAGGTGAAGAGTACGGAAACGACGGTACAGAAATCGCACGAACGATACTTGCACTTGGCGAATATGCATTCAATAAATCGCACGCTGTTGCGTATGCCCATATTACTTTCTTAATGGCTTATTTCAAAACCAACTTTCCGAAACTTTTCTACGATGTGTATTTAAAATACGATACCTCTGTTCTTCAAACTGCTGTTTACAATTTACAATCGTTAGGTTACACCGTTTTACCACCATCTGTACCTATTGTTCCTGATAGTAAAGCAAACAGCGAGAAGAAAGAAAATATTTATACTCTGCCACTTTATATTGTTCCTGGAATATCTTATGAAAAATCACTCCAAATATTAAACTATCAATTTAAGAATTTCGAAGATTTTGTCGAAAGCTCCGGACTATCGCTCTCAACCATTGAAGCTCTCTTAAAGATAGGAAGTTTTGATAATATCTTTGATAGCAGAAGGAAGGCTATTCAAAAGCTCAGAACTTTGAGAGATGGAATAAACCCAGAAGTAAAGAAGATTGGTAGTAAGTTATTTGGAAAAGTCATCCCAAAAGATGAGACAAAAACAGAGGCGGAATGGGAAAGAACGCAGATGGAGTATGAAGTAATTGGAGTCAGCCTAACACCACCGACAACAGTTAAGAACCTACTCGCGCCGTATTCTTTGGCGTATTCTCTTGACCTCAACTTTGGTATACACATAGGCGTGAAAGCGGGATTTGGGACTGACGGGAAAAGTGTCTTCAAATCCAATATGCCAGATGGCGAGTATACATTAATCTATCCATATACATATGAGATTGGCAAGAAAAAAGTTGACTACATATTGGAAGAAGAACCGCTGAAAAGCGAGGTTTCAAAATCGCAGAACAAAGAGAACTATGAGAGAATACTCTTCAGTGGAAAATCTATACCGAACGCAAGACCGATAAAAAATTACTTTACTACAAAGTTCAGGGAAGAATAGCATTGCTAAACATATGCACGGTTGAGGAAGCACAGTTTTTAAAGATTGAAAGAAGGTTGATAGTATGAAACGTGAAGCCATGTTTTACGAGCAAATCGGTGATGGGAAGGTAAGATGCTTGTTATGCCCGCACAACTGTGTCATCGATAATGGGCGCACTGGTGTTTGCAAAGCGAGGAGAAACGAAAACGGTAAACTTTTTTCGCTTAATTATAGAGAAGTCACATCTATAGCGCTGGATCCCATCGAAAAAAAGCCACTTTTTCACTTCTACCCCGGGAGCACGATAATCTCCGTCGGCACTTGGGGTTGCAATTTTAAGTGCGAATTTTGCCAGAATTGGGAAATTTCACAACAAAGGCCCTACTATGTGAAAGAATTATTACCTGAAGAACTTCTCGATATAGCCCTTGAATATAAACACGAAGGAAACATAGGAATAGCTTATACTTACAGTGAACCAATTGTCTGGTACGAGTTCGTATATGAAACGTCTAAACTTGCAAAAGAGAAGGACCTTAAGAACGTGCTGGTGACTAATGGATATATCAACGAAGAGCCGTTGAAAACACTCTTACCTTTTATCGACGCCATGAATATTGATTTAAAAGCGTTCAACAACAATTTCTACCGCAAAGTCTGCGGTGGCAATTACGAACAAGTCTTGAAAACTATCGAAACGGGGGTATTTAACAATGTCCATGTGGAAGTAACAACCCTCGTCATACCTGATGGTAACGACAGTCTTAATGAACTCGAAGAAGAGTTCAAGGCTCTTGCGAAAATTTCACCTGACATACCTCTTCATCTTTCCAGATATCATCCTGCTTACAAATACACAAAACCACCGACTAATGTGGAAACACTTAGAGAAATATATCTACTTGCGAAGAGGTATCTCAACTATGTTTATCTTGGGAACGTATGGAACGAAGAATATGAGAGTACGTACTGTCCAAAATGCGGAAGTCTTGTTATAATTAGAAGAGGATACGATGTAAGAATATTGAACCTTAATAAGGAAGGACGGTGCAAAGCGTGCAACAACCAGATCCTAAGGAGATTATGATTTTGAACCGTATCGTAGTTTACTCAGTCATTGTGATATTCCTCGTTGTAATGGCAATATACCTTCTTTTTTTCTCAGGCAAAACGGGGCAATACAACGACTACGAGGACTACATATTTGGAACTTATATCAAGATAAAAATTGCGTCGAAAGTTAACACAAATACTGTCGCAAAGGCGATTTTCAACGAGATGAAAAGGCTTGAGCAGAAATATGACCCGTATAATGAGTCAAGTGTGCTTTATAAGTTAAACAACTCGGAAGACTGGGTCGAAGTTGACGACGAGACATTATCAATTATAGATACCTCTCTCAAACTTGCGCGGTACACAGAAGGTGCTTTTGATCCTTCAATCGGAAGGCTCATAAAACTCTGGGGATTTGATAAATTCACGCAGAATCAGTCAACAAATCAGTTCAAGGTACCAACGGCAACCGAGATAGCCGAAGCTGCCTCGCAGTCCGGTTACCAGAAAATTGCGATTGATTACTTAAATAAAAAGATAAAGACGAACGGAGTATGGATAGACCTCGGTGGTTTATTGAAAGGATACGCATTGAAAAGAGCGTACCAGATAGCGAAAGAATTCGATAAAAATTGCCACGGGTTTATCGAAGCTGGCGGACAGATTATGATACTCGGACCGAAATACAACAAAGCCAACTGGGTGATAGGAATAAGAGACCCAAGAGGTCAACCGGGAGAAAACATTGCTATCGTTTACATGAAAGAAGGTTCGATTGCGACAAGTGGTGATTATGAAAGATTTTTCATAATCGACAACGTTAGGTACCACCACATAATTGACCCGAAGACTGGATACCCGGCAAATAAAGCAGTAAGCGCAACAATAATAAGTGAAGATCCAGTCATTGCGGATGCGTTCTCAACAGCTGCTTTTGTACTTGGGAAGGACAATTGGCTTTTCACAAGGACGGTCTTTACAAAGTATGGTGCGGAAGTTATGATCGTAACGCCTAAGAAAGAACAACTGAGGTCCGACAGATTTTACATATACGAGGTCGCCGATAGATAAATCATTGATATTATTGGTAAATGTAAAACTTATAATCTCAAATAAAACTTAAAAGGGAGGACACTAAGATGAAAAAGCTTAAAAGTTTTGGTGGAAGAAACCTTGGTGGCGGAGGTTCATCACAGGGTATACCAAAGAATTTTGCCGAACTCCAGAGACTGCAAATGAAGATGGAAGAAGAACTCAAAGCGCTTGAAGAATCATTCCAGCAAGAAGAGGTACAAGTTGAAGTTGGTGGAGCTTTGAAGATAATCGCAACCTGTGACAGGAAGATTAAAGAGTTAGTGTACGAAAAAGATCTGCTTGAGGATCTTGATATGTTCAACGACATGCTGAAAACTGCGATGAACGAAATATGGGAAAAGGTGGAAGCTGTTAGGGAAGAAAAGACGAATGCGGTCATTGCAAAGTATAATCCACTTGGTTAATTAGGTAACTTAATTTCTCACAATTGGAGGTTTGAGATGCGTTTTTTGGATAATTTGCATTTTAAAAGACAAGCGTATCTTTACTTGATATTGATAGATTCGCTAATTCTTCTTGCATTTTATGTCTTTAGGACTTTTGTTAACGGTAGCGATATAGCATATCTGTTGTTCGGTGCCCAATACGGTCCGCTTATAAGCCAGGGGCAGTGGTACAGAATAGTAACCGCCATGTTCATGCATGGTGGTTTTTTACATTTAGCATTCAACATGTACGCTCTGTACATCCTCGGAAACTACGCAGAGGGTATATATGGAACTTACAGGTTCTTGGCGTATTTTTTTATCACGGGAATTGTAGGAAACGTAGCAACTCAATTTTTCTACTACGATTCGTTGTCCGTTGGAGCGAGCGGAGGTATCTTTGGTTTAGTTGGGGCGCTCTTCGGTGCTGGTTTCAGAAAAGACACACCGTTCTTCTTGAAATCCATAACGGGCAGTGCCCTGCTTCCGATGATTGTACTTAACGTTGTCCTTGGCTTTATACCCGGTTCCGGCATAAACAACGCGGCACACATAGGCGGACTGCTGAGCGGTATGCTACTTGGTTATACTATTCCTGTTTATTATTCGTACAGAGCAGAGAAAGTGTGGAGAGCGATAGCTATCGGGTTGATTCTCGTCATAGTTCTGAGCTATTTCTGGCTTTTCAAAGATTTAATGTTTTGAGGGTCGTACTTTGAGAACTCTCGCATCCGTGCCATGAGACAGGTTTTGCGAAACTTACGAATCAAAGGGGCTTTCAGCCTATGGCGAAAAAGTCTAAGGATACCTCATCTGCTGTCCGGGTATTATTTGCTTCAAGAGGTTTGTTGTACATGAGTGTAGATGACGGTTTTGCTTTGCCTGAAGATTGGAACGTAATGCTTACAACAGCGCGTAAATGGTACATCGAGACACGCAAAAGCCAGGCGAAATATCAGATTCCAGTCGAGTTGCCGCCTGGGATCTATCAAATTTTTAAAGAAAAACTGACAACCGAAGACGGACAAAAATACGTTAATACAGACTTCGGGCTTGCAAAGGTTGTAGAAGATTGGAAAACTGAGAGGATACTCAGAATGAGTTCTAAATCCGAAGTGTTATTCCGTGTACCGGGCGGCTACAGAGTGTACTACACCTTGAAAGGTAACATGCTCGACCAGTTCTTCGAAATAAACTCTCCTGTCGATAAGGCATACGTAATACTGTCAACAGCATCCGAAGAGCAATACGAAACAAGAGTATTTTACGATAAATCAATGGAAAGAGAAGCTCCTGAAGATGAATGGTACAGGGAATACGATACAAATGGAAGAAAGTTATCTGTACTTGGCAATTTAGAAGGTTTAAAGAATGGAATACATATAAGAAACAAGTCTTTACAAGTTACTCGGCGGGATATCAACTTCATAAGTTTGCGGTACTCCTATTCCTATGACTGGGAACCAGCAGATTACGTTATTGAAGTTAAGACAGACGAAGGAGAGGAATTACCCGCCGGTAAAGTTTACGTATTTTCTGATACAGATGGAAAAAATATTCCAATAGGGTTCGCAAATATGTGGGATATAAGAGAAGAAGGAACAATAAGCCTTTCAAAGAGCTGGCAAATATACCACAGCTGGACCCTCACAAAGTCAACAAAAGCCGGAGAAAGAATGTACATCAATGGCGTGCTAAATCTCAGAGGCAATGGGCTCACCAAGGTTGAAATTTATGCAAAAGGATTGGAAAATCTAACCGTGTCAGATGGTACGATAGTAAAATTGGGAGCAGATTACTCTGAGATTGAATTGTCAGTCTCAAAAACTACAAAAGTTCATATTTCTTTTGATTATCTGATTTAGTAAAACTCTTAGAACAACACGTTCTGAATTAATTACTTAATAAATCCAACAACCTAAAGAGGCGATGCTTATGGTGAAGAAGTTCAACAGTTCATTGTCAGTCATATTTATATTATCACTCTGCTTGTTGCCGAGCGCTTTGAAAGCGGATATCTTGGTACTCTTCAATTCCAACGGCCTATTGTACAAAACCGTAGATGATGGGTTTGTCTTGCCCGAGAATTGGGAAGTGGTCTTGACGACAGCTCAGAAATGGTACGTTGAAACTCGAGAAGTCCAACCAAAGTACCAGATACCAGCTGAATTACCGCTTGGAACTTACCATATGATTGGAGAAAAGCTCGTCGCTGAAGATGGTCAAATTTATGTAAACACACCGTTCGGACTTGCAAAAGTTATTGAATCTGGAAAGAGTGAGAGAATACTTCGAGTCAGTTCGAAATCGGACGTGCTTTTCAGTGTTCCAGGTGGGTACAAGATTTATTACACTCTGAAAAATAACGTGCTCGAGCAATTCTTTGCAATTGACTCTCCAGTAGACAAAGCGTACGTAATTCTTTCAACTGCTCCGGGCGAACAGCAGGTCATGTACAATAAAGTTGCCATGGTTGCTGAAAGCGCTATGGCTGAAGAATACGGAGCTGCGGGAAGAAAAATATTCGTGCTCGGCAATTTAGAAGGTTTGAAAAGAGGAATACACCTCAAGAACAAATCATTACAAATTACCAGACGTGATGTTAATCTGATAAGACTTAGCTACTCTTATTCTTACGACTGGCGACCTGCGGATTACGTTGTTGAAATCAAAACTGGCGAAGAGCTACCAGCAGGAGAAGTCTATGTCTTTTCCGAAATCCTCGGCAACAGTATACCAGTTGGACTTGCGAGGATGCCGGATATAAACAAAGAAGGGAGTCTAACTGTCTCAAAAAGCTGGCAGATATACCATAGCTGGAATCTGATCAAGACAACAAAAGCAGGTGGAAGAGTCTATATTACCGGTGAATTGAATCTTAAGGGTAATGGGCTGACAAAGGTTCAGATATATGCAAAAGGGTTGAGTAACCTCACCGTATCCGGCGGCACAGTGACGAAGTCGACAGCTGACTTGGCAGAAATTGAACTGCCAGTTTCCGGAGTTGCAAAAGTTCAGATTTCTTTCAATTATCTGATTGAGTAAAATAGACTTAAGAAATGGAGGTATCCCGTGAAGCAATCTATAATCAAATTCTTATCAGAAAACTTAATTAGCGTCTCAAAGCCTGCGAGATACATAGGAGGCGAGTACAATAGTGTCGTTAAGGAAGCCAACGAAAAGATACTAAGGGTTGCTCTTGCTTTCCCAGATGTTTACGAGGTTGGAATGTCGCATTACGGACTTGAGATTCTGTATTGGCTCGCTAATGAACTGGATTTTGCCTATGCAGAACGCGTCTTTCTTCCTTGGCCCGATATGATTCAAAAAATGGAAGAAAAGGGAATACCTTTATTTACCCTTGAAACGAAAACTCCAATATATGAAATGGACGTGCTCGGCATATCTCTCGAATACGAACTCTCTTACACGAATGTTCTCAAGTTATTGGAATTGTCGAAAATACCAATAAGATGTTACGACAGGAGAGAAGAGGATCCCATCGTACTTGGAGGAGGTCCCGTTGCTTACAACTGTGAGCCTATTGCAGAGGCTTTTGATGCCATTTACCTTGGCGATGGAGAGGTTAACTTTCAAAATGTTCTGAGAGTGATTAAAGAAACAAAAAGAATAAAACGAGAAGATAGATTAAAAGAACTTGTCAAAATCGATGGCATCTACATACCTATGTTCTATCGTCAGGAGGGCAGTAGAATACTACCGAAGTACGATTTCGCCCCTTCGAAAGTTCGAAGGAATATTCTCAAAGATCTCGATAGTGCTAAATTACCGGAAAGAAAAATCGTTCCACATTTGGAAAGCGTGCACGACAGAGTAGTTGTTGAGATAAGTCGCGGATGCACAAGAGGCTGTAGATTCTGCCATGCTGGTTACGTCTACAGACCTGTTCGTGAGAGAAGTGCGGAAAATATAGAAAAAGGCATTAAGAAGCTCATTGAGAACACTGGTTACGACGAAGTCTCACTCCTCTCGCTCTCCGCATTGGATCACTCACAGATAAATGAAATAGTAGACAGATTGATGCCCTATGTCAAAGAACGTACACTCTCGATCTCTATTCCATCAACCCGAGTAGACGCATTCAATATAAAGCTTGCTGAAAAGATATCGACAGTTCGAAAAACTGGCTTGACCTTCGCGCCTGAGGCCGGTAGCCAGAAGATGCGCGATGCTATAAACAAACAAATAAACTTAGAAGACATACTTGCAACTGCTCAGGAGGCTAAGAGAGCTGGTTGGAGGAGGATAAAACTTTACTTTATGGTTGGTTTTCCCAACGAAACCGAAGAAGACATACAGGAAATAGGAGAGATAGTCAAAAAGATTAAAAACTTAGGCTTTTCAGATATCACCGCATCAATCAATTTGCTGATACCAAAACCGCACACAGCTTTCCAATTCGCAAGACTTCAAAGTCCTGAGTACATGGATATGGTGAAAAAAATCTTATCACCATACAGAAAATTTGGAAAATTAGACATAAACGACGGAAAAAAGAGTTTTATCGAAGGAATTCTCTCAAGAGGTGATAGAAAACTCTTCCCTGTCATTGAAAAAGTCTACAAAGAGGGTTATTATGATGAATGGGGGGAGTATTTCTCATTCGAAAAGTGGACTAAATATTTCCAAGAGATAAATATAGAAAGCTACCGTGGTCCATATGAACTCGTGGACTTTCCATGGGATCACCTTGATACAGGCGTAAGCAAAGAGTTTTTGTGGGATGAGTACAAGAATTATTTCGGTGCAACAACGACGAAAGATTGCAGAAACGGTTGTACACTTTGCAGGGTTTGTTTCGACTACAAAGTTTCAAATGCAATTAAAGGGAGGAAGTAAATATGAGCAGGTTGCACCCAAAAGTTTTTAAAGTGCCTATTGATCGCATAAGGATGGGGTATTATTCAGATAAATACTTCACGCGCTACGTTGAGGTTTTGAAAAAAGACGACAGACATCCGAGGGTATACTATCAGTTCTTCCCGAGGGATAACGCCGTTGTCTGTGGCGTTGATGAGGCATTGGCAATTTTAAGGTACTGCACAGGGTATTACGAAAACGAACAAGAAGCGAAAAGGCTTTACAACGAAATCTTGAATTTGGACAGAGCGATGCAGAGTCTATCTGTCGAGGGTGATGTAGAGAAAATTGTTGAACTCACAAGAAAAAAATGGGACCTAAGGCTTAAGTTGAACGAACTGTGGGTAGATAAATGGGATGAGATTGAAGTTAGAGCAGTCTACGATGGCGAATACGTTCCTGATGGTGAGCCTTTGATGACTATCGAAGGCGACCCAATCTATTTTGGGTATCTTGAGACAGTGTTGCTCGGTGTCATAGCAAGGGCAACGAGTACGGCAACTGCCGTAAAGAGAGTAGTCGAAGCAGCTAACGGTAAACCAATCCTGTTCTTCAGTGCAAGATTTGACCATTACTGGGTGCAAGCAACCGACGGATATGCAGCACTTAAAGCCGGAGCGTTTGGAGTATCGACAGATGCAAATGCGGACTATTGGGGTGTTGAGTCTATGGGTACAATTCCTCATGCACTAATTGCAGCGTATGATGGCAGTACGGAAGACGCTGCGATCGCATTTGATAAATACATGCCAGAAAACGTCAACAGGATAGTCTTGGTAGATTGGGATAACGATGTAATAGGTACGACATTTAGAGTTGTGAAGAAACAGTACGAATATGTAATGGGAAAACCGTTCATCCTTGGTGAAACGGATCCATCTCCGATTATAGGACCCGGAAAGAATAAAATATGGGGTGTCAGATTCGACACGTCTGGAAGTTTGAGAGATAAGTCGGTTACACCAATAGGACCACAGTCATTTGGAGTGTGCCCCGAGTTGGTCTGGAAAGCAAGGCAAGAATTCGATAAGGTAGGGCTCAAAGCTTTGAAGATAGTTGTCTCTGGAGGCTTTGATGAGGAAAAGATTAAACTTTTCGAAAATCTTGGCGTGCCTGCCGATGTCTATGGTGTGGGTTCAAAACTCCTTAAGAAAAAGATAGATATCACCGCAGATATCGTGGAAGTGAATGGAAAACCGTGCGCAAAAGTGGGAAGATACAAAAAAGATGCTTCGCATCTGAAAATTGTTACTAAACGCTACTGGGAAGAATAAACAAGCATTGCGATATTTTTCGAACGATAGTAGACTGAAATTAAGCATATGGAAAAATAGTGAATATTCCGATTAATTTGCATTGGAGTGAAACAAAAGGTGTGGAAAATCGTTAGGAGCACGATAGGTGAGGTCGAAGCGAGGTTGATTGAAAAATTCCTTACTGCGTACAATATACCGGTCATAGTTCAAAAGACCGACGTTTTTGTGCATCCTATTTTTGGTAGTAGTGCTCAATGCGAGGTTCTTGTCCCAGAAGAGTTTTATGAAGAAGCGAACAATTTGATTAATGAGGAGGGAGTTTCCGTGAAATACACACCACTTTACGACGAACACGTCAAACTCGGTGCTAAGATGGTCGAATTTGCCGGTTACTACATGCCACTGCAGTACGAAGGCATAGTAAATGAAGTAAATCTTGTAAGAAAAGAAGTTGGGATGTTCGATGTATCCCACATGGGAGAATTCATGTGCGAAGGTCCTGATGCTGTAAAATTTGCAAATTACGTTGTGACAAATGATTTTGGCTCTATCAATTTTGGTGATATTATTTACACCGCTATGTGTAACGAAAACGGCGGTTTTGTAGATGATTTATTGGTTTACAAAATAGCAGCTGAGAAGGTGATGTTCGTTGTTAACGCCGCCAATATATCAAAAGACTTCAATCATCTCTCAAAGCTTGCTGAAAAGTTCAACGTCAAACTGACCGACATTTCGGACGAAACTGGTCTGATAGCTGTCCAAGGACCGTTGACACAAGAGAAACTTCAGCCATATACCAATCTAAATCTTGAGGAAATCGGATACTATTCGCTCAAAGAAGGAGAAATTTTCGGAGTTAAAGGCATCATTTCAAGAACTGGGTACACCGGTGAAGATGGGTTTGAATTGTACATTCCTGCAAATCAGACAGCTTTTGTCTGGAGAAAACTGCTCGAAATAGGAATCAAACCTGCAGGGTTGGGTGCAAGAGATGTGCTCCGTTTAGAAGCTGGGTTACTCCTGTACGGGAACGACATGGACGATACAATCACACCTCTTGAGGCATCGATACCGTGGGCTGTGAAATTTGAAAAAGGAGAATTCCATGGTAAAGAGGCGCTCTTAAAACAAAAAGAAGAAGGACTGAAAAGAAGGCTCAGGGGACTTACTCTCGATACAAAACTCGTCCCAAGACACAATATGGAAGTTTACAAGCACGGCAACAAAATTGGGTACGTAACAAGTGGCACGTTCTCTCCAACTCTAAACAAACCAATTGCCTTTGCTCTGATTGATGCGGGTATAAAACTTGGTGACACCGTTCAGGTATTGATAAGGGACAAGTACGTTGACGCAACTGTTGTAAAAACACCGTTCTACCGTGGTAGCGTGAAATCAAAAAAATAAACTCAACATAAAACATGTCATTGAATTTTGAAAAGGGGTGAAAAGCGTGCACAGATACATACCTCATACGGAAGAAGAAATTAAGCAGATGTTGGAAGAAATAGGTGTGAAGAGCATCGATGACTTGTTTGTTGATGTGCCAAAGACGATAGATGGTTACAACATACCAGAAGGCAAAGATGAATTCACAGTCAGAAAATTGGTAGGAGCTCTCGCTAAAGAAAACATCAGTTTTGAGCCCGAGAATGTTTTCATGGGCGCAGGTATATACTACCACTATATCCCAACGGTTGTAAAACACCTCGCATCAAATCCGAATTTTGTGACAGCTTATACGCCATACCAAGCTGAGGTATCACAAGGAACATTGCAGATGCTTTTTGAATACCAAACGATGATGTGTGAACTCACCGGAATGGAAGTTGCCAACTCTTCCATGTACGACGGGGCGAGCGCATTCGCAGAGAGCCTCTTGATGGCAACGAGAATAACGGGCAAAACGAAAATGTTAGTTGCAAAAACCATTAATCCTGAATACAGAACGGTCGCGAAAACTTACACGAAGCCACTTGATATTGCTATCGAAGAAATCGGATACGATGATACTGGAAAGATAGATATTAATGCGTTAAAAGAAAAATTGTCCGACGAAGTTGCGGCAGTTGCGGTGGCATATCCTAACTTCTTCGGAATTGTTGAAGACTTAAAATCTATAAGGGAAACAATTCCTCAGAACGTTGTATTCATAGTCGTTGCCGAACCTGTATCACTGGCGTTGCTTGAAGCACCTGGTAAATTTGGTGCGGACATAGTTGTGGGTGAAGGTCAATCGCTCGGTGTCACTCCAAATCTTGGCGGACCTGGCATAGGTTTCTTCACAACGCTTGAAAAACATGTCAGAAAGATGCCGGGAAGATTAATCGGTGAAACAAAGGATATAGAAGGAAAAAAGGGTTACGTCATGATTCTCCAAACAAGAGAACAGCACATAAGAAGGGAAAAAGCAACATCAAACATCTGCTCTAACCAAGCCTACATTGCACTGATCAACGCAATTTACCTTTCGACAATGGGACCACAAGGATTAAAAGAAGTTGCCTATCGTTCTTACAACAACGCGCATGTTTTGGCAAAGAAACTTGAAGAGAAAGGCATTAAGAGAATATTCACAGGTGAATTCTTTAACGAATTCGTTGTGAGAGTACCTGAGAGCTACAGGGCAAGATGGCATGAGATGGTAAAGGATGGAATATTGGGACCAATACCAATAGACAGAGTATACAAAGAACTTGGACCGAGCGCACTCGTCTGCTCAACAGAAGTCAACACAAAAGAATCGATTGAAAGACTTGTTGAGGTGATGTCAAAATGACGATCTTTGAAAAATCCACACGCGGAAGAAAAGGTTACGAGCTTCCTGAATACGATGTCGACAAGCTTGAAATTAAATTGCCAGAACATCTTGTGAGAAAGTCTGAACCCATGCTTCCAGAAGTCTCAGAAGTTGATGTTGTGAGGCACTACACCGATTTAGCTTCCAAGAACTATTCCGTTGATAGGGGATTTTACCCGCTCGGTTCATGTACGATGAAGTACAATCCTAAAATTAATGAAGACATGGCTTCTCTATTTGCAAATTTACACCCAATGCAACCAAGAGAAACGATAACTGGTGCGGTAAAACTGATGGGGCATTTGAAAGAATTACTGTGTGAAATCACCGGTACAGACGATATGACGCTGCAACCGGCAGCCGGTGCACACGGTGAGCTGACAGGGTTACTTATTGCAAGAGCGTACTTCGAAGACAAAGGAGAGCTTGAAAAGAGAAAGAAAGTCTTAGTGCCAGATAGCGCACACGGAACGAATCCAGCGTCTGCTGCGATGGCGGGTTTCGAAGTTGTTGAACTGAAATCTGGTGAAGACGGTTGCGTGAATTTGGAAGAATTGAAGACTCATTTGGACGAATCTGTTGCAGTAATAATGCTCACAAATCCAAATACACTTGGGCTTTTCGAAAAAGACATCTTGACGATTGCCAAGATGGCGCATGAAGTTGGCGCGTTGTTGTACTACGACGGTGCAAATCTCAATGCTATTATGGGAAGAACGAGGCCCGGAGATATGGGTTTTGATATAGTCCACCTCAACCTGCACAAGACATTCAGCACGCCACATGGCATGGGCGGTCCAGGCAGTGGTCCGATAGGTGTAAAAGCACGCCTTGCACCTTACTTGCCGATACCAGTTATGAAAAAGACAGAAAGAGGATACGACCTCGACTATAACTTGCCGAAATCGATAGGAATGGTTAGGTCATTCTATGGCAACTTCTTAGTCATGGTCAAAGCTTACACGTATATACTAACAATGGGTAACAAAGGCTTGAAACATGTCAGCGACATGGCTGTCTTGAACGCAAATTACCTCAGGGCAAAATTGTCCAAACTATACAACGCTTCCCATGACAGAATGTGCATGCACGAGTTTGTGATTGATAACGAAGAATTTGTAAAGAAAACCGGAGTAAAAACGCTGGATATAGCAAAGAGATTGTTGGATTATGGTTTGCACGCTCCAACTGTTTACTTCCCACTTATTGTGCACGAAGCTATCATGATTGAGCCGACTGAAACGGAAAGCAAGATGACACTCGATACATTTGTAGATGCTATGGAAAAGATATACGAAGAAGCCACCACAAAGCCAGAATTAGTCAAAGGTGCTCCATACTCAACGCCAGTCAGAAGGTTGGACGATGTTAACGCAACGAAGTACCCAATTTTCAGATACAAAAAATAGGCGGTGAGATTTCATGCATCCAACAGAGCAGATACTACCTTCTAAGACACTCGAAATAGATGCACTTGCCAAAAAACTCATTTCTGAGGGGAAAGATGTAATAAACTTCACTGTGGGCGAGCCGGATTTCGAAACGCCAAAGAATATAGTTGAAAAAGCCATTGAAGCTCTTCAAAAAGGTCTTACAAAATATACAGACAGCAATGGAATTCCACAATTACGAGAAGCCATATCGAATTATCTTAGAGAAAAGAAGAATGTCCACTACACCCCAGACGAAATAGTCGTTAGCAACGGCGGGAAACAAGCGCTTTTCAACGCATTCTCCGCCATACTCAACGAAGGCGACGAAGTGCTCATGTTCGCACCACTCTGGGTAAGCTACGTTCCACAAGTTCTGCTTTCAAGAGGCAAACCAGTGGTGGTACGCACCAAATTCGAAAACGAATTTGTGCCGACAAAAGATGAAATATTGTCTCACCTGACGGAGAAAACGAAGATTATTCTTGTCAATTCGCCAAATAATCCGACAGGCGGAGTCTATGACAAAGAAATACTTATGACAATTGCAGAAATAGCAAACGAAAGAAAAATATTCGTGATAAGCGACGAAGTTTACGACGATTTAGTCTACGACGGTAACCACATTTCTCTGTATGGGCTTGTGAACGATGACTTACTCATATATGTCAACGCGTTCAGCAAATCACATGCCATGACAGGCTGGCGAGTTGGGTACACAGCCACTAAGAACAAAGAAATAAAGAAAAGAATATCAAAAATACAGAGCCACGTTAGCTCAAACATAAATACACCAGCTCAGTATGCGGCTATTGAGGCTTGCAGGACAAATAACACATACATGATTGATGAATTCAAAAAGCGCAGAGCGTTTATTCTTAGCAAGGCAAGAGAATACGGCCTTGAATACGTAGAACCGAAAGGTGCGTTTTATTTGTTCTTCAAAGTATCTGGAGACGATGAGCAATTTTGCAAGAAACTCTTAGAAGAAAAACTTGTTGCGACAGTTCCAGGAAGCGCTTTCGAAATGCCAGGCTTTGTAAGGATAAGTTTTGCCACTTCAATAGATAAAATCGAGGAAGGAATGAAGCGAATAAAGGAATTTTTGGAAAATATCTGAAGTTTATGGAGCTATAAGTTGACAACAATGGGGATGCGATTGAGCATCCCCATTTTTTTGGCCTTGCAATGTAGTATTCTCTTAACTTAAGTCCATCAAAGTTAAAATACGATACAAGATGTCTTAACTAAATGATGGTATAATATTATCGAAAATTAAAATAGAAAAATAAAAGAAGGAGATGAATAGATGGAGAAAGTCATAAAGCTTAAAAAGGAGAAGATCCTTTCGCAATATGAACTAATACGTTTGACTAACCAAGGTGACGAAAAAGCAAAAAGTGAGCTTGAGGAACGCCTGAAGGATACGGTGAAAAAGGATGAGAAAAAAGAACGTTCAGCTCACGATAAGTAAGGTACTATGTGAGAATTTCACAGCTACAGTCGAAGAGAGTATCCTCTTTGAGAATATAAACTTGGAACTTGACGTTGGAAAGTTTGTAATCCTCTACGGTCCCAGAGGCTCTGGGAAATCTGCGTTTTTGAGAAGTTTTTCAAGACTCAACAGAGAAACGTATCCAAATATAAGATATTCAGGCAAGATGTACTTTGATACTACCAACGTTGAAGATTTTTCCGAAAAGGAAATCAGACAGATCGTTACTTACTTGGATACGAACTTTTTGGAATCGCTCGACTATTTAAACTTAAAAGAGTTGATTGAAATAGTCTTTGGACACGGGTACAAGTTCAGTGTGGAAGAACATGCTACGGAATTGGATAATTTTGGTGTACTAAAAGCACTGGATAAGTTTGAAAAAACACCGCTTTCGTCTCTATATGTTCTCGAAAAGATCGGACTTTTGCTTTTCATTTCCTCAATAAGGCAGTCCTCTGTGCTTGTTCTTGACTGTCTTTTAGACCACCTTGACGATGAACATATAGAATTTGTGACTAAGATGCTCAAAGAACTTTCTGAAACTAAGATCATAATTCTTGCAACACGCACTTTAAAAAGATTCTTGGGGCTTGGAGATTTGCTAATAGTCATGAGAGGTGGTAAAATAGTATACAGTGGTGAACCAGAAAAATATATTTTGGGGGCATGATGATGGAGGTTTTGTCGGTTTGCCTTAATCCCGCGCTTGACAGGGAATTCATAATAGATGGATTTACGTTAGACAAGTTAAATATTGTATCCAAAGAAAAGAACCGAATGACTCCAGGTGGTAAGGGAGTGAATGTTTCTGTTGTCTTGTCCCACTACAGCATACCATCGATTGTCACTGGTTTCATAGGAGGTTATGTGGGACAGATTCTACTTTCCGAATTGCGAAAGTACGGTTCGTTAATATCTACAAGTTTTGTTAGAATTTCCGATGAGACGCGTGAAAATATCGCTATTGCAGATACACTTTCGCATACGCTCACGGAGATTAATTCAGAAGGTCCTACCGTTAACGAATTGGATTTAAATAACTTTTTGAAAAGGTATGAAGTCCTTGTTCAAAAAGTAAGAGCAGTTGTAATTTCTGGAAGTGTACCGAAAGGAGTACCACTTTCATTTTATGGTGAACTGACAAAAATAGCAAAGAAGTATAGAAAAGTCGTATTTTGGGAAGCGCGAGATGAGATAATAACTGAGTCGATAAAAGTAGCATTTCCTGATGTGTTGAAATACGACATGAGAAGGAGCGAAAAGATCTTAGGACGTATATTGAACACGGAGCAAGAGTACATACAGGCAGCCAAAGATTTCGTTAAACAAGGGGCGAGATTGGTTATTCTATCTTACAAGACAGTATACGACTTTGTAGCTACAGAAGATGGTGTCTGGAAATTTTCTCCGAAGGTTGAAATTGATCACTCTTATCTTTTGGGTAGCGGAGATAACTTTGTAGCTGGTATGATCTTTGCTAATTCGAAAGGGATGTGTTGCTTAGATATGGCGAGATACGGCTATGCTGCCGCAGTAGCTAAAACGTCTTATATTGGAAAAGAACCACCTTCACTTTCACTGATTGAGGAGTACCTTGGTAAAATCTCTACCGAGAGGGTGGAATAGATGGAAAGCTTAAAAGTCAAAGACTTCATGACACACGATATTACCTTTGTTTTTGAAAATGACACAGTTGAAGTTGTAATAGACATATTGAACAAAACTGGATTGCCAGGGATAAGCGTGGTTGATAACGAATTGAGAGTAATAGGTTTTGTTGGGGAAGACGACATCATCAGGGCGTGTTTGCCAAGTTATTTCAATCTATTGCAAACAGCTGCGTTTTTGCCGGACACCAATCTTTTCATTCGAAGGCTGAAAGAAATAGCCCGCGAACCTATTGGAAAATTTGCAACAAAGCCAGCACAGACTGTCAAACCAAGCGACACCCTTCTGTATGTTGCTGACTTGATAATGAGGAAAGGGTACAAGATAATACCTGTTGTTGACGATAATAACGTGTTGCTGGGCTTTGTCACAAGAATATCAGTTCTTGAAAGTGCAGTACACAAGGAAGCGGTGGTGAATAACGGCAGATGAATCGTATAGATAAAGCACTCAGAATTTCCGTTATAACTCAAGGTTGCAAACTGAATCAGTACGAAAGTGAAATGATCATCGAAATGCTTGAAAACGCTGGACACATCGTTTATTCAGGCGAGGATCAAGGCGCAGACGTTTACATACTAAATAGCTGTGCTGTAACAGCAGAAGCGGAAAGAAAGGTCAGACAGACTGTTAGGCATTTGAGAAAAATGAATCCGGATTCGAAGATAATACTCAGCGGTTGCTACGTGCAAATCCCGAGAGTTGAGGAAGAGTACAAAATTTTAGGCGTTGACCTCGTACTTGGAAATTCTGAGAAGAAGCAGATACTCAAGTATTTGAGCGATACAGGTACGTATTTCAACATCGGTTACTGGGAAGAAGACGACATTTCATTCGAAATTGTCGAAAACTCAGTGACAGAGAGATCAAGAGCGTTTATAAAGGTCGAAGATGGTTGTGATAACAGTTGTACATACTGTGTGATTAGAAGTTTGCGAGGTACAAAAACAAGGAGCAAACCGATAGAGGTTGTTGTAAAAGAAGTTCAGAAGTTAGTTAATAAAAAACACAGGGAAATCGTCATAACCGGTCTGAACCTTGGAAAGTACGGAAAAGACTTGGGAACAAACCTTGCAGAGCTCCTAAGAAATCTTTCGAAAATAGACGGAGAGTTCAGAATAAGATTGAGCTCGATAAATCCCGAAGATATAACAGATGAGCTGATAGATGTTATTAAATCAGAAGAGCGAATTTGCAATCACCTCCATATTCCAATTCAGAGCGGTAGCTCAACTGTTTTGAGAAGAATGGGCAGAGGTTACACTGCCGAGCAATTTGTGGAAAAAGTCAATAAGCTTAGAGCTTTTGATCCGCTCTTTTCTATAACGACAGATATAATGGTTGGATTTCCTGGCGAAACGGAAAAAGAGTTTGCTGAAACACTCGAAGTTGTTGAAAAAGTCAAGTTCAGTAAAGTTCACACGTTCAGGTATTCGCAGAGACCCAATACCCCAGCCTCAAGATTAGAAAACCAAATTCCCGGAAACATAAAGAAAGAAAGAGCAGAAATCTTGATTAAACATTCTGAAAATGTTGCAAATGAATATAAGAAGAAATTGGTAGGAAAGAATGCCGTTATTCTTGTTGAAGGTATTCAAAACGGAATCTATTACGGTTACGACGAATATTACATACCGCATGAAAGCAACGGCGGGAGTATAGGTGAATTTTCAAAGGTCGTAATTTGCTCCGTGACGCAGGAAGGTGTGGTGTCGAAGGTTGTTCAAAAGCAAGTATCAAACGACTGACATTGTTGAAGCCCTTACAAAAGGGATAGCAGTTTACGAGACCATTCGAACGTACAATAACAAACCATTTGCTTTGAAGGAACATTATAACAGATTGTGTAAATCACTTTCTTACCTTAAAATAGAACCTCCTAAACTGACTGAATTTGAAGAACTTATTTATGGGAACTTGTCTGAGAGAATTAGAATAGTCTACGTATACGATGGTAATCTGCTCAGCTATGTCTTCCGTGAGTCTACGGAAAATTATTTTATTTCGCATGTGAAAATTGATTTCACAATCGTTAGACGAGCAGATCCAATGAGTATGCCACCGGACTTGAAATCGCTCGGCAGGCCTGACATATACCTTGCAAGATTGACAAAAGGTGACAACTACGACGTCATAATGCTCGGAACCAAAGGACAAGTTTGCGAAGGGACTTTCAGCAACATCTTTCTCGTTTTCAACGATAAAATCGTGACACCATCGCTCGATTCAGGTATATTAGATGGCATTACAAGAATGCATGTATTGAACTTCTTGAAAGAAAATGGATTTAAAGTTGAGGAAAGAATCGTAGAGCCTTACGAGCTATTTTACGCCGATGAATTATTCTTAACGCATACAAGTAGAGGAATTGTCCCAGTGGACGAGATAGGTAAAAGAAAACTTGAAACAGAATTAGGTAAAGAACTTTCGACCGGGTTCGAGGAGTATATCAAATGCTTACTCTGAGGAAAATTTTCTCCGAATTAGCACTTAAAGATGCCTTTTTCAAAAAGATATACATCTTATCACAATTGGAAGAGATGAGTGAAAAGATACTTGGCGCAAATATATCTAAACACTGCAGATTCTCATCTTTTGAAGATGGAACGATAACAATAGAATGTGATGACAATATATGGACCAATGAACTGAAGAAGATGAAGAGGCAGATAAAGAAAAGATTAGAAGAGCATATAAAATTTCCAATCAGTGACGTAAAAATTCAGACAGAGAGAAAAAAATAAGCAAACCGTGTGCGGAGGTGTAAGTAATGGACAATTTTGAAAGTCGTGAACAGAGTATGGTTACCACCAATCAATACAATGCACAAAACATAAAAGTGCTCAAAGGGCTTGAACCGGTTCGCGAAAGACCAGGAATGTACATAGGTTCAACCGGTAAAAACGGGTTACATCACTTGGTGTATGAAATAGTTGATAACAGTATAGACGAAGCGATACAAGGATTTTGTGACAAAATAAGGGTTGTAATAAAGAGCAATGGTTCTGTTGAAGTTGAGGACAACGGAAGAGGTATCCCTGTTGATGTTCACCCAGAAACAGGTACAAGCGCGCTCGAAGTAGTTATGACAACACTCCATGCTGGAGGTAAATTTTCTAAAGACAGCTACAAAGTCAGCGGTGGATTGCACGGTGTTGGCGCATCGGTTGTTAACGCGCTCTCTGAATGGATGGAAGTAGAAGTGCACAGAGACGGTAAAATATATAGGCAACGCTACGCGCGAGGAAACAAAACAACAGAGGTAGAACTTGTAGGCACGACCGACAAGCGAGGAACGATAGTTAGATTCAAACCAGACAAGATGATATTCACAACGGTAGAATTCGATTCAGACACAATACTCACAAGGCTTAGAGACTTGGCATTTTTGAATCCTAACATAACGATAGAATTTGTGGACGAACGTGAAAACATACAAAGAACGCTCCACTATGCCGGTGGTTTAAAAGAATTTGTGGCGTACTTAAACAAGGGTGAAAAGACACTTCACGAAACAGTCTTAATTGAAGGCACTTCTCAAGATGTGCA
The DNA here is from genome assembly GCF_025370035.1 of Fervidobacterium riparium. Lineage (NCBI taxonomy): Bacteria > Thermotogati > Thermotogota > Thermotogae > Thermotogales > Fervidobacteriaceae > Fervidobacterium > Fervidobacterium riparium. Next base: position 1,871,205 of record NZ_CP009277.1, read on the forward strand.
AGTTCAGATTGCGTTTCAGTACACTGACAACGATGCTGAAGAGATAATCTCGTTTGTAAACAACATAAAAACGGTTGATGGCGGTACGCACGTTACGGGCTTTAAGACTGCTTTCACAAGAGTTGTGAACGACCTTGGCAAGAAGAAAAACATGATAAAAGGCGAGCCGTTCAGAGGCGAAGACCTCAGGGAAGGCATGACCGCTGTTGTCAACGTACTGATGATGGGAACACCTCAATTCGAAGGACAAACAAAATCAAAGCTCGGAAACGAAGAAGTGCAAGAAGCGGTTGCCAAAGTTGTACGCGACAGACTTACAGACTATTTTGAAGTTAACGAATCCGTTTTGAAGATAATAATCCAAAAAGCGCAGCAGACAAGAGAGGCAAGGGAAGCTGCCAAAAGAGCAAGGGAAGCGGTAAAAAGAAAGAGCAGTCTTGGGAACTCGACATTACCAGGAAAACTGGCAGACTGCATCACGAAGAACTTTGAAGAATCAGAACTCTTCATCGTCGAAGGTGACTCAGCAGGTGGAAGCGCCAAACAGGCAAGGGACAGGAATTTCCAAGCAATATTGCCATTGAGAGGAAAGATACTGAACGTTGAAAAGAGCAATGAATTGAAGCTTCTCAAAAATGAACAAATAAGAGATATAATCACCGCAATTGGTTCAGGAACGGGAGACAATTTTGACCCATCGAAGCTCAGGTACGGAAAGATAGTCATCATGACCGATGCTGACGTCGACGGTGCGCACATCAGAACGTTGTTATTAGCGCTCTTTTACAGGTACATGAGGCCACTTCTTGAAGATGGCAGAATATACGTTGCCATGCCACCACTTTACAAATTCACAGTCAGTGGTGAAAAGCCCGTATACCTCTACTCTGATGAGGAACTCAAGGAAAAATTGGCTAATGTCAATGGTAGAAAATACGAAATACAGCGTTATAAAGGTCTTGGTGAGATGAACCCAGAACAGCTCTGGGAGACAACGATGAACCCGCAGACGAGAAAGATAATAAAGATAAGCATAGAGGATGCGGAAGAGGCGGACAACCTGTTTGAAATTCTCATGGGAAAAGACACGGAAGAACGCAAAGGATACATAATGAGACATGCGAAACAGCTGAGCTTAGTGGATTTGGATGTTTGACATTTTTAGTAATTCATTAAATCCATTATTCGAAACAAGAACCCCCTTTATGGGGGTTTTGATTTTCTAAATTCTTACGAGACTAACATCTTCTTGATTTCAATTCTTTTATTGCTTGCAAATTCAGTGCCCTTGGACCTAATTCGTACAGTACTTTATAAGATTCACCCAGAATAGTTAGCGTAACTCCTGGATGGCAACTTTCTCTTATAACTATGCGAGGACTCTTGCTTAAAGCTTCTTGATTAGCTACAAACTTTAATTTTGAGATTTCGCCTCTTACCGTGTTAAGTTTTGCAATCAGCTCTTTTCTTTGGAGTTCAGCTCTAATTATTGCACTTTTCACCTTTTCTTGCTCTTTTGCTGGAACGCTTTTATAAATCTCACGAAGCTTGTGGCACAATATGCCTAACTCATTAATTTCGTCAATAAGAATCCTTATCCTATGCGTCAATTCAGTTTTATTTTTCTCGTAGTCAAAGTCTATACCAACCTCAAGAACAGTGGATACCTCGGATACATTACCCGCTTCTCTAACCTCTATCAATTCAACCGCTTTTACCTTTCCACCTATTATTGTTCCCTTTCCGCGAACAACCACAGCTTTTCCGGCAATTACTTCAGAATTCATTATGTAATCATTTAAATAGACGCTTCTTCTTGAAATAACAACGCATTCTGAGAAGAATTGAGCAGAAACATCTCCTGCAGCCAGTATCTTACCTTTCGAACGCCCGAAAAATCCACCGTTGATATAAACATTCCCCGAAGCATTAATCTCTACGTGTCCTGAAACAATGCCTTTTATAAAGACGTCCTTGCCAGAATTTATTCTGTAGTTCCCATCCAACCCACAATTAACCATTATACTTCCTGGAAAGTCGAATGATTTTTGGGATGATATTTCTTTTTCACTTAATACCAAAACTTCTTTAACGCATACTCTACCTTGCTCATCTATATAAGGCTGACCACTTACCGTTGCGACAATCTTATCACCCTCAATTTTTGTGTTCTGCCCTGAAAACGCTCGTAAATCAAAATCTTTTCCTTGCCTTGCTGGCAGCTCTTTTCCTGTCACGGTATGACCAGGTGTACCAGGTATTGCAGGAATCTTTTCTGCAAGAATTTGACCTGAAAGGCAGTAAGGTATTTCCTCGCCGGGCTCTATCAGATCTCCAGTTAAGAACTTAAATTTATAATCAATCTTTGCATCTTCCGGCGGTTGAGGTTCTTTACCTTCCGCAACCAATATGGGTTGGTATGTCATCTTTTCGTTTACTATCCTCTCCAAAACGTCCTGCTTTATGCCAAAAACAACCCCTGCGTTAAATAATGCTTCAGCCAATTCATCTTTTGTTGGCATTTCGTTGATTATCCCAGGGATGATTGTGACAAACGCCTTCATTTCATCATCAGATATAGTCACATTTACTTTGAAATTCTCGTACTCTTTTACTTTATCCTCAAGTGCTGAAAGGGTTTCAACATTCAGTAAATCCTGAACAGTCTCCTTGACTTTCACACGTTCAACATCTCTATGCGCAGTTTGAGGGTGGAATTTTCCATGCAGAGGTTTAACAACAGCTTTAATTTCGCCATGTTCGTCTGTCTGTATCTCCACAGCGACAATTTCGTACCAAGTTTGCCCGTATCTTTTCTCTATTTCATCAAAGACCTCGGTTATTTCTTTAGCCTTAATGATGTCCATATGGCTCACCTCTTCAGAGGAGGAATGCGCTGCTACAGTTTGCTAAGTTTTTGAATTTCAAGTATCTGTGCTGTCATGCGAGATTTGGCAAGTGCTGTGAAGAGCTTATCGTGCTGGAGGAATATTTTAAAAATTTCAGGATCAAAATGCCCATCTTCCTCATTAATCATTATTTCCAGAGCCTGTTCTGGAGAATATTCATTTCTGTAAATCCTCCTGGTCGTGAGTGCATCGAAAACATCTGCTATCGCTACTATTCTTGCGGATATTGGGATTTCTTTGCCCTTCAAACCGTCAGGATAACCTTTTCCGTCCCATCGCTCGTGGTGCCACCTGACAATTTCGTAGCAGGTCTTGATAATGGTGCTCGTTGGATACCGATTTATTAAATTCGTCATAGCTAATGCACCTTTGGTAGTGTGTGTTTCCATTATCTTTCGCTCTTCTGGGCTGTACCTTCCTGGTTTCATCCATATCAGATCGGGAATTGCGATTTTGCCAGTATCGTGCAGTAATGCACCAACTTCTATTTCATAAGTGAAGTCATAAAGTGAATTTCGATAAGCTTCATCTATATCTACATAATCTGTTTCTTGTAGCAATAGCTTTGAAAACACAGAACTGTATAACCTGACGTTCTCACTGTGCAGTACCGTGTAGAGATCCTTCGACTCCATCAATTTTGTTGGGATTTCTAAAAGCAGGTTAGGGTCTATCATCGAGATAGTCTTAAAAGCCTTCCTTACGTAAGTAACAAGCAGTTTCGGAGTTATGGGCTTAGTTAAGAAATCGTTAGCGCCCAAATCAAGGCACTCAGCAACGATATCCTCTTCACCTTTTGAAGTTAGAACAATTATATATGGATACGGTGGCATGTAGTTCTTTCTGACTTTTTCTATGAATTCGAGCCCGCCCATGACTGACATCATTAGGTCAACTATTACAATTTTGTGGCTTTCTGGCGAGGCTTTAAATATGTTGTATCCTTCCTCACCATTCTCAGCGGTTTCAACCGCGATGTGAAATTTTTTAAGAACCGATGAAATATAATTTCTCACGAGCGCATCGTCATCAATTACCAACACTGTTGATTTCTTTTCATCATCCATCCAATCTCACCTCGCAAAAAAGCATCCCAAGTTTTATAGGGCAACAATCTATATTCAAGCAAAAATTCATGCCTGACAGTTCTCTGCTTTTACAGTACCGACCGTCTTAATTATTTCCTCAGGCATTGCGTAAGATGGTAGCACCTTGTCCACGACCCCTGCCTTTACAGCTTCCTTTGGCATTCCGAATACGATCGCTGTTTCTTCCGACTCGGCGAAACACAATCCTCCCGCCTTTTTTATTTCTGCCAGTCCTTCCACTCCATCATTTCCCATTCCAGTCATTATTATTCCTATAGATTTCTCTCGAAATGCCTTTGCGATGCTTGATAAAGTGACATCTGCTGACGGCATGAAAGTATGTTTTGGCTCACTCGCTAATCTGATCACTAATTTTTCTTCATTTCTTTCAAGTGTGAGGTGAAAGCCACCTTGTGCAACGTAAACATTCCCTGGGGCCACAACCATACCATCTTCTGCGTGCAACACTTTCATCTGGCAATAGTTGTCCAAATGCTCAGCGTACTGCTTGGTGAAGAACGGAGGCATATGCTGAACCACGAATATCGCTGCATTCAAATTTGAAGGAAGTGGTGGGAGCACGTCGTATATGTTCTTAGGACCGCCGGTCGATATGCCTATTCCCACACCATAAAAATCAACAACCCGGCTTTCCATTACTTGGTAGATGTCCTTCTTTTCAGATGGCTTTTTTCGGCCCTCTTTTTTCATGAGTGTAAACCTTTCTTCTGCAAGTTTGTGCAAGATTGCACTTTTCTTCGCTTGCACGTAAGCAAGTATAATTTTCTCTCTCAGCTCTCTTCCAAACTCAAGTGCGTTCCAACTTTCGTCAATAGGTTTGGGCACATAATCAAATGCCCCATATTCGAGTGCTTCATACGTTACAGGTGCTTCCTTTTGCGTTATTATAGAGACTACTATTATGGGTGCAATCTCTTCTTGAATGAGCACCTTCAAGACTGACAAGCCGTCCAGCTCAGGCATATTTATATCTAAGGTTATGACGTCTGGCTTCAACATCCTCGCCAATCTTATTGCCTCTCTTCCATTGGACGCTACTTCGATGACTTTGATGTTCTTATCTAATTCAACCAAGCTTTTTATTGCCCTTTGCATTAGTGGTGAATCATCAACTACCAAAACTTTTATGGGCTCTTTATCATCGTTATAAGAACTGCGGTACAAGGGATCACCCTCTTTTCTTCGACCTTTTCTCCTTCTTAGCTTGAGAGCTGTGTTTTTCTATCTCTTTTATAATTAAATCTTTGAAACTGTTAGTTGAAGAGATGACATTTTTCGGATTGATTAAAGGAACGGTAAAGCCTCTTAGTTGCATGAATCCTCTAATTAGCTTTTCTTCGGACTGCATCATTGACGATGTAGTGATTAAACTTGGCTGTGTTTTAAATATGCCTTCGAGCTTGTCTGCTAAGATTCCGACCTTGAACTCGCCGTTTCTTAGTATGATTACTCTTTTGTTTTCTTTGAACTTTTCGTCCTGCAGTTCTTCGATTAATCCTTTGTTGCTTTCAAGCAGGTCGAGAACTATTACGTTCTCCTGCCTATAATTCATTACTCCGAGTACAGCGCTTGGCGCATTGTCAATAGGAGTTATCGATGAAAGTTTCGAGATTGAATCCACGTAATCTGATTCCAACCCAAAAAGTGAATCAGCGATCTTGAAGGCTAAGACGGATATCTCTTCAACTGCTTCCTTTTCATGACTCTCAGTGAATTCAACAAAGTACTGCTCATATTTTTTTAGCAGTGCATCCATACTGAGGATTGGTATAGCCTGCTCCTGTTCTAAGATGACGCCCAAAAGCTCATTTTCATTGCCAATCAAATAAGATTTCCGGTAATAAGTCAAGAGGAGAAAAAATAGAAAAATAAAAAACCTAGTCAACTCTTTGACTTTCAATAACTTAATATTTCACTTTCATTCTTCACATACTTGATTTCGTTCTTTTTACCTATTTCATCGGTACATACGGTACGTTGTTCTTTAGTAAATAATACACTAAATTTACTAATTTCCTTGCAGTTAATATTAGCGCTCTCATGTGTTTGTGTGTTGTTGCTTCTGCGTACTTTTTGCGATAATATTCTTTGTATACAGGATCGTATGTCTTTACTCCGTTCGCTGCCATTACTAGGTATGTTCTTAGATACTTGTTCCCTTTTTTCGTTAGTTGGTTGTTTTCTGATTTGTAATTTCCACTTTGATTGATTGTCCATACAAGCCCTGCGTATGATGCTAACGCTGAGGCTTTTTCGAAACGATTGATGTCTCCTATTTCGGCTATAATTCCAGCTGCAGTTATTTCTCCTATCCCTTTGACTGTTGTTAGTGTGTTCGGAATTACTTTAAGTAATTTACTTATTTCTTTCTTTACTAGTTCGATTTGTTTTTCATAGTGCTGTATCAAATCGATAGTGGAAACAATAGATATTCTCAGAGTGTTTGAAGGATTAACAGACAACCTCAAGGCATCTTTAGCAAGAGTTTGGAGTTTTTCTGCTAAGACTTGTGAAGAGACATTGTGTCTGGAAATTTTCGCAATATATTCAAATAACTCTTCAATTGGCATGTTTGCGATTTCTTCGATTGTATAATCTTTAAGCAGGCATTCGAAAGTCTTATTTAGTTTAAAGTCAAGTTTAGGGAAATAAAGAGAAACATACGAATAGAGCCTAAGTTTCAATCGAGCGATATCTTCGTTGAACTTTAAATAAAGTCTGGTGAGATTACGAAGCTCAGAGATGATATATGAGTTATTGACAAAAGGGACTAAAGACTCAGGAAATTTAGAAGCGATAGAGAAAATAAGTTCAGCATCGATTTTGTCAGTTTTAGGACGATTGAGAATTTTGCGATAGAGCTTAATGTTATCAGTTTTAACCCAAAAGACAGGTACGTTGTTTTGAAAGAAGAAGTTAGCGACATTAAAAGAAAAAACACCAGTTGATTCAAGGACAAGAGAAAAATCGGAAGAAGAAGCAAAAGCTTTGTTAAAAAGTTCAACAATGCCTTGAGGAGAGTTCTCAACAGTCCCACTACCGATGAAATCAGAAAAGAAAGAAAGATAGTTCTTTGAGACATCAATAGCTAAAATAGCCAAAGGAATCACCTCCGGATTGAGTACAGCCTTACAACCTCGCGGTACATAAGAAAACGAGGCAAAACATTTTCCGGCAAGTAAAAAGCTGTACTCTAGTTAGGCAATCTTATTTAAGAGAACAAAGTCTCAAGGAGGGGCAACCTGAAACTATTTTACCAGAGGTGTTAAAAAATATGCATTCAATTTTCAAAGACCAATTTTAATTTTTACCGAACTTATTATACGAGGAGGGTAGTAGATATCCTCTGGCATAAGCTTTACAACGCGCTCTACTTTACTGACTCCTATGCCAAATAATTTATTACCATTTCTGATAATCAAGAACCTTTTTTGTGTTTTATCAGTTTTACCTGCAAGCAAATATTCAGAACTTACGACTGGTACTAACACACCGTCAAATTCAATTTTACCGATCACTTCTTTTGGAGCGTTGGCAACAGTGTGAACTTTTGCGTCCTTGATTATGTACTGAATTTCTGAAGAGCTGACAGCATAACTATTCTTGCCTGATGAAAAAATTACGAACTCGTTTTCAGAAGTTTTTTGGAGCACTTCTTGCTCTGCCTTAATTATTTTTCCTTCCGCAAATTTTTCCTCTTTCATGTATTTTTTAAACAAGCTTTGAACATTCAATATGTTTATAACCACACCTTTTTCGACGTACTGATGCGAAACTATTACCCCTTCTGGTTCATTAGAGTGTTTCAAATTGTTGCCTTCTACCTCCATTATGCCTTTCACTCTGTCGACAATTATCCCTATTTCAAGACCTTCGTTGTTCAATATAACTATTCTTGCGTTTTGAAAGTTCTCCTCTCCACCCACAGCTTTTTCCGAATCTTTGATGAGTATTTTCAAATCGACTACTATCAGAATTTTTCCGTAATAATTTACAAGCCCTGCAACTTCTTCTGTTGCGAGTGGTAACGGTGTTATGTTTGATATTTGAGCAATGCCTGAGACAAAATTCAAAGGAACGGCAAAATCATTTTCTTCTAAAGCAAATACGAGCATCTTCTCAGAGGGCATCTTTTTCCCTCCTACTTAACTATCTTTCGCAAGTTCTCAACGACATCAATTATTTCTTCTGAAACTTCATTTATCACATCAAGACCAGCGAGTTTGTTATTCATTGCCAGAGAGGCTTGCTCAATAGAGAATGCTGAATCTACAATGGCTATTTTCAGTTGTTCGAGCGCTTTGTTGCTTTCCTCTATTGCAGAGTTCACCGAATTCAGCTCGCTGCTCATAGCATTAAATGCGGTGTCAAGTGAAGTTATCTTTTCCTTGAGATCTTCAGTGTATTCAATTGCAAAATTCGACTTCTCAATTTCCTGTTCAGTTTCTTTAATAGAAGATTCTAACAAGTCCCATATTTTCGAGGCTGTTGGCAGGATCTTTTGGAGATGATTTTTCATTTGTTCGGCATTGTTTTCAATTTCCAAAGCCAAATTTCGAATGTCGTTGGAGAGAACGATAAAGTTTTTCTTGTACTCTCCTGCCCTCGAGGCTTCAATGAAACCGCTGACGGCAAGTGTACCTGTCTTTAGTGCGATTTTATCTATCTTCGCGAGTATTCTTTCAACGTCATCGAAGTATGTCCTTATTTTTCCGATGCCTTGAAGGAGTTTATCCAAAATATCATTTATATTAATTAGTTTTGCACTAAGATCTTGTACGGCGGAGAAATTTGCCTCTACAAATCTCAAGAGTTCTGGTATCATTCCTTTATCATTGTTGACCATTTTCGTTATGTCAGTAGATTGATTCACAAGTTTTCCAGCTATATTTGAAAGTTTTTCAACCATCTGACTCAAGAACGAGGACGATTTAGTAAGCTGATTAAGAGCTGCTCCAACTTGATGACTCGATGTTGAAATGTCCTGAACATAATCGCGCAATTCCCTTGCCGCGTTGGAAAGTTTCTGAGTTAGTAAAGGCAGATTTTTCGATGACTTTAACTTGCCCGAGAGAGAAAGCAAATTCTGTGAGTATTTGTTAAGGTTTGCAAAAGTTTTCACCTCTTGATTGAGCGCTGTTGAAGATTGTATAGTAGCACTTGCTATCTGCGATGCCTGTAGCTCAACTTCGAGGAAATTCCTCAGCATTTGATCAGACAGTTCCTTTACGAGATCAAAATCCTCGTTTTGCTTTGAGATGCTGGAAATGAGATCCTGAAATTTGGTTGTTATCTCATCTAAGATTTGTGAAATCGCATCGCCTGTCTTTTTCAAATCTTGGGTAGCACTTGTCAGACTTTCACTGTTGTTTGCTATATCATTTGATGCCTTTTGCAGATTGTCGAAGACTGATTTTGCGGTCTCTGCCTGCTTTTCCGCTTCTTGGGCAAGATTTCTTATTTCATCGGCGACAACGGAAAAGCCTGCCCCCACTTCTCCCGCTCTGTTAGCTTCTATTGCTGCATTCAAAGAGAGGATAGTTATGTCATCCGCTATGTCCAAAACGTCGCTAAGAATATGCGACAAATCAGCCAATTCTCTGCCAAGCGTACTGACAACGTTTAGAATCTCTGTGTTTCTTTTATTAATTATGTTAGCGGTTTTAATTATGTCTTGGATATAAAATGACGTGTTTTGCGATAACGTTTGCGAGTTCTCAGCATCTTCTTTAATTTTGGAGAGAGAGGCTTTTATACTTGCTACCGATTTGTTTATTTCGTTAACTGCTATCTTTGATTCTTCGGCTGTGGAAGCGTATTCTTGAGCCATTGTTGCCAACTGTTCCATTGTTTTTTGTATTTGTTGTATAGCTGCTGCGGATTCTTCGACAGTTGAGCTTAATTGCTCCGCCGCCCATATGATGCGCTCAGCAAAGGCTGTCTGTCTTGCACTCAATTTACTCTCCGATAAAGTTGTTTGCGCTTTCTGAATAGTTTCGCCGACATTCTCAGGTTTTTCCGTGCTAAGTTCTGATGGTTGTACATGAACATCTGCTATCTTCTTCTCACCATCTGGTACCTCGAGCCTCTTTTTATCCATGGTTGCCCTCCACCTCCGGTATTCTATCCTTATTTCTCAGTGACAAAGTCAAGAACTGCCAGAACCTGTCAGGATCAAGAATCAAGGCTACTGTTCCATCGCCGGTAATCGTCGTTCCGCTATAGAAGTTTCCCGGACTGCCGTATGGAAGTTCCATTCCAACATATTCGCCTTCTTCTATTATCTTATCCACAGTTAGCGCAAACCTGCTTTTTTCTGTTTTGACAATCAAAGCGTAGTATTTGCCACGTTTATCAAACGTGCTTTGCGTAGATGGACTACCTGAACTGCTGAGCAAATCTCTTGCTGAGAAGATAGGTATTAATTCCGTCATATATCTGATGAATTGTTGATTCTTGTACGAATGGATGTCTTTGATGTGGATGTTCTGTACGGCCTGGAGGTATTCCATTGGGATGGCGAATTTTCGATTTTCAACTTTAAATATCAGTGCTTTAATGTAGAGTGTATGTAGTGGTATTTTTAAACTTATTTTTGAACCCTTGGAGGGGATCCAGTCAAGATTGACCTGCCCGCCGATTTTGTTCATCGTTGACAATACTATATCCATTCCGTATCCGCGTCCGGAGATCTGACTGACTTGATCCTTTGTTGAAAATCCGGGAAGGAATATTAAATTCGCTACTTCCTTCTCTGAAAGCTTATCTGCTTCTTCCTTGCTAATAAGGCCTTGTTTCACGGCTTTTTCTTTTATCTTTTTCGTGTCAAAACCTCTCCCGTCATCGCTTATTTCAATCATTGCGAAGTTACCACTGTAGCTCGCAGAAATCTTTACAGTACCGGTTTCTGGTTTGCCGAATTGTTTTCGTTCTTCAGGATACTCTATTCCATGATCTACCGCATTCCTGAGCATGTGCGTTATGGGATCCACAAGTAACTCTACGATATCTCTATCAACCTCTACATCTTCACCTTCAACAATAACTTCTATTTTTTTGCCCAAGTTTTTAGCGAGCTCTCGTGTTGTTCTACGGAATTGGTTAAAAAGGTATCTTAACGGTATCTTTCTGACATCCAAAGCTACATTCGACAATTCGTACGTAAGCCTCGAAAACTTTCTCTCGAAATTCTCAATAACTTCTGCTGCATTATCAGTAAAGTGGCTTGTTCTAATAAGATGTCTGAGTTCGTTTTTCATCGTGATGAATTCACTTGCAATTTTGTAAATCTCGTAGATTTTAGTTTTTGCCACCCTTATAGTCTGGAGTTCTGAAGAGATTGGTGATTTTGGCTTTTCTGACTCTATTCGCGTTTTAGGTGTTTCTTGACGCTTTTCAGGTGCGATTCGCGGAGCCTCTTTGAGAATTGTATTCAGTTGTTCTAACGCACCCTTTACATCGCCTGAATCTAAGTGTTCCTTTATACTTGAAACGCGCAATGCTTCTTCTTTTCTGCCAAGTCTTTCAAATGTTTCGCAAATTGTTTCCGCCAAACTCAATGCGATTCGGGAAGTTTCTGATTTTTCAATCGGAGTTTTTGAATCAAAATTGTTCAAAAGATTCATAAGCTCTGAAATCAGGTCATTTATCTGCGATTCTGATAAAGCTTCAGTTACTTTATATGGTTGTACTTTTGGTTTCTCGTGTTCTTTCTTACTGGTTGTTTCTGACAGTCTTTCCAGTAAAACGTTAAGTCTCTCGGTTTCTTCAAAAGGTGTATCGGAAGATATGGCGTTCTGAAATTCTACAATAATATCGACTATTTCATAAAGAATTTCAATATCAGCATTTTCACCCAACTGAATTTTGCTCGACACGTACGTTTCAGCCAAATGCACTAATTCTTGGAGATTTTTGATGTTTTCTAACGACTTTATGATGTTTCCGATTTCTTGAGATAGGGAAAGTACCAACCTTGCACCACCTTTTATGCTGTGAAAAGTTCTCATGATAGAGTGGGCTACGTCCTTTTCAAATGTCTTTTCATAATCCTGGATAAGTCGATCTAATTCCTGTATTCTATCTTCAAGCTCGTCTAAAAAATCTTTAAGAGTACTTTGTGCGAGTTCATGCTCGAATTTTTTCTCCTGTGTACTTGTTTGCTCTTCTTGTTTGCCTTCTGTGTTAGTGTTCTCTTTAACATTTTCCTCATCCTTGCTGTAACTCTCTTCTTTTTGTTCCGAAGGCTCTTCGTTTAGTGATTTTGCCTGAGTCAAAAGATTGCTGAGTTGAAAATTCTCTGGTTTTATCTCTATAAATTCTGTGCTTTCGCGTACTATATCCTCAAGCTGAGAGCATATTTTCCGCACTTCGTTAATGCTGTCAAACATAAAATCGATAAGTTTGTGTGTTGGCTCAACGCCTGAATTAAGAACGTCTTTCAGTGAGCTCTCAATGAAATGTGAAAGTTCTACGACATCTTGCAATTGTAGGAAACCTACAACGCCCTTAATAGTGTGGAAAGCCCTTATCAAGTCAGTCAGCTGTGATTCAGACCACTGGTTTATTACTATTATCTCTTCTGCTTTTGAAAGCAACGTCTCCACCTCTTCAATTATTGCACGAACTATCTCAAATTCTTCTTTTTGGAATTTCATCCTTTTCCTTCCTCCAATATTTGTTTTACCAATTCTATGATGGAGTCTGGTAGAATTGGTTTTATTACGTAGGCACTTGCACCAGATTCCATGGCAACTCTTTGTTCATTCCTTTCATCTACAGTGGTAACAACTATTATCGGTAAATTAAGCGACAGCTCTTTTCGTATTCTTTTTATCATAGTTATGCCGTCGAGTACCGGCATGTTTATATCGGTGATTATACACCTTATTGATGAACTCTGTGGGTGTGATACCAATATTTCAATAGCCTGTGAACCATCCACGGCTTCTAAAACCTCATAACCTGCGAATCTAAGTATATGCGCAAGGTAGTTTCTTGTAGTTTTGGAATCATCGACAATCAGGATTTTAGAGCTCATCTGTCATCACCATTCCTGTAGGTTTTTGATAAACAACCACATTGTTTATCCTTCTTGTGTTGAAAGAAGTGGATATCCGCGCCAAAGACTCTACTTGACTTAAGAAGAGAAAGCCTCCCGGAACAAGCATTCTGTAAAATGTTTGGATGACATCTTTTTTGGATATGTCAGAGAAGTATATCAGAACATTCCTGCAAAATATGAAGTCATAGTTTTGACCAAGCATTAACATTCTTTCAGTGTCCATAAGGTTAACCTTGTAGAACTTTACAAAACGCTTTATTTCGCTATTTAAGACATAAGAGTTTCCATCTTTGAAAAAATACTTCTCCAAATATTTAGACGGTACATTCCTAACATCTCGTTCTTGATAAACACCTCTTACCGCCTGTTTTAATACGTTATCATCAATATCAATTGCATCGACCCAATAGGAAAAATCATCTTCTAACATTTCTCTCAAAATGATTGCAAGTGTGTAGGGTTCTGCGCCATTCGAACAGCCAGCCGAAAGGACCTTGAATGTTCTATTGCCGTTTTCTATTAATTCCGGGATACAATACTCTGCAAATGTTTGAAGCTGTGGAAATTCCCTAAAAAAGTATGTTTCATTGATGGTGATGCTCTGTATCAATTCATTAAGCTCACTTTTATCTTTATCCAAGAATTTTAAATATTTGAGGTATTCCCTGAAATCATCGATTCCAAGAACTTTTAGTCGTTCTTGCAACTTCAAGTTTGTTATGTACAGCTGTTCGTCATTGATGTAGATTCCACATTTCTGATAAACGATATCCCTTATTTCCTTAAATTCTCTGTAGCCAAGTTCCAAAGTCATTCACCCCAGGAGAATATGTTTGAGAAACTAATAGTCACTTTCTAAGTTATGCAATGCCCGCATTGCCGCTACGTACAATGCAGCTTGTTCAAAGCCTTCAAGATTCTTTGATGCATCCTGGATTATTTCAAGTATTCTTGGCTTTACATGTCCGCATGATTTTAGGATGTCTGAATTTGCTGATCCGATAAAATCTAAGACAGCTACGACGATGTATTTGTCTTTGTTATCAAGGAGTTCTGAAATATTTGAAATTAAGTAATCGGGTTCTAAATGAGCCATTAACCGTACAAGTTCGTATTTATTAACAGAAGGCGTTTGCTCAGAGTTGAGTAATTCGCAAGTGTATTTTATAAGCTTCAACTTCTCTGGCTTGTCCAATGAAGCGGCATACTTTGAGGTGTATGATTTGAGGAAGTCTATTAATTCCTTGTAATAAATGTCCTTCTGCTCGATGGCCTTTTCAATGAATTCGATGTCTTCTTTTCTTGATATGGCGCTCAAAAAACGCAAAAAGGAGGGGAGTATTATTGGGGTATAAATATCTATCGGAGAGATTATCGATGGGAGTTTTGTAAAGCAGGTTTCGTCGCAGATTTTCTCAAGTGATTCTAAAGCTGTAGATATAAGCATCGGTTCATTTATTCGGTTCATAACGTCTATTATTTTGTCTACATACTTTGACTCGTAGTATTCGCCTATATATTCGACAGCAGCTATAACGTTGTTCAGCTCCGGATCATCTAATCCTTTTGCAATTATTTCTACCGCATCAGGACTTTGCGTCATGTTTAATATATCGAGTGCATGTTTTCGAATATGCTTGTTTGGATGCTCGACTAATTTTTCCAATGCTTCCCTCGAAGCTGGCCAGATTTGGGCTAATATAACCGACCCAACATTCCTCGCATGTGCATTTTCCGAGAAGAGTAAGGTTGCTACTTTATCCGCTATGTCAGGCGACTGAATCTTGGAAAGGATCAAAGAAGCTCGTTCAATGAGAACTCGTGGACTATCTGAATTTAGTATATTGAGTAGGAAATCTATATCATCGTCCACGTAATTTTGCGTGATAATGTTTTTTTCTATTTTATCAAGCTTTTGAAATGTACCTTCTTCATAGGGGAGCATCCTATCCCTCCTGGGTGTTGAAAGTTCACATGAATATTATATCACTTTTTTATTTGTAAATACAGCTTAACAAAGAGTGCTTTTTTATGATGTATGGTAAAATTATTCAGTAGAATATGTATTCTAATTCAAAAGGTGTGAGTGACTATGAACAGGTACTTATTGCTCGTTGTTGTAGTGATCTTTGCTTCATCTACATTTTTTCCTTACAATGTTTCATTTAAGAACTCCGTCGTTACTTCCGGCGGTCCGGTGACAATGTTGGAACTCACCGAGGCTTCAGACACTGATGTACCACCAGAAGTGCTTGAAAAGATAATCGTTGCATACTTGCCAGTTGGCAATTCGATATTGCTAAACAAGAGATATCTCGTGAATCTAATAAAAAAACGCGTCGGAGTTGTTGATGCTGTAATTGATGACGTGCCTGTCTTTGTACAAGCGAGGGCAACAGAGGTCAATCTTGAAGGCAGACAACAGGATATTTTAGATAGTCACTCATTACCTCAGAGAGTCATAGAAGAGTTATCAAAACACTATCCCAAAGATACCGTTTTCAAGTTGAAGAGCCAGACAGGTCAGTTGTTAGAGCACGATAGTTATCAAATTTCCGTTCAAGTTTCAAACAAAGCGTATCCGTTTGTTAGGGTGACATTCAAAAAGTCCGGCCGGACGGTTGGTTATGTGACTCTACAGTATGATGCTATCTTAATTAGGAAGGTGGCATCTGTAAATAGAAAAGTAGATAAGGGAGAAATTATAGGTGTAAACGATGTAAAGTACGTTGAGGTCAATGTTTTAACCTTAAATAAAGTCCCTGTTTTTGAAGAAGATTTGCCACTCATGACTGATAAGGTCTTTCTCAAAGACGAGATTTTGGATCAAAGGTATATGAAAGATGTCCCGATTATCGTCAAAGGTCAGCTTGTTAAAGCTTATAGTGTTGTAGGTGGAATAATGGTATCAACGTTAGTACAAGCTTTAGAGCATGGGTATGTAGGGAACGTAATTAGATTGAAGAATTTGGATAATGGGGCAATAATAACAGGTACTGTGAAAGAAGACGGAAGTGTGAGCGTTTTGGAGGTGAAGTGACTCGTGAAGAAGATAAACTATCTAAGTTTTGTTGTTTTCTTTATTCTGTTTACATCCGTTGGTTTTTCAACATCTCTTTACACGTCATCCACAAATCCTCAGTTTCAAAATCTTTTAGGTACATACAAACCTTCAAAAGTTGGCGACTACGTAACTATAGCCGTTTATGAATCGCCGAGGATTTCAACTTCCTCGCAAGTTAATTCTCTTACCGGTGCGTTTATAAATGCCATAAACACTGGGACAAAGCTCGTCGGACTCGACCTGAGCAAGTATTTGCCAGCTAATTCATCGAGCACAGACAAGAGGGACAACAAGAGCCAGGCTAATGCTGTCATCGAATTAACCGCAGTCGTCAAGGAAGTGGACGCGACTGGTAAGATGTTTTTAGAAGGTAGAAAGCAGATTAAGGTGGGAAATGACCTAAGAGAGATAATAATTACCGGCTGGGTGCACCCACAGGCGATAAAACCGGGAAATATAGTAAATTCAACAGACCTCATAAACGCACAAATTTGGGAAAACGGAAAGGTTGTTTTCCAGGATGACCCGCAGCAGAGTTCTTGGCTTGGTTTGTTACTCTCTGCCATCGCAGGTTTGTTCAAGTAAGAATAGTAAGGACAAGGAAGTGATAGGTGATGAGAATGAAAAGGACGGTAGTTGTAATTCTAATCGCACTACTCAGCATATCGACAATTTTTGCAGCAAATGTGAGGATAAAAGACTTTGCAAAATTCCGCGGTGCAAGGGATAACCAGCTTTTTGGTGTTGGACTTGTTGTCGGTCTAAACGGTACTGGTGATAGCGGTACTTTGAATTCAACACTCCTGGCGAATATGATGAAAAATTTTGGCATAAGTGTGAATCCAAACGACTTAAAAACGAGGAACGTCGCTCTTGTCATGGTCGTTGCTGATATACCACCGTTCTATAAATCCGGCATGAGGCTCGATGTTGAAATAGCAAGTATAAATGATGCGAAGAGCTTGAGAAATGGGATTCTTGTTCAAACACCGTTGTACGGTGCTGATGGAAATGTATATGCCGTTGCACAAGGTCCAGTTTCGGTTGGTGGCGAAGAAGTTAAAGGGACTGCAAACCTTCAAAAGAGATTTCCGGTTGTAGGCTACATACCGGGTGGTGCTATAGTTGAAAGAGAGATACCAATGAGCATCGTTGATGCTAATTCTATTACGATACTTTTGGATAGACCTGATTTTACAAACGCTGCAAGAACAGCTGTGGCAATAAATACAAAATTCGGAGTTAATATTGCAAAAGCAGTCGATGCAGCGAGCATAAAGGTGAATATACCGAACGTATTCGCTGATGATGTGATTTCTTTCTTGGCGCTCTTAGAAGAGATAGAAGTTCCACTTGATACAATCGCACAGGTTGTAATTAACGAGCGAACTGGGACAATTGTCTTCGGTGGGGACGTGAAGATTTCTGATTTCGTACTTTCTTATGGTAATTTCGTCGTTGTTATATCCAACGGTCAGATAGGCGACAAGCAGGCAACGATTGGAAACCTTGTTACAGCGCTTAAATCACTCGGCGCAACACCACAGGATATTATCGCAATCGTCCAGGAACTGTACAAAGCAGGTGCGCTCTTTGCTCAGCTGAAGATTATGTGATGTGAAACTCTCTGTTATTATGGAGGGAGCGGAAAATGGGAATTGATATAAAGAAAATAGAGCAACTTACAAAGAATTTCAATTCGCCAGAATATCAAAAACAGCTCCGGAAGGTCTCCGAGGAGTTTGCTGCTTGGTACGTGTACGAGGTATTCAAAAAGATGTATGATACAGTACCAAAGAGTGGACTTTTACAGGAAAGCTTTGGCGAGCGCTGGTTCAGAGAGATGCTCTTGCAACAGTACTCACTAAAAGCTGCAAGAACAGACTTAAAGGACTTGTCGGATATGATATACAGAAGCTTGGGCGGTAAGACCTTGAGCGAAGATGTTAACTCGGCTAAGAGTTTCGAGAATAAAATGAATATGTTAAACGCCCTGAACTCTCTGATTTCTCAAAATAAGGAATCTGGAGAGTGACGGCGAGCTGAAAAGTGTGAACTCACCTGAATTTCCTATCACTACGTACTGACTTCCTATCCTGTTAAGTGCACTTCTCAGCAAGTATGCCTTTGTCTTCACTGAAAATTCAGCATTTACCTCGGCGCTGACTGAACCTTTGTATGCAATTGAGCCTTGCTGAGAGACTACAACGATTTCATCATGCCTTGAGTACACCTCTACATCGGAGAACCTTCCTGAGATGAGTGAACGGCGCAGAAGCCTTTGGATTTGTTCTTTGTACACGCGTGCGACAGGTACAATACTCCGCACGACTTCCCTAATTCTATCAGGTGTCCGTTCGGGTTTATCTCCACACATCGTGTAAACATCACCGCAGTATATAAGAAGCTTATCTGAATTTGGGTTATAAGAAAGCTCTATACTATCGGTTTCTTCTGTATCTAATGCTTTTAGAAGATGTCTCGTTGAAACGTATGGAATGCTCAGAGAGAACCTTTCTGGTTTTTCGCCCGTACCATCAGATTGCTCATTTATAGGCCTATTTTCAATCTTTGAATATGCAATCAACCCAAGATGGCTTGATACAATCTCAAGTCGGTCAAAAGCGTAGAATAAATCGGTATAGTTACCTTCTTCAAGAAAGCATGAAACAAAATCAAGCTCAGAGAGGATACGCTTTTTTTGGAAAACTACTTTGTTCTCAAAGCTTGGTAATTTAATCTCTTCTTGTATAAAGTTCATTCTCAGGCGCAAAAGCTCATTTTGGGACTTGAGTGTAAGTATTCCATCTTGGAATGACAACGTGAGTTTACCGTTCAGTTCAGATACGAACTGTTTCACAACATCGAGTGGTATCTCGAACGGATGGAGTGATTTGTAGAAAAATGTGGTGAGAGGGAAGAATCCGGTAAAGCAACCATCTGAAGCTTTCAGATAAAGCTTCTCATTTTCCGCAAAGAATGTGAGCTTTCTCATAGAAGGCTCAAGTGTGCCGCAAACCTTATCTGCCTTTTTGATAGCTTGCCTGATTTGTTCTGAGTCGACCTCGATTATGTAATTTCCCACCTATCTCACCACTTGCTCACCACTGAATTCCTACCATTTTCTTCACCATTCATCTCCAATCATTTCAAAGAGATTTGGCGACGGTTCAAGTCCCAGTCCATCGTTTTTGCCGTCTTCAAGCAATGCCATTCCAGCACGGGCTATCATTGCGGCGTTGTCTGAGCAAAATTCAAGAGGAGGAATGAAAAAGTTAAATTCCAAAGTGTATTCAGCAAGTTTCTCGCGAAGGCGGCTATTCGCAGCAACGCCACCTGCGAGGACTATATTTTCTATTCCGAAATCCTTAGCTGCTTTTGTGGTTTTGTGCAACAACACATCGATCATTGCTTCTTGAGCACTTGCTGCGAGGTCTTTAATCGGAAGTTCTTCAATCCCTGCATCCTTTAATCTCTTGATTTCGTAGAGCACGGAAGTTTTCAACCCGGAGAAGCTGAAGTCGTAGTCGGGATCGTACATCTTCGGTCTTGGAAATCCAAAAGTCTTTGGATTACCATCTTTTGAAATCCTGTCGATTTCTGGACCGCCAGGATATCCAAGTCCAAGCAGCCTTGCAACTTTGTCAAAAGCTTCACCGACTGCGTCATCTACGCTTCTACCGATTATCTTTATGTGCATCGATTCATTGACTTTCAGTATTAACGTATGCCCTCCCGAAACCATCAATACGATGTACGGAGGTCTGAGTTCTGGGTAAGCGAGATAATTGGCATAAACGTGTCCAACGATGTGATTCACACCAACAAGAGGTTTGTTGTATCTTATAGCGAGTCCCTTGGCAAAAGAAACGCCAACAAGGAGTGCACCGATAAGTCCAGGACCTTTCGTAACTGCTATTCCATCGATTTCATTGATGTCTATTTGTGTTTCTTTCACGAGTTGAGAAAAAAGAATCGGGAGCTTTTTCAAATGCTCCCTTGCAGCGATTTCCGGCACAACTCCGCCGAATTTCTTATGAGTTTGTATCTGCGAATAGACAAGGTTAAGAATAACATCGTTGTTGTTAACAAGTGCAATCGATGTTTCATCGCAGCTTGTTTCTATTCCGAGTACGAGCATGTCAGATTCCTCTCATTATGCTGATTCTTTCATATATATCTTCGGCTTTTCGCGTTTTGTTACGCATTCTTCTGTGATGATAACCTTTTCAACCGCTTTGAGGTCTGGTATATCGAACATGATGTCTATCATTACCTCTTCAAACACGCTCTTTAAGGCTCTTGCGCCAGTTCCCCTTCTCAGTGCTTCCTTCGCTATGGCGTACAGTGCCTCTTCCGATATCTCAAGCTCAACGCCATCAATTTCGAAGAGTTTTCTGTACTGTTTAAGAACGGCGTTCTTTGGCTCTTTGAGGATGCGAACCAAGTCTTCAACGCTGAGGTCACTGAGCGTACCTATGACTGGGAACCTTCCTACGAATTCCGGCATGAGTCCGTACTGGACGAGGTCATCAGGCGTGACATGCTTGAGTATCTCGCCAAGGCTTAATTGCTCTTTGCTCTTTATTGGTGCGTTGAATCCGATTGTGCTGCCTTCGATTCTTCTCTTGATTATCTCATCGAGTCCGTCGAAAGCTCCACCGACAATGAAGAGTATGTTAGTCGTGTCAACTTTAATGAATTCTTGATATGGGTGCTTTCTTCCACCTTGTGGCGGAACATTTGCGATTGTTCCCTCGACTATTTTGAGTAAGCCTTTTTGGACACCTTCACCACTCACATCTCTTGTTATAGATGGATTCGGCGACTTTCTTGCAATTTTATCTATTTCGTCTATGTATATGATTCCGTACTGTGCGCGCTCGACGTCAAAATTCGTTACTTCGAGCAATCTCAAAACGACATTTTCGACATCTTCTCCGACGTATCCAGCTTCTGTTAAAGGCGTTGCGTCAGCGATTGCAAAGGGTACATCAAGAATCTTGGCAAGAATCCTTGCCATCAATGTCTTACCGCTTCCTGTTGGTCCGATGAGGATTATATTCGATTTCTCAATCTCGACATCTGACGTGTCTTTACCGAAGAATACGCGCTTATAGTGGTTATATACCGCGACGGAGAGTATCTTCTTAACGCGCTCTTGTCCGATTACGTACTTATCGAGCTCTGCTTTTATCTGCGACGGGGTTGGTAATTCTTTCCTTTCCCTTGTACCTATTCCTGTTGGCTTGATTTTCTTATCACTCTGCAATATATCGTGGAAGAGCTCAACACACTCGCTGCAGATGTAGACATTTCCGGGTCCCGCTATGAGTTTTTCCACCTTATCCGCTGCGCGTCCGCAGAAAGAACAAAACTTTTGTGCCATACCTAACCTCCTTCAAACTTACCTTATTCGATTCGGCTTTCGAACAAATAGCAATACTATTATACGATGATATTATAAACCAAAATAAAAGTTTTTACAAATTCTAAGAAGTTAAGAGTAAATAAAATTTTGTTAATAATAAAAACCGGCACCATTGGTGCCGGGATTTGTTGATTTAAAAAAAACCCTTTCCATTTCCAATCCCTCAAACCCGCATAAACTCTTCATGTCATTTTCTGGGAGGCAATAAAGTTTTTCCGTAATTAAGCTATAATTTAACTAAAATTTACCAATCAAACTTCTATTTTGTGTGAAAAAAGTCTTTCCGAATGGAACAGGGTCAAGGTTAAAAGGAAAAAGGGATAAGTGGCGTAAAACCCTCTTCTCTCAGGGCTTCACCACTTATCCCTTCGTTATTCCTTTACCCTTTATCCTTATCCCTTAATCTATCCTTTTCCCTTTTTCCTCCCCAAATGGAACCACTTTTTTCGCATGCGGAAAAGATTTAAATGAAATATACAACAGGATTTCTGCTTTTTATGTTGATTACTCCACCGTCACGCTCTTTGCCAGATTTCTTGGCTTGTCTGGGTCGTAGCCCCTCTTGTCTGCGATGTAGTAAGCGAACAATTGAATTACCGGCGCGATTATTAGCGGGTACAGGTCTTCATGGACCTCAGGTACATAAAGCACGTCGTGCGATATCTTCTGTATTTCGGTGTCGCCTTCGGTAGCGATTGTGAGTATCCTTGCATTTCTTGCCCTTGTTTCTTCTATGTTGCTCCTCATTTTTTCATACAGGCTGTCTTTTGGTGCTATTGCGAATACTGGGAATGTTGGATCAAGAAGCGCTATAGGTCCGTGTTTTAATTCGCCTGCTGGGTAGCCAACGGCGTTGATGTAGCTTATTTCTTTCAATTTGAGTGCGCCTTCAAGTGCGGTTGCTGTGTTTACTCCTCTTCCGATATACATGAAGTGCTGGTAGTTCTTGTAGTGATCAGAAATTTTTTCTATCTCTTTGTTGGATATAATCTTTTTTATAAGATTTACTGACGAGACTATCTGCTTTGCGATGTTCTTGTGCTCTTCTGTCCACAGGTTTCTTTTCTTAATCATGTAGAGTGCAAGTGTGTAAAGGAGTATGAGCTGGTTGACATAAGTTTTGGAAGCTGCAACGCCTATTTCCGGACCTGCGTTCATGTACAATGTTACGTCGCTTTCCCTTGTTATCGTTGAGCCAACGACATTAGAAATAGCGACGACCTTTCCTCCGGCTCTCTTAACGGCTCTTATGCTTTCAAGAGTGTCAGCTGTTTCGCCAGATTGCGATATGGCTATGGTCAGTGTCTCATCATCAATTCTTATCGGCCTGTACCTGAACTCAGAAGCAACGTCTATCAGGACATCAACGTTGAGATATTTTTCTGCAAAATATTTGAATACCAGTCCCGCATGGTAGCTTGTACCACAAGCAACAAGGAGTATTCTTTTTATCTTTTCTATATTAAATTCATCGAGTTCGTGCATGACTGGATTGTAGTCGTCGTCAAAACGTCCAACTAATGCGCTTTCTATCGATTCTGGTATTTCATTAATTTCCTTGAGCATGAAGTGTTTGAAACCGCCTTTTTCAGCGGCAGATTCGTCCCAGGTAATATTTGTATGTTTTCTTATCACGGTGTTGCCAGAGAAATCTGTGATTTTCATCTTGTTGCCTTCTATGTACACGACATCTCCGTCTTCGATGAAGACAACATCTCGCGTGTACTTGATAATTGGTGTAACGTCAGAAGCTAATACGCAGAGCTCGTTGTTGCAGCCAACAACAAGCGGGCTTCCTTTTCTTGCACCAACCATTACGTTAGGATGGTCTGAATGGATGACAGCTATTGCAAATGCACCTTTAAGGTGTTTTAAGGTATCAAGAACAGCTTTGTATAAATCACCTTTGTAATTTTCCTCTATTAAGTGGGTTATTACTTCTGTATCTGTTTCAGATTTAAATTTATGGCCTTTCTGGATAAGCTCCGTTTTCAGTTCTTGGTAATTCTCGATTATCCCGTTGTGTACAACAGCTATTTTGCCGGTACAGTCTGTGTGTGGGTGTGCATTCCTATCGCTCGGAGCACCATGCGTAGCCCAGCGTGTGTGTGCAATCCCGCCTTTTATGACCTTATTTTCTTCAACAACACTTCTTAAAGTATCAACACGACCAACGCTTTTGCTCAAGAAAAGTTCCTGACCGTTAACAGCTGCCAATCCAGCTGAATCATATCCTCTGTATTCGAGTTTTTTTAGTCCGTCAATTAGATCAGTTACCTTAAATTCATGTCCGATAATTCCAACAATTCCGCACATTTATTTCCACCCCTCAAGTTCCCTTTTCAGATTTTCGTTTAGTCCGCCTTCGACTCCTTTTAAGGCAACATTTAGTGCGTTTTTGATGGCTATTCTGTCAGAATTACCGTGTGCTTTAACAACTATACCATCGACGCCTAAGAAAAATGTGCCACCGTAAGTTCTTGGGTCTAAGCTTTTCTTGACTTTTTTGAGTACTCTTGAAAATAATAAAGCACCTAAGAGCCCATCAACGCTTCTCTTAGCTTCTTGCTTTAATATATGTGAAACGAGTTTTGCAACCCCTTCCATTGTTTTCAAAGCTACGTTTCCAGTGAAACCATCAGTTACGACAACGTCTACAGTTCCAAGAGCTATATCGTTCCCTTCAACATTCCCGTAAAATGTATTATCAAATCGCTGTTTTAAGAGTACGTAGGCCATTTTCTGCATCTCGGTACCCTTATTTTCTTCCGTACCGACGTTTAGTAGACCTACTTTTGGGAATCTTTTCCCGAGAATCTTAGCGTATTCGATGCCCATTGCAGCGAATTGTGGTAAATAATCAGGTTTTATTTCAGCATTTGCACCGCCATCGATTAAGACAGTGAAGCCGTTCAAACTTGGAATCGGGACTGCAAGTGCCGGTCTTTCTATTCCGGGAATTCTTCCAACCACAAGTGTAGCGCAAGCCAATAAAGCTCCCGTATTTCCTGCACTTACAAAAGCATCAATTTTTTTATCTCTGAGTAACTGAGCACCAACATACATGGAGCTTTCTTTTCTTCTGAGCGCGTCCGTCGGTTTGATATCCATAGGCAGGTAATCTCTGACTATTTCGATGGAGAAGTAACTCTTGAGCGGATGGTTCTCAAGATCTTCTAAATTATTTTCAGTACCTATAAGCACGAGGTGGACATGTTTTTTTGATTTTTTAATTTCCTCGGCAAACAACAAAGCGCCGGCTTTCGTCTCTTCCGGCGCCTTATCTCCACCCATTACATCCAGTGCTATGCGAATCATTTCGCTACCTCAAACACCTGCTTCTTGCCGTAGTAGCCGCAATTGAGGCATACTCTGTGTGGTTGTTTTGGAGCGCCACAGTTTGGGCATGTTGTCACTGCAACGCTGAATGCTTTGTAAATCTTTGCTCTTTTATGGTGTGTTCTGCTGTGAGAACGTTTCTGCTTTGGTACTGCCATGGTTATCCCTCCTGTTTATTCTTGATTTTCAACAATTTTTCGAATCTTGGATCTATATTTTCCTTTGGAGCATATTCGCAAACATGGTCAGGCTCTTCGTTCAAATCGGCACCACAATATGGACACAACCCCTTACAGTCTGGGTTGCAAACAAAGACATCCGGCGCACTGCTTACAATGGCCTCGACAATTCGCTCTTCTAAGTCTATTATATCACCATTCAGTGGTATTTCGTTAGTAAGATCTTTGAGTTCCTCGTTTCTTGGAAGCTGTTTCTTCTGAAAAGTATACACCGCTTCGATGACTCCGTCAATGTACATTTCAGATATTTTCAAACATCTGTCACAAGGTCTTTCAACGTATCCTCGGACATATCCGCCAAGAACTATTTTATCATCAGCATGAGCGAGCACCATTCGAACTTTGAAACCATCGTGTAAAACTTTATATGTGCCGGTGTGGAGTTCTATGTTCTCAGGTTTGTAGTATCCTTCAACAACCTTTCTCTTTTCTTTTATTATCTCTTTCACATTGATTTCCCACATTGAAATCACCTCGGAACTTTGGTATGATAATTATAGCCTGTTTTTGGGATTTGTTAAGTGATAAAATATTAATAAAGTGTAAATTTTTGAAAATTTCATGGTATAATTGTCAATTGGCTTGGGAAGTGGTGGTGAATTAATGGACTGGTTTAGAAAATTTTTGGACTGGTTTGCGAATATTCCGAAGTGGTGGAGTGGTATATCAAAGTCGCAAAAGCTAATAATCATCATGATTGCAGCCTCAGTAATATTGGCTGCAGTGTTTCTTGCTATTATAAATGCGCCAAAATACGTGTTATTACTTACAACTAAGACGGAGCAAGATGCAGGTCCTGTTATACAGCAATTAGAGTCATTGGGAATACCTTACATAGTAGAAGCCGGAAACAAGATATTGATTCCTTCAAATTACAACGTATACGAAGTTAGAATGCGACTGGCTTCTGCCGGAGTGCTTGGAGGTTCTACAAGAGGATTTGAAATACTTGATGAAACTTCCCTTGGTGCCACAAGTTTTGACAAACAAGTAAGGTATCAGATAGCTCTGCAGGGTGAACTCGAGAGAACTATTTCTACTATTCAGGGCGTTGACTCAGTTCGAGTTGTTTTAACCTTACCGAAATATACATACTATGTCCGTGGCGAGATGTCGGAACCGCGCGCTTCTGTTATGGTCGTTATGAAACCGGGGCAGAGTTTAGCAAAGGAACAAGTTGTTGGTATAGTCTCCTTGGTTCAGGGTGCGGTCGAAGGTATAAAACCTGAGAATATAAAGGTTGTTGATCAAACAGGTAGAGATTTGAGCGGTCTTTTAAACCTCGATACTTCAACAGCTCTCGCTTCAACTAAAATGGAATTGAAGGTGAATTTGGAAAATTATTACAAGCAAAAGATAAAAGCGCCGCTTGAAAATGTATTCGGACCAGGCCGAGTGGAAGTCATTACAGATGTAAAACTGAACTGGGAGAAGATTGAAAAACAGATTACCACATACACTGCGCCAAACAAGAAAGAAGGGCTTGTGAGGAGCAAAGAAACTGAACAGGAGTATTCTACAAATCAAACAAGTGTTGGTGGTCCAGTGGGTACTGAATCAAATATTCCTCCAACAACATACGAAACAACATCGACGGGTGGTCAAACTACTTATCAGAAATCACATGAAATTGTTAACTACGAACTAAATCAGATTGTTGAAAATATAGTCAAAAATTCTGAAGGAGAAATAGAAAACGTTACACTTTCTGTAATCATCGACGCATCCTCGACGGTTTTAGAGAGAACACCCAAAGACCAAGTTGAGAATCTGATTAGCTCGATAATCCAAAAATCAGTTGACGCAAATACGCCTGAAGGTTCAGTGACTTATGCTATAGCTTTCATTCCGTTTAGCAGAGAAGTCGAAGAAAGCCTCTACCAGCAAGTCCAAAGCATGACAGAATTGCAAAAGATGCGCACAAGGCTTGTTCTCTTATTGCTCGCATCAATCTTGATATTCTTCGCCACGTACCTTGGATTACTGCAATATCGTAAGGTAAAAGCTCGCAAGTTAATGATGCAGCGTTACAAAGCACTCCAAGAAGAGGCGCAAAGAACAATCGAGGAACTTACGCAGGAAGAAATTCCAGCGGGAGCCGAAGAGGAAGCACTCTTGGAACAGCTTAAAGCTTATTTACAGCAGGTTGCAGAATCTGCGCCAGAAGATGTTGCTACTGTTTTAAAGGTTTGGATTGCCGAGAAAGGATGATTATATGGCAGGTAGGTTAACGGGAAGGCGAAAAGCGGCAATATTGTTGGTTACGATGGGTCCTGAAAAAGCTGCTAAAGTTTTGAAAAATCTTGAGGATTCCGAGGTAGAAGCTCTTACAATAGAGATTGCAAATCTTGGGAAAGTAACAAACGATGAACGCAGGGCTGTCCTTGAAGAATTCCAAAACTTAACAAAGGCACGTGAGATGATAATTAGCGGTGGCATAGATTATGCGAAAGAAATGTTAATAAAGGCATTTGGACCTGAAAAAGCAATGCAAATAATAGAACGACTAGTCTCTAACTTGTCTGTCAAACCATTTGAGTTCATGAAAACTGCTGACGTTGTTCAGATAGTAAACTTCTTACAGTCAGAACACCCTCAAACAATAGCCCTTGTCCTGAGCTTTTTGGAACCAAGAATCGCTGCTCAGGTACTTGGAGCTCTGCCGGAGAATTTACAGCTGGATGTAATAAAGAGAATATCTTTGCTTGAAAGAGCATCACCGGATGTTGTAAAAGAAGTAGAGAAGCTACTGGAGAAAAAGTTTGCTGGAGTTGCGACACAGACAATGAGTGCAGTTGGCGGTCTTGATACGGCTGCAGAAATCATGAACAGCCTTGACAGATCAACCGAAAAGACGATAATGGAGCGCTTAACGTACGAGTCGCCTGAACTTGCAGAAGAAATCAGAAGAAGAATGTTTGTGTTTGAAGATATCCTTAAGCTCGATGATAGGTCAGTGCAGCTTGTTCTGAGGGAAGTTAACTCGCAGGATCTTGCTGTCGCTCTGAAAGGCGCTTCAGAAGAGCTCAAAAACAAGATATTCAACAATATGTCAAAGCGTGCCCAACAACTATTAAAAGATGAGCTTGAATTCATGGGACCAGTTCGTGTGAAAGACGTTGAAGAGGCACAGCAAAAGATAATTAACGTTATTAGAAGACTTGAAGAAGCTGGTGAAATAGTTATTGCGAGAGGTGGAGGAGAAGAGTTAATAACATAACCAACCGTGGTTTTTGGACAAAACTTACTAAGGGAGAACAGAATTGTGATCTGGGATGAAAATGTGTACTGCGCTGTTGACATAGAGACAACAGGCATAGACCCTTCTGCTGGAGATCGAATTATCGAAATTGCAATCATACCAGTTTACAAAGGCAAGATTGTCAAAGAATGGATTTACTCATCGCTCGTGAACCCAAAAGTTGGAATACAAACGTATGCTCAGGGTGTTCATAAAATCTCGATAAAGGATATAGAGCAAGCTCCAGGATTGGATGAAATCCTCTCAATCGTTAGGAAGTATTCGAAAGACACGATTTTTGTTTTTCATAATGCAAGGTTTGACCTGACATTCCTTGACTACGCTGCAAAAGAAGTCGGACAGCTACCATTAGATATTTTTTACATAGATACTCTCGAGATATCTCAAAATGTTTACGGAAAACGCAGAAAACTGGAGAGCTTAGCCGTCGAGATGAAAATTAATCATAAGGTTACACACAGAGCATTTGACGATGCTTATGTTACTGCTAATGTTTTTATTAAGTTTTTTGAAAAATTTGGCTGGGAGATTATACACGAATTCTTGAGAAGGTGGGCGGGGAGGGAGTATTAATGGTAAAGAATTTCATACTCGATACAAATGTTTTGATACACGACCCGGAAGCGGTTTACGCGTTTCAAGATAACAACGTTTTCATCCCTTTGCCAGTTCTTGAAGAACTCGATAAGTTAAAACGTGAACAAGGAAGAGTTGGGAAAAACGCAAGGCAAGCAATAAGGGTTTTGGAAGAACTAAGAAATAATGGAAACTTGCACGATGGTGTAAAACTTGAAAATGGTGGTATGCTTTTTATATCGGTACTAAGTGAATCAGATTTTGACAAGCATCAGGTAAAATTCTTATTCGAAAAGTACGTTGACAACTGGATCATTTCCTACGCAATGTATCTCAGGCAGACCAGGA
Source organism: Fervidobacterium riparium (assembly GCF_025370035.1). Taxonomy (NCBI): domain Bacteria; kingdom Thermotogati; phylum Thermotogota; class Thermotogae; order Thermotogales; family Fervidobacteriaceae; genus Fervidobacterium; species Fervidobacterium riparium. The sequence continues at coordinate 1,900,546 of NZ_CP009277.1, forward strand.
AAGAACCAACAGTGATCGTTTCGAAAGACATTAGTTTGAGGCTGAAGGCCGGAGCTCTTGGGTTACACGCTGAAGATTACCTGACTGATAAAAGTGAACTTTCACGTCTTCCTGTCGGCTACATGGTGGCGGATAAATTATCGGATATTGATAAATCCTTACTGTATCCAAATTTATATGTGGAATGCAATGATGGATTCTTTAGATTCAATGGTGAAGATTTTGAGAAAGTAGATTCCAAAATAAAAGTATTTAATGTAACCCCCAGAAACAAAGAGCAGTTATTCTCGCTTGATGCTCTGCTAAACGATGAGATTAAACTTGTTTCGCTTATCGGTATAGCTGGAACAGGTAAAACTTTTCTTGCGCTTGCAGCGGCTCTGCAAAAGATTTTGACAGAGGGTGTTTACGATAGGATTATCGTTGCGAGACCATTAATTCCAATGGGCGGGAAGGATATAGGTTATCTGCCTGGAGCACTTGAAGAGAAAATCTCGCCTTGGATGAGCGGGGTTATGGATAATCTCGAGTATCTCTGCAGGTTGAACAGTATTAGCTTTAAGGAATTGATGAAGAAAGATGTTATTGAGCTCGAAGCTCTAACATATATCAGAGGACGTTCGATACCAAGACAATTCATAATAATAGACGAAGCTCAGAATCTTACACCACTAGAAGTCAAGACGATTTTAACACGAGCTGGAGAGGGTACGAAGATAGTTCTTACTGGTGATCCGTATCAGATAGATACCCCATATCTTGACGAAAGCAGTAACGGTTTGGTCCATGCAGCTTCTAAATTCAGAGGCAAGGAACTTGCTTGTCACATAGTACTTAGTAAAGGTGAAAGGTCTGATTTGGCAAGTTTGGCCGCAGAATTGTTGTAACACAATGCAGAACTTCTGGATAAAGGGGAGGAATAGGTGTGTTAGTTGAGGTTAACAATTTAGCTTTATACGATGTTTATAGCGGTTTTTCCAAATACAGTGAGCAGATATTCCAATGCAAGGTCAATTTGTTGATAAAGCTCTCGAAAACCTATCAAGATGCGCATTTTGTTTTCTATAACGTAACTGGACAGTATGGACTTTTTGAGGATGTATATAGGATTCTTGAGGATCTATTCGATTCTTTCGAGATTTCAAACGACTCAGTTGATAAATTCAACTCCTCCCCAATCAACAATTTTCCAAAAATTAGGGTTGATGGTAACTTGGTAGAAATAAATGACTGTGAGACGATAGGTTTAAAGAAGATATTGAAGGTTGAAAACCTGAAATGTGAGTACAGTACATGCTATTATTACTTAGAAAATCCAAGTGAGAAAGATTTGGATGAGAAGATTTTCGGTATAAAAGTTGAAATTTTGCCGAAGAAATTTATAGAATCAGACCTTTTAAACTCACTGGATAGTACTGGCAAACGTTATCTTGTTTTGAAGCTTCTCAGAGGTGAAGAGATATGTTTGTAAGAAAAATTCATATTGACGGCTTTGGAAAGTTTGTTGATAAAGACTTTCAGTTCGGTCCGGGTTTAAATGTTGTCTATGGTCCAAACGAGAGTGGAAAAACTACACTCTCTAAATTTTTACTTTATTCATTGGCAAGAATAAATACAAATGTTTCTAAGTACAAACCATGGGGATTAGATGTCTTTGGGGGTTATGTTGAAACCTCTGATGGAAGGTACATATTTGGAGATGATGAGAACACGGCTCAGAAGTATGAAATGTCTGTTCTTGAGAACGTTGCATTTTTGCTTGAGGATGATGATTTGGAAACCATCCAAATCGATAAAAATATTTTAGAAAGCTCTCTTAGGAAGAAAACAGAGAAAAGCGAAGAGGGAAGATTAATCAAAGAAGCTATAAGACGTGCTGAGCGTTTGAATCTAAATGCTTGCTTATCCGGTTTGAATGAAAAGCTTAAAGAGGTAGAAAACGAAATTTCCGCAATCAGTGCAGAAATTAAGAAAAAAAACGAGGTTTTCGTCCAAATAAGAAAGTTGTTGGAGAGCAGTAGAGAGGTTGAAAGAGAGATAAATGAACTCAACATTGTGCTCGGCAATTTAAGAGAAGGACAGAAAGCAGAACTCCAAAGTAATATCTTTGAATTGAGAAAAGAACTTGAAAGCATTAAGTTGGAACTTTCAAAGTATTCTTGGATCGAGAGTATGGAGCCATCTGTGGTTGAAGAAATACAAAACCTTATGTTGCGTTCCAATTCCATCAGTGCTCAGCTTGATAGTGTTGAAAACGAAGAAAGGATTTTAAGAGAAAAACTTGAGCAGAAGGAAAGAAAAATAGAAGATAAATTGAGAACCTTAGGAGCGACTTCACAAGAGGAGTTGGAAAGCGTTGGTTTGCGCCTGAAACATTTGAATTTGTTATCGAGAATGTATAGTGAAAGGGTCCAGAACGTTAGTGAAGAAGAGCCTTTATGGAAAGTGTTCCTCGAAAATCCAAACATACTTGACGATGTTGAGGAGGAAGAGCAAAGATACCGTGAAGAAGTCTCAACAATCGAATCCCAAAAGCTTGCGATCCAAGATGAGATCGAAAGGAACGAAGCAAGAGCCAAGTATTCACGGGACTTAGCCGTGCTTTCCACAAGCGCTGGAATCGTACTCTTTGTTCTCGGTCTCCTCTTCAAGAATCTTTCAATCTTCATGTACGCTCCTTCCGCACTTTTCCTACTGCTTGCGGTTTTATTAGCAATAAATTGGAAAAGGAAGATATCATTAGTTTCTGTACTTCAAGAAAAGCTGTTGCAGGTTTCAATGAGTACTCCAAAGCAACCTCAAACTCTGAAAATTCTCAGTAGCTATGGAATAGGCAATATCAAGCAACTGCGCAAGAAGTATGCGGAATTCTTAGAATGGAAAGTTCAAAACGTTGAGAGGCAAAGGCAAATAAATGAGCTTAAAGACATTGAGCAAGAGATAATAAGGGAGCTTTCAAAATTTGGCGTTACTGGGGCGGCGCAGATGATAGTGTCCGCTGTTGAGAATTTACAGAGAGTATTTAATGAACTCCAAGAAGTTCTATATGAAAAGGAAACTTTGGAAAGGAAAATTACTCAACTTCGTGGTGAATATCTCTCGTTGCAGAAGGAATATAAGAATATTGTAGAAGTCATTTCTGCTAAGCTTGAAAATTACAAGATAGGCAAAGAAGAGATTGAATTGTACAGAGCAAATTATGAAAGATACCAGACATTAAAAACAAGACACAGCGAACTGACTTCTTTAATAAGGCAGTTAAATGAGGAACTGGACAATGAGGATGTAAATCCAAAAATTCTTGAACTAAAAATTATCTTAGGAGAGCAGATAAGAAGAAAAGGAGAGATTGATAAAAAGATTGGTGAGCTGAATAGCCTCTATTCTTCGATAACAGTTGACAAAACAAAGTTGAGTGAGCTTTTTGCAGAGAAGGATATTTTGGAGCTCAGAATTGGCATAATCGGCAATTTAATTGCAAAACTCGGAGAGGTCAAGGAATTCTTGAACGAAAAGTTTGAAGCATTTGTTCAGGCTTACCATACAGTTTTTAACGACAAGTTTGTAAGATTCTTCGATAGAATTTCCGGAATGCCAAGGAATTTTGTTGTGATGCCAGATCTTTCTATCAAAATTGTTATTGAGGGGGACGTTAAAGACCCGGGAGAATATTTGAGCGGCTCAACGAAAGATTTGCTAATTTTTGCAATAAAGGACGCTCTTTATAAAACATTCTACGATGGAAACTTGCCACTTGTCATAGATAATACGCTAATTCGCTTTGATGATGACAGGCTAAAACGAATCTGTGAGTTCTTAAGGACTGAATCTGATTACAGGCAAATAATCCTGTTGACAAGCGACAGAAGGATACTTGATATATTCAAAGACTCAAACGTTCATATGATAAATCTGGAGGGGTGAAAATGTACAAGCGTGTCTTATTAAAACTCAGTGGTGAAGTCTTGAGTGGGGAGTCACAAAAAGGATTTAGTGAAGACCATGTTGAATATCTTATAAGGGAAATTAAAGCGGTCTCTGAGTATGGAGTTAAACTCGGAATAGTTATAGGTGCAGGTAACCTTTTCAGGGGTAGAGATTTCGAAGGTCTTCGGCCGACGATATCTGATCAGATAGGTATGCTTGGAACAGTAATAAATGCGCTGTATCTTAAAGATAGGTTCGAGCATGCTGGGATAAGAACTGTTGTTGTTTCGCAAATAGTCAGCCTTCCAAGCGTAAAACTTATAAATTATGATGATATAGATCTTTACTTTGATGCGGGGTATGTTGTGATCTTTGCTGGTGGTACGAGCAATCCTTTCTTCACAACTGATACTGGTGCGGCGTTGAGGGCAGTTGAAATGAAGGCAGAGCTGTTAATTAAGGGCACAAAGGTTTCAGGGATCTATGATAAAGATCCGAAAGTATACAACGATGCTGTTAAGTACAGCGTTATAACCTACGACGAAGCGATTGAAAAAGGTCTGAAAATAATGGATACAGAAGCATTCTCGATATGCAAGAGGTACAACATGAAGATTCTTGTAATGAACTTTTTCGAAAATAATAATTTGATAAAAGCTATTCGTGGAGACAATGTTGGAACCCTTGTTGTTCCAAAGTAATTTTAGGAGGTAAGGTAATCCCTGATGGATGAAAATAAAACAAGCATATGGTATCCTGGGCACGTTCAAAAAGCAAAAAGGCAACTCAAAGAAAACTTAAAGAAAGTTGATATAGTTGTTGTGGTGCTTGATGCTCGAGCTCCTGTTGCCACAACAAGTTTTGAGTTAAAAATATTCAAAGATAAGAAAGTAATAATACTGTTAAATAAATCTGATCTGGCTAATGAGGAACTTAATAAAGAATGGCAAAAGGAGATATCAAAATATTTTCCGGTAATTCTCGTAAACAAGAATACCGATAGAAGGAACATAATCCGCCTTATTAAAAGTGTTCCGGTAAAATCTCCAAATCCAAGAATAGTGGTTGTCGGGGTGCCAAACGTTGGAAAATCTACCATAATAAACAAGATAATCGGACGGCACAAAGCAAAGACGGGAGCACAGCCTGGAGTTACTCGTGGAGTTCAGTGGATAATGGTGGATGGGTTTACAGTTCTTGACTCTCCGGGGATTCTTTTTTCTGAAGTTTTTTCAAAGGATATTGCAGCTAAACTGCTTCTAATAGGTTCTGTTCCTGTTGAGAATGTCACAGATGAGATATATAATCGTGCTTTTGCAATATATGCCGAGGTAGCAAATGTTGGGGAAGATATGGATATATATTTGAGAAACTTCGGAAAACAGCGTGGATTCTTGAAAAAGGGTGGAGAAGTTGATATTGAAAGAGCTAAGAATCTGTTTTTCAAAGAACTTTCCGAAGGTAAGTTCGGAAGGTTTACATACGATGTTGACATCAGCAAATTCGAGGAGGTGCTTTAAATGGTCGACGTAAGGATAGTTAACTCTGTTTTGGCTTCTGCGCAAGGAACATATGAAGCGGTGTTGCAGATGCAAGCTCAATTTGGTAAGCCACAAGCAGTTAAGGATATAACCCCTAAGTACAATATAGTTACAGTCATAGGTTTCCTTGGTGATATTGAAGGTAATTTTGTCTATTCATTTAGCGAGACGACAGCGTTAAACATAGTTTCTAAGATGATGGGAATGGAATATAATACTTTAGATGAGCTTGCTCTAAGTGCAATAGGGGAGCTTGGTAACATGACTTCAGGCAGTATAGCAATGAACCTTGAAAAGCTCGGCTACAAGATCGACATTACGCCACCAACGGTAATTACAGGTAAAGATATGAGGATTACTGCTGAAGGGTTAATAATTAGACTTCCAGTTTCGCTATTTGAAACAGAGGATTTAGAACTTCACATTGCTATACGAGGAGGTAAGTGAACCTCAAATAAGATCAGTGAGTTTTCACTGTTTGACATTGTTGAATATTCTTTATTGAAGAAAACGAGGTGTTATATAGATGGTCGTTGTGACTGGTGTGCTGAAAGAAGAAATAGTGGGCGTTTTTAGAGAGATGTTACCTCTGCTTGAGAACGGCGAACTGATAAAAAGAAATTATGCACGTGGGATAATCGGTGGAAATGAGGTAGTCACTCTCTACGGTTTAGTTGGTAAGGTTGAGAGTGCAATGCTTGCACAGGCGATAATAGATAAGTTCAACCCAAGGTACATTATACACTGCGGTTCAGCTGGAGCCATTCATCCTGAACTGAAAATTGGAGATTTAGTCTGCGGTAATGTGTACTTCGAGCATGATTTTAAATCAGAAAAGAAAGTTCCTATAGAAGCATCAACAGCTCTAATAGAAAAAATATCGGACGTTTACGACAGTATAAACTTTGGACCTATAGTCAGCGGAGACGTTTTGGTAAGTGACAAGGAAACGAAGATGAGGCTTTACGAAACTTTTGGCGCGTATGCTGTTGATATGGACAGCGCAGCCATTGCAAAGGTTTGTTACCAAAATGGGGTTGAATTCTGTTCACTTAAGGTCATCGTTGATACAAGCGAAGAACAAGCTCGCATCGAGTATGAACAAAATTTCAGAAAGTTTGCAAGCTTACCCTCAACGATCATTTCTGAATTGCTTGATAAACATCTTTTGTGAAGAAGTACGAATCAGCAACGGGGTTGAATATATGAGAAAAATTCGCACTAATAAGTCGGAAACTGAAAGTACAAATATCGATTCTGATTCCAAGGTTTCGTCAAACGTATTTATTGTTGACGAAAGTAATTATTTTTCGCGTATTGACAAATTCCTGAGGAACGCGCTCAAGAATGTTCCGCTGAGCGCTATTTATAAAATCTTGCGAACAGGAAAGGTATACATCAACGGCAAAAAAGCAAAAGAGCCTTCGGAGAAGATCGAAATAGGTGACAGAATAGAAATAAGGGGCGAAGATGTATCAAAGTATAACCGAGATTTCAAAGAACTCAGACCCGCAAAGATGAAGCTGAATATACTGCTTGAAGATGAAGATATAATAGTTCTCAACAAACCAGCGGGGGTATCTGTCCATCCTGGAAAGTTCGTTAATAAACCATCACTCATAGAAGGTCTCAAATACTATGGTGAGAAGAATGGATTCGAACCCTTTCTTGTGCATAGATTAGATAAGGACACTTCAGGTGTCCTTATTGTTGCTAAGAATCGACAAGTAGCACGAGAGTTAAGTGAACTCATATCCTCACGAGATGTTGAAAAGGTTTACATCGCATTGGTGTTTGGAATAGTCAAACCTCAGAGGATCACACTGCCTGTTGATGGACAAGAGGCGGTTAGTGTTGTTAGCCCGATTAATACATTCAAATCGAGATTATCCTCAAAAGCACAGGATTTAACTCTACTGCGTGTTGAGATTGAAACTGGGAGAAAACATCAAATTAGAAAGCACCTTGCTGGAATTGGCGCGCCAATTGTTTGTGACAACGATTACGGAGACTTCAGAATGAACAGAGAATTCGAGAAGAAGTACGGACTTAAGAGACACTTTCTGCACTGCAATAGAATGTCGTTTTACTTCAAAGGTAGGTACTACAATTTGGAAGCAGAGTTGGGCGATGATCTAAAACATGTTCTAAAAGTAGTGGAATCAGAAAACTCTCGAAATCCTAAGAGGTGATAAAAATTGAAACTCCCGCTCTTTCCTAAAAACGAGAAATACGTAAATACAGTCATAACAGTTTTTGCGGTACTGGCTTCGATTTTCATTATATTTCGAATGCCGAACGATAAGGCTAATCTTTCCGTAGCGGTTTATTTTGAAAATGATAAAAGCATATTGTTTTATTCAGGCACTGAAAAAATACCAGACACTGTCAAAATAGTAGTGCCTGTTGAAGGGATAAAGGACTCTCCAAAAGATTTTTTAGAAAAGGTTAATAATAAATACGTTGGAGTTATGGAATTTTATGGCGATACGAAGTTCATACAGGAATTCTACAGAACCACCGGGTACAAGAATATAGTAAAGGTTCATTACGTAAAACCTCAAGAGCTATCGAGGTATAATTCTTATACACTCTTCAAGAGACTTTGGAGAGCCGTTATGGAGAGAAGCATAAATGTGATAATTCTGCCGGAAGGGGAATTATCCACACAGGCTCTAAGCGAGTTCAAAAAGTTCTTTCAAGTTGAGTCTAACATACCAAAACCAGATGATACGACTTGGAAAAACAAAGTATTTGGAATCGTACTTGCAATGTATGTGATTGCCCAAGCACCTATTGGTGTTTTATCATTTCTTTTCTTCAATAATTATTGGCTGTTTGTCAGTGTTATTAGCATTTTCGGAACGGTAGTGGCATATTTTATTTCCCAAAACAGATTTACAAAAGTCGCAAATGTGTTTATCTTGGGAGTCTTAACGAATTTCGCTTTGTACAAATTTGAATATCTGAACGATATAGAAGTGTACAGAGGTGTAAAACTTTCCCTGACTGTCCTCCCCTTTATAGTTGCTCTAATAACGTTTCGAGATTTGTACAAAGAGAAATCTATAAAAAGGTGGCATATTATAACAACTGGTGTTGTTGGAATTGCAGCAGTTGGTTATATGCTTTTGCGCAGTGGTAACTATGGCTATGTTTTGGACTTTGAAGAAAATCTACGGATAATGCTTGAAAACATGTTCATTATCAGACCGAGGATTAAAGAGTTGTTATTCTTACCGATGTTTTTCATTGCGGGAAATGTTGAAAACAAATTCATTAGCGGTATCCTTACCTTTTTCGGCACTTTCGGTTTTGTCTCGATATTCAATTCATTCTGTCATTTAAAAGCACCGATATACATAGTTTTTTATAGGGAATTTACCACCGTTCTTGTCTCGATCGTGGTATACTTGGTACTTACTATTTTCAAGAGTCTTCTCATGATTTGGACAAACAAAAAATAAAAGCGGCTAAAAGCCGCTTTTTTATTTGTGGTGGGTGTGGTAGGAATTGAACCTACGACCCCTTCCTCGTGAGGGAAGTGCTCTTCCACTGAGCTACACACCCTGAGAAACTAAGGCTACGTTTATTTTATCATATACTCTCCAAATTTCAAGTATTTAAAGGAGATTAACTGAGGTTAGCTAAAGCAACTTTCTCTTCGCTGGTTAAAAGGCTGTCTACCTCAAGAGTCAAAATCATCTCATTTGGAAGTTTTATAACTCCTGAAATAAACTTCGCATTAGCCATTCCGGCAACATGAGCAGGTGGTTCGTCTATAACATCCTCAGTCACAGTCAAAACTTCCCTGACATCGTCTACGAGGAATCCTACTTTCTTTCCGTTTTCGAGCTTCACAACAATGACTTTAGTTTTTTCTTTATTATCAAAATCTTCAAGCATGAACTTTTTTCTAAGATTAATAATTGGAATAATCTCACCCATAAGATTTATTATTCCTTCAACATAGTCCGCTATATTTGGCATTCTTGTTGTCTTTTCGTACTCTTTAACTCTTTCTACTTTCATTATATTGATAGCAAAAACTTCTCTACCGAGATGAAACGTTAAGAATTTCAGTTCCATAACCCCACCTCCAAAAATTTGTGTAAATTGATGCACATCATATATTCTATCACAGGTGTGGGGGAAAAGTGAATATTCATTTAAAAAGCGAAATTATTACTGAAAGTGCAAATGAAATACCAGCATACATCAACCAGCGAAATCCAAGAGCATTGCTCTCTTTCGACTTTCGTTCGTTTTGGTTTCTATATGCTCGAAGTCCGATTTCAAAAAATACTATCGCCACTACCATAGCTGCAACAAAGGCTATGAAAAAAATATTTGAAATAATATATGATATTCTCATATCATCACCCAAATAGTCGTAGTTTAGAACGCAAGGTTTATCTTCGGTTTGTTAACATCTATCTGACTCGCAGTACTACCTGCAAGTTTCATAGCTTCACGCCATGTTGTGAGCAAATCTTCCAGCAACACCTTTACATCATCGAGCTTCTTTTTATCTTTCTTGATATTCGCTTCTACTAGTGTTCTAAACATGTAATTGTAAAGGGCTCTTAAATTGTGTGCTATTTCTCCGCCTTTCTCCATGTCTAATGAGAGGTTCAATTCCATAATTATATCCTGAGCCCTCACAATCTTTGCGTTAGCGTTGTTGAAATCTTTTTCGTCTATAAGCCTCTTTGCTTCTTCAATTACGCTTATACCTTTTTGAATAAGAAGCTCTATAAGCTTTGCCGGACTTGCGGTTAAAACCATCTGTTCTGTGTAATCCATATGTCATACCTCCTTGTTCAGTTTACATGTTCAATAGTTTCGAGTACTTTGGAAAAGTATTCTATATAGTAATCTAACACGTCTGGGATTTTATTTTCGATTACATCAGAAATCTCAAAATTATCCCTTCTATCAAGGACTTCGACAAGCTCTTTCAGAATCAGTGTAACGTCTGATTTATTTGTACCAAGTGCGAGTTCGTTGTCACTGAGCTTTGTAATCTGAATCGTAGAATTTCTAAGGTTTTCCATCGCTGAAAGCCCTTCAGCGAGATCCTTTATCGCCTTCCACCCTGCTTCTTCACCAGTAAGTATGCTGCTTGCAACTTGCGGTAGCAAAGTCTTGACGTGTTTTATATATCCTAAAACATCATTCAAGGTTTCTTTCAGAAAACTCATCGTATCTTGCGTTTCTAACTCGATGAGAAGCTCTTCGTCCAATCTTGCTCCTTTCAGCTCATCTACAAAAGCTACAGGAATGTCCTTACTGTTTATTCTCAGGGTCTTTAAGACATGTCCCTCTGGCAAAACACTTTTCAAAAGCTCGCCAAAACTCTCAAAGAGCCCCGATTCGAACTCCTTTTCAATACCGTTCAGAATGACTTTAACCATCCTTTTCACCTCTTCAAATACTTAAATCTTTTTCATTTCCTTGAACTTAAAGTAAGCCCTCATAATACCCGCAACTGTCTTTGCGTCAGTTATCTCGCCACTTATACATTTCTGCACAACATGTTCGAAATCCTCAATCTTTGTTTCAATTATCTCATCTTCGTCCGGATTAGAATCTCCGGGCGTTAATCCCTGCGCCAAGTAAAGATGTATTACTTCATTTGAAAAACCGGGCGTTGTGTGTATATAGCCTAAATAAGTATAAGATTTTGCTGTGTAACCGGTTTCCTCCTCCAGTTCACGCTTGGCACATTCAAGAGGGTCTTCACCGGGCTTGTCAAACTTACCTGCAGGGATTTCCAATAGTTTTGACTTTATTGGATATCGGTATTGTTCAACGAGAATAACTTTTCCATCATCGGTTACCGGGACAATAGCAACTGCACCCGGGTGGAGTACGTGTTCTCTTGTGCTCATCGCTCCATTTTCAAGGACCACTTCGTCTCTGAGTACAGTCAAAAGCACGCCACTGAATATCACCTTTGAACTTATCGTCTTTTCCATACGTTTTCTTAACCTCCTACATTTGAATTTTCTAAAAATTTATCATCGATTTTACATCAGTTGTCAGAATATTCTTACCGTCAGTTGTTATTATCAATCCAAGAGATTTTGAAAGCGCAATCGATAACACGGACTGCCTGAAATCGGAATAGGTACCTATGCTATTATAATTCTCATCCCATACTTTGAGAAGATTATCAGAGCCTGCGGTAATTATTTTTCCATCGTAAAGGATAACCTTGAATATAGTTGAATTGTGCCCTTTAAAGCTTTTTATGTCTTTCAGTTCCTCGTTCAAAACAAACACCCTACCGTCCCAGCCAGCAGTATAGATTCTTACTTTTCCGTTTCCATCAGCCACACCTTCGATAGTCCAAAGTGTCTGCGGTGACAATTTCAGGCTGGAGATTCCCTTATTGCTAACTGACACAACGTACCCTTCCAGAGTGGAGATGTATGCTGTTGAGCTTGAATAGGACCAAATATCAGTTGCAGAGAATTTTATGTCGTAAATTGCTTTCAGAGAATAATCCTTCAAATTCCAAAATAAGACCTTCCCATCCCAGCCACCGCTTATGAGCGTATCTCCCACAACGAACAAACTCCAGACGTATCCAGTATGCCCAACCAACGTTCTTTTCAGCTTTCCTGTCTTCAAATCCCAAAACTTTATAGTTCTATCGTTGGAAGCGGATATAACTGTATCTTTGTATCTCACAACTTTCTTTACCGAATCTGCGTGGTCATCAAGTACCATAGATAATTCTAACTTCCCGCCGACGTACTTCCATACGCTCACTTTTCCATCTTCATGTCCACATACGATTATGTCATCAGCATATATAGTAGATATCTTCCCAATATCGCCTGAAAATTTCCTGCTGGGCATAACGTTAGTGAGCTCTACAACCACACCGTTTGACAGAACCGCATACAGAACATTGCTTGCCTTTTCATCTTTTACGACATCGAGAACAGGTGCTTCGAAACTCAGAGATTTATCTTTAATCTTGATACCGTTCCCTACCAAAATAAGATCTTTTCCGGATAAATATACACTGTAGAGTGGAGAAATTTCGGAATTCTTGAGCTGCCAGCTCTTGCCGTCAAAGATAGCGTATTTGCCATCGAAGAAGAAAGCATAAAGACTGCTATTCACCATCAAGATAGAAACAGCACAACTTGGATAGTTGTAAATTCTCGAAGCCTTTCCGTTTTTTGTATCAAAAGTGTATACATTTCCCGCGTTTGTGCCTATGTATATCACATTGCCACTGTATGATAGAGCCGTTATCCACTCGCCCTCGAGTTTTAAGACAGGTTTAATGCTCCACCTGTCTGTTTTCTCGAGCAAATAGACTTTTCCGAGTGAGCCTACGTAAAAGAGATTATCTTTGAGCTTTAGGTAACTGATTAAAGCGTCTTCAGTTACGATAGACGCAGTCAATTTTCCGCCTTTCAATAAAAAGAGCTTTCCAGAGCCTGAGCCGACTACGATTTCATCCTTTGCCTCAGCAACGAATCGTGCAGATGTGCCTATATTGTATGACCATTTAAGCAAACCCGTTTGAATGGAATAATTCTCAACATTTCCATTTTCCCTTGCAACGATAAGTTCATTATTCTTGTAGGATTTTATTATCTTGGCTGAAGAGAAGAAATGCCTTGGCGACTTAGCTTTATAATCACCCGTAATTGAATATGAATATATCTCCCCCTGCCTGTTGCCTGCAAAAATCGTTGCTCCAACAACCTTCAGAGTACTTACCTCCGATGGCGAAACATTAATCTTACGCATCTTCTTAAAAGATCCAGCTTTCTTCTCAAATAAAAAAACACTGCCCAACTGTGAAACATAAAGATAGTTACCTTGACTATCGATTGCCTCGACAGGTGAATCCAAAGAAAGTACCTTTCTGTATTTAACATCCCTGCCAACTATCTGAAACTCATAAACAGTACCATTTGCTGTTCCCACGATGAGAGAACTCTCCATAATACTCATCGCATTAACCATAGAACCCAACTCGAACATTTTCACCAAAGAAAAATCAGCTATGTTGGAAAAAACAACACGCCCATTCTCATCTCCGCTGACTAAGAAATCACCAAAGACAACGATCTTGCGTACCCACGCATCGTGGTACTTCAAACGTTTAAAAAGCTTGAAATCTTTCCATACCAAGATACTGTTGTCCGAACCGCCTGAAAACAGATAGTTCTTGTAGAAAGATAGCGTAAAAACAGAAGCTGTATGCCCCTTTAACGTATAGAGGAATTTTAGGTTCGATTTATCGTACACCCTAATCTCATTATCTGGCTTATACCCTCCAACAGCTATATATTTATCACTCAGCGCAACGCACCTTGCCCAGCTACTGTGAGTTGTAACTGTGTTTAGGAGCACGAGCTCCTTACTCCACACTTTTAACGTTCCATCTGCGCTTACTGAATAAATCAAATTACCGTCTGTTTGGAGCTCCCAAACGGCATCTTTGTGACCAAAGAGGACGAAATCGAGGGGGAATGAAAGTGTTGTCAGCAAAATAACGAAGACGAAAATAGCAGGAAATGGACTTCTCTTCATCTCGTACAACCTCACAATGACAATCATAGGGATATTCACCTTGTTCAGAGTTATTATACACCTATTGTTAAGAATCTAACTTTATCTCTAAGCAATATAAAGATTTCAATAAAATTAATTGTGATTGACTTTAACAAGTCAAAAGTGATAAAATTCATATAGATATAAACTGAAACAGGCAAAGTGAAACAGTATTGTATCTGAAAGGGGATTGATATTATGTCTCTTGATTCGCTAGTTGGTTATATGATGTTTTCTGTAATTATCTCTGTTGTTACTCTAGTACTTGCAATTGCCTATGGCGTCGTGATTTATTTTGCCATAAGGAAAACAAGAGAAATGTTGTTAGAAATTCATTCATCATCAAAGCAATTATTCGAAATTGTTCAGCGCATTGAACAAAGGAGTGAAGTACTAAATACTGTGGACTTAAGGTTACAAGCCATAGAGATGCGACTGAAGGAGCTCAAGGAAGCTGTTTCTAACCAATTCTATGAAACAAAAACAAACTTATCAGAAATAGGTAGCTCCTTAGATGATACCATGAATCACATAGGGGAGATTGATTCTAAACTTATTAGACTAAACCAAATTTTCGAACAAAATAAGGAAACTATAGAAAGACAGCTGAAAGAAATCGGAGAAAACGTTTCTAAACGATTTGATGAAACAAAACTGAATATATCCAAAATAATTAATTTCTTGGATGAAACTAAGAGTCGAATAGAAGAAGTAGATTCTAAATTATTAAGGCAAAACCAAATTCTTGAACAATACCAAGAAACTCTAAAAGAGTTACTTGAATTAAATACTAGAACGAGCGATTTGATTTCACAAACGGAAATGCTAAAGATAGAAATTCAAAGACTCAGGGACGTTCTAAACGAACCATTAGATCTCTCAGAGTGGGTTGATGGAAATGGAACAAGCAAAGAATGAGACTATAATAAATTACATAGCCTATTTACGTGACATAAGCAGGAAGATCGGAACCAAAACAGATTTTGCTAAGATTTTTACGAACGCCCTTAAGAGAAGGGGAATGGGCAGCTACGTGATTCCGATATCTAACAGTCAGGAGTTTAAAGTGGTATCAGAAGATACTGTTGATATCAGGCGGAATAGTAGACTTTATGAAGCACTCCTCAAAATCTATCCGACGTTGGAAAAATATTCAGATAAGAAGTTGTTTCTCGGTGTAGGAGGTGTATTTGGTCAAAGGAAATATGCTGGTCCATTTTTAGTTGCTGAGTGCGAAATTGAAGCTTATAAAGGAAGTGGTTTTTCTTTATACATAGACGTTTCATCGTCAGTACTCAACTATGACCTAATTTCAAAGTTACTTGACAAAAAACGAGTTGTTGCGGATGATGAGGAAGAGTATGTTGACCCCGAGTTAGAGAAAGAAATTGAAGCTATAAGTGACATAGAGGATAAATTATCAGTCATAAGCGGAATTTCCGAGCTCTTAGAATTTGGTCAAAAAGCTTTCAAACTATTACAAGACAGTCTGAATGATTTCAAAGACATATTTGATGTTTCCAAAACGTGTTTAATCAATTTACCTGAAAATGATACCTTACATTCAAAAGATTTTGAAGATCATGAATGGATTGATAGATTGGATTTTCTTTACAAATCAAGCAAAATTCTCTTCTTAAACGAAGGATATTTATTCATGGCTCAGGTTCCCAATGAAATATCTACCTATCAATCTTTAAGCCGATTGATCGATGAAGTTAGAAAAAATGAGAGCTTTGAGAATAGAGTGCTTGAGAAATTGCTGAACGGTTCCTTTTTCAGCGATATTCAACGTACCGAGTATGAACCAGAGGAATTTGAAAATATATCAACAGTTATAGAAAAACTTATGCCAATTCCCTTGTCACCGGCACAAGTGAGAGCCTTGCAAAATGCTTTCAGCCACGATATGAGCTACATTCAAGGTCCTCCAGGTACCGGAAAGTCTCACACGATTTCTGCAATGGTTTTAGCGGCAATATTAACAGGAAGAAAAGTCCTTGTTGTATCACAAAAACCACCGGCAGTAAAAGTTGTAAAAGAAAAAGTAGAAGGTGTTTTGAAGGATAATGACTCTAACTTAAAGATTTTACCGCTCATATACTTTGACAAACAAACAAAAGCTGATCTTAAAGATTCATTGAAATCTCTACTGAATGAATATTCTAATCCGTATTACTTGGAATCGAGAATTAAGACTATAAGAACCAAGAAGCAAGAAATAGAAAATCAACTTCAGTCAAAGATTACTGATCTTAATAGGATTCAGAATGAGTATGAAGAAAGTTTAAGAAAACAGAAGCACTTTATCAATTTAAGCAATGAGCTTCAAAAGATGAAAGACAAGTTCAGATATGCTTATAACTATGATTTGTCAAAGGAGGTGTTAGCAAACGTATCTGATGACAACTTGAAGAAAATATCAAAGCTATCTGTGCTAGCGAGAAAGCTTGACAACATTTCAGAAAATAGGGTCACAATACTTTACAAAATAAACCTTGGAAAGGTTGTCATGAAAATATCACCTGTTAAACTTAGTGGAAGAGTAATATTAAACATTCTCAAAAGAAGGATTTTCCACCAATTTCTTCAAGACATTATCAACGTTGGTTCTCTGAATCTAAGTATTCGTCGCACAACAATTAAGGACCCGGCCTTTTTACAAGAGGAAATATCAAGGATAAAGAAAGAGCTTTGGGACTTGAAAAGGCACTATATAGTGCTGGAGAATCAAGTTAGAATCTTGGAAGGTATTCGTACATCTCGTGAGCAGATAGAGTATTTTTCAAAGCTTTTATCGTACAAGAAACCAACACTAATTAAAGAATACCAGTCATATATCGACTGGGAAAAGATATTGGAAGTATTTCCTGTGTGGATTTCTGAAATCAGGAATCTCACAGAGATTTTACCGGTGAAAGCAAATATGTTCGATTTAGTTGTAGTCGATGAAGCTTCACAAGTTAACTTAGCTGAAATTATTCCCGCTTTTTATAGGGGAAAGAAAATATGTATAGTTGGTGATCATAAGCAACTCAACCTAAATGCCACAGGGTTAGATTTTCTTATTAGCAAGAATCTTGACAGACTGACGTGGGAAAAGTATCGTCCAAACAACCTGACATATCAGGAAGCTCGTGCAAAACAGCTTACTGTAACAACTTCTTCAATATTAGATTTCATAATGCAGGACGAGAGAGCTTTAGCACTTCCTCGTACGATGTTGGATGAGCATTTTAGATCCCTACCCGCCTTGGCTAAATTTAACAACGAGAAGTTCTATGAGGGAAAGCTTAAAATAATGACTGAAACACCTGAAAAGATTTCATTAACGTGTTTCTTCCCAATAAAGGTTAACGGAAGGAGACAAAGCGATAAAACTGTTATTGAAGAGGCTGAGAAAGTAATAGAGATTATTACTGAACTTATCAAGTATAGAAAATGCAAAGACTTTGAACTCCATCATTTGGTACCAAAGGATTTTACCATAGGTGTGGTATCGTTTATTAGAAATCAAGTAGAACTAATCAAAGACCTAATTTATGAAACATTCGACCCTGATACTACAGGAAAACATGATATTATTACAGGAACTCCTGAAGAGTTGCAAGGTCATGAAAGAGATATAATGATACTTTCATTGGCTTTGGATGAGAGTTCATCGAGGAGTTCAACATTCTATGAGAATAAAAATCGATTTAACGTTGCAACTAGCAGAGCTAAGTACGTTACCTTTGTTGTTTATTCAAGTGTACCTGATAATTTTGCTTTAACGAGAGCATATTTCAGCAATTTTGGATTTGAACCCAATGTCTTTGGTAGTACCGAGCAACAGAAATTTACATCACCAATAGTTTGGAAGCTGGACTTAATGGCAATGGAATCGGAATTTGAAAAAATCGTATTCAAATACCTAAATGAGTACATACAAGGGAGAAAAGAAGTATCTGAACTTAAAATATTCAATCAGGTAAAGTCTTGTGGTAAGAGGCTGGATTTTGTAGTTTATAATCCTCGAAATGGTCATTATGTTGCGGTAGAAGTTGATGGAGTACATCATTTTGTTGAAGATGGTCGAAACTATTCAGAAAGCCATATCGAAAGGATGGAAATGCTCAGAAGGGCTGGTTGGAAAATAATTAACACGCCGTACTATAAGTGGTACAATCATGGATGGCTTGATGAAAATTCTGAAATCTTAAAAAGAGAAATAGAAAGGATCTATAAGGAACTTGATAAATCGCTTGGCATAAGAATAGATTAAATTATCGAATTTGGAGCTGCAAATAATTCTAAGCCCTGGATTGTCCAGGGCTATTTGTTTAATCTTAACCTGAACGGCGATCCAAATGTTTGCAATAAGCAGAAGAATGTGATTAAATATTATAAGCTTCAATAACTTCTTTCTTCAAGGAGCTGGTCTTACGAAACGATACTGGGTTAAACTGAATCCTATTGTCTACATCGTATTTGGCGGATTACTGTTTGCCAATTTTCTTATCTACAACAAATACATATGGCTACTCGATATAGCTGCCGCAGGTTTCGTTTGGCATTACCTTAACCTGCTTAACACTGCAAAGAGAGTCGCAGTAAACGTAAAAGCCAGGGCAAGGGTTTTTGCAAATGAACCTTTTGAGCTAAGCATTGAGTTAATCTCCAAGAACAGAAGTAGCGTAACCATTGAAGTGATTCCGCCCGTGATTATAAAAAAAGAGCCAGTCTTCATCACGCTTCAACCAGATAAAAGAGAAGTCGTCACATTCACAACGGCATTCGGCACGAGAGGAATCAAGAAGTTGGGGGCTTATTCTGTTAGAATCAAGAGTTTCACAGAACTTTTCAGCATTTATATAACAGAGGAAATAAATTCAGACGTGAGGGTACTGCCAAATCTGGAAGAAGCCGACGCCTCGGTTGAGAGGATATTGGAAATGTTGCCCGTTTTGAAGAGCAAGTACAAACTCGCAGAGGATATTTCGTACATAAAAAACATACGGGAATACCAAAACGAACCGATGAACCGCATCCACTGGAAACAGAGCGCAAGGATGGACAAACTGATGGTGAAGGAGTACGAATACTCAGGAACTGCGAAAAATTACATCGTCTTGGATTTGAATTTACCGGGTGGGATATATTCAAAAGAAGCTTGGAGATACATCCATAAAAAATATCAAGAAGAGTCCATCAAGGCAGTTGCGGGTTTGGTTAAGCACTTCTCCGAAAGGCACGAAAAGACTAATCTCTTCATCTCGCACTCGAAAGGCATATACGACATCACAGACAGCGACTACGTCTTCTTCTTTGACTACCTTTCGGAAGTTGAGGGAGCTATCGATAACAATAATTCCACCACGGAACTGCTCGAGCATATCATAGAAGGCGTTCAGCCGACTGATACGGTGCTGGTAATAAGCATGTTCTTGACGAAAGAGGAAGTGGAGAAACTGATTAGACTGCGTTCAAGATGCGGCAGGGTTCTTGTCCTACTCATGCCGTATGGATATCGCGAAGCGACAACGAAAAAATTCAAGTCGTACTTTGACGTCCCGGTTGAAATCAGAGAACTCTACAAATTCGCAAGAACACTGGAAGAGGAGAACATAATCATCCAGATATGGCACGAGAACACGAGCTTGGTGGAAGGGCTGTTGAAGATATCAGGTTCTGAAATGTGAACAGAAGGTGAGCTGATGATATTATGACATTAGCTTTATCAAAATTCTTAATTATGTTCTTTTCATTTGCCAGTATTGAAAAGAGCTTAATACTCAATATCCATTTTTGGATATACTTAGCTCTTGCCATAATATCAATCATATTTATGTACAACAAAAAGAAACTACTCACTTCAATTTTTTCGATTGTAACAATACTATTCAGTATCTCTTTCTTGGAAACATATGTACTTGCTTGTATATCAGCACTGTTGCTCGTTTTAGCCTCGCTGAGCAAAAAATACTCGAACAAATGGTTGATAAGCTTTATCTACATATTTATCCTCAGCTTAACGCACCATTCACTGTCTCCGATTCTTGCTCTGATCTACATCTTGCTGACATTCCCTGAATTGATGCAACCTAAGAGAAATGGAGAAAATAAAATATGGATATTTGTATTGTTGATAGCATTAATCTTTATTGCTCCCTTACCTGATTTAAGGTTCAACACGGACGCTTTGAAAGAAGATAACGGTGTTGTGTATACACCTAAGGATTTAAATGTTACTCCAGAACAAAGCGGAAATACTCAAGCAGTGCAAACAAACAAGAAAAACACCGCTGAGAACTTGAACAAATCGGAAAGCTTAACTGCAGATGCTTATGCGGAGAGAATTTCGCTAATCAGAAAAATAGATTATTTTATCAACATTGACTTCATTGTCGGACTCGTAATAGGCTTGATATTCATAGCATACATCTTTACATCTGTCCTGAGAACTTCGGACAGCAAGCAGAAAAAGAAATTGGTAAAATCACTTGTCCTAAGCTTAGCAGTTTTGATAACCTTCTTTGCAATTTTTCCATTTGTTTTGAACATAGCTGGAAATAGAACAGTAGAGAATATAAACCAGATGAGAACTGCAACGAACTCAACATCATCAGGAACATCAGGCTTAAATTCTGTTGCGCAAATCCCAAAAACTTCACAAAATAACACTGCTGAGATTACTAAGAACAGCTTGAACGATGAACTCAACAAACTAAGGCTCATACTCATATTCAAATTCATCACAGCGGTGATTGGAGTGGCTTCTCTAATTTGGATTGGGAAATCTTTCGTAGAGATGTTAATGACAAAAGAAGTAGCACAAGAACAGGCGGAAAGTGCCAACGCTCAGGGTGAGGCTACCGGATACAGAACACCGCACAGTTACGATGAGATATTAAAAATGAACGGTGCACAATTCGTGCACCATGCGTACCACTATATACGCCAGACATTTTATCCAACGCTCAATCACTTGACGCCGTATGAGCTGCTTGAAAAATTCCCTTCAAAAGAATTGAGGAACTTAACCGATGCATATGTCTTGGTTGAGTATGCCTTTAAAGTTAATGTCGAAGATGAAAATATAGAATCTCTTAAACTCAGCTTTTCACACTTTATAAAAGAAATGGAAGCATTGCTATTTGCAAGAGATGACAACAGAGAACAATTCATTTGATAAACTCATTCTTTGCTTATAACGGCAACCTTACTTAGTATACTTTCTATAATCTCCTCTTTCGTTTCCCTAAGAATTTTCGATTCTGTAGTTTGGATTATTCTGTGGACAAGTACGTACGGAGCAACGTTTTTAACATCGTCAGGCAAGACAAAGTCGCGGTTGTTCAAGTAAGCCCACGCCATGCTCATGTGCATCAATGCCAGACTGCCCCTTGGGCTCGCGCCGTATTTGAGTGATTCGTGATTTCTCGTAGCATCGACTATGCTGACTATGTATTCTTTCACCTCGTCGCTAACTCTTACGCTTCTTACTTTGCTTTTTTCCTGTGCAAACAACTCACCGTTACCAACAGGTTTGAGTTCTTCAATTGGATGTCTAACTTTTTGCGATTCCAGAACTTCCATTTCACTTTCTTTATCGGGATACCCAATGCTTATGCGTACCATGAACCTGTCAAGCTGAGCTTCTGGCAGAGGGAAAGTGCCTTCGTATTCTATTGGGTTCTGGGTTGCGATGACAAAGAAGTTGTTCGATAGTTTTCTGGTTACGCCGTCTACTGTGACTTGTCTTTCTGCCATCGCTTCAAGTAGTGCGGATTGTGTTCTTGGCGTAGCGCGGTTGATTTCATCGGCTAAGAGTATGTCTGTGAATATAGGTCCTTCTTTGAATGTGAATGTGTCGTTTTTCCTGTCGTAGATGGACAAGCCTGTTAGGTCTGTGGGCAACAAGTCGGGAGTAAACTGGACACGTTTGAAATCCAGTCCTAAGGATATCGCAAGTGCACGTGCGAGGATTGTTTTGCCTACGCCCGGGACGTCTTCCAACAAAACGTGCCCGCCAGCGTACATTGCGGCAAGTACGAGTCTAATCTTTTCGTCTTTTCCCTTTATTACTTTCTTGACGTTTTCTAAAACTTTTTCATGCAATTTTTCCATTATTTTCTTCCCCTGTCTCTTATGAAGTTTTCAATCGACCTGTCCCAAGTTCTTTCCCCTTCTTTTGTGAAGAAGCAACCCGGTATTTCGCCGAGGCTTCTGTGATAAGCCACACACTCGCAGCACTTTCCTCTTTTGTCGCACGATGTGTAGGTGCATGTACAATTCTTGAGGTTCCTTTCGAGTGATGGACAACCTGTCGGCATCGATATTCCCCCCATTCTTGTTTTCTTACTTTGTAACAATAGTTCATATATTATTATATCGAACCTTCTAAAAATTCCAAGTCTTCTTTATGTTCAGTTCTCTATCAACTAACACAAGCCTTGCCGGATATCCTTCTGCGATTCTTCCACCTTTCAAGTTTAAGTCTATGCACGTGTTGTATGAGCTTACCTTTGCAAGCTCTGTCAGGGAACATTTGGTAAATTTTGCGAAGTTCTTGAGTGCCTGAGAAAATCTCAAGGTGCTACCTGCAAGTGTGCCATCCATTAGTCTTGCAATTCCATCTTTTACTTCAACAGGCAAATCACCAAGGACATATTTTCCATCTTTCAATCCTGCAGCTGAGATGCTGTCTGTTACAAGCATTATCTTGTCAGCGCCTTTTATTTTGTAAACTAATGCAACAAAGTCTGGCGATGAATGTATCCCGTCTGCTATTATTTCAAGCGTGAAGTCAAAATACAATCCAGCACCAGTGACGCCAGGTTCTCTGTGGTGGAGCGGGCTAAGTGCGTTTGGGAAGTGAGTTATTCTCTTAAAACCTTTCAGAAAGGCTTCTTTAGCTTGGCTGAACGTTGCGTTTGTGTGACCTATGGAGATCCTTATTCCCCTATCTTCGCAACTTCTTGCGAACGATTCGAATGTATCGTATTCTGGGGCGACGGTTATCATACTGATTTTAGATAAGTCGATGTATTTTTCGAGTTCTGTGATGTCATGTGGTGGCTTTCTGATATAGCTTTGGTTGTGAGCTCCTTTCTTGTCTGGTGATATGAAAGGTCCTTCTATGTGTAATTTTAGGTCGTCGCATATCTGAATTTCTGAGAGTTTTTCAATGGGGCATGTCACTGTGGTCGGCTGGAAATACCAAACGCCTTCGAGCGCTTCATATTCTTTGAATTTTCCATAGTCTTCCAAAGAAGCGGTCATGGTATCGATGCCTTTGATACCATGTATGTGCGGGTCTACGAATGCAGGTAGAAGAATGTGTTCGTATGATGTCTTGTTCTCTTTTTCAATTTTCAGTATGATATCGTCAAACTCAACTGAACCTACGTATTCACCATCGACAGGATCGACGATGAGGACGTTCTCAATAACCATCCGGATCCCTTCTTTCAAGAGATTTCAGTTATCCAAAATCACTGACTTGCTCAATCCCTTCGGTTTATCTGGATTTAAGCCTTTGAGTATCGCTCTTTTGTATCCTAATAGCTGACCATAAAGAGTCAAGAATTGAACCTCAAACTCTGGTCTGTCTGTCATCGCGTTCAGTATATGCACACTGCCTCCTCGACTTACAATATCGTTAGCCAGGTCTGTCTCCAATTTGTGTGGCTTGCGATATTTGGAGAAGATTACCACATGCGTGCGAGGTGATAGCAATGCGATAGGTCCGTGCCTGTATTCGAGAGTTTCGTAAAATTCTGTATGGTCCAGAGACATCTCTTCAACTTTCAATGCACTCTCTTTTGCTACATAGTATCTTTCTTGGCATCCTAAGAAGACGAAATGAGATTTTTCTTTCAGCAATTCTTCGCTTAGGAGTGAATCATAGCTTTCTAGATATTCATCAGGTGATATTGGGTATCTCTCAATTCCGTTGAGAAATAATCTCAAAATCGCAGAAAAACTCGAAGTCATTACAACGGATTCTTCATGTGCAAAATCGAGTTCGTAATTCATATCACACAAGGCACTTAAAGGGCTATCCTTTTCACAAGTGATACCTATGCTTTCTATCTTACCTTTCAGCATTTCAGCAACCTTTAACGTCTCCGTTGTTGTTCCGGTGCGCGACAACAAGAAAGCTACATCGAACTTTCTCGCAATTTCATCAGCGGTATTTTCCAGCAACACTTCACCAGAACTCGCAGCCTCTGCAAAAATCCCTTGTTTTTTCAAAATTTCAGATAAGATTAGCCCGGCGTTATACGAACTTCCACAGCCGATGAAGATGTATTTCTTACTTTTTGAAAAGCTTGGTGGGGTCAAGTTATTAGCCATACCAATTAGATTGTTGACCCTTATGATTTCTTCGTAAGTTTTGTAACCGAAATCCATGTCTTAACCTCCTCTAATTTTAAAGTGGCAAAGCTAATTTGCCGAGAATTGATGTTTTCATTGCTCCAGTAACTACTTTTTCATGAGCCAAACCCCTTAGGAATAGCTCTCCCAAGAACGCAATTGCTGTTGCTTCTCTAAAGTCTATCAACCACTTGTCAGGAACAGTAATTTCATAGCCAAGGGTTTTTATATCCCAGAGCAGTGTTTTGTTGTATGCTCCTCCGCCAACAACTACAAGTTTCTGTGTATTTGGCAGGTGTTGTTTTAAATTAATTGCTATCATCTCTGCTGTAAAGCGCGTTACCGTTCTTAATAGATCTTCTTTAGATGTTGAAACGGGTGTTTTTAGAAATCCTTCGTTGTAAACTTCTCTTCCAGTTGTTTTAGGTGGCTTTTTGTGTATGTAGTCAGTATTTTTTTCAATCAAGTATTCCAACAGTTCATTATTTATCCTTCCTTGTGCTGAGAGTTTGCCATTATTGTCATATCGGATGTTGAAATGTTTTTGGCAAACTAAATCAATCAAGCAATTACCTGGTCCGGTATCAAATGCCACAAGATTGTTGTTATTGTCATATGCTGTAACATTGGAGATTCCACCTATATTCAATACAGCTGTTTGTTGGTCCGTTAGCAAGAAAACTGAATCTAAATATGCACTAATAGGTGCTCCTTGCCCGCCTAAAGCTACGTCCTTTTTTCTAAAATCGTAGATCACAGGTTTTCCAAGCTGTGTAGCCAAAACATCGGCTTCTCCTATTTGAAGTGTTGCCCCATGCTCTGGTAGGTGGTAAATAGTTTGTCCGTGGTATGCTACAAAATCATAATCCCAACCCAGCTGGTTAATCATTTGAGCGTGTATCTGTGCGAGTTCAAAGTTTAGAAGTGTTATATTTTCAACATTGGAAAGAGATTTATTGTATGAATCCACTATCTTTTTTTGAAGTTCTTCTTCATATGGAATCGTTAAAGCACTTTCTACACGAAAGTTTATAGCCTCGTAGTTGTATGTAAAAACAACATTGGCAATATCGAGACCATCTGCAGAAGTACCGGACATCAAACCGAGTACTTTATGCACAGGCTTGTTGATTGAGCTGAGGAACTCGTTCCAATCCCAGATTTTGATTAGCTTGTTCAATCTCTTCACCTCACTGAAAGATGCATACGCGTTAGCGTAGTAAACGAGAGAATATAACGTTATGTAGTAGAGTGCGGATTCTTTGGATTCTGTCGTCCCATCGATTGTAAAAGACTTTGTTGGTTAGGAAGATTACGTGGAGTCCTTCTTTGGTAATCCAGAGGCTTGTTCCGGTGAAGCCTGTGTGGCCGAACATGGTCTCGTTTCCAAAATCGCCTGTGCTACCACCCTTGACAGGTGCCATCCATCCTATGTGCCTTTTGAAACTCGGGTCAGCCGGGTCTTGAACCAAAGTTTGAGTGAAGAGTCTTACAACGTTCTTCGTTACGTATTCTCCACTGAGCAGTCTTTTAACAAACGTATGTATGTCTCTGACTGTGGAGAAGAGTCCGGCGTTTCCACTCACGCCACCGAGGTAGTACGCAAGTTCATCATCAGGTTCGCCTCTAAGCCTCTTGCCCTCTCTTTCACTCGTCGGTGCACAGCATTCTATATCCTTAGGTTTGAAACACGTATCTGGCAAATTAAGTAATTTACTTACATAGGAATCAAAACTTTCGTTGGTGATTTTCTCTACAATCGCCATTAGGGTTATGAAGTTCAAGCATGAATACTGCATCTTACCTTTGCACGTAGGCTGTATCCTGAGCACTTCTCTCTTTAGATCTTCACCCTTCAGTATACGCCATAAGTCGCTGTAAGGTTGCATTCCGGAAGTGTGTGTTAAGAGTTCGAATATCGTGATATTTGCTTTTTCACCTTCAACGTCTAAGAAATGCCCTACCTTGTCATAGAGGTTTAAATACCCTTCTTCAAATAATTTCATTATTCCAGTAGTCGTGGCGATGACTTTTGTTAGACTCGCCAAGTCATAGATTGTGTTCACATCGGTTGATTTAATTTCATCAACGGTGCCGTACGTCTTTTCATAGAGAGTCTCGTTCTCAGTTCCAACGAGCAGAACCGCACCTGGATAGATTTTACTTTCAATGCCTGATTGTATGATTCTATCGACGTTGCTCCAAAGATTAGCAGATGCCACTTCAAACACCTCTTTTTTCTGAGCTGCTCTTTTTATGTTCCCTGCGGAAAGTAGCAAGCCACTTTGTGGTCTTCTCCTAATAACTGTGGTTTTTCTGACTTACATATATCCTGTACGTATGGGCACCGCGGATGGAATGGACAACCTGACGGTGGGTTTATTGGACTTGGTGGTTCTCCTGTCAAAGTTACTTTGCTGAACTTTCTCTGCCTCGGATTCCAGCCCGGTACCGCTTGAACGAGAGATATTGTATAAGGATGCTGAGGATTCGTGAAGATTTCCTCCGCCTTACCCTCCTCAACCACACTGCCAAGGTACATGACGTATATTCTGTCGCTCAAGTACTGCACAACATCCAAGTTGTGCGATATGAATAGATAGCTCATCTTGTATTCGTCGCGGAGCTTAAAGAGTAGATTAATTATCTGGTTTTGAACTGACACGTCGAGTGCTGAAGTTGGTTCGTCACAGAGAATCAGCCTTGGTTTAAGTGCTATGGCACGAGCAATAGCTATTCTCTGCCTTTGACCACCTGAGAATTCATGTGGGTATCTCTCTAACATATCGGTGTTCAGACCGACTCTTTCTAAGAGTCCTTTTACGTAATCTTTCTCTTCGTTTTTGTTATCAAAGAATTTGTGCGCTCTAAGAGGTTCTGATATTATATCGTAAATGCTCATTCTCGGGTCGAGCGAATCGAACGGATTTTGGTATATCATCTGAACGTCTCTTCTGAACGTGCTGTGTATCCGCCCGAGCTTGTAAGTTATGTCGTGCTCACCATTCTTGTGAAATATTATCTTTCCATCTGTCGGCTCGTGTATTTTTACTATCAGCTTTGCAAGGGTTGTTTTACCGCAGCCTGATTCCCCCACAACGCCTACAACACTATTTTCTTCAATCGACATGGTTACATTTTCTAATGCTTTAACCCAACCTTGCACTTGTAGAAAGACTCCACCTCTTATTGGAAAGTACTTTCTAAGATTTATTACATCAATGATTTTCATCTAATTTCACCTCACAAGATCCATTAAACTTCGGCTCTTTCTTTGGTATAAAGATGGCAACTGACAAATTGTGAGTTCACACGTGTTATCTCTGGTTCGACATTTTTGCAAACGTCCATAGCGTGTTTACACCTCGGGTGGAACGGGCAACCTTGGGGAATCTTTGTTGAGCTTGGCACGAACCCGGGTATGTACGGTAATTCCTTGCCCTTCGCGGAAGATTTTATATTCGACTCAAGAAGTCCGCGCGTGTAAGGGTGGAGAGGTGATTCGAAAATGCTATACACACTGCCTTGCTCAACTATTTTGCCGGCATACATGACAATAACTCGGTCAGCAATCTCGGCAACAATTCCTAGGTCATGGGTTATGAATATCGTGGACATTTTAAATTCTTCTTTTAATTCACTCATCAGGTTTAGCACTTGAGCCTGAATTGTTACGTCGAGTGCTGTTGTTGGCTCGTCTGCGATGAGAATTTCTGGATTTGTTATCAGGGCTAAAGCTATCATTATTCGCTGTAGCATGCCACCGCTCATTTGGTGTGGATATTCATCATAGCGTCTTTCTGCATCTGGAATGTGAACCTTCTTAAGCATTGAAATTATGAGCTCTTTAGAGTCTTTTTTCTTTATACCGAGGTGTTTCTCAACAACCTCTGCTATCTGGTGTCCAATGGTGTAGAGAGGGTCAAATGATGACATTGGCTCTTGGAAGATCATAGTAATGTTTTTTCCACGAACTGAATTCACGACTTTCTGAGAATCTAGCGGCGTGGATTTGAACTTAATTTCCCCGGAAATTATTGCCGGTGGGGATTTCAATAATCCTATTATGGCCTGAGCTGTTACGCTCTTTCCACAGCCTGATTCACCTACTATGGCCAAGGTCTCCTGTCTTCCGAGAGCGAAGGATATTCCATTAACAGCTCTTACGATTCCTTCGGGTGTCTTGAAGTGTACTTTCAGGTCTATTACTTCGAGAATATTTTCAGAATTCTTGTTTTCGTGTACTGTCATAGGCGACATCCTCCTATACCTTTTCAACGGTCCTGTATGGGTCGATTGCGTCTCTTAAGCCATCACCCATGAAGTTGAAAGCCAAGACAGAAATCATAATGAATGCACCTGGAATTATAAGCCACGGGTGTACTGCAATCTCCGTGAGTGATTGAGCGTCTTTTAGCAATAATCCCCAGCTTGTCATTGGTTCTTTGATTCCAAGCCCAAGGAAGCTGATAGTGCTTTCACCTAGTATCATCCCGGGAATCGATAGAGTCGCGACGACTATTAAGTAGCTCGATAGGTTTGGTATGATGTGTCTTGTTATGATTTTGAAATCTTTAGCACCGCACACCTTTGCAGCGAGGACGAAATCCTTTTCTTTTAGGCTCAAGGTCATTCCACGTACGACCCGCGCAACTCCAGTCCAGCCAATGAACGAGAGAACGATTATTATTCCAATGTATACCCAAGTGCTTGGCCAGCTTGGAGGGAGGATAACTGATAGAGCAAGCCAGAGCGGAATGCGTGGGAATGACCTCAATATCTCAATAAACCTCTGGATAGCTATGTCTATCCAGCCACCGTAATATCCCGAAATCGCACCTATTATCGCTCCTATGACCAAACTAATGAACGTGCCAAGTAGACAAGCTGTCAGAGAAACTTTCGAGCCGACGAGTGTTCTTGAGAAAACATCTCTTCCAAACCTATCCGCACCGAATAAGAGTATCATTGCCTCCTGAGGGTCTGCCTCAAGTCCGAAAAGATGCAACTGACTCTTAATTCCGAAGAATGAATATTCTTCGCCTTTTACGAACAGTCTTATCTTGTAGATCTGAGACTTGTCCTCTTGGTAGTTGAGCAGAAAGGTTATTGGGTCTCGTTCTTTCTTCAAACCGTACACAAATGGACCTACGAACTTCCCCTCGTGGAAGAGATGGATCTTCGTTGGTGGAGCGTAAGAAAACTTTGAATGAGTCGTCTTGTAGCTGTATGGGGCTATAAAATCGCTGAAAATCATCAAAATATACAAAAAGACGACTATCCAAAAACCGAAAACGCCGAGTTTGTGTTTTTTAAATTGTCTGATTACTCTCTTAGAAATCATCGTTTCCACCCCTTAAGCAACCCTGATTCTTGGATCCACAAGGGCTAATGTTATATCAGCGAGTAAATTGCCTATCTGTGTTATCAGAGCGATGAACATGAGAAATGACATAACTAAATATTGGTCATGATTGAGTAGGGCATTGTAAAAGAACGGTCCTATCGTTGGCAAGTTTAAGACAATAGATGCGAGGATTGTTCCGCTAAAGACATTCGGAAGTTCCATTCCTGCAATGCTTACAAGCGGGTTTAGTGCATTCTTTACCGCATGTCTTCTTACAGTTCTTTCATCCAGTCCCCTCGCTCTGAGTGCGTTTACGAATGGTGAGCCAACAGTATCGAGCAGATTTGCACGCATTACACGATACAAACCTCCGACGCCACTAACACCGATTACTATAAGTGGTATCCACAGATGTTTTAAAAGGTCAATGAATTTAGCCACTGACCACGGTGTGCCTATGAATTCTGGCGAAAATAGTCCACCTATGTAGGTATATCTTGCGTTGAGTGCGAAAAACATTAAGAGCAGTGCCAAGAAGAATTCTGGAATAGATATACCAACAAAGGCGATAACGGCAAAAGTGTAATCCCAAAAGCTGTAAGGATGGAAGGCCGAAAAAATTCCAAGAGGAATAGCTATAACCCATTGGAGAAGTATGGTCATTAAGGAAATTCCAACTGTCCAGCCCATTCTTTCCCATATCAAATCAAAGACAGGCCTCTGGTAAGAAAAGCTGTAACCGAAATCCAGCTTCGTTACGATATTCTTAACCCACAGCATGTATCGATAGTAAGCGGGCTTGTCAAGACCAAGCTCCTGGCGTAATGCTTCAATCTGTTCAGGAGAGATTCTCGGATTGTCAAGGTACTGAGAAAGGAAATCACCCGGTTGAAGCTCGGTTATTATAAAACATATTATCGAAATAATTACCATCATTGGAATCATTATGAGTACCCTTCGAATAATGAAGCTTGTCAAATTGCTCATCCAATTCCCTCCAATGTACAGCTTCTTAAAAAACGAGGGGAGCGAAGCTCCCTCTCTTTTGGTTA
This sequence comes from Fervidobacterium riparium, assembly GCF_025370035.1. Classification (NCBI taxonomy): domain Bacteria; kingdom Thermotogati; phylum Thermotogota; class Thermotogae; order Thermotogales; family Fervidobacteriaceae; genus Fervidobacterium; species Fervidobacterium riparium. The sequence goes on from NZ_CP009277.1 coordinate 1,931,364, forward strand.
ACTTCGCATATTGTGGATCCTTTATTTTCTAAATGTTGTCCATATGGTGAATGTTGGTAATCCTTCCTTCGATTGGACAACATTTCCTATACTCTTGTGACAGCCAAAGAAGTTCATCTGCCTTGCTACGAAAATTACTGGTAAGTACTTGTAATACAGTTCCTGCCACTCATCGTATAGAGTTTTTCGCTTTTTTTGATTCATTTCGATCTGTGCTTTTTCAAATATGTCCCAAATTCGTTTCTCCCAATCAAACATTTCAGAGAATACAGGTGATGGAGGATTCGTATTCTTATCCATTGTTGAATAGTGCCAGTAGTACAGCTGCTGACCTGGTTGCCATATTGCTTTCCTAAGCTGTGGGTCTGGTTGGTTACCGAATGCGCGGATACCACATTCGAAGTTACCTGCGCCGAACATTTGTCCAACGACTGACGAATCAAGTATTTGGAGATTTGTTTTAACGCCTATTTTCTTAAGTTCCTCACTGAATACATAAGCAATTTGTTGGTAATCTTTTGGTTGGTTTTGAACAAGTATTGTGAATTCAAACGTTGTGCCGTCGGGGAAGTCTCTTAAGCCGTCCTTGTTTTTATCAACTAACCCGAGTGAATCAAGAATGCTCGCGGCTTTCTTCAAATCAAACGACCTCATCAACTGCTCAACCTTTGGATTGTAGAACGCTTTATTCGTCGGTAGTACAAGACCACCACCAGGAATTGCGAGGCCATTGTAGATTTCTTCAATTATCCTTTCTCTGTTTAAAGCATATTCCATAGCTTCTCTGAATTCAGTTTTCCTGAACAACTCTCTTAGCTTTGGATTAGCGACATCAAAGTTGAAAGCTATGTGGACTGGGCTTGGAGTAGAGCCTATTGGTTTGGAAGCAAATAGTAGATATGGGGCATTCCCAGCAACTTCGATTTGCTTTAGTCTTGGATAATCTGATGCCGAAACAGCAGTGTAATCTATTTCACCAGCAATAAATTTAGCTAATCTTATCTCTGCGTCCTTTATGATTAGATATTCCAGCTTATCGAAGTAGGGAAGCTGGTTGCCGTATTTATCTTTTTTCCAGAAATAAGGGTTCTTCTCAAGGACGATTTTCTGGTCAACTATAACTTGTGAAAGTTTATATGGTCCATTGACTACGATCTCAGAAGGAGGGGTATTTGTTAGCCAGAGTTTATTAACAGATGCTAAGTCGTTCTTATCAATAAGGGGTTCGAGCTTGTGTTTTGGATATATGTACACGGCGGTTAAGACTGTTAAGAATGCGCCATATGGTGATGGTAAGTCTGCTCTTACAACCTTGTTGTTAATCTTCGTCCATGTGACGGGTTTATTCACGCCCTTTTCATCTGGTATCGTGAACCTGTCGACCGAATTACCGCGAGCATATTTGTTCATGACAAAGTATTGCATCGTAAATATCACGTCATCTGCCGTTATCGGTTTGCCATCAGACCAGTATGCATCTCTTATGTAAAACCATACTTGCTTTCCATCACTTGAGACAGTCCATGATTTTGCAATTGCAGGTCTAATCTCGTTTGTTATAGGATGGTATTCAACGAGTGGGGACATAAGTGGTCCCATGATAACACTGTACGCCGATGAATCAAGCGAACCGTAGAGCAGGAATGATTCAGGTGTTGAAGGCAATGCTAATCTTAAAGTACCACCGAGTTTCGGCTGAGCAGAATTTGTTAACATTGCGTCTTCTATGAAGAAATCCGTTGCCGTGAAAACCACCGCTATCAGAATCCACAGAACAAAGAGAACCCTTTTCATGCCCCTTCACCTCCAAAGTGAGATAGTCAAACTTATTATATTCCCTATCCCACTTTTCTCAAAATAAAGAAAAATTGAGAGAAGAGGAGCTTATGAACAATAATTGACCTTATTTTTTGATTTCTTATGTTATGTCAAAAAAGCAAGAAATTGTTAAAAGATATAAATGTTATATCATTAAGATATACGTCTGAAACTCTGCCAATCACTTCTTTGGCCTTGATTTAGATTTGACCTGAAATCGTAATGTCATACCTTTGAATACGTTTTATGCTTTAGAAAGATTTAATTTTACATATATGAGTGTAGTAGTAAGTAGTAATAGGTAAGGTATGCACGCTTTTTACGGTTGATGTTATTTCCGATCTGAAGGAATGGTTCTTTGGAGCGCACTGCGTCGATAGTACGAATAGTCAAGTTTGTTTTGCAATCAAACAGTCTCAGATATTGTCCATGCTTCTTGAGATAAAACTGGGGTGAAATAACTAGTGTAGATGGTAAGCCAGTAGACACTGTAGTTTATTTTTAGACATCTGTGGATTCATGTTAAATTCGAAAGAAGTATGAAGTGAGTAGAACGGCAATTTCCGAAGTTCAGCCGCACCTTATCTGAAATCAGACAAACAGCACTTTAAGTGCCGAAAGAGATGAATCCTTCTGGTTGAAGTTCTTTAAAGGATTTTGGGTAGTGGAAAAGAAATTGTTCAATTCTTGCGATATGGAATCACCTTGGTTCAGATGGAAAATCACGATGTCACGCGAAGAGTTTGAACAGAGTATCAGTAAGAGACTTCCTGCCAGAGAAAAAGCAGACCAAATATTGAAAGTGGATGCGGTGAGAACAGTTGAAGGTAAAGTTATACATGTTAACGAGCTCAACTCTCAATGGTGAACATAAAGATTTAATCGCCATTTGAAGAGGTAAGAGTGGCTTAGTCATAACCTTGCGGATCATAGCAGAGAACGGTGTGTACGATGTTGATAAAGAGTACAACATACGTTTCGTTAGAAGGCTGACTAAATCGATAACAGGCTTTTCAAGAGACATTCTTCTCGAAAGCAACGCTTTGACAATTGTAAACGACTATTCAGTTGTGCCGAGTGGTTACTTCGAGCTTCTCGTTGAAAGAAGAGACAATAGAATACCTCAGGTTACATTCTACGGGGTGGCAATGACCACGATGTTGGTATGAGTCAGTATGGTGCTAATAACCTGGCAAGAAGGGGAAGAGATTATCAAGAGACTCTTAGTGCATTGTAAGAAGAGGAAACTGTGAAAATGGATTAATTCAATCAGGAGGACAATGAAGATGGTAAGGAATGGAATCGATGTGCTTGATTATCAGTCTCTCAAAAATTACAGAATAGGCTTGGTCAGTAATTATTCTTCAGTTAATTCTAAGGGTGAACTGCTTACAGACATACTTCTAAGTAAGGGATTAACTCTTAGAAAACTCTTTATACCAGAGCACGGACTTTATCTAGCAGCAGACGGAATGGAGATATCTGATTTTTTTCACCCTAAGTTAGGAATTCCAGTTATAAGCGTTTACGGAACTAGAGATGAAGTCTCTTGTGAGATGCTCGAAGATGTCGATTTGATAATGTACGACATTCAAGACGTGGGTCTTAGATATTACACCTTCATCTACGCTTTAGCCAATATGATGAAAGCTGCAGCAAAGTGCGGCGTAAAATTTCTCATCTTAGACAGGTTTAACTTGCTTGGAAGAAAGGTCTTTGGCCCAAGAATGCCAGAGGGTATTAATTCAATAATCGGCGGTTATGAACTTCCTGTACAGTATGGCCTGACAACGGGTGAACTCGCATTGTATTACAAGAAATACCTTAAGCTCGATATAGATTTGGAGATTGTACGGTGCGAAAATTGGAACGGGGAGGCGTTTCCAGAAACAGGAATTTTTTGGAACGTTCCTTCCCCTAATCTTCCAACGTTTTCATCACTATTGTGCTACGCAGGCATATGCTTTTTCGAAGCAACTAATTTGAGCGTTGGAAGGGGCACTACAAAGCCTTTCGAATTCTTAGGTGCACCCTGGGTTGATGAAAATGACATGTACGAGTATCTCAAGCATAGATTTCCGAATCTTTTCTGCCGGAAACGGCAGTTTATACCTCAGTATAGGGAATACGCACAAAATGTATGTAACGGCGTTGAATTTTTCCCAAAGCAGGATGATAACTTCTTTGAAATCGCGGTTGCATTGTTTGAGTATTTTGAAAAATATGAAGAGTTTAAAGTTGATTATCAAAGGTTGGAAGTTTTCACAGGTGTGAGGGAATTCATGAAAAATAAAGAAAAATTCTTGAGTTTTGACCTTTGTTCATACCTCGAGTATGTGGAGGATCTACTCTTGTACAATTAAAACCGGAATCTTAGGAGGGGATTTAGTGAGAAGGATAAACGAGGAAAGTATCGGAAAACTATTTATGATTGGCATTTACGGTACGGAGCTAACAAAAGAGACGAGAGATGTTCTTGCACACATAAGACCTGGGTCTGTCATTCTTTTCTCTCGCAATATAGTAGGTCCAGAGCAAGTTAGGAAACTGATAGATGATATATCCAACTTCCTTGGTTACAAACCTATCATCGCTGTTGACCAAGAAGGCGGGAATGTTGTGAGGCTGAAAGATGGATTCAACACCCTCCCAAGTCCAATGGCTTGTGCTGCAAGCCGCGATGTAGAGCTCTTCAAGAAGGCAGTCTACTTAACATCCTTGGAGATGAGAGCAGTCGGTGTGGATTGGAATTTGGCCCCTGTTGTAGATATAAACGTTAATCCGTTGAATCCAGTAATCGGAATACGCTCTTTTGGCGACGAGCCAGAAATTGTAACTAAGTTTTCGAACGCTTTCGTGGAAGCGTCGGAAGAGGCAGGAGTTGCGACGTGCTTAAAACACTTCCCCGGTTTGGGAAGCGTTTCAATCGATCCGCACTTTGACCTGCCAGTCATAAACAAGACAATTGATGAACTACTCAATTTTGATTTGGTACCTTTCAAAAATGTGAAATGCAATGCATGGATGCCGTCTCATGTGTACTTTCCAAGAATTCAAAAAGATGGTCTGCCAGCCTCTCTATCTTCAGAAATAGTAGATATAGCCAGAATTAGACTTGGTTTCGACGGTGTTATAATAGTTGATGATTTACTTATGGGAGGTACTGGCAAATTTACAATAGAAGAAAAAACGTTGAAAGCATTCAACGCGGGGAACGATATCTTGACTATCTGCCACGAACCGGAAAAACAAATAAGAGCATTCGACAATTTCTGTGAATACGTTAACCAAAATACTGACCTGAAAAGGCGAATCATAGAAAGTTTAGATCGTATAGAAAATTCATTCAGCAAGGTTAAGTCTCACGCTCTTTTTGAACACATAGATAATGGACGTTTTGTTAGAGAAGCAAAGGGAACGATAGATGAGCTCGTTAGAAAATCCATCACCATTGTAAATCTGCGCGATTATTCATTGCCTCTCGAAGAGGTAGACATGGTATTAACAATGCTTGGTGTTCCTGGTTCTCCAGTTGTGGATCAATCTCTGCCAGTTCCTCAGATAACGCAAGAACTTTCAAGACTATTCAACGCTTATTTTGAGATTATCTCTGATACGAAATTGCCAGAAATAGAGAAAGTTAAGGGTAAAAAAATCCTCTTATTCACTTTCGATATGTACAGAAGCAAGTCACTCGTTAATTTCATAAAAGAGCTCGACTCATATTCCAAACTGCTACTTATCGCTCTTAAAAATCCATATGATGCTTTTTATTCGAGAAACTCTATTGTCCTTTACGGTTCATCGGCGACACATCAGAGAATATTGCTTGACGTACTTTTAGGAAAAGTACATGCCGAAGGTAAACTACCAGTCAAACCATTGGAGGTGGTGTAATGAAAAAAGATGATTTCAAAGAAGAGAAGACAATGTTCGAAGGACTCGAAACAGAGAGAGTCAATCCTGTCTCGCAGGAAATAGACAGGTTAGACGTAATGAGCATTTTGCGAATAGTAAATGATGAGGATAAAAAGGTTGCAAATGCTGTTGAAAAAGTTATTAACAAAATCGCCATGGTGATTGATTATTGCATTGAAGCGATAAAGAGTGGCGGCAGGGTTATATATGCCGGAGCAGGTACGAGCGGGAGAATAGGTTTTATCGATGCGGTTGAAGTTGTACCAACGTTTGGGGTACCTGAAGGTGTTTTTGTACCTTTAATAGCTGGAGGAGAAGAAGCACTCAGAAGGTCTGTTGAAGCAGTTGAAGATAACTTCGAACTTGGACGTGAAGACGCAAGAAGGATAGAGATAAACAGCAACGATATGGTTATAGGCATAACCGCAAGTGGTAGGACCCCTTATGTTGCGGGTGTTTTGGACTACGCCCGGGAAAACGGTGCACGTACAGCATTGATTTGCAATGTCAATAAACCAGCACTTTCTGGGTTTGCCGATATTGTTATCTCCATAGAAACTGGACCTGAAGTTATATCTGGAAGCACGAGGATGAAAGCAGGTACATCACAGAAGATGGTCTTAAATATGATAAGCACTACAACAATGATTAAATTGGGAAAAGTATACAAGAACTACATGGTTGATGTGTTAGTGCTTAATGAAAAACTGCGTGAGCGAGCAATAAGAATCATAATGAAAACAACAAGTACTGACTACAAAACGGCTTCAGAATTCCTTGCGAAAGCTAACAACTCACCAAAGATAGCAATCCTCATGATACTAACCGGCAAGAGTAAAGAGGAGTGTCAACAGCTATTTGGAAAATACACAAGTATATCTGACGTGCTATTACATCTGTTAGACAAGAAAAATGAGTGCTGAAGGGGTGGTTGATAAATGGACAAAAATGTTATTCCATTATACTATCGCATATACAACGAACTTCGTAACAGGATACTAAGTGGATATTACAAAGATGGAAAACTTCCACCCGAAATGGAACTCTGTGCCGAATTTGATGCGAGTAGAATAACAATAAGAAATGCCCTAGAACAGCTGAGAAGAGAAGGACTAATATCGCGTTCTAAAGGACTTGGGACTTTCATCAAGAAGTTCGAAAGTGAAGAGCAGTTGACAAAGTTAACCGGTTTTACTGATGAAATGAAAGGTCGAAAAGTAACATCTAAGGTGCTTGAGAATCGTCTTGTCAATATTCCGGCAGAAGCGCAAGAATGCTTTGGCTTAGCATCGGGAACACTTGTTGTGTTGTTAAAGAGAATTCGTTACATTGACGAAAAGCCCATTGCTATTGAATCAGCTTATCTCAATCCATCTGTTGATTTGAGGTTGTTGAACGTTCTTCACAAGGACATGGAGAAGGAATCCCTTTACCACTTCATCCAAAACGAACTGTCCATCAACCTGGCATATGCAGAAGAAATTTTGGAAGTTACTAAACTCTCTAAAGACGAGGCTAATTTACTTGGCGTAAAACCAGGTGAATGTGCGATACTCAGAAAAAGGTTTACTTATACTGATACACAAAAATGTATCGAGTACGTTCTCTCAATTTACCGCGGTGACGAATACAAATTCAAAGTTGTAAGAAAGTGAGGAAAGCGGATGATTGCTCTTGGCATAGACGGCGGTGGAACGTCTACAAAGGTTTGCTTAGCTATTCCAGATAGAAAGGTTGTGATATTGGAGTTCTCGATACCATGTGGAATCAACCTTACTTCCACGCCGTCTGATATTCAGCTGGAAATTCTAAACAAAATACGAGATGAGATAAATAGGAGAACCTCAGGATTAGAGTTTTTTGATAGTGTAATAATCTCAATCTCTGGTGGTGGTTCGTCTTCGAGAAGACTCAACTTCAAAAATCTCGTTTCTACTGTTTTTAGAGCGGGAAAGATAATTGTGCTTTCAGACATCGAAGTGTTAAAGGAAATAGTTTTGAAAGGCAGAACTGGTATATTGGTGATATGCGGCACTGGGAGCATAGCCATCTCTCACACAGGAAAAAGAGTGGGTGGTTGGGGACACCTGTTTGGAGATGAAGCAAGTGCGTTTTCGATTTCTTTGGAAATATTCAGAAGATTTTTTGAATATATAGATGGAGTTGAAGAATACGACGAGATTTTTGATGTGCTCTTAAACTTTTACAAAGTCACTAGCGTATTTGACTTGACTACTATCCAGCTCGAAAGTGATTTCAAAAGAAAGATAGCGTCCTTTACCGAACATGCACCGCTAACGCCTCTTGTTAGGAAAATTATAGATGAACAGCTAACTAAACTCACGCAGAAAATTTCCTACCTCGCATCCACAGAGAATGTGTCCGATATATACTATTTCGGTGGAACGTTTAAGAACGAATACTTCACTCAAGTGTTTTGCAAAAAACTCCACCGTTTCAACCTCCATTATTCTGACATAAAACCGCACGTTGAACTTGCACTTGATGCGCCTCATTTTTTGGAAGCAAGCAAAAACAATACGTGACGAAATGGTAAAACAATCAATCCCGAACTGGTAAGTGATAACATTTATTAGCAAGAATTGGCATTTGCATGTGGTTTGCAATTGCCTAGCGACGCATACTTAACTCTCAAGACAAATTTAAACAGCTCATGGATTTCAACCACGAGCTGTTTATGGTTTAGATTTATAATTTCAGTGGCATGAATGCACTTAATACAGTACACATCTTATTTTTCTACCGTTCACTTGTCGTAGTTCCACGGGGTTTTTGCACTCTAGTTTTGAAAATTTGCACCTTGGTTCGAATGGGCAACCTGGTGGTGGGGTAATAAGGCTTGGCGGCTCTCCTATATCAACCATTTTTGTCGTATTTGCCTTTTCCGGGTCAGGTGCCGCTTCTTTGAGGAGCATTGTGTATGGATGCATTGGTTTGTTCACTATATCCTTTGCATTTCCCTCTTCAACAACTAAACCTGCGTACATGACAGCTATTCTATCTGAAACGTACTTGGCAGCTGCCAGGTCGTGTGTTACATGAATAAATGAAATGTGAAATTCTTCTTTTAGTTTAATCATAAGGTTTAATATGCCAGATTTGATTGAAACATCAAGCATTGAAGTTGGTTCGTCCGCTAATATTATCCTTGGCTTGGTTATGATCGCTCGAGCAAATACTACTCTCTGTCTTTGACCGCCGGACAGCTCGTGTGGAAACTTTTCTAAGTAATTGTCAACAGGTGTGAGCTCCACTTCGGTCAGGACGTTTTCCAGGGTCTGGCTTTTGTCTGGAATTTTGTGAATTTTCAGTGGCCTTTCTAATATGTGCGATAGTCTCTTAGTTGGATTTAGTGAAGCGAACGGGTCTTGGAAGACCATCTGAACCTGCCTTCTAAATTCAAGTTCTTCCCTCCGATTCATTTTACTTGGAACCTGTTTTCCGAATAATTCAATACTTCCTGACGTTGGTTCGTATATTCTTGCAAGAACTCTCAAAAACGTTGTTTTGCCACAACCGCTTTCTCCAACAACTGATACTATTTCATTTTCGTAGAGTTCTAAATCTATTCCACGTAAAGCTTTTAGGGTGAACATTTTGAATCCTTTTCTGATTAAGAATTCTTTGGTTAGGTTCTTTACAATCAGTATAGATGACATGAGACCCACCTACCATTTTCTCCATCTTCCAGCAATCTCAGTCCTGGCTTTTCGATTTCACATCTATCGAAAGCATAGGGGCACCTTTCTCTAAACGGACAGCCCTTTATCTGTAGGGAAAGGTCTATGGGTCTTCCCGGAATGCCATTGTATGATTCGAGGTCTTTTGAAATACTCGGAAGAGCCTCAACAAGACCCTTAGTGTACGGATGAAATGGCTTGGAGTATACTGATTTTGCAGCCCCTGTTTCTACAAGCTCACCTGCGTACATTATAGATATTCTATTCGCCAGTTCAAAAAGCAAAGATATGTCGTGGGTTATAAATATTGTTGAGAACTTTTCTGTCTTTCTTAGTTCTTCGATTTGTTGCAAAATCGACCTCTGTACAACAACGTCTAAAGCTGTTGTTGGTTCGTCCATTATTATTACGTCAGGTGATAACAGAAGTGCCATAGCGATAACTACCCTTTGTCGCATACCACCAGACAATTGATGTGGATAGCTCTCCATTCTTTCGATAGGTATACCAACTAACTGTAATTTTTCTCTCACCAGATTGTATGAATCTTGCTTTGAATATCCGTGGTTTTTTATTAATGCGTCAGCCATCTGGTCCTTTATTTTCAAAACTGGGTTAAGGGAATTCATAGAACTTTGTGTAACCAGCGAGAATTTTTTCCAACGTTGTTTTCTTAGCTCAAATTCAGATAAACTAAGTATATCTGTACTATCTATAATGACCTTTCCTGAGATTATTTTTCCGGGTTTTCTCAGTAACTTAAGAGCAGCAAGGACAAGTGTCGATTTTCCACAGCCCGATTCACCTGCGATACCATGGAACTCACCTTTTTCTACTTTTAGAGAGACATTCCTTACAGCGTGTACAAATTTATTTCTGAATTCATATCCTGCATTAAGATCAACTATCTCGAACACAGTATCACCCCAGTTTTAGCACCTATTTAGAGCGTAGCCTTGGATTAGTTATTTCATCAATAGAAAAGCTTATCAACGCAAATGCCGTTCCAAGTAATACAATGCACAAACCCGGCGCAAGTACCCAGTACCACATGCCATTTAGAAGTGCATTTGCATTCTGTGCCCAATAAAGCATTGTACCCCAAGTGATTTTGCTTACGTCACTCAAACCGAGGAATGAGAGTGAAGCTTCACCTATTATTGCATAAAGGACTGAGTTGAAGAATATCGACGCAATTAGAGATAGCATATTTGGCAACAGCTCTACGAAAATTATATATAGATTGCTTTCCCCAATAACCTTTGAAGCAACTGTAAATTCTCTGTTTTTTAAAGAAAGCATTTGAGATCTGATTATTCTTGATCCAGATCCCCAGCTTGTAAACGCTATTACTAAAATCACCATAAGTGGACCTCGTACCCTCATGTATGAGCTAATAACTATCATCAACGGCAAGCCTGGAATAACGAGGAATATGTCAGTAATGGTTGAGAGAATTCTATCAACAATACCACCATAGTATCCTGAAATCATGCCTACAGCGGTAGCAATTAACGTCATCATTAAGCCGGTGGAGATTCCTATCGTCAGTGATAGTCTTGAACCATAGAATACTTGCGAAAGAATATCACGCCCGAGTCTGTCCGTTCCTAACCAGTGTTCGCTTGACGGAGACTGATAGGGTAAACCTACCGTGCGAGTAGGTTCATATTTAGAAAGTAGCGGTGCAAGAATGGCCATCAGGATGAACATTAAGATTATTGCCAAACCGATTTTCCACTTCACATGAATTACCCCCTAACGCGTGGATCCAAGAAGGCGTATAGAAAGTCCATAATAAGATTCGCTAAAAGAACAGAAACAGATACAAAGAAAAATATGGCTTGTATTAGCGGGAAATCTTGACTCAGCACTGCTCTGTAAAGTTGATATCCAACACCAGGATATGAGTATACTATCTCTGTCAACAAAGCTCCACTTACTACAAATCCAAGTGATATACCAAATGCTGTAATACTTGGCAGGAGTGCATTACGAGCAGCATAGTTTAGCATTATGTACTTTTCATCAAGCCCTTTCGCTTCTGCCAGGGTTATGTAATCTTCGGACAATATTGAGACCATGTTATTTCTCATTGTCAGTATCCAACTCCCTAATGAAGCAACAATTAGAGTTATCGACGGTAATATGGCATGGTATATTACACTTAGAGCAAATTTAAAACCGGTTAATACTTCTTTTGTTGAGTACGCATTTGAAAGCGGGAACCAACCAAACCTGTAACTAAAAACATACAAAAAGAGCATTGCAAGCCAAAAGTATGGGATAGCTCTTAACGAAAGTGAGAATATTAGCAGACCAGTACCTGAAGATTTGTCCCGGTTCCAACCGGCGTATACTCCAAGAAATGTTCCCAGTATGAAGCTTAAGACTGTGGAAACACCAACAAGACCTAAAGTCCAAGGTATGGAATCCTTTAAGACCTCAGAAACTGGAACTGGGTAATGTAAGTATGAAACACCAAATTTTCCAGTAAATGTATTGATTAAATATTCGAAATACTGTGAAACCAAGTTCTTGTCTTTCTCTACTCCAAGTGCAATCCTCATTGCCTCTATGGCTCTCTCATCTACGTTCGGGCCAAACCTTGATAGAATCCTCTCGGCAGGATCACCGGGCATTAACCTCGGTAGTATAAAGTTAAGCGTCAGTGCGAAAAATAACGTTATAACAAAAAACATCAATCTGTTGGCTACGTATTTCAAACTTCTCACCGCCTTTGAACCCTTTCAGCAAATTTGTAATCGGAGTATTAAAAAAGGCAACGCACATTCTCAATGTAATTTATACATTCGCTATTTTGTATATAGGTAAGAAATTGTGCGTTGCCACTCAAAAAATCCTGTTTTACTTAAAATCAACTCATTTGACTGGTTCCAAATTCATCACAAGATAAATCTTATCCATTCCAGTGATCCTTGGCTCAACGTATGGGTTCTTGGCGTTGGGCCAGCCTGTAAAGTTCTTTGTCGAGTAGATGAACCATACTGGGTTGTAGTATAGCGGTATGGCGGGCATGTTTTCAAGCATTATTCTTTGTAACCTTGACATGATGACCTTCCTTGTGTTAACATCCGCAGTCTCTTTTATCTTTGCGAGCAGTTCATCTGTAGTTTTGTCTATCCAACCGCCCCTGTTACTACCTACGTAAGCATTAGCGGAACCAAGATGGTTATCATAGAAATTGTAAGGTGTCGCACCATAATTTGACCAGCTCAGAACAACGTCGAAGTTCTTATTTCTAATTCTTTGCAGATATTCTCCATAATCGATAGGTGTGACTTTCAGTTCGACACCATAGTTCATCATTTGCTGGGATAGCAATTCACATACAGCTATCCAGTCTGTCCAACCCGCAGGAACGAGTAATTCATATGAAAGTTTTATATTTCCTTTCGCAAGTATTCCATCTCTACCCTTTTTGAAGCCAGCTTGTGCAAAAAGTCGTTCGGCGGTTTTTGGGTCATACTTCCACCACAAGTTCTTCAGGTCTTCACTAATTAAATATTCGTAACCGGATTTGATAAGGACAGGATTCACGGGTGCTGCGTAGCCTGTCATACCTATCTTAATTAGCATATCTCTGTCTACAGCATACGCGAATGCCTTTCTAAGTGTAACGTTGTTAAACGGCTCTTTAGCCAAGTTAAAGAAGAGGAATACGGGGTTACCTTCTGCAAACCAGTAATTTAAGTTCTTGTTTTGTTGGACAAGTTTTTCAATCTGTGGATAGTTAATTCCTGCCCAATCAAGCTCACCATTTGCCACCGCAAGTTGAGCGCTTTCATTACCGCTATATGCCGGGATTCGTATTGAATCTACCTTTATTTTCGAGGCATTCCAGTAATTTGGATTCTTTTTAAGTGTTACAACCTGTGTTGAAAAATTGTCAAGTAAGTACGCCCCTGTACCTATTGGTTCTTCATTCGTAAATTTCGATGGATCTTCAACCTTACCCCAAATATGTTTCGGAACGATGTAAACACCCGCTAAACTATATAAAAGCAAAGTGTTCACAACATTCATCTTAACCTTAACTGTATAATTGTCAACTTTTACTACATCTACAACTCCACTTTTCCATATTCCAACAGTGTCCAAAGCTGGGAATTTTTTCAGAATTTCAAAAGTAAAGATAACATCATCGGCTGTGAACGCTGTTCCATCTGACCACTTTACGTTGTTTCTCAGCTTGAATGTTATTTCCTTATACCCGGCACCCCATTTGTACTCTGAAGCTAACCATGGAATGAATTGTCCAGTCTTTGTATTAGCATAAATGAGAGTCTCATAAATGAAACCGGCTGCAACGTAACCAGTCGCGCCAGAGAAGTATGGGTTGAAATTTCTCTGGTAGGGACCCGTTACTGAAATCACTATCGACAATTCGTTCGCTACCGATAAGACCGATGCAATAACGAAAAACATGAGTACTACTTTCAAAAGATACCTCTTCATACCTCTCACCTCCACCTTCGGAATATACTTCGCGTATATTTGTTATAACATTCTATCATATAAACGATTCAAAAAAAACGTAAGGTAAACACAAAAATCTGGGAAAAAGTAGAATTAACTACAGAAATATACATTTTATGAACAGTTTCTAAGTAATTCGCAATAAAAGAATCTATTTACATATAAGATCTATCGCTGACAAATCTAAAACCAGAAAACTCAACAGCTTTTTCTAACTTTTCTCACCATTTCTTTTCCGCAAGTTCTTGCTTCAACAAACTACTTAGTGAGAAATTACAGGCAAAGCGATTTCTATTCATAGTTTCTGAATGCATAAAGGATATGATAACTTATTCCACTGTCAACAATTTGCTATACGTGAAGTATGTATGACAAGTGTTGTACTAAGTAGGAAATTGAACTTACAATGATAATCGAATTCTAACAAAGGGATTTTCGCCTATTCATATACGCGAAGTAACGCAAATACTGAGCAGATTTCCTTGAATTAAATCAACATGTCTTGTCATTCTAATGTTTTCAAATAGCATGATCCCTCCAATAGTCAGCAAATTCATGCACAACAAGAAAGAACTCCTTATCATGGAGCAGCGATGTGAGAAGTTTGCATTGTTTAATCTACGATCTGTTGTAAAATAAGAGTGGAAAAGTAATTTTTTGAAATTACTTGTATATACAAGTATATACAAGTTAAACGCAAATATCAGGACTATTTTGCCACTTTTGAGATTTCCGTTTTGTATACCACGGGTATAGAATTTCAGTAGGTGCGAAGAGAAACGTGCCCATCATGCTGAAGAAGATTTCCGGTAATAAGTCAAGAGGAGAAAAAATAGAAAAATAAAAAACCTAGTCAACACTTTGACTTTCAATAACTTAATATTTCACTTTCATTCTTCACATACTTGATTTCGTTCTTTTTACCTATTTCATCGGTACATACGGTACGTTGTTCTTTAGTAAATAATACACTAAATTTACTAATTTCCTTGCAGTTAATATTAGCGCTCTCATGTGTTTGTGTGTTGTTGCTTCTGCGTACTTTTTGCGATAATATTCTTTGTATACAGGATCGTATGTCTTTACTCCGTTCGCTGCCATTACTAGGTATGTTCTTAGATACTTGTTCCCTTTTTTCGTTAGTTGGTTGTTTTCTGATTTGTAATTTCCACTTTGATTGATTGTCCATACAAGCCCTGCGTATGATGCTAACGCTGAGGCTTTTTCGAAACGATTGATGTCTCCTATTTCGGCTATAATTCCAGCTGCAGTTATTTCTCCTATCCCTTTGACTGTTGTTAGTGTGTTCGGAATTACTTTAAGTAATTTACTTATTTCTTTCTTTACTAGTTCGATTTGTTTTTCATAGTGCTGTATCAAATCGATAGTGGAAACAATAGATATTCTCAGAGTGTTTGAAGGATTAACAGACAACCTCAAGGCATCTTTAGCAAGAGTTTGGAGTTTTTCTGCTAAGACTTGTGAAGAGACATTGTGTCTGGAAATTTTCGCAATATATTCAAATAACTCTTCAATTGGCATGTTTGCGATTTCTTCGATTGTATAATCTTTAAGCAGGCATTCGAAAGTCTTATTTAGTTTAAAGTCAAGTTTAGGGAAATAAAGAGAAACATACGAATAGAGCCTAAGTTTCAATCGAGCGATATCTTCGTTGAACTTTAAATAAAGTCTGGTGAGATTACGAAGCTCAGAGATGATATATGAGTTATTGACAAAAGGGACTAAAGACTCAGGAAATTTAGAAGCGATAGAGAAAATAAGTTCAGCATCGATTTTGTCAGTTTTAGGACGATTGAGAATTTTGCGATAGAGCTTAATGTTATCAGTTTTAACCCAAAAGACAGGTACGTTGTTTTGAAAGAAGAAGTTAGCGACATTAAAAGAAAAAACACCAGTTGATTCAAGGACAAGAGAAAAATCGGAAGAAGAAGCAAAAGCTTTGTTAAAAAGTTCAACAATGCCTTGAGGAGAGTTCTCAACAGTCCCACTACCGATGAAATCAGAAAAGAAAGAAAGATAGTTCTTTGAGACATCAATAGCTAAAATAGCCAAAGGAATCACCTCCGGATTGAGTACAGCCTTACAACCTCGCGGTACATAAGAAAACGAGGCAAAACATTTTCCGGCAAGTAAAAAGCTGTACTCTAGTTAGGCAATCTTATTTAAGAGAACAAAGTCTCAAGGAGGGGCAACCTGAAACTATTTTACCAGAGGTGTTAAAAAATATGCATTCAATTTTCAAAGACCAATTTTAATTTTTACCGAACTTATTATACGAGGAGGGGACTGTATGAGTTTTAAACGATTGTTCGGAAGTTTGGTTGTTCTGTTTCTCGTCTGTACGGTAGCGTTTGCTGCTGTAGAAATTACTTTCTGGCATGGTTTGGCCAGAGATCCTGACAAGAGTAGTATTGACAAAATCATCGCAGCATTTGAGAAAGAGAATCCAGGGATAAAGGTTAAAGTTGTTATAGTCCCTGCAGCCGAAACAGATTCAACGAAGTTGCTTACAGCGGTTGCTGCCGGTACCGGTCCAGATTTGGTTTACATCGACCGCTTTACAGTTCCTCAGAGGGCAGCATACGATGTGCTTGAGCCAATTGATAACTACCTGAAGCAACTCGGAGTGAATGTAGCAGATTTCTTAAAGCAGTTCTATCCATTTGCTGTTGAAGAGTGTATGTTTAATGGTAAGTACTACGCACTTCCATTTGATACTGATGTTAGGGTTATGCTTTACAATAAGAAGTTACTTAAAGCAGCCGGCTTTGAAAGACCACCGACAAACGTTTACGATATGATAAAGATAGCAGAGAAACTTACAAAAGAAGGTAAAAAGGGTAAGTACGATACGGTAGGGTTTATTCCTTGGTACGCTCAAGGCTGGCCCTACACATGGATATTTGCCTTTGAAGGAAAAGTGTTCGATGAAAAGACAGGAAAGTTTGTTTTTGCAACAGATCCTGGGGTAATCGAAGCATTTAAATGGCAAAAGTCATGGGCGGATAGGTTCGGGTATGAAGCTTTGAACGCATTTGGTTCTCTTCAAATTGGTGATTTGACACCGTTTACCGCTGGAAAGCTTGCAATGCTTGTTGATGGTAACTGGACTATATCCGGAATAAAATTGTTCGCTCCTAAGGATTTTGAATTTTCAATAGCTGGTATACCAACGAAATCTGGTAAGAATGTAACATGGGCTGGCGGATGGAGTGTTGCAATTCCAAAAGGTGCTAAGAGACCACTTGAAGCAGCGAAGCTTGCTTTGTATATAGCAACAAAAGGTCAAGTGACATATAGCGTTGATACTCTGCATCTACCAACCTATAAGCCTGCAGTAAGCGAACTTCTAAAGGTTGACCCATCGCAGAAGGTTTTCGTTGACTTACTTGAAGACGCAAAGTGTAGACCTCCTCTTCCAGTTGGTGCGTTGCTCTGGGATAAACTTGTTGAAGCACGGGATATGGTATTGACGGGAAAGAAAACCGTTGAACAGGCTTTGAAAGATGCACAAGATGCTGTTCAACGTGAGTATGACAAGATAATGGCAAAACAAAAATAGGTTGGGTGATAGCGATGAGATTTAAAGCAAGAATATACGTGTTGTTGATTTCAGTTCTGATAATGTCAGTTCTTTTTGCTCAAGAAGAATTTAGGATTCCTGAATCGTCATACTGGTATCCAAATGACTTGTTAGATTGGTCGCTGGAAGCTGACCCAGATGCGAAATACAACGTTTCGCAAGTTCCACTTCAAAAGAGGATTTCTGGCGAGAAAATATCAAGTAGTGCATCCGAGAAGGTTAAGATAGTAGCGCTATCTATAATGAATTCGTCTACAAGTGGTATGCCATCACAGGGAAGAAACGATTCAATGAAGGTCTATCCTTTCACGTATTGGCAGTATGTAGATTATTTGGTAGCCTGGGCTGGTTCAGCTGGTGAAGGTATAATCGTTCCTCCAGGACCAGATACAATTGATGCCGGTCATAAGAACGGGGTTCCTGTCCTCGGGACAATATTCTTCCCTCCGAATGTGTACGGTGGACGAAGAAACTGGGTTGACCAAGTCTTGCAAGAAGATGAAGATGGAACATTTCCAGTTGCTGATAAATTGATAGAAGTTGCAAGATATTATGGATTCGATGGTTGGTTTATAAATCAGGAAACGGAAGGTTGTAACGAAGAGCACGCAAATACGATGGTAAGATTCATAAAGTATTTTAAGACTAAAGCACCAGAACTTATCATCTTTTGGTATGACGCCATGACAGATACCGGAGAAGTTGCGTGGCAAGGTGAACTCAACGAAACAAATGTGGATTTTATTGTGAGTAACGGCGAAAGAATTTCTGATTTTATGTTCGTTGATTTCAGATGGATTTCTTCAAAAAGGCCAAACTCCATTGTTAACACATTGGCAAATTCTCAAAAGTACAATTTATCTCAGTACGATTTCTTTGCTGGTGTATTACTCCAAGGTGATGGGTACAATACTCCTTATTTCAATCTCCCGAAGATTCAGAACACAGACGGCACTCTTAAATTGTCGTTAGGTTTGTATGGTCCTTGCTGGTCTTATTATTCATCAAGAACTTTTGATGAATTTTGGAAAAAAGAAAATGTACTGTGGATAGGCAATCATGAATCATTGGTGTATGGTGAAAAGTCTGTTAAGCCTGATTGGTCTGGATTTGCAAAGTTTGTAGTAGAGAAATCACCAGTAACGAAACTACCGTTCGTAACTAATTTCAACGTTGGACATGGTAAGTATTTCTTCGTTAACGGAGAGAAAGTAAAGAGCACAGAGTGGCACAATAGGAGTTTGCAAGATGTCATGCCAACATATAGATGGAAAGTTGAAGGTAAGCCTTTAAATGTGCAGATTGATTACGATAACGCATATTACGGCGGAAGTTCACTAAAGTTTTCTGGTGAAATGGAAAGAAATGACACAGCTTTGTATCACTTGTATGTTGCAAATCTACCAGTTACAAATAAAACGTATTTCTCTGTAGCATTTCTTTCGGAAGTTGGAAAAGTTGATGGAAGGATTGTTCTCAAGTTTGTTGATGGCGAAACGTTGAGTATCCCGGTTCCAAGTATGCCACAGTGGCGAAGGTACGAGTATTCGTTACAAAATTACGCTGGTAAAACTATATCTGGAATATATCTATCTGTTAAGAGCAGTGCAAAGCAGACTGTTTCGTTCAATCTTGGTGAGATAGGTGTGTACGAGAAAGCAGCATCTCCGAAGGCTAATAAGGTGCAGATCGAAGACCTAACATTCAGTGAAGGGATTTATGCACAGCTAAAGTTGACGATTCAAACTTCAGAAAAGGCAAAAGCTTATGAGATATACAGAAGATTACCGACCGGTAATGAACTCGTCTGGGTAAGTGTTAATCCGTACACCTACATATACAGTCTCAGGCGTTTCGGGCACGAGAACGAAACAGTTTTGCAAGTTGTTCCAGTATCTGAGAACAACACCAGAGGTAAAGCTGTGAGTGTATCTTTCAAGTGGCCAGAATACCCGAAACCAAAAGCTGATTTTGTTGTGAGTAATACCATTATAAAACCAGGCGAGAGTGTTGTGTTTGAATCTAAGTCTTCGGAAACAACAGAAAAGTTGACATGGGAGTTCGAAGGCGGAGAACCCGCTGTTAGCCATGAAAATGTGGTCCGTGTGACGTATAATAAAGAGGGTATATACACTGTTAAGCTCATCGCAGGTAATATTTCCGGTGAGGATGTAAAAGAAGTTCAAGGAATGATTGTGGTAACAAAGAATGCTGAGAAAATACAGAACTTGGCACTTGGAAAGGATACTTACGCAAGTAGCTTTGTTCCTGCTGAGAAACCAGCTCTTGCAGTAGATGGTACAGTTGAGAACAACAGTAAGTGGTGTGCAGTTGGAGATCTTCCACACTGGTTGGTTATAGATCTTGGAAAAGAGTATATAGTTAACAGGGTCATTATAAAACATGCGGAAAGTGGTAAAGAATCTGCGGATTGGAATACAAAGGATTACAGAATACAGATTAGTACTGATGGAGAAAATTGGAAAGATGTAGTTGTTGTTAGAAATAATCTTAAAGGAATAACTGAACACTCATTCCCGCCAGTTAAAGGCAGGTATGTGAGACTGTTCGTTGAAGCCCCCACACAGACTGGAGATAAGGCTGCGAGAATATACGAAGTAGAGGTTTATGGCTTAGAAGAACAGTAATTATTTACACGCTCCGGAGGCTCAGCCTCCGGATTTTGTGGAACAAATCTAAGGAGGAACAAAAGATGAGAAAAAATTCTACTCTGAAAGGTTTAATGTTTATTATGCCCTGGCTTTTAGGGTTTTCGGTATTTAACTTGTATCCTATTATAGCATCTTTTTACTACAGCTTGACCGAGTATTTTATTACAACCAAGCCGAAATTTGTTGGTTTCTCAAATTACAAGTCAATGTTTTCTGATCCTCTTTTTTGGAAGAGCCTTACAAATACGCTTTTGTATGTCGTTGGTTTGGTACCATTGGGATTAGTTGTAGCACTCGGGATAGCTTTGCTACTTAATATAAAGCAACTCAAAGGGGTTTCAGTCTTTAGAGCCACAATCTATTTGCCTTCAATAGTTCCAGCTTTCGCATTTTCTGCTGTTGTAACACTCTTCTTCCATCCGTATATTGGTTTTGTTAACACTATTCTTTCATGGTTCGGTGTAGAAGGACCGCTTTGGTTGAGTAGCGAAACTTGGGTTAAGCCAACTATAATAATCGCTGCGCAATGGGGTGTTGGAGGTGCGATGTTGATCTTTTCTGCAGCTTTGAAGGATATCCCTTCTGAGTTATACGAAGCTGCACGAATTGATGGAGCGTCAAAATTCACTATGTTCACGAAGATAACACTGCCACTCATAACGCCAACGATATTCTATTACCTTGTGACGTCAACTATCGGAAATATGCAAATATTCGATTTACCAATGTTGTTAACTGGCGGTGGACCAGCGAATGCTTCAATGTCGCTTGGTATGTATATCTACAACCAGGCGTTCAAGTACACTAACATGGGATACGCATCAGCACTATCATGGATACTCTTTGGATTCATAATCATGCTTACGTTACTCTATTTTGGATTTTCGAAAAAATGGGTATTTTATATAGGAAAGAACTAAGAGGTGACAGCAATGAGAAGAGGGATAATGAATATATCAATTGCATACATTGGCATTTTCTTAATATCGATTATTTACATATTGCCATTTTTGTGGACGATAGGAACAGCTTTGAAGCCTGATAGTGAGATGTTAGACTTTCCTCCAAGCTTTTTCCCGGACGAACCAACATTTGAAAACTTTCCAAAAGCCTTGCAGAAATTCCCATTCGGAAGATATTTTATGAATTCTCTCATTATAACCATTGGAAATGTCATAGGTGTTGTATTTAGTGCTCCTCTGGTTGCTTATGGATTTAGTAAAATAAAGTGGCCGGGACGAGATGTCTTGTTTTTTGTAATGTTGAGTACTGTCATGATTCCAGGAGCAGTAACTATGGTGCCAACCTTCTTGATATTCAAAAATTTAGGATGGTTAAATACGTTTCTTCCACTGATTGTTCCAGCTTTTCTCGGAGGAGGTGCAATGAACGTATTTCTTATCAAGCAGTTCTTTGAAACTATACCTCAGGAAATGTTAGAAGCAGCCAGAATTGACGGTGCGGGGGATTGGATGATATTCAGAAAAATCATGTTGCCACTTGCAAAACCGGTGTTGGCTCTGGTTTCACTATTCACTTTTATAGGCAGTTGGAACAATTATACAGGTCCGCTGATCTACATTACGAGTGAAGAGAAGTATCCACTAGCACTTGGAATGCCTATGTTCATGAACAGATACGGCACTTACTGGAATCAAGCCATGGCTGCAGCGATACTTACTTTCTTACCTACTGTGATTTTCTTCCTCTTTGCGCAGAAGTATTTAATCGAGGGTATAAAACTCTCAGGAATCAAAGGGTAGTTCTTCGAGTAAAGGAGTGATAAAGTTGGATCCGAAGTATAGAGAGATTGAAAAGTACATAGAACAACTGATTTTAACCGGAAAGATATTACCTGGTGATAAATTGCCTTCAGAAAATTCACTGGCTAAGAAATTTAACACGACAAGAATGACTGTAAGAAAGGCATTTGATGAATTGGAGAGTATAGGATTGATAACAAAGGTGCAAGGCGTTGGAACATTTGTTTCTGAAATAAACGTTTTTGCACATAAGCGTGTAGGACTTCTCATAAACAATAAGAGAATCATGTACGGTGCGGTGAATTTTCTGTCCTCAGTGGGGACAAAAATGTTCTCGTTGCAGAAAGGAGTTAATGAGAAAGAAGAAGAAAAAGCGCTTGATGACCTTTTATCGAAGGAGATAGATGGATTAATTATAGAGCCATCAGAATATTCAATCAGAAACAAGCTACTTAAGGAACTCATTAAGAGCCGTTTTCCAATAGTTTTTGTTGACAGAAACATACCCCTTGATGATGATATCCCAACGGTAATGACTGATAATTTTGCAGGTGGGCGACTTCTTGCGCGTCATATGAAGAAGAGTCATCGTGTAGATAGTGCATTATTTGTGACAGCTGAGGAGTTAACGATATCGAGTGTTGAGGAAAGATACAAAGGAATTTCGAAAGAATTAGGATACAGTCCTCATATAGTGAGAATTGACAGAATTGATGGTGACTATTCCCCACT
This sequence comes from Fervidobacterium riparium, assembly GCF_025370035.1. Classification (NCBI taxonomy): domain Bacteria; kingdom Thermotogati; phylum Thermotogota; class Thermotogae; order Thermotogales; family Fervidobacteriaceae; genus Fervidobacterium; species Fervidobacterium riparium. The sequence continues at coordinate 1,954,072 of NZ_CP009277.1, forward strand.
TGTAAATGAAGTCCAGTTGAGAAATGCTAAGTGTGTATTCTTCTGTAACGATATGCTTGCGGTAAGGGGTTTATTTTATTTAGTTGAAGGTGGATTTAGAATACCAGAAGATATAAGTGTTACAGGGTTTGATGATGAATATGTCTCGAGTATAACGAGACCAAAACTCACAACAGTGAAGCAGGATTTAACTAAAATCGGTGAAGTTGGAGCGTCGGTTTTGATGAGTATTATTAAGGGAGAGAAAGTAAAATCAAGATACCTTGTTGGTGTTGAACTGGTAGTAAGAGAATCTTGTGGTTGTCCATCAGAAGAATGATAAACATGCATGTATAGTTTGGAGGTGCTCATGTGAGAAAGAAGGATTTCGAGATAGGCCACTTATACCGTTTACTTGGTGAGCTTGTACCATACGCAGTAGTTTCCAAGAGAGACTATGAAGGTTGGAAGCACAATGAAAGCAAGATATCGTTACCTTACAAATGGGACGAAAGAATTCTGCCAGCTGTTTTTGTCAATTCTTTTAAGTTCACTTCTCTGGAAAAAGGATACAGTTGCTATCTCAGAGCATGGTTTGGTGGTGAGAGTCTTGTATTAGTAGATGGTCAGCCGTATGGGGAGGTTAATGTTTTTCACAAGGAAGTGGATTTGACTAAATTTTGTGATGGAAAGGAACACATTCTCAGAATTGAGACTATGCCAAGAGGATTGTTCGGGACAAAAGAGGAAAGCGTTTTCAAGAATTCTCAACTGGTAATATACGATGAAGAAGTTAAGCAAGTATTGAATTTTATCAAAAACGTAATAGATGTGACTAAGGAAACAGACGATGAATCTCTTGCTAATTTTCTAATTAGTGAAACCAACGCATTCTTGTCTTCGGTCTCCAAGCCCAAGAATACCGAAGCGTTCAAAAGCTCAGTTGTTGAGAATCCCACCATACTCGGCCAAGTGACTTCTACATGGTCTCATCCGGATTTTCCAAACGACAAAGTCATTTACGATTTGTCTTTTAAAAAGATGCTCTTGGAAAAATTCGAAGAATATGAAAAATCGATAAAATCCAAGGGTCTGCCATTATTTCCAAAAGTAGGGAATGTCTTCGTTTGCGGACATGCGCACATCGATTATGCTTGGCTTTGGCCCGTTGAGGAAACAAAGAGAAAAATCGTTCGAACGTTTGCGAATGCTGTTCAGTTGGCTGAGAAATACGATGAATTCATATATTCTCAATCATCAGCCCAGATGTATGAGGATTTGAAGAGTAGCTATCCGGAACTTTTTGAAAAGATTAGAAACCTTGTGAAACAGGGGAAATGGGAACCTGTGGGCGGTATGTGGGTTGAGTCAGACTGCAACGTTCCGAGTGTAGAATCGCTTATCAGGCAATTTTACTATGGGCAAAAGTTTTTCGAAAAGGAATTTGGAATAAGGAGTAAGGTTGCTTGGCTTCCTGATGTATTCGGTTTTTCATGGGTGCTACCTCAGATTTTGAAACAGTCAGGAATTGAGTATTTTGTAACAACGAAACTGAGTTGGAACGAGACGAATGATTTTCCATATGATTTGTGCGTTTGGCGCGGAATTGATGGCTCAAAAGTCGTATATTACAGCTTTAAGAACTACGAGGAAGGTTATAACGGTAGGATAAGTGCTCGGTCGTTAATAAATACTTTTGAAAATTTCAGGCACAAGGATATCACTAAGGATATTCTGTTGTCATTTGGATACGGTGACGGTGGCGGAGGACCTACGGAAGAGATGTGCGATAATTACCAGCCACTGAACGAGATACCTGGAATTCCAAATGTCAGATATTCTCGTGTTGAAGACTATATGGAACATTTGGTACAAGATTTTGACTTGTCAAAATTGCCTGTCTGGGATGGAGAGCTCTATTTGGAACTCCACAGGGGAACGCTTACATCACAAGCAAGGACAAAAAGACTTCACAAGATTGCAGAAACTCAATTGAGAAATACCGAAGTCTTGAATGCGTTGTACTTGGAAAATTATCAGGAAGAAATAGACGAGCTCTGGAAGGTTCTTCTAAGAAACGAATTTCATGACATATTGCCCGGTTCATCGATTAAGGAAGTCTACGAGGACACTGAACGGGAGTTGACTCATGTCATCGAAAGTTGCGAGAAAATTCAGCAAAGTATAGTCGAAAAGAATTTAATCAGTACAGAAGGGTATACAGCGTTTAATTTCTCATCTTGGCAGCAATGCATGAGAAATGATTCATCAGTTAAGGTCGAGCCATTGAGCTTCGTGCATCTTGATAGATTAGATGATGCAAGAATAATTAAGAAGGAAAAAGCTATTAAAATAATGGTAGAAGGAAAAGACTATATAATGGAAAATGATAAACTCAAAGTCCGTGTGTACCCGGACGGAAGTGTGAATATTTACAATAAAGAGCTCAAAAAATGGGCGTTCAACAAGAGCGGGAATTTGTTAAGGATATACGGTGACGTTCCTCCGTACTGGGAAAATTGGGACATAGATGCTTCGAGCAAACTTTCTGAGTGGAAACCTGAAGTGGAGAGTGTTGAAATCCTTCATACTGAGACAAGCGGTAAGATTAAAGTCAAGTACGTATTTGATTCAACAACAATAGAACAGGTATATGTCTTAGAACCGGAAAGCGACGAGTTATTGGTTGAAACGAGTGCTGACTGGCACCACAGAAGAGCGGTGCTTAAAGCATTATTCCCGACTAATGTTCTGAGCAGGTACGCATTGTATGACATTGATGGTGGATACATCCAAAGGAGTACAACTGATAATACATCTTTTGAGCAGGCGCGATTTGAAGTGCTCGGGCACAGGTGGGTTGACATTTCGCAATACGACCACGGTGTGTGTATTCTCAACGACGGCAAGTACGGACATTGCGTTAAAGGAAATACGATTGAAATGACACTTTTGAAAGCAGGTATCTATCCTGATTTTTGCGTTGATGAAGGGCACCACGAGTTCAAATATTCGATCCATCTACATGGAAAACAAGATGTGATTGATTTCTACAAGAAAGCAGATAAGCTTAATAATCCGGTGAAGGTTTATAAAGGCAATTTGAAGGAACCAAAGTTACAGATAAGAATTGAACCTGAGAATTTTAAAGTGCTCTCAGTTAGGAAGGTTAATAAGAAAGTTTATCTAAGAGTTTTAGAATGTACAGGTTCTTCGGGAGATGTTTCGATTGATTTCTTAACGAACGGTTTAAACTTCAAAAAGGTGTCCTTGGTAAACGCACTCGAAGATTTGATAGGAGATTTGAATGTCGTAGATAATACTGTTAATATTCCAGCTGAACCATTTAAGTTTTATACTATAAGTGTGGAGCTGTAACAAAAAAGACGTAAGGCGCACAAAATACGAATAAACAACAACCGAGGGTATTGACCCTCGGTTGAGTTTGTTTTGAGGAAATTAATTTTCCTTCGTACTCTTGTGAAGGTTCTTCTAAAGTATCAATTGAATGATTTGTTAGAAAGTGTGAACCGTTATCTCAGTACGTTAATTTCTATTTTCCAGAGATTCCATAAATACTTACCCATAGCAAATCAGCAACTATCTTCGGATTTTCTGGGTTTGAGATGTCGACAATGACCAATCCATTTCCGCCATCTGCTACGTAAGCATAATTACCCAAGACGTATACAGCTTCTGTATATCCACCAACATCTATATACCCAACTTCTATTGGTTGGACCGGGTTTGATATGTCAAATATGCTCATCGTGCCATCCCAGTAGCTTGTTGTATAAGCATATTTGCCTAAAATTGCTATATTGGTTATTTGTTCATAAGTTTCGAAGTAATCAACAAATTCAGGTTGTGAAGGATCTGATATATCATATATAAAAACAGTTCCATCATCATTTACCACGTAAGCATAATCTCCTGAAACAGCTATATCGACTCCATCAACTCCTTCAAAATATCCAACTTCTACTGGTAATTCAGGGTCTGATATATCGATTATGAACGAACCATTGTATTCATCAGTAATATATGCATAATCACCAGAAATGGTGACACTAACTACGGCATCTACTTGAAAATATCCAATTTCAATTGGGTCCTTAGGATCTGATATATCGAGTATAACCAAACCATTGTATCCATCAACCACATAAGCGTATTTGCCAGAAATAGTAACATCTATTGCATCCTCAACTTGAAAATGTCCAATTTTCCTTGGTTGTGCAGGGTTTGATACGTCAACTATAACCAGTCCATTATACCCGTCAGCTATATATCCATACTTCCCTGAAACCACTACGTTGAGGGTATAGTCGCCAGTATCTACACGTCCTATTTGTTTTGGCTGCGACGGGTTTGATACGTCCATTATAACCAGACCATTATACCCATCTGCCACATAGGCGGACTTACCAAATACATAGATGTTCTTTGCGTACTCATAAGTGTCGAAGTATCCAACTTTTTTTGGTTTGCTGGGATTCGATATATCGACTATCGAAAGTCCATTATATTCTCCTCCCACGAATGCGTAGTTACCTGAGATATAAAGACTCTGTATATTTGAATAATCGTTCATGTGGGCAACTTGTTTTGGATTGACAGGGTTCGATATATCGACTATGACCAGTCCATTGTATCCTCCCGCCACATAAACGTAGTTGCCTGAGATGACGAAATCAAATGGAGGAATTAGTTTGAAATTTCCAACTTGTCTCAGCTGCGACGGATTTGATATATCAAGTATAAACATATTGCCTTTGTTGTCGACTAAGTACGCATACTTTCCGGATATGCCAACAGTTTGTGCGTCACCATCGATATTGAACTGCCCGATTTGTTTCATCTGAGTTGGGTTTGATATGTCAATTATTACCAGCCCTCTATCTCTGAAAGACATGTAAGCATATCTTCCAAAAATCACAAGATCAGATAAAAAGTCATCAGAATATGGTAAAATTCCAACTTCTTTTGGCTGAGCAGGGTTCGATATGTCCACTACTATGAAACCAACTGGGTAGTTTAAAATGTAAGCATACTTATTTGAGACAATTACATCATATGAATATCCATCAATACCTAAATGTCCAACTTGCTTTGGCTGAGTAGGATTTGATATGTTAACTATAACCAATCCATTCTCTAAATCTGCTATATAGGCGTAATCGCCTGATACGTAGACCTTTTCTGACCAACCATCAGTGTTAAATTGTCCTACTAATACTGGACTGTTTGGCTTTGAAACGTCAAATATAAGTAATCCTTCAGGTCCACCTGCACACGCGATAATTTTAATAATTCCAGTAGGCTGTGTACTATTCGCTTGCAAGCTTGTTGTAAAAGAAAAAAACAATAAAAAGAGGAACAATGTTACGAACCGAACGAAAAAAACTCTTTTTACCATAATTACACCTCCTACATAAAAATATGGTATAAATAATTTAGCTTAAAAAAATTGAGGGCAGGACAACTTATGTCACCTTGGCTTTTAAGCCATTTAAGGAGTCTGTTGCCTGCCTTTAACCATGATTAGTTGGTTGGGCTTTCAGCCCTCGTCAGCATGGAGGATTGGTTCAGCAGGCTCCCTGCCCTCATCATTCGAAAGGAGGATTTTTCATGGATAACTTCCCTGTTTTCGTCGGCATCGATGTTTCCAAGGATAAGTTCAACGTCTGCGCTATCTCTAATCCCAGTTCCATCATCTTCGAATCTTCTTTCGATATGTCCCAGCAAGGCTTTTCCTCCTTCGCAAACAAACTCTCTGCCTTCCCAAAACAATCCATCATCATCGCTATGGAATCTACTGGCTGTTATCATCTCAACCTTCTGGCTTTCCTTTCTTCCAACGACTTTGCTTGCGCTGTTTTTAATCCTCTAACTGTTAAAAACTTTGCTTCTCTTCGAAAGACCAAAACCGACAAAATCGATGCTCGCATTATCGCTACTGCTTTGTTTTACCTACAACATCAAATTCCTTCTTCTGCTTTTGTCAACTCTGAGCTTCGTGATATTGTCAGAGCACGCGAAAACATTATCCACCGCATCGCAAAAGTTAAAGGCAATATCGAAAAACTGCTCAACGTTCTTTTCCCTGAACTCGAAAGAGTTACCAATATCTACAGTGACACTATCCTCAATCTTCTTTCTCATTTCCCTTCTGCCAAGGCTATTCAAAAGGCTCGTAATCTGGATGTGTTCTTTTCCAAAGACCGTGGCAGAAGTACAAAACTTAATGCTCAAAAACTTAAAGAACTCGCTAATAACTCGATTGCTCAATATTGGCCGATGAAAGAAAAGATTCTTGTGCAAAATATCAAAGAACTACAATTTTTACAGCAACAGCTTGAAGAACACGACAAGATGATGAAAGAATATTGCGAATGTAGTGCGATAAACCTTGATATCGAGATACTCACGTCAATACCAGGTATTGGTGAAAACAGCGCGATGCATTTCTTGGCAGAAGTTGGAGATATCTCAAGATTTAGTACATACAAAAAACTCATTGCGTATTGTGGACTCGATCCAAGCATTGCCCAATCAGGCAAAAGCAAAGTAGAAGGACACATATCGAAAAGGGGCAATGCCCACCTAAGACGAATACTATGGCTAATGGCAGTGAGTGTAGTGATTCACAACGAATATTTCCGAACATACTATGAACGAAAAAGGCAGCAAGGTATACCGTACAAAAAAGCGATAATGTCAGTAGTACACAAGTTATTGCGAACGTTGTACGCAATGTTGAGAAAGAAAGAGAAGTTCAATATTGATTATGCTATCTCACACTCAAAACAAAAATTTAATTTTGCATAGTTGACTCCTTAGATGTAGTGTAAGTTTTTAATATATATATTAGTTCATACAGAATGTCAAATTGACTATTATTGTAACTAATGAACGAAATCAGACTTATTCAGCTGTTTATATAAATTTTCGGATAATAGTTTAAATTTGCGCTTGTTATCATTTATTTACAACAAGCTGTAAAGTTTAACAACTACAATTATCATGCTCAGTAAAGTATATAGTTCAGAGTAGCGAAAGGTCGATGATGTTGTAGAAGAGTTCGGATGACTTTATCTGAAAATTACTCTTGTTTTCTTATGGTTTTGATATGACTTCTGTATTGAACTTCTAAGAATAAGAAATATTTTATTATCTCTCTAAACGTGAGTGAATTTGAACGATTTAGATATACCATTTCAAAAAATAATAAGCGGGCTTTTAAGCCCGCCTTTTTGAATTATGGGGGTTATTAAAATATGTTGTTTAATTCTTGGTAGATTTCTTCGGTTATCTTCTCCTTTACCTCAACAGCTTTTATGTTTTCCTTAAGCTGCTCGAGTGAACTCACGCCAAGAATCACGCTGCTAACGTGTGGATTCTTTAGACACCATGCGATTGAGAGTTGGGACATTGTTACGCCGAGGTCATCCGCGATTTGTTTAATTCTCTTAAGCTTATTCATCGTTTCTTCACCAAATATTCCGCGCTCCTCCATTGTCTTTCTGAGCCACGGCCATTTGTCAAGTCTTGAACCTTGCGGGATACCTTCAAGGTACTTTCCAGAAAGCACACCGGATGCTAATGGACTCCATATTGTTGTCCCCATGCCGTATTTTTCGTACAGCGGAGCGTATTCTTTTTCCACTCTTGCTTTGAAAATGAGGTTGTACTGTGGTTGCTCAACAACTGGCGGTATGCAGTTCAATTCTTTTGCTACCTGGTGGGCTTTTTCTATCTCTTCTGCACTCCATTCGCTTGTCCCCCAGTAGAATGCAAGTCCGCTTCTCAATATTTGATCCATTGTCCACACTACTTCTTCCATTGGGACTTCTGGGTCAGGCCTGTGGCAGTAGAGTATGTCCACATAGTCGAGCTGGAGTCTTTTGAGTGAGTTCCAAGTACCTTCCAAAAGGTGCTTTCTTGAAAGACCTTTGTCGTTTGGACCTTCTCCACCCCAGAATATCTTTGTAGAGATAACTAAGTCTTCTCTTCTGTATTCCTTCAGTATCACCCCGAGCATCGATTCTGCGATCCCGTTTGCGTAAGCTTCCGCTGTATCGATGAAATTAATGCCATTCTCTACTGCATACCTTACAACATCTTTTGTTGCTTTCAAGTCAAGCTGGTTTCCAAAAGTGAGCCAAGAGCCAAGTGAAACTTCGCTGATTTTTACGCCCCATTTGCCGACTTTTCTGTATTCCATCTCGTCCACCTCCTAATTCAAGGTATAATAGTTCGTATAACGAACAAAAGTATTATACCATAAAATTAAAGGGAGATGCAAGTGGTGCATCTCCCTTATTTTAAGACTGTTAATTATTCTTCTTTTGTTAATTCGTGGATCAATCTTTCTTCGATTATTCTGTTTGTGCCGAATTCGTCCAGTTGCAGATACCATGCAAATGTTTCGACAATCGCTTGGAGTGGTACCATTCCGATTATTTCACTACCGACAACTGGAACACCATACCTTTCGGCTTCTCTTTTGATGGTTTCGAAGACTCTGAAGATTGGTGATTTTTTGTAGTTTGTCAAGTTCATTGAGACTTGAACTATGCCTTTTTCTTTCAGTTCAACGCCCATGGCCTTTACGTATCTGTATCCACCGCTTATATGCCTCACAGCTTTTGCTATCTTGTCTGCTATCTCTATGTTATTTGTTCCCAAGTTTACGTTGAATGCGATCAAGAACTCCCTCGCACCAACTGCAGTTACACCAGCGGTCTCGTGTACTTTATCAGGGCCAAAGTCCGGTTTCCATTTCGGATTCTTTATTTTTTCAAAAAAGCCTTCGAATTCGCCTTTTCGTATCTCGGAAAGGTTTTCCTTTTCAGGAGATGTTGCGCTTCTTTCATATAGATAGACAGGAATGTTGAGCTCTTCGCCTATTCTTTTTCCAAGTTGTTTAGACCATTCTACACATTCTTGCATTGTCGTGCCGATGAGTGGTACAAGAGGAATAACATCCGTTGCACCCATCCTTGGATGCTCGCCTTTATGGTATCTCAAGTCTATCAGTTCAGAAGCCTTTTTTGTCATGTCAAAGAGTGCGTCCAAGACTTGTTCTGGTTCACCAACGAGTGTTACAACGGAGCGGTTGTGGTCTTTGTCCATCGACCAATCAAGAACCTTTACTTTTGGGTATTTGTTCGCTTCTTCGATTATCTGCCTTACAATTTCTTCCTTTCTTCCTTCACTAAAATTTGGAACGCTTTCGATAAGTTTCATTAAGAAATCCCCCTTTCATTTTTGAGCATCACTTGTCTACTGTCTTTTTTATCATATACCACAAGTATAGGTCAAACTTACCTAAGTGTTCTCCGAAAGCGTCTGATACCTTTCTAAGCCTTTCTTCGTAGTCTAAATATTTTTTCTTCGTCCATCCTTTCGGTATCTCTTCGATTAGTCCATATTTGTTCATTACTCTGAGTACGTGCTTGTCGAGTATTGCGTAATTAGTGAACGCTACGTTTCTTAAGAAGTGAGATGTTTCTTTCCAGCCGAGTCCTTTGATGTTCTTTACAAGGTATTCTCTCGGGTCCTCGGTCGATATTACTTCCCTAAGCTTTCCGATTATCCATCTGTTTGTTACTATGTACTGGGCTCGTGCATCCGGGTATCTGTGCCCAACTTCTCTTAGTTTGTCCGCAAGTTCTTCTTGATTTAATGTTGAGAACCCGTGACCAATTAGTTTCTGAGCTTTGATACCTCCCTGCGCACTCCAATTTGCAGTCAAAACGCAGAAGCTTAACTCAGAAAATAGATCGTCTTCGTTACCGTAATTACGAAGATTTTCAAATTCCACCCATCTTTTTTCAACAAGTGGTTTTGCTTCTTCACGAATTTCTTCAAGTTTGTTTAACAGTTCTTCTACCATGAAAATCTCCTCTCAGCTTCCTTAGAAAGTCTGTCCAATTATGAAATAGAAATTCGGATTCGGTACGAATGTTGGGGTTATCGGCAAGCCCCAACCGACTCTTACGAGCCCAAACATAGGAATAACCAAGCCAAGCTCGAAACCAGCAGAAGATTTTATGTTGTCGAAATTGTATGTATTTTCAAGAATACCTACATCAAAGAAAAGTGAGAAATATATCATCTGGTCAGGTTCTTTGAATCTAATTTCATTGTTGTTAAGTACCAAGACTGTGCCTTTTTGGTCTACTTTGACACCCCTTACTTGGTAAGGTCCAGCGAGGCTAAAGTTAACGGGCTCGCCTGATGTTTGGAAGACTTGTGCATTGTAAATGCGTGTAGCAAAGGAGATTGAAGGTGTAAACGGTAAGTGATACGTAGCATCTACAAAGTAGCTTAGAGCGTCAGAACCGTTTTCCGAAACCGGGACGTACTTTGTACCGCTCAGAGTTAATGAATATCCTGTCATCGGCACAAAGAGATTATCGAGCGTTTCGTAAATGTATGAGCCTGTAAAGCTAAGAGTTTTTGAGTTAACGGTTGTGTCTGAGGATACCGTAGTGTCGGTATACGCGGTGCTAAATGAGAATTGGCCAAACTGAGTTTTCAATGTGCTTAAACTTAATGATGCCGAGTACTTTGTTGTCTCGGTTGCGTTTTCTGTTGTTTGGTTGTAAGACAAGGATGTATTAATAATGAGAGGTAATTCAAAAGGTTTCCTTATACCAAAGCTGAAAGACAGATTCGTATTTGATAAAGCTTTCTGTAGTGATATGGAGAAGCTTTCACCGTATCCAAACGGATTCGTGCTTGAAAGTGAGAGAAGTCCTGCAAAACCTTCATACCACGGTTTATCTTTAACTGGTCCCCACGTTACACCGCCTTGGAAGTCAAATTTCTTATCCTTCTCTTCAACTGTCAAAACGATATTTACGTCTGTCGAGGTTGCTTCGGGTTGCTCAAAGTTGATGTTTACCTCTTTGAAAAAGTTGAGTTTCTTAAGTTCTATGTATGTGTTTTGCAAATCTGTTCTATTTAAGTAATCCCCGGGTTTAACGTAGATAAGATCATTGAACACGTATTCTTTCGTGTTTGTATTGCCTTTAATCTTTACTTCTTTTACTTTTGTTTCATTTACTAAAATGTACAGGTACCCATCTTCTCCTGCCTCGAGGTTAAGGTTTATAAAGTACCCAGCTTTCTCGTATTTGACCTTTACTTGCTGGATTTTCTTGAGTATGTCAAGGTTTGTGTAAGTTGCTTCTTTCACCTCGCCAACTAATTCGCTCTCTGATATCAGCGTGTTTCCTTTAACCCGGATTCCTTTAAGCGCAACGGGTTGACTTACAATTGTATTTTCCGCTACTGTTAAGACTAATGTTTTTGCTGGGATATCCTTATCCTCTTCAATAACTGACAAGTCAATCACTTTGAAAAACACATACTTTGAAAGGTTTTGGAAAAAGCCCTGGAGTGTGCTCAAAGTAGGTACGTAATTCTTTCCGCTATCGAAAATTTTTAAGAACCAATTTTTGTTTTCGTAATCTATATACTTCGGTAGTGAGAGCGATGGTTTTATCTTTTCAAATTCATCGTTGAAAGCTTTGTTGTCACTTAGAATCTCAAATTCTAAATTGTAAAGTGCGTATTCAGTGACTTTGAAGTTGACGACATTATCCTCGCCCAAGTTACCAGAAACGTATACGAATGCAAAACTCTTATCTTGCGTTCGTGGAGTTGCAACGGTATATCCGTTGTCAGAATACATTTTGGCTATGTTATCGATACTTTCCCAGAACTTTGGAAAACTAAACGCTTTACCTTCTTTCAACGTTACTGAAGCTTGGATTGTTTCTTTAGATATGATCCCATGCCCGCTGATTTCTATGTTTATCTTTGATACGGGAGCGTTTTCCGTTACTTTGATAAAGAGTATCTTTTCGTTTGCTTCAGAGTCTTTTAGCTCGTATGTTATTTCATCAAAATATCCTGTACCGTCGAGTTCTGATATGATGTCCTCAATTGCGTAGTTGTTGATATCTTTTCCTAAGTACTGCTTATAGAAAGGTTCTAACTCGGTTTTTGGGACGGTCTTCAAACCGTCAAACTGTACATCTTTGAGTACAAACCCAAAAGAAAGTGTTAGAAACAGGCTAAAAAGTATTACCAAAAGTGCTCTCAGTCTCATCACGTTTTCCTCCTTTTTATTATCACGATGTTACCTTTTATCTCAGATTTGACTCTCCATTTCTTTCAAAAGCTCTTCCAAAAGAGTTATTTTCTCAGGTGTGTCAAGGTGACCAAGATATTCTTTGATAGTCTTAGAAGCAATTTCATAGCATTCACCATCATAACACCTTTCAATTTGCCAGTTTATATTTTGATTAAGAAGCAGCACAAGAAATGTATCGGTAAGATTTCCAACAGGTTGGCAATCTATATGGCTTTTGTAAAATAATGCTTCTGTCTTTGTCCCTTTACCTAATTCTGAATCTATCTTCACGTACCCGCCAGTCGCCTCTGTTGCCTGTTTCAGAAATGGGAGGCCCAGTCCCACTCTACGTATTTCTTTCTTGCGCGTTGTGACAAACGGGTCGAATATTTTTTCAAGTATATCTGGTCTTATCCCGCCCGCATCGTCTTCCACAGAGAAGAAGAACGTATCGACAGTCTCAATAATCTTAATGTATACATTTTTTGCACCTGCGTTAACGGAGTTTTCCGCAATATCGTGTATGTGATCTGCTATGGTTATCAATCCCAAATTGTCTTAAACCTCCCTTCAATCAAAGTCTCTATCACATCATTTGCTGAAGAGATTTCTCCTTCGATATACAACTTTCTTGAGCCTATTTCATCCGGTAAGTGGGCATCAGACGATGTCAGCACAATGTATCCTTCCGCTTTCAGCTTAGCCCAAGTTTCTTTCCTTTTCACCTCAACGTATCTTGTACCGCTTGGAAGAAAGCCAAGTTGCTGAATTGCTCCAAACCTTCTGTCAACATGTGCAAAGACAGGTAAACCACTATTATCCTTAATCAATCCAATTGTATCATCAATTGTTAGATTTGTCGGAAAGCCGAGATAGTAATCGACTATCTCAACAAACGCCTCATTTTCGTTAATTACAATCTGGTATCCGTATTTTTCTGGATCATACGGCAATTTGTCAGCGTTTTCTTCTACAAGTTTTGAGAAATTCATTAAGTTTTCTATATTCGGAAAATAGCCAAGTATGTGAACGTCTTCGATAGTGTGCACTTCTATGCCCGGCACGACTATTTTATCTTTGCATAATAAAACAAATGCCGCAACATTCTGTGCGGTATTATGGTCTGTTATCGATATTATATCCAAATCATTGTTGCACACAGCAGATGGTACCATTGTTAAATCTCCACAAGGCGAAAGGCAAGAGTGGATATGAAGGTCAGCCTTGTATATCATTCTATCTAATACCCAACGAATAGATCTTTCCGGCGGTTATATATGAAGTCTCGTTTGAGATATACAAGTTAATCTTTTCTTCTTTCGCTTTTTCTATTACCTCTTCACTGAATTCGATCCCTTCACACAGTACTATAGCTTTAACACCGGTGAGCGCGGCAACTGCAACAATATTAAGATGATTTTGAACAGTTAGCCATACTGAATTAGCCTGAGCCGAGCGCATAACAATGCTTAAAAGATCTCCAACATAGCCGTGTTCGATTTCATAATCTTCGCAAAATAGTACCTCTTTTAGTCCGATCTGTCTCGCGAGCTCTTTAATTTTCATTCTTCCTATCCCCCTTAAATATTATATAAATGTTCAAACCGTTGTATTTAGAAGCATCCCTATCAGGAACTCTGGCATTTTCATGCCGAACATCAAAGCGTTCATTGCCATAGTGAGAAGCAAGATCTGTTGTTGGAGTTTTTCCCGCTCAACGGGATCTTGAGTCATTTGGAGTTTTCTGTAAAGTTCATCTATTTTTCTTGTTATTTCGCTCTGTTTCATTTGGTCTGGTTGCTCGAGTTTATTTGCACCGTCGGTTGGACCAGCTTCTCTTCCTTGACCATCATTGCTACCAGGTATATAAATCAAAACTTTTGTTTTACCTGCAACAGCTGCTAAAAAAGAACCACGCTTTTGCATGTCTAAGTATATCCCGCCAGATATTATTACTCCACCTTGCTCGGCGGCTTGTTTTTTGAAATCTATGTAGTTTGCGAATTCCTGACTCATTACTCTAAGCACGCTCTGGCTTGCAGGTGCACCAGAAGGTATACCTGGTTCGCCAGGATCAAGTTTGTATCCAAGTGTTGGATTTACAATTACCTGAGAGCCGGTTCTCACGCTACCAATAGCACTTACCATAGCCCTCATCCCTACTTAAAATTTCAAAAGTTCCCACTTTACATCTTCGACAGAAGCTTTAGAGATTCCTTTATGACCCTCGATAAATTGGCATCTGGAAGTTCTTTGCGCACTTGCTTGACAGCGTTTTGAGCCTGAGCTTTGCTGTAACCAAGAGAAGCAAGTGCCTCAATTGCTTCAAGAGATGTACTGTCCACTTGCATAGGTTCAAATTCCTCTCTCAGCTCCGCAACTATGCGTTCTGCAGTCTTACGTCCTATTCCTGGAATTGCGGAGAGTTTTTCTATATCACCTGTTGCAATTGCTGTAGAAAGATATTCTAAGCTCGTTGCCGACAATATTTTAACAGCGGTCTTTGGACCAAGTTTTGATACTTTTGTTAATTTTTCAAAGGCTTCTCTTTTTTCCTTAGAATCGAACCCGTATAGAGTTATATCTTCCTGCGTTACTACCAGTTTTGTATATACTTTAATATCCTCTCCCTCTGAAGTTTCTGAAAAGCTCTCTGCATCGCAAACAATGCTTAGCACAAAACTTCCAACCCTAATTAGCAGATTTCCCTCACTGCGTCCAGCGTATTTTCCTTCTATTACTTCTATCACTTTGCATCAACTCCAAGAAGTTCGTTGTTCAAACCAAAGAGTTGCGTTACATTGCTCAAAACATGTTCGGTCACATCTTTGCCAAATATTTTGTTTAGCTCTTCGACAACATATGCAACATAAATCGGTTCATTTCTTTTTCCTCTGAACTGTTGTGGTGGTAGATATGGGCAGTCAGTTTCGGTCACTATATTTTCTATTCCTATTATTTTGACTGTTCTTCTAAGCATTTCGTTCTTAGGATATGTAATTGGTCCGCCTATACCTATTTTGAAACCCAATTTTACGAATTTCTTCGCCCAGTTTTCATCTGAACCGAACGCGTGAACAATACCACGTAATTTTTCAGTCTTAAATGCACTTAAAATATCGTACGTGTCTTCGTATGCATCTCTAATGTGGAGTATGACGGGCAAATCGAGCTTTTGGGCTAAAGCAAGTTGATCGGCGAATACTCTTTTCTGAACCTCAACAGGTGAGAGGTTCCTAAAATAATCAAGGCCTATTTCTCCAATCGCGATAACTTTATTTGAAGTTGTTGCGAGTCTTTCGATTTTATCAAGGTAATTTTCTTTATGCTCAAGAGCATCTTTGGAATCGTGAGGGTGGACACCAATTGCACAGTAAGTGTTCGAAAGGCGCTTTGCAATCTTGATAGTTTCAGGCATATCTTTCATATTCGTAGACACATTCAAAACAAATTTTAACTCTTGAGTACGTTTTAGCACATCTTCCAGGTCGTTTTTGAATTGCCACATGTGCAAATGTGCGTGTGTGTCTATCAACTTTTGTGTGTCTAAATTCAATTCCATGGTATACACAGCCTCCTTTTTCTGATATAATTATACCAGAATTTTATTAACTTTATCATGTTTAGTTTTGAAATTGAGAAACAAGAACAGCTTTGGGGGTGTATCAATGGATCGTTACGGAAAACTGACGGTGATTACTGGACCTATGTATTCTGGAAAAACGACAGAACTTCTAAATTTTGCGGAGATTTATGACCTTGGAAGGAAGAAAATCGTTATTTTTAAGCCAGCCATCGATAACCGGTACAGTGCTGAAGATGTTGTAACGCACAAGTTTTTTAAAATGCCTGCTAAGGTAGTTGCGAGTTCTGATGAACTGGCTCGTGTGTATTATTCAGTTGGAGAAAGGCCCGATGCGATTTTTGTTGATGAGGTGCATTTTTTTGATGAAGCAATAGTTGATGTGCTAAAAAAGATAACCTCAGATGGTGTTGATGTATATTGTGCGGGTCTTGACATGAGCTATCTGTGGGAACCTTTCGAAGCAACAGCTAAGCTTATGGCAATAGCTGACGAGGTCATAAAGAAAAAAGCAGTGTGTGAAATATGTGGAGAATACAATGGGACACTATCGTTCAAGAAGAAGACAAACGGTGGTGTGATCGATGTTGGAGGGAAAGAAAAATATATAGCAGTTTGTAAAGATTGTTATAGAGAATTATCTTTGAAGGAGGGAGATAAATGATGGTGAGAAAGTGGAAGATTATTTTGGGTTCACTGTTCATTTTTATTTCTGCATTTGTTGTAGCACAATCGAAAGCAAATGTGACAGTTGTCCACACGAGTAACATATATGGAAATGTTTTGCCCTACAATTATTTTAATGATACTTTTGAGCCAAAAGGTTTGACGTATATTTATTCATACGTGACTTCAAAGAGAGCAGAGAATCAGAATTTTGTTCTCATCGATACAGGAAATATCCTTTACGGAAGTCCGTTTGGTGATTATTTTGTTGAAAAGGACATAGCAGAAAATCGAGTTTTAGAGTTAATTAACAAAACAGGTTACGATGTTTTAGTACCAGGAACGTTTGAGCTTTCGCTTGGTAAAGAGTATCTGAATCAGTATGTAAGAAAGTTTAATGGATTTGTTCTTGCGACAAACTTAGTTGGCGAGATAGACGGTATTAAAAACTACTATGTCAAAGTACTTCCAAACGGTATAAAAATAGCGATTTTCGGCGTCGTACCACCTTATGGTGAATATAAGTACAGTGACTATATTGCAAATCTTCGCGAAAGGATAGATAGAGTTAAGAAAGAAGTTGCGCCAGACGCAATCGTGCTCGCGACAAGTGGTGGCATTTCTTATGATCCCGTAAAAGGAAACAGAATAGCTTTGGAAAGCAATTTGAACATAGGGGACGCTTTGGTAAAGAATTTCTCAAAAGATGTTAATATCTTCTTGTTTGGAAATCAAGCCTTAATTTATACGGGTAAGAATCAAAACGTGATTTACTCACTTCCAGGTAATGATGGATTGTCAGTGAATGAAATCAATCTTGAATTCACGAAGAACGGAACTAAATGGAAATTGAACAACGTTTCCATTAAGAATGTCAAAATGGCTGATATCAAAGTCAACGAGGATATTATTTCATGGGCTCAGAAATTTGAAACAGAAGTGGAAAAATGGCTTTCCGAAAACTTGTTTGCATCTGCAGTGACAATTGGATTCAACAAATACATGGCCATTCTTGAAGATAGCTTAATCACGGAGTTGGTGAATAAATCAATTATTGAATATACAAGAGCGCAAATCGGTATTTGGAATGTCTTTAATCCGAATTTTAAAGGTATAGTGGAAGGAAACATAACAAGAAAAGAACTATATGGGTTGATTGGAAAAACAACATCTGTAAAAGTGTTGAAGCTTTCTGGTGGGGAAGTAAAGGAGATAATCAAGAATAGCCTTCAGTATTTATCGCTTGAAGATAGTAAAGTCTTGTTCTCGAGAACAGTTGTAAACAATCCATGGTTCTATGATCTTATTGAAGGTATAAACTACAAGGTTGTGTTGAACAATGGGACAATAAGAGAAATAACCTTCTTGGGTAAACCTTTAGAAGACAGCGATACTCTTATTATGTCAGTGCCAACTATAAGAACATACGGTCAGAATCCATTACTGAAAGGCAAAGTTATCAATGATGTTGAGGTACCTGTGCAAAAAATACTATTTAGCACGATTGGTAATCTGTTGTCCGATGGGGTAATAGCCAACGAGGAGGATAGAAACAGAGAGTCCTTGGTACTCCTGACATACACTGTTCAAGCGGGTGATACTTTCAGACAAGTTGCTTACAGATTGGGTGTTAGTGAAGAGGAACTCTTGAAACTTAATCCTATTATCAAAGACCCGAATTTGATAAGGCCGGGATGGAAGTTCATCTACTACAAGAAGTATTTAGACCTTATTCCACCATTGAAAGAACTTTTCGAAGCCAAATAAATGAAAAGAGTGAACCAGATATTCAGAATTTAGAATAGTTTTTCATAGGCGGGGTGATAGTGATTCACCTCGCTTTTATTTCTTAAGTTAATCTCTCTGAAAACCAAGTTTTTGTATCATTCACACATAGTTACCATATGTGTGGTATAATATATAAAAGTTGAAATAGTTAAATAAATAGAACACATCCGGAGGTGTTTTGAGTGAAAAAGTTTTATATTACGACGCCTATTTATTATGTTAACGCGGAACCTCATATAGGGAGCTCATATACTACGATTGTTGGTGATATCTTGGCTCGTTACAAGAGAATGCTCGGCTACGAAGTTTTTTATCTGACTGGTACGGATGAACACGGTCAAAAAATAGCTCAGGCAGCACGAGAGAAAGGTGTTGAACCTCAAGTTCTCTGCGATGAACTTGCACAGAAATTTAAAGATTTGTGGAAGGATTTGAATATCACAAACGATTATTTTATAAGAACGACAGATGAAAATCACATGAGAACTGTTCAGTACTTTGTTTCAAGGATGCTCGAAAATGGCGATGTCTACAAAGGTACGTATGAAGGATGGTACTGTGTACCGTGTGAAACGTACTGGAACGAAGATGAATTAGAGCATGATGAACACGGACACAACCTTTGTCCATCGTGCAGAAGAGAAGTCCAGGTCATCAAAGAGGAAAACTATTTCTTCAGATTGTCAAAGTATACGGAGCCTCTTCTAAAGCATTTCCAAGATAATCCCGAGTTTGTTGAGCCTGATTTCAGAAAAAACGAGATGTTAAAAATTCTCGAATCTGGTCTGAAAGACCTTTCGATAACCAGAACAACGTTAAAATGGGGCATACCAATGCCAAAAGATCCAGAACACGTCATTTACGTCTGGGTCGATGCACTGATAAACTATATTTCGGCAATCGGTTATCCTGACAACATGGATAATTTCAACAAATGGTGGCCCGCTGATGTACATCTAATAGGAAAGGAAATTAACAGGTTCCACAGCCTTATTTGGCCTGCAATGTTGATGTCGGTCGGACTACCTTTACCAAAGAAAGTCTTTGCGCACGGCTGGTTGACTGTGAATGGCCAGAAGATAAGCAAGTCGCTTGGAAATGCTATAGATCCACGTGAGTACGTAAAGAAATATGGTAACGACGTTGTTAGATATTACCTCGTTAGAGATATAGTTTTTGGAAAGGATGGAGACTTTTCCGAAGAAAACCTCGTTAAGAGATTGAATTCTGATCTTGCTAACGATTACGGTAACCTGCTCCATAGGACACTTGCTATGATTGTGAAACATTTTTCCTCAATAGTTCCGGGTATTTCTTCGTTAGAAGAAATTGATAAGAGCCTCATAAGTGAATATGAAAAGACAAAAGAGGAATATATAAGCCTGATGGACAGTTACAAGATAACCGATGCGCTTGATAGATTGTGGCAGTTTATAGGGTATCTGAACAAATACTTTGACGAAACAAGGCCTTGGGTGTTGGCAAAGGAAGGTAATAAGGAAAGACTTGGAACAGTTTTGTCTTTGGTTGTAGAGAGTACACTGAAAGTTGCAACACTTGTTTCGCCAGTTATGCCTGATTCATCAAAAGAAGTCTATTCAAGACTTGGTATAAGCAGTGATTTCTCAGAGATTTATTTGACTGGGTGGGAACATCTCAAAGACAGAAAGATTCTACATGGTGAACCACTGTTTAAGAAATTTGAAAAAGGTAAGGAGGAAAAGTTTATGGAAAAAGAGCAAATTAAGGGTCAAGCTGAAACTAAAGTTGAAAATGTCGTAACTATGAGTGATCTTATAGATATAGATTACTTCAAAAAAGTAGATTTGCGCGTTGCAAAGATTTTAGAAGCCGAGAAAGTGGAGAAGTCCGAAAAATTAGTTAAGTTACAGATAGACCTTGGTGAACTTGGCAGGAGACAGATAGTAGCAGGTATAGCTCAGTTCTATAAACCCGAAGAGCTCGTAGGAAGGCTAATAATTGTTGTAGCCAATTTGAAGCCTGCAAAGTTGATGGGACTTGAATCAAACGGAATGCTGCTTGCCGCTAAGAAGAACGATAAGCTCAAACTGTTAACAGTATCTGATGAAATCGAACCGGGAGCGAAGATTTCGTAATAAGTTTCATGGTATTTCAGATTTGTGGTTAGTCAAATTAGTCTGGAATTTGAGGAGGTAACTCAAGGTGAGCGAGAAAGAATTCAGTGATGTAAACAATCCCGTTGAATCTAATGGCGATTCAAAAGATAATAATATAATAGAGCGATTGCTCGAAGAGGAACTTGTGAAATCATATCTGAGCTACTCGATGAGTGTAATCATCGGGCGCGCTATCCCAGATGTTAGAGACGGTTTAAAACCTGTTCAACGAAGAATTCTGTACTCAATGTATGAGTTGGGATTATCGCACAATAAGCCATTTAAAAAGTCTGCACGTATCGTTGGTGAAGTGATGGGTAAGTATCACCCGCACGGTGACGCTTCGATTTACGAAGCGCTTGTGAGAATGGCACAACCTTGGTCCATGAGATATTCACTTGTTGAAGGGCAAGGAAACTTTGGGTCTGTTGATAGGGACCCACCAGCTGCGATGAGGTATACCGAGGCTCGTCTGCATAAAATCTCGGAAGAAATGATGGAAGATATAGAGAAAAATACTGTCCGTATGTTAGATAACTTCGACGGGTCGTTGCAAGAACCAGAAGTTCTGCCTTCAAAATTGCCAAATTTATTGCTTAACGGTGCGAGTGGTATAGCAGTTGGTATGGCGACAAGCATTCCAACGCATAATTTGAAAGACGTGGTGGATACAATAGTCGCAGTTATTAAAGAACCGGATATTTCTGTCGAAAGGCTGCTTGATATAATCAAAGGCCCGGATTTTCCAACTGGTGGAATTATCATAGGAAGAGCTGGAATACGTGAAATGTATGTTACAGGCAAAGGCAGTTTCACTGTAAGAGGCAAAGTTGAAGTAAAACATGAGAAGAAGAAAAAAAGCATAATAATTACCGAGATACCCTATGGCATAAGCAAAGCAGATTTAATAAACCAGATTGCTGAATACTTACAAGAAGAAGAGATTCCAGTCAAGGATTTAAGAGATGAAAGTGATAAAGAAGGTCTTAGGGTTGTAATCGAATTTCCAGAAGAAATAAACGAGGAAGTTATTTTGAACAATCTCTACCAGAAAACAGGCCTTCAAACGAGATTCAACGCAACGTTCTTGGTAATAGATGCAGATAAGCAACCAAGACTGATGAATCTTAAGCAAATAGTTGAGGCATTTGTCAGACACAGGTTTGAAGTTATACGCAGGCGCACACAGTATGCGTACCAACAGGATTCAAGAAAGGCTCATATCCTTGAAGGACTGATAAAAGCTTCGAGGGCGATAGACACCGTTGTAAACATTGTGCGAGGTGCGAAAGATTCTTCAGATGCGACAGCACAGTTGATCGATATTCTCCAACTAACTGAAGAACAGGCAAAGGCAGTATTGGACATGAGACTTGGTAGGCTTACAAACTTGGAAACTCAGAACCTGCAAGGTGAGTACAGGGAAGTATTACTGCGATTGGAAAGGGAAAAAGAAATATTGATGAGCGATGAGAAGGTCTATGAAGTCATGATTCAAGAACTTCTGGAATTGAAGGAAAAGTACGGAGATGAGAGAAGAACCGAGATAACAGAATACGAAGAAACAATAACGCGGTTTGATAAGAAGGATCTTGTACCAAACAAGGATGTTGTTATGACGTTGACAAGAAAAGGCTTCTTAAAGTTGATGGACCTCAATGTCTTCCGAACGCAAAGGCGCAATGGAAAGGGAGTTACTGGAACCAACTTAATGGAAGACGATATCGTCTCACAGATAATTTATACGCAGTTGCACAACAATACGTTGTTCTTCACTTCCTTTGGTAAGGTATACGAACTTGAAAACTTAGAGATAGAAGAAAGTGGACGCACAACGAAAGGTAAGCCCGTTAATAAGTATATAAAGCTTGAACAAGGCGAAAAGGTTCTTGCAATGATGGATATATCAGATTACAGTGGCGACTTGCTTTTTGTGACTAAGAATGGTGTGGTTAAGAGAACGAAACTTGAGGAGTTTAGGAATATAACATCAAAAGGTATAAGGGCTATAACTTTTAGAGAAGGTGACGAGCTTGTTTCTGTGTTGAAAGTTTCATCTGAGGAGCACACTGTGTTGATCTCTACTAAACTTGGAATGAGCATCAGGTTTGGACTTGAAGAAGTAAGAACGATGGGAAGATCCGCAGCAGGTGTTGGTGGAATAAGATTGCGAGAAGGCGACCAAGTTGTCTCTGCAACCATTTTGGAAAATGACGAAGGATTTATACTCACAATAACAGAAAATGGTTTTGGAAAACTGACAGAAGCTTCAGAATACAGGAAGCAGTCGAGAAATGGAATTGGTATAAAGAATATCGCCGACCTTGAAAAAACAGGAGCTATTGTTGGTGTTTCATATGTAAAAGGTGATGAAGAAGTCGTTGTATTTACCAAAGACGGTGCGACTATAAAATTCAAAGTTAGCGATGTACCTTCACGCGGACGTGTAGCACAGGGAGTCAAAGTGATCCACCTTGCTGACGGAGATATCGTCGCAGATTTTGCCGTTATCGGTGGTGAAGATTGATTTGTACAGGGAAATTGAACACAAAGCGGATTTGGCGTATGAAGTAATTGTAAATGATATCGATGAGCTGCTGAGAGATTTAATCGAGATTTTCAAAGAGAATGCAGAGATCGAAAGTTCAAAAAATGTTGAAGTTTCAAATGACAATTTGCAAAATATTGTAAAAAAATGTTATAATATAAAAATGATTAAAGATATGGACGAGTCGGATGAATTCATAGACAGCGTTTTTGACACAGTAAATGATATAATTTCTTTAATAGACAGGGGATATTTTCCAATCAAAGTCGAGAACTCCTGCATTTATTTGATACCGCTTAGAGTGATTTTTAGAATCAAAGCTTTGACTTACCACGCACTTAAAGTAAAAGTTCTGGGTTCAAGAATTCATTTTTGGATGGTGTTCGACGTATGAGGAATTTGACAGAAAAACAGCAGCAAATCTATGAGTTTATAAAAGACTATATAACAATGAAAGGATACTCTCCATCTGTTAGGGATATAGCGCGTCATTTCAAGATGACGCCACGTGGTGCTCAGCAACATATAATAGCATTAGAAAAGAAAGGTTACATAACACGTGCCAAAGGACCAAGGACGATAACCTTGGCTGACAGGAAGGAAAGTATTACAATTCCTGTTAAAGGAAAAATCGCTGCTGGACAAGCCATAGAAATGTTTGAAGAAGTTGACGAAGAAATTGAGGTACCGTTGGTCATGCTTCGAGGTTATGGAGTTTACTTTGCCTTGAAAGTTCAAGGCGATAGTATGATTAATGCACACATTGTTGATGGAGATTATGTAATCATCAAAAAGCAATATACGGCAGAAAACAATTCGATAGTTGCCGTCACGGTTGATGATAAGGTAACACTTAAGCGTATCTTTGTTAGGGATGATGTCATAGAGTTAGTTCCAGAGAATGATTCGTACCCAATTATAAAGCAGGATCCAAAGAAGGTTAGAGTTATAGGTAAAATGGTAGGGCTAATTAGAGTTCTTAAATAGGTTATTTTCACAGTAAGGGGTGGACAGTTATGGAAATGAAGAAATTAGGAGATATAGTTCTTTTTAAAGTTCCTGAAGAAATGGAGCTAACTAATGCTCAGGATATTAAAAGATTTGTATATGAAAATTCTTTCGATAAAGGTTTGAAAAAAGTAATTCTTGATTTTTCTGAAACTAAGTATATAGATAGCACAGGCCTTGGAACTATGGTCGCACTCCACAAGCAAGCATTGATGAACGCTGGAGCGGTTGTTTTTTTGAATCTTGATAGTAACATTAAGAACTTACTTAAAATGACAGCTTTAGATAGAATTTTGAATATTTATGATAATGAAAGGGAAGCCATTGAGTTTCTTAATAAGTAAAAAGCTTAGATTTAAAAGGAGGGGATCATATGTACACTTTTACAGAGCAGTTCGGTGTTGCGGTAGTGGCACTCGACGGAGAAATTAATATGCAAAATGCCATGTCACTTAGAAATTGGGTTGTGGACAATCTCATAAAAAAAGGAAAATCTAAAATCGTTTTTGACTTTGCAAAGGTGAATTCAGTAGACAGTTTTGGATTGGGAACATTCGTGAGCTTACACAAAAGTGCTCTTTCAGCAAATGGTGTAATAGCTTTTGCAGGTCCAAATGAAAATGTTAAGAAGCTGCTTGCAATGACGGCGCTTGATAAAGTTATAAGGTCGTATCCTTCAGTGATGGAAGCCGTAAATGCGATAAAGTAATTCTATAATTCTAAATGATGGGTGTGATCGATATGAAAATAGCCATTGGCAGTGACCATGCAGCCTTTGAATTAAAAGAAAGGATTGTTGAACATTTGAAGAAGAGTGAGGTCGAAGTCATCGATTGCGGTACTTATTCAATTGAAAGCGTCGATTATCCCGACTACGCCAAAAAGGTTGCGGAAAAGGTCGTAAAGAAAGAGTGCGATTATGGAATATTGCTGTGCGGAACAGGAATAGGAATGTCAATAGCAGCGAATAAAGTAAAGGGAATAAGAGCGGCTTTGTGTCTTTTCCCTGATATGGCGACATATGCCAGAAGACACAACAACGCTAATATATTAGTTTTGCCTGGCAGACTTATGGGTATTGAACTGGCAAAATGGACAGTTGATGCGTTTCTTGCTGCCGAATTTGAAGGTGGAAGGCACGAAAGAAGAGTTAAGAAAATTGAGGAGCTTGAGGAATAAATGTCGTGTGAATTCGTTTTCTTTTCAGATTTGAACGTTGATTTTGTACCAAGGAAAGAAATCGACAATGGAAAATTCGTAAGAAATCCAGAAAAACCCGAGAGACTTACTGGGGTGTTAGGTTATTTAAATAAGAAATTTCAATCAGGAAGCGTCGTTGAATTCTCTGAAGAATGGATTCTCAAAGTGCATACTGAAAAATATTTTAAGTACATTGTCAAAAAATCTCAGGAAGTATCTGGTGAATATATTCCAGAAGTCTTTTTTGTCGATTTAATTTTTGATACTGGAACTCCTATAAACAATCTTACTTATATTGCAGCTAAACGGGCAGTGGACGTTGCATTGTCTGCTGCAGAGTGTTCTTTCACAAGTGGAAAAGTAACATATGCATTAACTCGGCCACCCGGGCATCATGCGATGCGTAGTTTCGGTGGTGGTTATTGTTATTTCAACAATGTTGCAATCGCTGCGAAATTTTTTGAAGAAAAGGGTATGAAGGTTGCAATCTTAGATGTTGACTTCCACCACGGTAACGGCACGCAAGACATCTTTTATGCTGATCCAAATGTGCTCTATGTCTCTTTGCATGGTGATCCAAAAGAATTCTATCCATGGTACAGTGGTTTTGAAGACGAGATAGGTGAGGGAAAAGGCAGAGGGAAGAATATAAATATACCACTTCCAAGGGGAACTGATGGAAGGATTTATTTTAAGGCACTAAGAAAGGCACTGGAGAAGATTCAAGAATTTAGCCCCGATGTGTTTTTGCTTTCTCTCGGAACCGATACGCATGTTAAAGATCCAGTAGGTAAGTTTTCTTTAAAATCTGAAGATTACAAGATAGCAGGCAGACTGATTGCTGATGCCACATCAAAGGTAAAGTACAAAGTCTTAGTACATGAAGGTGGTTATAATCATTATTCAAATCTCTCTGCAGTAAAGAATTTTCTTGAGGGATTCCTAAGCTAATATTATGCAAGGAGGAGTATAAATGAGCCTTAAGGAAAAGATTTTGAGCGATATGAAAGAAGCTATGAAGAATAAAGATGACCTCAGACTAAGAGTTCTTAGAGCAATTAAGACGGCTATTGGATATTTCGAAGTCGAGGGTGAAAAAAGAGAGGCAACCGATGAGGACATACAAAAGCTGATACTGAAAGAAATTAAGAAGAGACAAGAATCGATAGAAGCTTACAGGAATGCTGGAAGGGAAGACCTTGCAAAGGCAGAAGAAGAAGAGCTTAAGATACTGGAAGAATACGCTCCAAAGATGCTGTCAAAAGATGAGATTGCCGCAATTGTGTCCGCTGTAATTAAGGAACTTAACGCTACGCAGAAAGATTTTGGAAAAGTTATGAAAGAAGTTATGGCACGAGTCAAAGGTTCGGCCGATGGTAAGTTAGTCAATGAAGTGGTGAAGGAACTATTGAGTTGATGAATCGAGTGAAAATTGCGAATAAACTGAAAATATATCCAATATTTCTTCCAAACTTAGGGTGCAAGACTCGGTGTGTTTATTGCAATCAGTCGATAATGACTGGTGAAAATGTTCCTAAATTTTATGTTTTGGAACAGCTTCTTAAAGACAAAAATGATATCGACGAAATAGCATTCTATGGTGGCACTTTTACAGGGCTTCCAAAAGATGTTATGAAAAGATTGTTATCAATAAGGCCTGATATTCCAAAAAGAATATCTACAAGGCCTGATAGTATAGATGAAGAAATCTTGGAAATATTGAAATCAGGCAATGTTAAAACAATAGAACTCGGTGTAGAGAGCTTAGACGATGATGTGTTAAAACATTCTAAGAGAAACTATACTAAGGAAGACGTTCTAAAGTCAATTAGACTCGTTCAAAATCATTTTGAAGTTGTAGCCCACTTGATGATAGGGCTTCCGTATGACACAAGTGAAAAGGATTTACGCACTGTCAGTAAGCTTTTAAATGAAGGAGTTAAGCTTTTCAGGATACATCCGACTATTGTTTTCAAAGACACGGAACTGGAGCAACTTTACAATAATGGTGAATATGAACCTTTGACTCTTGAAGATGCTGTTACTATTATTTCGGAAATGACAATGTTTGTAGAGAGTTTCGGAGGGGTTGTAACTCGTTTAGGATACTATGTACCTGATTCACAAAAGCAGTTCATCGTCGCGGGACCATATCATCCTTCTTTCGGTGACCTTGTTAGAAGTTCTATAATAAGGATGCTGGTAGAAAGGTACGACATACACCAAATTCAGTACAACAGACGATATAAGTCTTGGATTTCAGCCTATGGGAATTCCAATATAGAACTCGACCGGAGAGAAATCGAAGCAGATGATATTCTGCTCGACAGCATTCCTTACAAGGTGTTTATACGCAGATTTGTTGATGAATTCACGCTACAGAAAATTTCATGAGGTGGTATGATGCAGGAATTAATATTTTGGTTGATATTTGGAGTAGTAGCTACAACACTGCTTTTTACACAAGTTCTGGTTACAATTCCGAAGGAACCTGTTGCTTTACCATCCGTACAGGAGGTTATTCCGGACGTTGGAAAAAGTGATCCTTCTGTTTCTTTGGTGTACGAAAATAATGTTTTAACCAATAGACTCAATGACTGGGTCAAGGACAAGAAAAGCAAAGTAATATACGGACTTGGTCAGGCGTCAGGCCCAAATTTTAACGAGCGAACCGTAAAAGAGTCTGCTCTCCAAACGGCATATCAGAAAGTTATAGAATCAATCGATGAATTGCAGAAGGAAATTCTTCAAAAAATCGTTTCTCAAAATCCTGCGAAAAAAGAATTTTACGCAGAAAATTTGAAACTGGTTTTTGATAAGCTCTATCAGCACATAACGAGTGACGAATCTTTGGCACCAGTTTTCAAGATATGGACAAAATCAAGCGGAGAGGTTATTACATACTACTATATTGTGATACTCGACGATGAGTACTCTTTGAGCATAATGAAGGTTTTCGCCTATGATTTTTTTGAAATGTTGAAAAATGATGGAATTGACTTTGACATGCTTTGGAGGAATGAATTCTATCAGTCGGTAAAAACAAGCAAGTAATCGAAAGATTTCAATATAAAATAAAAATTGGCGGAGGCGGTGGGACTCGAACCCACAAGGACCGCGAGGTCCACCGATTTTCGAGACCGGCTCCTTAGCCATTCGGACACGCCTCCGACCTTTAAGCTCTGCTCAAATAGTATATCATAAGCTGAAGATTTTTCAATATGCAAAAGAGGTGAATTCATCAGTGAGTTCTACAAGTAATATACCGAAAATTATGATAGTAGAAGACGATAGAAAGCTTAGAAGGCTGATCGAATTGGAGTTACAGCATGCTGGATATAGTGTCGTTACCTACGAGAGTGGTATCGATGCAATTGAAAACTTTGGGAGCGAGAAACCTGATTTGGTTATATTGGATATAATGCTTCCGGATACTGATGGATACGAAGTTGCAAAAGAAATCAGAAAGTTGAGCCCTGATGTTCTCATTTTGATGCTTACAGCTTTGGGAATGAAAAAAGACAAACTAACAGGCTTTGAATCAGGAGCTGATGATTACCTTACAAAGCCATTTGATAACGAGGAATTATTGGCACGGATAAGAGCGCTATTGAGGAGAAAACACATATCGATATCAACACCGATACGGTTAGGGAATCTGGAAGTATATGAAGATAAGCATGTTGTTTTATTCAATGGAAGGGAAGTTGACTTGAGCAAAACTGAATTTGAACTCTTGTTATACCTTTTAAAGAATCACAGCCGTGCAGTCAGTAAAGAAGAAATTTTAGACGCAGTCTGGGGAATTGATTACTACGGTTCTGACAACACAGTCGAAGTTTATATTAATTATTTACGAAAAAAGCTATCTCCAGACATAATAAAGACAGTAAGAGGTATAGGATACAAGTTAGTTGGTGAGAAACTTGAAACTGACCACTAAGATATCTTTCTTCACAACTCTCGCTTCTGTTTTAGTTGTATCTATAGCACTTCTGCTTATTTACAGATATTTTTACGTCCTCGCTGTTCGAAGTGTTACTTCAGACTTCATCAATCCTCAGAGGTTTGTCACAGTTGTAGATACACCGGTTGGAAAGCAATATTTCGTTCTAAGATGGGATGTTTATGTTGCGGATTTGTCTACCGGTGAAGTTATCAATGACCCGTATGGTATAGGTTTGAAAGATGTAAACGGATTTCAAAAGATTGGGGATAAACACTACTACTTTGTGAAACTTGATGATATTATTTTGGGAAAAGATGTTACACCTACGATGCGGTTTTTGGAGAACATAAGGAAGATTTTCATGTTCACCATAGTATTGATCGCTGGAGGTATCTTCTTATCTACCTATGTACTAACGAAGGAAAGTGTAAAGGAAATAAAAGCATTCGTCTCAGAAATTGAACTTCTTGGTGGGTCAGATGTCTCATATCGGGTAAAGATTAAACCTAAGAGCTTGGAAGTTGAAGAATTAGTGTCGAAGTTCAATGATTTGATGGAAAGAATTGAACGTTCTTACAAGGCACAGGAATCTTTCGTGTCTGCGGTCTCCCACGAGCTTAGAACGCCTATTGCGACTCTTCTCGGTTATGTAAACATGCTTAAGAGGTGGGGAGCGAAAAATGAAGAGATACTTACAGAATCTGTTCAGGCGATAGAAGAAAGCGCAAAAGAAATTAAAAATATCATAGAGAATATGCTGTTAATAGCAAGGGTGGAAACTCTTACGGAAGAGAAGATTAACATTCGTGACTTCATATCAGAAATTGTACAACACAAGTTTAAAGACAGAGAAGTTATCGTTGAAGGGGAAGGAACTATTGAAACGAACAAAGAAGGACTCGGTATAATATTGACTATCCTTGTTGACAACGCATTTACCCACGGTGCTCCACCTGTTATAGTAAGCATAGATAACGGCAAGATAGACGTCATAAACCATGGACCAAAGATATCAGATGAAGTTCGGGACAAAATATTTGAGAGATTCTATAAAGGTGAAAACTCTTCTGGAACAGGGTTGGGCTTGTACATAGCAAGCGAAATAGCTAAGAAACTTGGATTACAGATAAAGCTGTATAGTTCTGATGAACGTACAGTGTTTTCAATTCTTAAGATTAAGAATGGGTGATATTAATTCTATCAAATTTTGGTCGATAACAAATATGAGGTGATATTTATGCAAGTTAACGGTCTTGGATCCGGTTATACAGGTATCAGTATGTTTCCTATTCAACGAAGTGTTCCAGTACATTCTGGAACATCTGGAGTCTCTGATGTTCAAACACAAGTAAATCAAGCAAAAGAACTTATGCTGAAAACACTGGAATTTGCATTTTACAAACAGCAAGATATGAATCTCAAGCTTGTTAGGATCGCAGGTCAGCTTTATCAAGGACAGAACATCGATACAAGTGTTTGAATTTGCAACTACACTTTACAAAAAATAAGAAAAGGCGAGTGGTTATTTTCCACTCGCCTTTTTTCTACTGCACTTATTATTTAAGTAACCCTTTTTGTTTGAGAAAATCTGTAAGTATTTCTTCCAATGTTGGTTCGCCGATTTCTTGCAATTCATACCTAACTCTTACTGCAGGTTTATTTATGTGCATAACTCTTCTGAGGTCGATTGGAGTACCAATGATAACTACGTCAGCATCTGACTTGTTTATTGTTTCTTCTAATTCTTTAATTTGTTTTTCACCATAACCCATTGCTGGGAGTATAACGTCAAGGTGGTTGTATTTTTTGTATGTTTCAACTATTGAGCCAACAGCAAATGGTCTTGGGTCAATAATTTCCTTTGCTCCAAATCTTTTTGCTGCAACGTAACCTGCTCCATATCTCATTTCGCCATGTGTTAGGGTTGGTCCATCTTCAACAACGAGAACCTTCTTGCCTCTGATCAGTGATGGATCATCAACGAAAATTGGAGAAGCTGCATCTACTACTATTGCATTTGGGTTCCACTTTGCGATATTTCTTCTCACTGTCTCGATATCTTCCCTATTTGCTGTCTCTTCTTTATTGATTACTATGACATCTGCCATGAGTAAGTTTGCCATGCCTGGATAGTATGTCACTTCATGGCCTGGTCTGTGTGGGTCAACAACGACTATCTGAAGGTCAGACTTGTAGAATGGAAAGTCGTTATTTCCACCGTCCCAGAGAATTACATCTGGGTTTTCTGCTTCTGCACTTCTCAATATTGCCTCGTAATCAACACCTGCGTAGATAACGCTCTTTCTGTCGATATGTGGCTCGTATTCTTCTCTCTCTTCAATTGTGCAGTTGTGTTTATCAAGGTCTGAATAATCTGCGAATCTTTGAACTTTCTGTGCAACAAGGTCGCCGTATGGCATCGGGTGTCTTATGGAAATAACCTTCATGCCCTTGCTTCTGAGTATGTCAAGAACTCTTCTTGTTGTCTGACTCTTTCCACAACCTGTTCTGATTGCACACACCGATACAACAGGTTTTGTTGATTCAACAGTTGTTGCTTTTGGACCCATCAATTTGAAATCCGCACCTGTAGCAAGAGCTATAGCAGCTCTTTCCATAACATATTGGTGCGGTAAATCACTGTAAGCAAGGATTACTTCGTCAACATCATATTTTTTGACTAACTCGGGTAAGTTTGCCTCATCTTCAATAGGAATTCCGTTTGGATAAAGTGGTCCAGCAAGCTCGGCGGGATATACTCTACCTGCTATATCAGGAATTTGAGTTGCTGTAAATGCTACAACTTCGTAATCGGGGTTGTTTCTGAAGAATGTGTTGAAGTTGTGGAAATCTCTTCCTGCGGCACCTAAGATGATAACTCTTCTCCTTCTTTTTTCCATCACTTTCACCTCCAACTTTATATACCATGATTTTCGAATGAATGCAGACTAATTATACATTGTAAAGGGTGTAATTTCAATAACAGCAAAGAATGAATTTCAGAAAAAATAATTTAAGTATATTATTATGCTCTTGTATGCTCGCGTATGCAAAAGTATGTTCTCTAATGTATTCAAAGGTTTTGTAAGTCTTTTCACAGATTCTTGGAAACTATTCCAAAATGTTGTTTACTTTCTTACTTGTTGTAGTATAATACTAATGGTTTCCACATTATCTTAGAAGGGGAGGTAGAGTGTATGAGAAAAGTTCTTACGGTAGTTTTAGCAGTATTGTTTGTCTTCTTGGCTTTTGCTCAAGCCAAAAAGATTACTATATGGACATCTGAGGCACAAGTTCCTATTCTTAAGAAACTTGCGGATCAGTACAAAGCAAAGTATGGTGTACAGGTTGATGTCGTTCAGGTAAATTTTGGTGACATCAAGTCGAAATTCTTAACAGCAGCACCAGCAGGAGAAGGTCCAGATATCATCGTTGGAGCACACGACTGGGTTGGAGAACTTGTTGTCAACGGTTTACTCGAACCAATAAACCTTCCAGAAAAAGACAAGTACTTCCCAGCACCACTCCAAGGTTTCACCTACAATGGAAAACTCTACGGTGTACCATATGCATTTGACGGTCCTGCACTAATGTACAACAAAGATTACGTTCAGAACCCACCAAAAACATTCGATGAGCTCATAACACTTGCAAAGAAGATTGAAAAGGACTTTGGCGGAGAAGTTAGAGGTTTGATTTACGATTACAAAAACTTCTACTTCAGCTCATTTGCATTCTTTGGTATGGGCGGTTATGTATTCGGAACGGACAAATCAGGAAAGGTTAACGTAAAAGACGTTGGACTTGCAAACGCAGGTGCAATTGAAGGTCTTAAACTCATAAAGAAACTTGTTGATGAAAAGATACTCACATCAGGTGACAACTACAATACAATGGACGGTCTCTTCAAAGATGGTCTTGCAGCAATGATAATCAATGGTCCATGGGCAGTTCCAGGCTACAAACAAGCGGGTATCAACTTTGACGTTGCACCAATTCCAACACTCCCTGGCGGAAAGAATCCAAAGCCATTCTTCGGTGCACAAGGTTTCATGGTTAACGCAAAGAGCAAGAATAAACTCTTCGCACTTGACTTCTTAACAAAATTCATCGCAACAAAAGACATAATGTTCCAAATTTGGCAAGCTGACCCAAGATGTCCATCAAGAAGCGATGTTAACGAACTTGTTATGTCAAGAGATCCACTTACAAAGAAATTCGCAGACTTCCTTGGAAAGTACGGACTTCCAATGCCAAATGTTCCAGAGATGGCAGCAGTTTGGGGAGCAATGGGAGACGCACTCGCAAAGACGCTTGACCAAGGAGTACCAGCAGAAAAAGCACTTGCAGACGCAGTTGCACAGATTAAAGCACAGATTAAATAATTCTTGAAATACAGATAGGGGCACGGGGGTATGCCCCCGTGCTTTTTCTTAATGTCTATATCAAAACCTAATCTGCAACATTCTTTCAAAGTCAAACGTACCAAATGAATGTTCAAAAATACAGTCGGGGAGGAATACCCATGAGATTCTTGAAAGTGCTTGGCTGGATCTTTTTGGTGTTTTTCACAGTATTTGGAGTTCTTGGAGGGATTTTCCTTTTTGGCAGAGGCTTTTATGAGCTATCTGTAACTTTGTTTGTGCTTATATTTTTGATTGACTTTTTCATAATTAACAGGAACGCTTATCCGTACAGATACATGATACCCGCTCTTGTTCTTTTGTTTATACTTGTGCTTTATCCGATAGCTTTTACGATCAGAACAGCTTTCACGAACTATGGAACTGGTCACATAATGACAAGACAGGAAGTCGTTGAGAGATTGTTGGTTGATCCAATTTACACGTACATTGTGGAAGAAAGCACACCACTCAATTACAGTGTTTACGTAAAGTTTGACGGCACTCAACCAACATCCGATTTTGTAGTGGTTGTTTCTTCGGCAACGGAAACTTACATTGCGAAAGATTACAACGTCTTGAAAAGCGAAGCTGGTCAGTTAATCTTAGCTGAGGCGCAGTTTCTCAAAATTAACGAAAGTGGAGTTCAGACAGAACTTCAAAATGGAAGAATTGAATTAATAAAAGACTCGGGGAATATATATAAGTACTTCTACAGTCCAGACGATACTTCTACACAAATTAACGAAGATTACTTTAAGTATTCTATTCTCTTCCCAACTATGAGTAAAATAGAGTTTGTCGATAAATCGTCAGAAAGATATGCTGTGAGACAGAACGAAGAAGGAAAATTGTATATGTATAAGATTAGGCACATGTACAAACTTGGTCTCGCAGAAACTATAGAGAAAGGAAAGAGCATAGTTAAGACAGTATTGATTAATACGATTACTAACAGGCCGTTAATCGAAGAGAATGGTACTATTTACGATATAAATGAAAAAGGCGAAAAAGTAGCAGTTGGTGGCTACATCTCTGGTTATGGACTGAAGAATTTCACAAGAATTTTCACAGATCCGACTGTTTCAGGTCCTTTTGCAAAGATATTTGTTTGGAACTTCACCTGGGCAGCTCTCAGCGTTCTCTTCACTTTTGTAATTGGTCTGATACTTGCTCTTGTTCTTAATAATCCGAACTTAAGAGGTAGGGCGATTTACAGGTCATTGCTGATAATTCCTTGGGCTATTCCTGCATTCATTTCAGTTCTTGTTTGGAAGAATGGGTTTTTCAATGAGACATATGGTATTCTCAACAAGTTTGTCGTGACGCAGCTTTTTGGTGCGGAACCGATTAAGTGGTTTAATGATCCATTCTGGGCAAAGGTTGCTGTTCTTACCGTCAATACTTGGCTCGGATTTCCATACATGATGGTTGTTTCACTCGGTGCGCTTCAGAGCATACCGGAAGACTATTACGAAGCAGCTGCTATCGATGGTGCTAACAAATGGCAGAGATTTTGGAAGATAACATTCCCACTTCTTATGACAACAATAGCACCGCTTTTGGTTGGAAGCTTCGCGTTTAACTTCAACAATTTTGTTAATATCTACCTCTTAACTGGTGGTGGACCAGCGATGCCAAATACAACCACACCAGCTGGTTCAACTGATATTCTTATATCCTACACTTACAAGCTCGCTTTTGAAGGTGGACGAGGTCAGGATTTCGGATTTGCATCGGCAATTTCAATTATCATATTCCTTATAGTTGGAACTCTCAGCTTCATCAACTTCCGTTTGTCCGGCTCCTTTGAGGAGGTGAATAGATAATGGTTCGAAAAGAGAGAAAAATTCTAACACATATAATTCTCATAATCATTTCAGTAGCTGTTCTATTTCCAATAGTATGGGTTGTTTCTACCTCGCTTAGAAGGGATAACGCGGCATTTTCGACGAAGCTCTTCAGTAGTAGAATGACCCTTCAAAATTATATCGACCTTCTTGCACCAGAAAAGAATGGACCAAGGCTCGTATCCGATATGGATGCACTTATACTAATGGCTCCACCACACGATAAAATAACTATAGAAAAAGCAACCCAATATTTCAAAGAGGATGTCCAAAGGTTCAAAAAGTATATACAAGAAACTGAAAATTTGAAGTCTCAGATAGACACGGCAATATCGAATCTAAGGGAATACTTCGAGAAAAATTCTGATGCTTTAATAAAAGGTTATGTGAGTGACATTGATAAGATAGTTGGTGAGCTAAAGTTTGAAAAGCCGACGAAGTATTTACAAGTTGCCGCATATGAGCTTTATAACAGCGGAGAGGATTTGAGTGCACTTGTTGATATCGACCCTTACCAAGGACAAAAGGAATGGGAACTCCTTATTGGCAATAAGAAATCCGAATTGGAAGAGATAGATTCGCAAATCAGCAGCGTTAAGATGACTTTGCAACCCTTAGAAAAATCCTATGCACAGTATCAGGGTGTATTCTTAGCCTCCGTTCGAACAATACGTTCTTATCTTATTCCGCAGCTTTCGGAATATACTCTTGTCTTGAAATCTGCTTCAGAACTGCTCGAAGCTGCAAAAAACTCAAGTGTCTATGCGGAAATGATTCCGGACGAAACAGCTATTATGGAAAGATTCACCAACACCCTGAGTAAAATTAAAGACATACAGTTGAACATCCAAAAGTTCACAGACTTGAACGATATAGATCAAGCATTGACAGAATTTCAAAAATATTATGATTTAGTACTAAATAACTGGTCTGCCGCAGTTGATAAAGACAAGGCACCATACGCTGACTTTTTGAATACGCTTGATACATTCACTGTAAGGGTGTCAAGTACGGTAAATGAGGCGGTCTCAATGCTCAGTAAGCTTAACAATTATACAAGTAAGATGTTAGCGCTCCAGAGTCAGATAGAGAAGTACAAAGCTATGCAAAATAAACTCGAAAAAAGGAAAGAAGAGATAAATACAGAGATAGAAAAGGCTTATGAACTTATACACGATGCACTGCTTTACCTAAAAGCGCAGCTTGCCATTGTTCAGTTGAACGAAGTTAAGTCAAGAGTCTCAAACATGAGGTTACCTGCACAGCTCCAGATGCTGAACTTGCAATCAAAAAGAATATTTGGCATAGTCAGTGATGTTGCAAGTCTGATTAGGGATGAGAAAAAGCAAAAAACACTAAGGAGCATAGCAAATAAACTTGACTGGCCCGGAACCGCTAAAGATATGTTCACAAACTATGACTTGTTCGTTCAAAATTATGGACCTTTCATAAGTGACTTGAAGTTATACCTGTCTGACATAGAAATCCAAGGTCCAAGATTTATGCCCGTTTCAAAAACTGGCGTAAAAGTCAGACCAATGTCAATGGAAAGGCTTACTGACACTGTGCTCTCTGTTTACAGAAACAATGTTGTGCCAAATATGAACGTTATGTCAAGGAAGTCTTCCGAACTCTCCGATAAATTGAATTTAAAGGATATAACTGCTTATTCTAAAAAGATTGATGGTGCTTCATTCAGAATAGACCAGATATGGCAAAGGAAACCTGACCATTACATGATGAGATGGATACTGAACAGTGTTATCGTTTCGCTCTCAGTTTCATTAATAATTACAGCTGTAACAGCACTAGCCGCATATCCGTTCAGTAGAATGAGGTTCAAAGGAAGAAAGTATGGTATAATGGGATTGTTACTGATTCAAATGTTCCCGGCAATAATGTACATGATAGCTATCTACACGTTCTTGGCATTTGCTGGAAAGTACATACCTGGATTTGGCTTAAGCAAGCTCTCGGGTCTTATATTTGCGTATCTCGGTGGTATAGCCTATAATATGTACCTTATCAAAGGATACTACGACACGATTCCAGATTCTCT
Organism: Fervidobacterium riparium; assembly: GCF_025370035.1. NCBI lineage: Bacteria > Thermotogati > Thermotogota > Thermotogae > Thermotogales > Fervidobacteriaceae > Fervidobacterium > Fervidobacterium riparium. The sequence continues at coordinate 1,991,394 of NZ_CP009277.1, forward strand.
TGAAGAAGCCGCACTTATAGATGGCGCAACAAGATGGCAGACATTCGTAAAGATAGTTCTTCCACTCGCTTCACCAATACTTGCTGTTATAGTAATACTAACTTTCATGGGGACATTCAATGAATTCGTTCTTGCAAGGATAATTCTCCAAGACGTTCAACAGTACACTTATGCTATCGGTCTTTACACATTCTCGACAGGACCATTTGAAACACAATGGGGACTTTTCACTGCAGCAGCGATGATAGGTATGATACCAATGGTTATACTCTTCTTACTGATGCAAAAGTACATCGTTGGAGGCCTTGTGAAAGGAGCAGTAAAAGGTTAATGTTAAATGAGCACGAGCTTTATTTGCCTGATTACCAAAAATCTATTGTAAATCTTCTCTCACGATTTCTTAAACATTTTGGATGTCATTCAAATCACCCAGAATTTCCCCTCGAAGGTTCCTTCGAGGGGTTTTTCAATGGAGTGAATAAGATAGTTATATTTCTTGTTGATGGAATGGGATACAACAAATTTATCCAAGTGAACGAAAAACTTGGGTTTGAAAGTATATTGAAGGTATCGAGCGTTTTTCCTTCTACAACAGCTGCGGCTGTTACAAGTTGGTTTACAGGGAAGACCCCAAAAGAACACGGATTGTTAGGATATATTCTTTACCTAAGAGAAATCGGCGGACTTGCAAACATGATAGAGTTTACTTATCCTGGAATTGAAGGAAATATATTCTCGAGTATTCTGAAAAAAAGACTCCATCGAATAGATAACATATTTGACCAGTTAAAGGAAAAGGGATTGTACGGCGGAGTTATAACACACGCGTCGATTGCCAATTCTGGATTATCTTACCTAATACACAAGAACGGACATATAATGGGTTATTACTACATGGGCGACTTGTTAGCAACACTTAGAAAGAAACTTTTAGAAGACTGGAGCGGAATTCTCTACGTTTACTGGGGACACTTGGACGGATTGGGGCACAAAAAAGGACCAGATAGCGATGCATACGATATGGAAATGACAAGGATACTTATGGAATTGAAAAGATTTACCTCTGAAAGTCTGCCACACGACTCGCTCTTTGTAATCACTTCTGATCACGGAATGATTCAAATTCCAAATTCGAGCAACAACTTCTTGAAACCTACGGATTCATTTAATAGACTTTTATCTTCTCCACCCGGTGGAGAGATGAGGATGATGTATTTCTACCTTTTGAAGCGTAGTGCCTACGATGCGTTAAGGTTATACTTTGACGAGAATTATCCAAATTCAGCAATTTTCTTGTCTAATAAAGAAGCGCTCGAGATGGAACTCTTTGGTCCTGGAAGAACACACCCGGAGTTGTACAACAGAATAGGTGATGCTATAATGATTGCAACAAAGAATAATGCCTTCACATATATGTACAGCGGAGGCGAGGAAAGGCTCGCAGGAATGCACGGTGGGCTCACTGAAGAAGAATTGTATGTTCCTGCGGTGTTTTTGAGACGATGAATTAAAAGTATAAAATAAACTTAGAAGCGGGAGGAAAAGGTGAGATGACAGAAAAAATTAATGTAGCTAACGAACGACAAGTAAGAGTACGATTTGCACCAAGCCCAACCGGATACTTACATGTGGGCGGTGCTCGAACAGCCTTATTTAACTGGCTTTTCGCACGTAAGAATAACGGGAAGTTTATACTTAGGATAGAAGATACTGACACAGAAAGGTCCACGAGAGAATCCGAACGTATGATAATGAACGATATGAAATGGCTTGGATTGAATTGGGACGAAGGTCCTGATATTGGTGGAGAGTATGGTCCTTACAGGCAAAGTGAGAGGCTCGAACTGTATAGAAAATATGCCTACCAGCTCGTTGAGGTGGGGCATGCGTATTTTGCTGTTTACGACAAAGACGACCCAAAGAAACTACTGTATAAAACAGAAAAGCAGCCAGAAACCGATAATCCGTATACAATAGTCTTCAAAGTACCAGAAAACAGAACTCTTTCTTTTGACGATATGCTTAAGGGTACGATTGAATTTTCAACAGAGCACATGGAAGACTTCATTATCGTTAAGTCAAACGGCTATCCTGTCTACAACTACGCTGTTGTGATCGATGACTATCTCATGGGCATCACACATGTATTGCGTGGTGAAGACCATATATCGAATACGCCAAAACAACTACTTATATATGAAGCTTTGGGTTGGACTCCACCGAGGTTCATGCATATTCCGCTGATACTCGGTGCTGATAAAACACCACTAAGTAAAAGACACGGAGCAACAGCTGTAGAGCATTTTAGAAGAGAAGGATACCTTCCGAAAGCGTTAGTTAACTACTTGGCAATTCTTGGTTGGAGCGTCGACGAGGAAATTTTTGATTATACAAAGAAAATTGAATCTTTTTCACCAGATCAGATATCGAATAAGAACGTAGTTTTTGATTATCAAAAACTCGAATGGGTAAATGGAAAGCATATGAGGTTGTTATCTAACGATGAGCTCTATGCATATTTTGAAGAATGGGAAAAGTTTACTGGAATTAAAAGTGATGTTCCAAGGGAAGTGATTAACATATGCCGCGAGAAAGTAAATACTTTAAAGCAATTATACGAATTTGTCCTCCCGTTTGTGGATGATAAATATGAATACTCATCGGACTATATTGAGAAATTTGTCAAAAAGCCGGAAGCCAGATCTATATTAAGCTTAGCTATTGAAAAATTCGAAGCACTCGAAAATTACACTATTGAAAACGTTGAAAAGACCTTGAGAGTTATTGCAGAAGAATTAAGTCTTGGTACAAACAAAGTATTCCAGACTATTCGTGGTGCTCTTTTAGGAAAGCTTGTAACACCTGGTTTATTTGAAAGCATAGTGGTTTTGGGAAAGGAAGAGACGTTAAAGAGATTGGGCAAAACTGTGGATTTCATAAATAAATTAGAATAATACTCTCGGCATTATGGGGTGATTGAGTTGCTCATACACAAGAGGTATTTTGAGAGCACGGTAGAAATTACAAGAATCGAGGAAAAAGACGGAAAGTTTTATGCATATGCGAATGCATCACCGTTTTATCCAGACGGTAAGGGTGGCCAGCTCGGTGACAGGGGGAAGATTGCAGGAGTAGATGTTTTTCATGTTTTTGAAAAAGATAACGAAATTGTCCATCAGATTGCTGGCACTATCACACCAGGTATCCATGAAGTCATTGTCGATCAAAAGCGACGTAAAGATATCGCCCAGCAACATACCGGACAGCATATTCTCTCAGCTGCGTTCTTAGAGGTTGCGGATATAGAAACCGTCAGTTTCCACATGGGCGAGGAGTATTCAACTATAGATCTCGACGTTCCATTTTTGGAAAGCGAAGTCATCTCAGAGGCAGAAGAGCTCGCCAATAGAGTTACACAATCTTGTTATACAATAGAAGAGATAATAACGGACATTGAGGGGTCTAAGAATTACAACCTGAGAAAACCCTTAAGCGATAAAGTTACCGGAGAAGTTAGGCTTATAAAAATAGACAACTTCGACGTTTCTGCGTGTGGTGGATTTCATCTTAACAATACTGGCGAGGTAGGTTTGATAAAAGTAATAGATGCTGAGAAAGTCAAGGGTAATCTCACAAGGATCTACGCAGTCGCTGGGAAGAGGGCGTTGAAATACTTTCAAAAATACAATTCCGTCTTAAAAAAACTTTCCAAAATGCTCACATCTTCAGTGGGCGAATTGGAACTGCGTGTGGAAAAGCTTTTGAACCAGAGCAGAGACCAAGCTTTACTACTTTCTAAGATTTCGCAGGAATACGCAACTGTTTTGAGTCAGAATTTGTCAAATAAAGGTCTGGTATACTTAGAAGGATACACAGAAGTTGGGAATTTCTTAGCTAAAATTGGAAATTTCGAAGACAGCATTTTAGTATTTTACGATAACAGCAAATACATAATTGCTTCTAAAAAATACGATGTAAGAAATTTTGTATCAAAGTTAATAGAGAAATTTGGTGGAAAAGGTGGTGGAAAGAGCGAATTTGCTAACTACCAACCTACCAAAAAGTTAAAATTTGAAGAACTTGAAGAAGTATATCATGAGGTGTACAATAGAGATTGAACCTATATTATGTTAAAAAATTCCAGGAGGTGCAACAACTATGAGCTTGAGAAAACTATTGAGCTTTTTATTACTAACCATACTGCTGTTAACAGTGAGTTTTGCCGATGCGCTGAAATTCTTGCCAAAGGATTATTCCATGCTTGTTTATGTCCCGGATCTTCCAAAAGCGTACGATGCCTTCAAAGCGCTTCCGATAGGTCAGACTTTATTGGCTGATACGGGAATTGGTCTTGAATCTCTCGTCTTAGGTGTTCTCGAACAACAATTGTTATCTATGAAGTACACACTGAGCGACTTCGACCTATTCACGAAAGAAATGCTTGTTACTACAGATAAAGAAGGAAATATAACTGTCGTACTTGGACCTGTGAAAAACACAACAAAAGTCAGAAAAGTCCTTGAAAGCTTCTTAGAACAAGAGACTCTCAAGAAAGTAAAATTTGTAGAAAACTACTTCGTGTATTCAGACGTGCAAGTTGGCGGAGGGAAAGTACCAGCAAATCTATCGAGCACGTTGAAGGGAAATCTCGGTGTTACGTACACGAATATTGTAGATAAAGATATATCGTTTGAAGGATACGGATACATCCGCGTGGAGAACAACGCACTTGTGCTTTATCAGAAAATAGATGCAAAGACACAGGCTGCAAAGAATGCACTTAAAACTTTGCAAAACACAAAACCAGTCGATGTGCTCGGAGATAAGAACGTTGGAGGGGATTTGCTCATATTCGTTAACAGGCAGATACCTGAGGCTTTGAAAAAGAGCACTTTAGATGCATTGTTATCCGTTGCAAATATAACAAACGTGAGTATAAGTGGTGTGATGTACGCATCGGCAGATATAGGTTCAGCTGTGAGTAGTTTGCTTAGTGCAGATTCACAGAGTCAAACGTCTAATCAGAGTAATCAAAATAACCAAAATGTTTCCGTTTCATCCTACTCGGTTGTTTTTGGAAGTGGATTCAAAATGCCAGAAGAAGTCAAGAAGTATGTTACGATAGGTTCTGAAAAATATGGTGTTCTCACTACAGAAAATGGTATGGAGAGTTATTTACTTATAAAGAATGACAGAATGATTACGTACACGGTCGCACCGAACAAATACAAACCCGGAGATAAGACGTTTTTTACAGCAAACTATGATCCAAAGTATTTTATGGGTGTTTTCATAAACTTTGAACCGCTTATAAACACGATGCTTGGAAAGAAAATTAAATCTTCCGCGACATTCGTTGCATATGTTGAGGGTGATTCTATCATTCAAAAAGGAACGGTGAAATGATTGTCTGAAAAAGGGGCAAGTAAGCAGAAGAATGCATTAAGTGGCTGTTTTAGCTTTGTGTTTTTTGCATTCATGATTTTAATATTTCTTTCAATCTTTGGTTCAGTTTTTGAGAACTACTATTTCTTTATGTTTGTTCAGAAAGTATTGCCATTCATTTTCATAATCATTCCTACTTTAGTGTTCGTAATTTTTGCTTATGCAATACTGTCTACTATCGTCAAGATTTTCAAAGGCGGGAAAAAGCCAACGAGAGAAAGAAGCACGGACATTAAGGATTTAATTAACAAGGAAAGAAAAACAGAATCGGATTTTGAAGAAACTTCAGAAGACTATACAAGAGAAAAGACGCTTGAGTATAAAAGAAGTTTCTCTGAAACAGGTTTGTCTTCTTCCTCTGAAAAAGACATGGGTGTTGCAGAGGCATTCAGACTTTTAGGTCTTAAATCGAATGTACCGTATACTAAAGTAAGCGAAAAGTACTATGAACTTGTTAAGAAATTCAACAGAGCCAAGATGTCTGAGGAGATGCGACAGAAAGTTCTAGACGAGCTTGCAAAAGCTTATGAGATTTTGACAGAATACTATTCTAAGAATGCTTGATAAAGAAGGTGGTTCTGTGGAATATGAGTTCTATTTCACGTTTCCGATGCCACCAATAAGCATCTTGTTTATCATTTTAAGGATATTTGCTATCTTCCTAACTGTCTACACGTTATTTATCTTAGTAAGATTTTTGATTTCACCAGAATCAGGTACTGATGTTGGAAGAAGGAACGAATTTGATAAAAAACAGTATAGAAATCTTAGAGCAGAAGCAGATGAAAAACTTCTGAAGGCTTTTAAAACTTTTAATGCAACACCCAACGACTCATATTCAGATATTTCTGTTAGGTATTACTACTTAAGAAGGATGCTGTCTTTATCTTCACTTCCTTTGGAGGTAAAGGAAGCTAAATTAAAAGAAATAGATGAACTTTTTGAGGTTATAACTGACTATTACACGAAAAGATGAACGAAAATACAAAAGGGGACGGAAGTCCCCTTCATTGTTTTTTACAATTTCAATTCTCAAGACTTAACAATTTCTTGCATAATCTAACAGCTTCTTGTGCATCTTTTGCATAATACGAGCCGAATTTCCTTGCAAGTTCTTCGTTCATAGATGCTCCACCAGAAATAACGGGTACATGAATATTGTTTTCTCTGAGAGCTGTGACGACATTTCCGACTTGCACCACGGTTGTTGTCATCATTGCAGACAGCCCTATAATATCCGGTTTTATTTCAAAGAACTTCTTTACAATCTCGCCAGCTGGTACGTCTTTTCCGATATCTATAACTTCGAAACCAGCACTTTCAAGTACTGTTGCGACAATTTTCTTACCAATGTCATGTATATCTCCTTCAACGGTAGCGAGCATGACCTTTCCGAGCTTTACAGAATCTTTTTCCTTTATCATTGAAAGCAGTTTATTAAATATCGGTTTAACAGTCTCAGCTGCAAGGATAAGATGCGGGAGGTATATCTTATTAGCTGAATACAGATTTCCTATCTCCTCCATGGCTTTTGTCAAGACACTTTGAGCTATTTCAATAGGCGTTAGTGTGTCCAAGAAGGAAAAAACATTCCTTTCTGCATTCGCTGAGTCTGCTTTTAAGATATATGTTACAAGTTCATTCTCTGAAGATCCAACTGCCGTATCCGTCAATTCCTTCTTAAGGATCTTTTTCATACCGGACAAAATATTCATCGTTGTCTGTTCCGCGGTGTTCAATATAGCGGCTGAAAGGCCAAAATACATTGCCAAGCTTAAGAATGATGCATTTAGGCTCTCTCTGTTCGGCATTCCAAAACTGAAATTCGACAAACCTATACTCGTCTTTATCCCATCATTGACAAGCATCTTTATGGTGTCTAAAGTTACTTGGTAGTCTTGGTTAGCACCTATAGGCAAAACTAAAGGATCCACGTATACACGAGAGCGCGATATACCGTTTTCTTCTAAGTATTCTACTGCTTGTTTAGCAATTTCATACCTTTCTTTCGCACTCTTTGGTATTTCCTTTCCCATTGCCAGAACAATCAACACGCCGCCATAACGTTTCATCAATCGTATCTTCTCGTCTAAGTCTTCTTTTAACGCCTTAGAAGAGTTTATGAGCGGTCTTCCTACGTATTCAAAGAGAGCAGTCTCAAGGAAGTTGTTGAATTGTATATCGAGTGACAAAGGAAGACTCACTATTTTATCGAGTTCCAGTATAATCTTTCTGAAATGTTCATCGGTAAGTACACTCTCAAGTCCAAGGTTAACGTCCAAGACTTGCGCGCCTTCTGCTTCTTGATCTTTAGCTTGTTTTTTAACGTTCTCAAAATTGAATTCTTTTATTTGAGCGTGCAGTTTCTTCTTTGCTGATGCGTTTATGCGTTCTCCGATAACCAGAAACGGTTCGAGATTTACCATGTAAGTTCTGTTGCTCACGACGTTAAGTTCCTCAATTTTTCTTCTTTTAGGAGTCCTTACTCCAATGTGATGTGTCATGTACATGATATGCTCTGGAGCGGTACCACAACATCCACCAACAATGTTTGCTCCAAGTTCTACGTAATCTTCTATGTAAATTGTGAATTCCTCCGGGGTTGTCTTGTAAGTAAGCTTTCCATCTGGTCCAAGTATTGGTTTACCGGCGTTTGGTTCTACAAATATGGGTTTAGTTGAGAACTGAGACAATTTTTTCACAAGTGGAAGCATCTTGTCCGGTGTAAGTGTACAATTAATGCCTACCGCATCTACGTCTAAGTCGTTGAATAACGATATGTAAACTTCCAGACTCGTACCTGTTACAGTGACTCCGTTTTCTTCAAAAGTCATACTTACAAGAATCGGTATATCGGATGAAACATCTCTTGCGGCTAAATAAGCAAGTTTCGCTTCTTTTAAATCGCTCATTGTTTCGATTATTATTCCGTCAACACCTGCTCTGACTAAGAGTTCAACTTGTTCCTTTAAAATATCGTAAACATACTTAGAATCGAGTTCTCCTATCGGTTGCAACAACTCGCCCAGCGAGGAAATGTCACCTAACACATAAACCTGTTTCTTAGAAACGCTTGCAGACTTCTTGGCTATTTTCACAGCGTTTTCGTTTATTGCTTGGAAATAATCTTCATATCCGAGCTTCTTTAATTTATGACGATTGCCGCTGAACGTGTTCGTTAATAGAAAGTCAACACCGGCTCTCACGTACTCAGTTTGGAGTTCTTCAACAACGTCAGGGGATTTTATGTTCAAAATCTCTATCGGATCCCTTCCCTTTATATGCCCCCTCTTAAAAAATTCCGTACCGTACGCACCGTCTAAGAAAAGGACCTGCTGAGATAATATTTCCGCAAATTTCTTTCGTGTTAACCTCTCCAATACTTGCACCCCCAATTCTTCCGATTTCTGTACTTTTTGATGATTATATCACATTTTTCAGATTCATAAAGAAACTAACTCATCTCTTTGACTTGACAAATGTTGAATTTTGATGCATACTATATATGAACATATGTTCATATGTTCTCGAGAACAGGAGGGATTTAGTTGTTGGGACTATTAAAGAACGAAGAATTATTGAGACATGTTGCCGAGTTTTTTAATGTTCTTTCTGATGAGACAAGGCTTAAGATAATTAACTCACTTATGGACGACGAGAAGACAGTTTCTGAAATAGTACTAACTGTTGGAATTAGCCAGTCGGCTGTGTCCCATCAATTGCGTTTACTTCGACAATTTGGGATTGTGAAGTACAGAAAAGTTGGAAAGTACGTATACTATTCCATAGATGATGAGCATGTTGAAAAGGTCATCAATCAAGCATTTGAACATATCGAACATAAGAATGCAAAAGAGTGAGGAGTGAATGTCTGTGAGTGAGAAAAAAGCTGATAGAACAGATGCTGTAAATCATGTCCATAGTCATGACCATATCCATTCACACCATGACCATGGAGATGGTGTCTCAAACCTGAGTCCGACACAATTTACTTTTGTTGTCCTTCTAAACCTTGGAATAACGCTCGCGGAGATAATCGGAGGTTTAATTGCTGGAAGTTTAGCACTCGTATCGGATGCGATGCACAATTTGAGTGATTCTCTGTCATTGGTAATATCGTACTTTGCCTTTAAATTATCAGGGAAAAGTGCAAATACGAGAAAGACATTTGGTTATAAGAGGGCAAACATAGTTGCAGCGCTGTTTAACGCATCGACTCTCTTGATAATAGGTGTATTGTTAATACGGGAAGCTATCGAACGTTTTGTAAATCCAGTAGAAATAAATTCCGAGATTGTCTTAGTTGTTGGAACGATAGGTTTGATTGCTAATTTACTCAGCATGGTCATACTAAGAAGATGGTCAAAAAGTAGTCTTAACATAAGGTCAGCGTATTTGCACATGTTAACTGACGCTCTTTCTTCGGTAGCAGTCCTTATAGGTGCGGTGATGATATGGATTTTCGATTTGAAATTTATAGACCCTATCTTAACGATAGGGATTTCGCTATACCTTCTTAAAGAAAGTTTTGAAATTCTAAGAGAATCAGTTTCAATCCTGATGCAAAGTGCTCCGAGCGAAATTGAAGTAGAAAGAGTTGTGAGAAAACTTAATGAGATAGAGAATATAAAAGACATCCACCACGTACATATCTGGAGGCTCGATGAAAAGAGCATCTTCTTTGAGGGGCATGTGAATTTGACAGAAGATATCACGGTTAGCAAATCTATGGAGATTTATGAAAAGATAAAGCACGAACTCGATGAAGAATTTGGAATAACGCATGTTACAATTCAGTTCGAATATAACGGCTGCTCTGCTTCTGGTGTAATAGACTGCAAATGAACTTTTTTTCATTCTATGATAGCCGCAATGCACGTTGTGGTCTTTCTCGGAATCATCAATCCAGAGTCCAATACTCTAATTTTGTCTTCGATACCGAGTAATTTGACGTAATCTTTATTCACAGTTAAATCCAAATCGCCATATCCAGGAGAAAAGCGCATTGTTAGTTCAGCTTTGTGCTCTTTTTTAAAGAACTTTTCAAAATTGTCATTGAGCGATTCAAGTGCTTCAGAACCCCATGAATCTAAAAGTGTTGCTTGTAGTGTTGAAATCTTTGACAAATTCTCAATTTCTTCATCTACTTCTCTTCCGAGTGTTGAAACAAAAATGAGAAAGATTTTGTAGGCGTGGTACTTAGAAGGTATCATGTCTGATCTTAGAGAGCTTTTATCATAAATGTTCCAATAAACGACTGGTTTGGCAATTTGTAGTCCTTTGAGGTAGATACTATTTGCCACTTCCATAAGTTTTTCATCATTAAGAACTTTTGAGTACACAGCTCCTGTGCGGGCAAGGTAGATTTTTTTCGGTGGCATGTAGTGTACTTTCTCCGGGATGAATATTTTCAAACTTTTTCCTCCTTTCGAGCACTCTTTTGAAATTATTTTACCATAATTAAAAACAATTCTGTGAGGAGTGTGGGCTATGAATTCAAACATTAAACCAATTGGTGTAGAGAACTTGGCAATTTGTAAAAGTTGTGGTGGGAAGTGTTGTAAGACTTACCCTGGTCCAGCAACGCCGGAGGATTTCGGTGCACCAGATATTGAAAAATTGCGAACGAACCTTATCGAAGCTTTATCGACAGGAATGTGGACTATCGATTGGATCAACCAAGACGAGGGGTTGTACTTTGTTCGCCCAGCAGTGAAAGGATTTGAAGGAAGCGTTTTTGATCATAATTATCTTGGGGAATGTACGTTTTTAACCCCGCACGGATGTGAGCTCGAGTTTGAGAAAAGACCAGAAAGCTGTAGAATGTTGGTACCAAAAGTGGACGAGAGGTGTGATCCACAAGGATACACGAGGCAAACTGTGGCAAGAAGGTGGAAGGAGTATTACGACATCTTAATGGATGCGGCAATAGAAGTTGAAGAGAATTAACACTCTCGTGTCTTTAGGCAGGAGTAAGAGATAATATCATTATATTTGTTATACCTTTGAGCACAGAATAGATGAAGACTTGATTTTGCTATTGTATAATATGTGTAGAATCATAACACACCTTAGATGGGCAAACAAAATGCCTATAATTGGTCACAAAAGAGGGTACGTATATTCCCTTCAATATCATATAGTGTGGTGCGTAAAGTACATACACAGAATTCTTCAAGGTGAAATAGAAACAGACCTAAAAAATATTACAGGAAATTGCAAAAGAACAGGGAAACCCGTCATATTTTGTTGCTACGGTGAGTGAAAATACTGAAGAGCAAATCAAGAAATACATCAATTCTCAAAAGGAGCAAGTTTAGTATTATAGTCACCTATCGATACAGGCTCTATCCAAATGAAAAACAAAAAACACTGTTAGCCAAGACATTTGGTTGTGTAAGATTTGTTTGGAATTACTTCCTTGCTTGGAGAGAGCAAAGATACAAAGAAGAAAAGCTTTCGACCACTGAACCTGAGTGTCGAAAGCATTTGAACAGTGTTTTAAAAGAGCAATATCCATGGCTTAGGGAAGTAGATAAGTTTGCTCTCGAAAATGCTTTGATAAATCTTGACAATGCTTACAAAATATTTTTCAAAAAACAAGCAAGATGTCCAAAATTCAAGACAAAGAAATCACATCGGTTTTCGTATACGACGAACTCTACGAATAACAATATACAAGTCGATTTTGGTGAGATAATAATAAATCCAGACAAAAGCCGTTGCTGGGGGAAGATAAAGCTTCCGAAACTCGGTTGGGTAAAAGCACGAATCCATAGAACTTTCGATGGCAGAATCAAAAGTGCAACCGTAACACTAACCCCAAGCGGGAGGTACTATGTATCAATTACAGTAGAACAAGAGAAAGTGTACAATCGTAGAATTAGTGAAACGCCACAAAATTTCGCAATAGCTTTAGACTTAGGAGTTAAAGATCTCTATGTAGACAGTCAAGGAAAGCATATTGAGAATCCAAAGATTCTTGCAAGATATGAAAAGAGAATAAAGAAGTTACAAAGAGAGCTTGCAAGGAAGGTGAAAGGAAGCAAGAACTTTGAGAAGATAAGAATAAAGCTTGCAAGAATGCATGAAAGAGTAACAAATATCAGGAAGGACTTTCTGGAAAAGTTATCTTCGCAGGTAGTTAGCGAAAACCAAGCAATTATCTGCGAAGATTTGAGAGTTAAGAATCTTGTACGGAATAGTCATCTAACAAAGAGTATTCATGATGTATCATGGTCAAAGTTTGTAGAGATGGTAAGAAACAAAGCAGAACGGTATGGACGAGTATTCTTGCAGGTATCACCAAGTTTTCCGTCATCACAGATTTGCAGCAAGTGTGGACACAAGAATGAGGGAGTAAAAGAACTAAGTGTAAGGACATGGAAATGTCCAAAGTGTGGAATGGAACATGATAGGGATGAAAACGCAGCGAAGAATATATTAAGACAAGGGCTGTTGCAACTCGGGATAACGTGATAACCGAATCTTTGGTAGGGCTGGGACGACCCGAGGACGAAAGTCCATGCCTGTGGAGGCTGGGCCTCTACTGTCAAGTAACACTGCAGCAAGTCCGGTCGATGAAGCAGGAAGCCTGTGACTTTAGTAATGGGTAGTTCACAATATGATATAATTATTTTACACGGATGTTAAGGCGGTTTTTTCTTTTCTTCCTTGGGTTGGAGAAGGGAGGTATGCTGTATGTTTAACATTTCCAAAGTGAATGTAGCACTACTTGCGGTCTTATTCCTGATATCAGTCTCAGTTTATGGCATTACACTGAATGTACCAGGAAACAGCGACTACGTGATGTATTTTAATTTCGAACAGTTGATTACAGATGAAGTTGAAGGAGAATTTATAGACATAGTAAAGATATTCGACGAGCTGGGAATTCCTAAAATCCTAGGGATTTATGGAAAAAACTCTCTGGGTGGACCTGGTCAGTTATTTAAGTTGGCGCTACTCTTAGAAGAAGATTTTGAAAATTTTGAAGACGGTTTTCTTGATATTTTGAGCGGTTTACCATTAGGTTTGGTGTTGCCTGGCGAAATTGGTGATAAAACACTCATCTCTATTTTGTCGCTACTTTCAAATGCACGTTTATCTATAACACAGTTTGTGAAAAACACGCTTTACGAAGTGCCCGTTGGGACTTTTGGTAAGTTGTACGTTATTCGCTCAAATACAAACATATACGTTTGCTTCAACAACTATATTGCACAGTCAACAAAGGCAATGCTTGATGCTAAAGTTCATATTTATTCCGTATCCACAAAAGATGATTACGTGTTCTACTATAAAGCTTTGAAATTTTCACCTGTTGGAGATCTCCTGTACCAATTTATAGATTTTTACGGTACGCCGAGTTCAGAGGAGGCTTTTCTTAGGAAGAGCGGAGATGAATATCATTTTGAACTATCAGTAAGCAAATCCTATGTAGAGTACGAACGAAAGTTGGCACTTTCAAGAATAGGAGCGTTAAAAGGGCACTATTTTGTTAAAGACTCACCTTACACATTTGGTTTTCGTCTCGATGTGCTGGAAAATGTTAAACAAATACTGATGTTTGGTCTTTTGGAGGAGATTGCGGGTGATGAGGAGCGGTTTGTAAAGGCACTCGAAGGTTTTTTGGATTCCGTTGAGTCAGTTTTTGGCTCAATTTCGGAAGAAGGATTCTTATTTTCCGTAAAATATATTCCCGAGTATGAGAAAGACATTAGGCTTATACTTGAACTTCTCAAAAGAAATGGTTTGAGTTATAAACTTCTTCAGGATAAGAAGATCGCACTGTTATCGTCACAGGAACTGGATAATAGTACGGAGCTCGGTGTTTTTACAAATGACTCACACTTGTATTTCAGGGTGAATGTTCAAGTTGATGAATTAGGCAGTTATCTGGAATTTACAATTACCACGCTTCAGAACGGAAACACATTAGTATCGTGTGATTTCACTAATCCGATGCTCCTTTTAGAATACTTAATGGAGAAAGCTGAAGAGTCGTATGAAGAAGAATACGAGTATTATGACTACGAGGAAGATTGGGAAGAATATGAAGAGGAATATGACGAATATTATGAAGAAGAGTACGATGAATTCGAGGAAGAATATGAAGAAGAGTGGGAAGACTATTCCGAAGAATATGAGGAAGAATACTATGAAGAAACAACAGAGGAAGTAGAATGGGGAGAGTATAGTGATGTTGAATATGAGATAGCAGACGAGCTTGATAAAATTTCATACGCGGTCTTTGACTTTTTGGGCTACGAGGGTATTCAGGAGGTTGACTTGGACACGCTCTACGAATATGGATATATTGACTACATTCCCGAAAATGTGGAAATGAAAACGCTTATCTTTGACGAAGGGTATGTCTTCACAATCATTTTATACACATTCTCAGATGTGGACGCATATCCAGAGAACGTTCAGTCCATATTATCTGATAAAGGTTGGACATCAGATGTTTGGAATAACAAACTCAGTCTAATTCTCGTATATTATCCAAACGTAGCACAATAGCACATGATTCTCTTATTTGCTCTGTATAAATATTATCTATATCTATAAACGCAAAGAGGGGCTAACCCCCCTCTTTGCTATTTTCTCCATTCCTTGTAGCCATTTGTAATCGGCAATCTTCTGTCTTTTCCAAATGCTCTGTGTGTGATCTTCGGACCAGGTGGTGTTTGCCTTCTTTTGTATTCGTTGACATTAACCATCCAGGCAACGTTTCTCACAGTAGATTCATCGAAACCCTTTTCCACGATTTCCTCGATACTGTAATCTTCCTCCACGTACAGCTTTAATATTTCATCAAGTATTTCGTAAGGTGGCAATTTATCTTGGTCTGTTTGATTCTCCCTTAGCTCTGCGCTCGGTGGTTTTATAAATACCCTTCTTGGAATTATCTCTTTCGCAGCTTTTTGATTGACGTACTCTGAGAGCTTGTAGACAAGTGTTTTGTAGACGTCCTTTATGACAGCATAACCACCGGCTGTGTCACCGTACAGTGTTGAGTATCCTGTGCTGCTTTCACTCTTGTTTCCTGTTGTTAATACAATCCATCCAAACTTGTTTGAAAGTGCCATGAGTATAATGCCACGAAGTCTTGCTTGTAAATTCTCCTCAGTTGTGTCGAATGGGAGATCGCCGAAAACGGGCTTGAGAATGTTCAAATATGCATTATATGGTTCCAATATCGGAATTGTCAGGAATTGTATTCCGAGGTTCTCGGCGAGTAACTTGGCATCTTCTTTGCTATGCTCTGATGAAAATGGACCAGGCATAGAGACACCTATCACATTTTCTGCACCTAACGCATCAACAGCTATACAGGCAACGAGTGAACTGTCTATACCACCGCTGAGTCCTATTACAGCCTTTTTCATTCCATTCTTTCTTAAATAGTCTCTCGTAGCGATTACAAGTGCGTTGTACACCTCTTCAACTTCGTCAAGTACAGGCTCAATCCGGTTTTCATTTTTCGGTTTTTGGTTATTCCATTCAAAAGACAATTCAACTATGTCGATAGATTCAAGATTTTCCTTTGTGATGAGAAGTTTATCTTGTCTTCTTCTTGGGTCTTTGAGTCGTAGTTTGTCTATGTTATCTATCTCTACATCGACCAATAGGAGGTCCTCTTCAAATTGTTTTCCTCTGGCTAAGACTGTGCCTTTTTCATTGACAACCAGACTTGCTCCGTCAAAGATAAGCTCATCTTGACCTCCAACAAGATTCACATACACAACGACGGCTATATTGTCATTTGCTCTAACAGAGAGCATATCCTCTCTCCAGCGAAGTTTGTTCATGTGGTAAGGTGAAGCTGAGAGGTTAAGCAGTATATGGGCATCGCCGTACAGAGCTTCTGCCCTTGCAGGACCACCCGGATACCATATGTCTTCACATATTGTTATTCCAACCCTTACGTCCCCCATCTTTATTACTAAAGCCTTGTTTCCTTTTTGGAAGTACCTCATCTCATCAAAGACACCGTAGTTTGGGAGATAGTTTTTGTGATATTTTGCAATTAGCTTTCCATCATTTAACACACCTGCAGCGTTATAAATGTCTCCGTCTTTATCGACAAATCCAACAACAGCTACCAAAGACTTTGGCACGAAAGTTGCAATTTCCTTGAGTGCTTTTTCGTTATCTTCAATAAAATGCGTTTTAAACAACAGGTCTTCAGGTGGATAACCTGTGATAGCGAGTTCTGGAAACACCACGATATCGGCTCCAAGTTTATTCGCTTCCACGATAGAGTCTATAATCTTCTTCTTGTTTCCTTCGATATCTCCCACCGTAGAATTGATTTGCGCTAACGCAAGTCTGACCTTATTCATCCTCCATTCCTCCTATACGTTTCAATTTCCTAACTTTCTGAAATGATAACATGAATGGCAAAACAGTTAAGGTAAGTAATGCGGCGGTGAATATTCCAAGCGATACAAGTATAGAGATTCTTTTGAAGAGAGCCAGTTCACCACCAATTAGAAGCGTTAGAAAACCAAATATTATACCCAGTGCGTTTCCAACAATTGCTGGTCCGACGTTCTTAATCGATGTGAATACATTACCAGTTTTGTTGTAATCATGACCAAGATGGATCGAATAGTCAATAGCAAGACCTATGATAATGCTTGACGTAATAGCGGTCGATATCTCAAGCTTCATTCCAAATACCGACATGTAGAAAAAGTTCAAAATCGTAGCAAATAGTACAGGAGAAATCAGTTTTACGCTCTCTGCAATATCTCTAAAGACGATTATTAACATGACGAATACAAGGATTAATGCCGCCACTATGCTTTGTATCTGACTCGACAGTATGCTGTCGTTTATCGCCTTCATTATGTAGGGTGTACCGGAGATATAGTATTTGTATTTAAAATCCGTCATTATCTGATTTATAATCTCAGTTACTTTGTTAATATTCTCAGCACCTGATGGTGTTAGATTTATTGAGAGCCTTATCGTTCTTCCGTCCGCAATATACCTTCTCAAGACCGGTTGGGTTCTCGAAGCGAGGATTAGAGCAGTCGTGCTAACGCTTCTTGGAAAATCTACACTCGCCACTTCTGGATATTTAGACAACTCTTTGATGATTGAATCTATATTCCTATCGTCGAATGGCAAAAATACACCAAATTCTTTTTCTAATACCATATAAATAGATTCTTTCATTCCAAACTTCTCTTCAAGGACGTTATAACCCTTGCGTATATCTGAGCTTTCAGAAAAATAGTCCATTGTGTTGAATCCAACTTTAAGTCGTGGTAGATAATATACGGACAACACTGTGAAGAAAGCGAGTACTACTAAAATTCCAATAGCAACTTTGTTGCCAAAATAACGTATGCCAAAGGATTTTGGTACGCGTATTGTTTTTCTCTTTGCTCTTCCAAGCAGCTCGTGACCGATGGTTATTGTTAGTAAAAAGTCGAGTAATAACCCGATAGAAACTAACAATCCGAACTCTTTGAACGCTGGTATCTTTACAAACAAGAAAGACATGAATCCAATTGCTGTTGTTAACATTGAGAAAAATATTGGTATACTTATGTGTTTTCTCACATCTTCCGTCCTAAATATAGCGTTATAGTAATGTAGTGGATAAGCTGAGCCGATTATGATTAGAAAAGATGCCGTCATTGAAGTTAAAATATTTAGAACTCCTCCAAAGTAAAAATAAAGTGCATATGTATATATTGAAGACAAAACTGGTATGAAAAGAGAAACCCAAGCTGCTCTCAGAGATTGAGTTTGATAAAAGAACAATGAAAGTATAACTAAGAACATCACTACTGGGTAGAAAAACATCGATCTTTTAAGTTCGTCGAAAAGCTTATTGTTCACAGAGGCTTCTGAGAGAACTATGATAGGTTCTCCCTTTAACGAGTTCGTCAATCTCCTAACAACAGGTTCAACTTGCTTAGAGACTGATAAGACAACTAAGAACATTGCGTAACGTCCATCTTCTGAAACAAAATTCTTCAGTTCCTTAGGGAGTTCTTTCAAATTTATCGCATCATTTTCAAAGTACGCCTCTGCCCCTGGGTAGTTCAGTATTGAAATCACCAATCTAACATCTTTCAATTTTTCCAGTTTTTCTTGAAATTCCTTTATGCGTTTTAATGCACCGGGCTGGTTTAATGAAACTTCTGAATGATAAATGATTGAAACATTTGCACTGTCTCCGAATTTAAGAGCCATTCTTACCATATTTTGAACGGCGGGATCATCAATTTCTTCTATCGGTCTTCCTGGTTTGTATCCGGGTAAGAACGTTTCTATTCTTGTCTCTATTTTTGCGTTGTTTAAGATTATAAGTACAGACAGTATGAGCAAGAGCGAACCTATGATAGTAAATTTGTACCTGTATATGATATCGAAGAATCGTCGAATTATATCCAAAATGATCCTCCTTTCTAAGATTTTAGTAGTTTAAATGTATATCATTTTCTTAGTCATTCCACCATCGACAATAAAATATTGACCAGTGATGAAACCACTCTTGCTTTCATCTACCAGGAAATTGACAAGTTGAACCACATCTTCTATGTTCCCTGCACGGCCCGTCAAATGCTGCTTGTGATCAGCTTCAGAAACAGTTTCACTCTCATGAAGTATCCATCCAGGGCATATCGCATTTACCCGTATGTTAGGACCTAACGAATTTGCCAGTGCATGGGTAAGTCCTAATATGCCTGCTTTAGATGCGCTGTAAGCTTCGTTTCCCGGTTCAGACATCAAAGCACGTGTAGATGAAATGTTCACAATTGCACCTGTTCTTGCGGTTTCCAAAATCAGTGGAACACCAAAACGTGCCATTAAGAAGTATCCGGTGAGGTTTATATCTATCACGCGTTTCCACTCTGTGACTGTAAGGTCTAAAAAATTCTTAAACCCTCCTATTGCAGCGTTGTTAATTATCGCATCTAACCTGCCGAACCTCTCCTTGACGTGCAGATAAAAATCACTAACGGAATACTCATCTGAAACGTCTCCGTAGAATTTTAGAAGATTTTTGTCTTCATCGAGTTCATCAAGTGCTTTTTTGTCAAAATCGATAATACCAACCAACCAGCCGTTTCTTAGGAAATGCAAAGCTATTCCCTTTCCTATGTTCTTGGCACCACCGCTGACAACTATGACCTTTCCATTTTCCATCTTTATCACCTCTTTTCCGAGGTTATATTGCTCACTTAAAAAATTATACCACCAATGTTGATAGGTGGTATAATTTAAAATAGGGGTGATTACCGATGGTTACGTCAAGAAACCATAGGTTTGTTTCTATTTCTCTGTTGATAATAGCCATTGTTTTGATTGTTATCATGACTGTAAGATTCATGGAGAAGGGAACGGTAAGAACAAACGCAAAAGAGGAGGTGGGTTCAATGACAGTCTCTTCGGTTTTTAAAAACGGCGAGTTTATTCCGAAAGAATACACTTGTGAGGGGGCTGACTTAAATCCTGAACTCTTGATACAGAATATTCCCGAAGGAGCAAAGACTTTAGCAATCATATGCGATGATCCAGACGCACCGATCGGCACATTTGTTCACTGGGTTTTGTGGAATTTACCCGTAACATCGAGTACAGTTACCGTTCCAAAAGGTTTGCAGAAAATTGAGAACCTTTCAGATGGAACTAAACAAGGCTACAACGATTTTGGAAAGTTGGGATATAACGGACCGTGCCCACCAAAAGGGCATGGTGTTCATCATTATCACTTCAAAGTTTATGCTATTGATTCTTTACTGGAACTCAAAGGCAGAGTTACGAAAAAGGAACTTGAAAAGGCATTAAGTGGGAAAATTGTTGCTCAGGGGGAAATTGTTGGGTTGTACGAGAGAAAATAGTTTTAGAATTTCCAATAAATGCCACCGAAACCTCCGTTCTTAAATAGGTTTATTCTGAGTCTTAGCTGATTAATTTCCAACGTACCACCAATACTGGGCTGAAACTCTAATTTTAGCAGCTCACTTTCTGAATTGTTGAAAGTAACATTTAAATTTCCGATATTCAGTTTCAACCTAAAAGGTCCTGATTCAAGAAATTGATATCCTCCGTACAGACGAAAACCAAGAAAGAATTCTGAGAAATCATCCGGTGGCGGTATAAGCCTTACCATACCTTCAATAAGTAGTGAAAAATCTCCTATCTGAGATTCAAAACCAACTACTCCAAGAATAACCATAACAACCACTGGAACTAAAAGTAGTCCGACAATAACTACGAGAAGCTCTGTACCAACATACATAAAATCGCCTCCCGCATTAGAGAAGTGTCCATATATTTAGACTTAAGAAAAGTATGACCAGTTCATCTGCAGCAGAAAGTTTCATAGTTCTATATTCTTGGCACACGTGATATAATAACTTGGAACTGAAAGAAGGTCGTCTAAAAGAGGAAGAATATGGAGGGACGCTTGTGGAAAATGTTTTCGTGATTAGGTACTCTGAGATAGGCTTAAAAGGGCAGAACAGGGGTTGGTTCGAGAAAAAGTTGATAGACAATATATTGAAGATAGTTAGACCTGCTGCAGTTAACAAAAGGTACGGAAGAATTATCGTAAGGATTGGAAGAAACGACCCGGAGGTTATAACCCAAAGGTTGAAAAACGTATTTGGAATCCAGAATTACTCACTGGGTTATGCGGTATCGCACGACTTGGAAGAACTGAGAGAAGTTGTTATAAAGGTTGCGAAGGTTTTTGTTGAACAAGGGCTCAAAACGTTTAAGATAAACGCACAGAGAGGGTATAAGGAATTTCCTATGACAAGTCTTGAGATAAATAGAGAATTCGGTGCTTACGTTCTTGAGAGTTTTCCAAATCTAAAAGTGGACGTACACAATCCTGATTTTGAAATTGGAATAGATGTTAGAGAAAAGGAGATTTTTGTCTTTTCCGGTAAAATACCATCGTCTGGAGGATTACCAGTAGGAGTGTCAGGCAGAGCTCTTTTGTTGCTCAGTGGTGGTATAGATAGCCCAGTTGCAGGTTGGTATGCAATGAGACGTGGTTTGGAACTTCAAACACTCACATTCCTTAGCCCACCTATGACAACTGAAAAATCCGTAGAGAAGATACTGAGCCTTGGACGTGAACTAAGCAAGTACCTTCCAAACGGGTTGAGGATGTGGATTGTTCCGCTCACAGATATTCAAATGTACATAAAAGAGAATGCACCTGACGAATATTCTCTTATCCTCCAAAGAAGATCAATGATGAGAATAGCAAGTATGATAGCAAGAAGGAGTAAAGCGAAAGCAATTGTCACAGGCGAAAATCTTGGACAAGTCGCAAGTCAGACACTTACAAATATGGCTGCAATAGAAGATGCAAGCTCATTGTTGGTTTTGCGACCACTTATTGGTTTTGATAAAGTTGAAACAACAAAGAAGGCAAAGGAGATAGGTACGTTTGATATATCCATACAGCCGTATATAGACAGCTGCGTTGCGTTTGCACCAAAAAGACCAGCGACGAAGTCTGACATAAACGAGATAAGAAAGATAGAATCCCAGTTGGAGAAGCTATCAGACTTAGAGCATGAAGCTTTTAAGAAGAGGGAGAGCTATCGAGTAACCTGCACTGAATAGGGGGTGTCAGTATGCCGGAATTTTCACATGCATTCAGTGGATTGAAGAACAAAGAGAAATTAACACACGAAGAGCTTATCAGAGCCATTAGATTTATGATTGCAGCTGAATATGAAGCAATTCAGCTCTATATGCAGCTTGCGGAATCAACTGATAACGAGCTTGCTAAAGAAGTCCTCATTGATATAGCCAACGAAGAGCGAGTCCACGCGGGTGAATTTTTGAGACTTTTGATGGAACTCGATCCTAAGGAGTTTGAGCTTTACAAGCAAGGATACGAAGAAGTTGAAGAAGAAATACAAAAAATTAATAAAAAGAAGTCAAGACAGAAGAGAAAGGGGTAAATGCCCCTTTCTCTTATTGTTATTTTCCTTAATCAAGAATTGTGATATAATTAATTTTGCAAGCACACAACTAAACAGTGAAAGGAGTGGAACATATGTATGTTAACACGAAAGACATTTTGGAAAAGGCAAGCAAGGAATACTACGCAGTGCCAGCATTCAACATCAACAACATGGAATTTTTCCATGCAATTCTTGACGGAGCATTAGAAAAGAGAGCGCCTTTAATCATTGAAACAAGCGAAGGTGCGATAAAGTATGCAGGAAACGGTGACATACTTAAGGGTGCAAGATATTTTGTCGAATTAGTAAGGTTATTCGCTGATAGCGTCGATATACCGATTGCCCTTCACCTTGACCATGGTAAGCACTTTGAGTATATAATAGCAGCGATAAAGGCAGGTTATTCCTCCGTTATGATCGATGCCTCCGAAGAACCTTTTGAAGAGAACATGAAGAAGACAAAAGAAATCGTGAAGATAGCGCATGCAGCAGGTGTCTCTGTTGAGGCGGAACTTGGTCAGCTTGCAGGTGTTGAGGACAATGTTTCTGCAGAAGAATCTGTTCTTGTTGATCCACAGCAAGCGAAAATATTTGTTGAGGAAACAGGAGTAGACTTTCTTGCGCCAGCTATCGGGACAAGCCATGGTGCGTTCAAGTTCAAGGGAGATGCAAAACTCGATTTCGAAAGGTTAAAGACTGTTAAGGAACTAACAAAAAGGCCGCTCGTATTGCATGGTGCATCAAGCGTTTTGCCGGAATATGTGAAGTTGGCAGAAGAATACGGTGCGGATTTGGGCGGTGCAAAAGGTGTTCCTGAGGAAGAATTGAAAAAGTGCGTTGAACTCGGTATAAACAAAGTTAACACAGACACAGATTTGAGAATTGCATTTATAGCAGGCCTTAGGAAATACCTTAAAGAGAATCCAAAAGAATTTGACCCGAGACATTACCTCGGAGCTGGAAAGAAACTTGTCAAAGAGGTTGTTATGAACAGACTCGAGTTCCTTGGAGCCGCTGGAAAGGCTTGATTCAGCAGGTATAAGCCGCATAGTAGGCAATTCTTACGACATTAAGAGGAGGGGTATCAGTGCGAGTACTCGTAGTGAACTGCGGTAGCTCATCTATTAAGTACCAGTTCCTTGATATGGAAACAGAGCAAGTGCTTTGTAAAGGGCTTGCGGAAAGAATAGGAATACCAGGAAGTAGAATAGTACACAAGAAAGATGATCAAAAAACAGTTGTGGAAAAACCCATGAAAGACCATGAAGATGCACTGAAATACGTTCTGGAATTGGTTGTAGACGAAAAGGTCGGCGGTGTTAAGGATCTTTCGGAAATCGATGCCGTTGGTCACAGGGTGGTACACGGTGGCGAGAAATTTTCCGGTTCTGTTCTAATAGACGACGAAGTTATGAGAGCTCTCGAGGAGTATTCCTACCTTGCACCACTTCACAACCCACCAAACATAATGGGTATAAAAGCGATGATGAAGTTGTTGCCAGGCGTTCCAAACGTTGCAGTGTTTGACACAGCTTTCCATTCAAAAATGCCAGCAAAAGCATACCTTTACGCAATACCTTATGAATACTACAAGAAATACAAGATAAGAAGATATGGCTTCCACGGAACGAGCCACAGGTACGTTTCAAAGAGGACAGCAGAAATACTTGGGCTCGATTATCACAAATCAAAGATAATCACAGTTCACCTTGGAAATGGTGCTTCCGTAGCTGCAGTACTAAACGGTCACAGTATAGATACATCGATGGGGTTCACCCCTCTTGAAGGACTTGTCATGGGTACAAGGTCTGGAGATATCGATCCATCAATCGTGACCTTCTTAATGGAAAAAGAGGGACTCACAGCAGAAGAGGTTTACACAATACTCAACAAAAAGAGTGGTGTACTTGGGCTAACAGATGGTTTCAGTTCAGACATGAGGGATATAGAAGACAAGGCACTCGAAGGAGACCCAGTTTGCAGACTCGCTCTTGATATTTACGAATACAGAATTGCAAAGTACATCGGTGCATACATCGCAGCAATGAACGGTGTTGACGCAATAGCATTTACAGCAGGCGTTGGAGAAAATTCCCCGATTACCAGAAAAGAAATATGTGAAAACTACCTAAGTTTCCTTGGAATAAAAATAGACGACGAAAAGAACAACATAAAGGGTGAGGAAAGGATAATAACAACCCCGGATTCAAAAGTTAAGGTACTCCTTGTACCAACCAACGAAGAACTGATGATAGCAAGGGATACAAAAGAGATAATTGAAAAAGGATTAAAACAGCTTGAATATTGATATCTGCTTATAAAATGTTGTATAATAGAATTGGCAAATTGATGTTTTGTATGTTGGGCACCATGTGCCCAACATTCTTTTAGAAGGAGTGATACTATTGATAATAAAGAAACGTTATGTTTATCTGGATTCCCCTTTGAGGATGGAAGAGAAAAGAAAACTTGAAGCTGATAAGAACAAAGATATTCTTCAAGAACAAAAGAAATCGCTTTCAGAGGAAGAAATCGTCCAAATGGTTGCGAATGCAAATAGAGAAGCAGAAAAGATTGTTGAAGAGGCTCAGCAACAAGCACAATCAATAATCTTGCAGGCTCAGGAGGAGTATAACAGGATAGTTGAGGAGGCTAATCAAAGATCTAAGGAACTAATAGAGCAATTAGAGAAGCAAAAAGAAATTGAAATAGAGAATTTAAGGAAACAGATAGTGAGAATTGTCGATACCTTTGAAAAAAGTCTTTCAGATGCATTTGCCCAATACTGTGAGAAGTTAACCGCGATAAGTTCTGTGTTGGTTGAAAAGTTCTTGGAGAAACAGGTAGATCCCGAAGTTACAAAGCGGAAACTCGAAAAGGTATTGGCTCACCTTGCAGGTTCTACAAAGGTGAAAATTCATATAAACCCAGCTGATGCTAAATTGTTAGATGATGAAACTTTGAACTTTATTAAAGAAAAAGGATACGAAGTTGTCTTGAACGAAAATGTCGAGTACGGAATTATTGCAGAGACAGACCTTGGAACCATAGACGCAACTCTTAAATTCCAGTTTGCTTTGCTCGATGAGATATTCGAAGAGATTTTCAACATAAATGGCTAGAGTCTTTCGTAAGACTTTTAATCTCGATGGGAGTTGTTCAGAATGGGGAACATTGAAAAGTGTAACTTTCCCAAAGTGATGGAGATATTTTTAGAAAAAGTTAATAACATAAATCCTTACGAATACATTGGGGAAGTCCAGAAGATAATAGGTCTGACCATAGAGTCAAAGGGACCGGATGCTGCTTATGGCGAGCTGTGCAAAATAATCGTTGGAAATAAAAAGGCTTTGGCTGAAGTTGTTGGTTTCAAAGAGGATCTCACCGTTTTAATGCCACTTGAGGATATCACCGGGTTGAAAAAGGGTTGCGAGGTAATTAAAACTAACAAATCAGTTAGTGTACCAGTCGGTGAAGATCTGAGGGGCAGGGTGGTAGATGCACTCGGAAGACCGATAGATGGGAAAAGCTTGTTTTTGAGAGAATACAGACCAATTATAAGCGAAGCCCCTAACCCGTTGGTGCGTAAGAGAATACTTGAACCATTACCGGTTGGTGTAAGAGCTATCGATGGGTTTATAACTCTCGGTAAAGGTCAGAGAATAGGTATATTTGCCGGTAGTGGAGTTGGAAAAAGTACTCTACTCGGTATGATTGCAAGAAATACAGCAGCTGACATAAACGTAATTGCCCTCATAGGTGAGCGTGGTAGAGAAGTTAGAGAATTCATAGAAAAGGACCTCGGCGAAGAAGGTTTGAAGAGATCAATCGTTATCGTTTCTACATCTGACCAACCGGCACTGCTTAGAATAAAAGCACTTCTTACGGCAACAACTGTTGCTGAGTATTTTAGGGATAACGGCTATGCTGTTATGCTAATGGTTGATTCGTTAACACGCTGGGCGATGGCTCAAAGGGAAGTTGGACTTGCTATTGGTGAGCCTCCTACAACGAGAGGCTACCCACCAAGCGTTTTCGCACAATTACCTAAGATTCTTGAAAGGGCGGGAAACTCTGACAAAGGTAGTATAACGGGCATATATACCGTTCTTGTAGAAGCGGACGATTTTAACGAACCAATTTCAGATACTGTGCGTGGTATCGTTGATGGGCACATAATACTTTCAAGAAGGTTAGCTGAATCAAATCATTACCCAGCAGTTGATGTCTTGATGAGTATAAGTAGGTTGATGGTGGACGTAACTAAACCTGAGCACATTCAGGCTGCAAGGTTGATAAGAGACATCATGGCAACATATAACGATGCAAAGGATTTGATCGACGTTGGCGCATACAAGAAGGGAACAAATCCAAAGATTGATAAATCTATAGAGCTTATAGATGAAATAAACAAATTTCTTAGGCAAGGTATTAAGGAAAGAATGAGTTTTACAGATACTGTAGAGTATCTGCTTTCAATAGCACGAAAAGTTTAGAAAAGAAACAGGTGGCTACATGATGGAAGAAAAACTCATAAATCACATTGTCGAGCTGATTAATAAGTCGTCAAATATCGTTGTTTTGACAGGGGCAGGCGTCAGCGTCCCAAGTGGGGTTCCTGATTTTCGAAGCCCCAATGGTTTGTATACCAAATACGGTCAGGACATATTTGATATAGATGAATTCAACAGGAATCCTGATAGGTTTTATGCATTTGCCAGGGAAGGTTTGCTTAGTATGTTGGAAGTTAAACCAAACTTGATGCACCTGCTGTTAGCAGAGCTCGAAAAGTTAGGTAAATTAAAAGGTGTCATAACTCAGAATATTGATGGTCTGCACACGAAGGCTGGAAACAGAAACGTCGCTGAAATTCATGGGAGTGTCAGAATTTGGAATTGTCTCAGGTGCAGTAGAAGGTATGAAATTCTGGACTTTGCTCAAAGAGAGTTTTTGCTATCGAACAATTTTAGGTGTTCTTGTGGTGGTTTAACAAAACCAGACATAGTATTCTTTGGCGAGATGCTTCCTCTTAATGAGTTCACTAAAGCGCAAAATTGGGCAATCAAGAGTGATGTCTTTTTAGCCATAGGAACATCACTCGTTGTGTATCCCGCAGCTCAATTGCCATTGTACGCACTCAGGAATGGAGCAAAGCTGGTAATAATAACAAAAGGCGATACTCCGCTCGACAGGTATGCTTATTTGAAATTCGACGTTGACCTCATAGAATTTGCCGAGAACTTATCTCAAAAACTAAACTTATACCTTTCTTAGAACACATTCCTTCTGTAATGACAATAAGGCGCTTTCCCCGTTTTCTCATAGTAATCCTGATGATAATCTTCCGCAAGCCAAAAGGTTGAGGCTTTTTTTAATTTCGTTGTCACGCGATATCTTTTCCTCAGCTCTTCTATAATCTTCTCCGAAATGGATTTTTGCCTATCATTTGTGTAGAATATGACACTCCTGTACTGTTCTCCGATATCAGGTCCTTGACCGTTTTCCTGAGTGAAATCATGAATTTCGAAAAAGTATCTTACGAGCTCTTCTTCGGATATCTTTGAAGGATTGAATATAACCTCGACTGTTTCGTAGTGCCCAGTAACACCTGTGCAAACCATCTCGTATGTGGGATTTGGACGATGTCCTCCCATGTACCCAACACGTGTATCAACTACTCCTTCAAGTTGTTTGAAAAGATGTTCGACACCCCAGAAACAACCACCAGCAAAGAACATCCTATCTATCGGTGGCTTTTGACCTTCCGGAATGAACTTCAACGAGACGGAATTAACACAGTGCCTCACGTTCTTCGGTGTGAATCCTTCATTTAGAAAAACATGGCCTAAATGAGCCCCGCAATATGCACAGACTATTTCAGTGCGTCTACCATCCCTGTCAGGTTGCCTGAAAACAGCACCAGGGATTTCGTCATCAAATGCTGGCCATCCACATCCTGAATGAAATTTGTCAGATGAATTGTAAAGAGGTATCCCACAGTTCTTACAAACGTAGATACCTTTTTCGAAATGGTTTTCATATTCACCAGTAAAAGGTGGTTCGGTACCTTTCTGAAACAGTACAAAACGTTCAAACTCGCTCAAATTATGATTCTCAATGCGTTTTTTCATAAACTCACCTGCTCTTATACAATGTATAATTTTTTACTCATTATACCACCTTTCTATATATTTTTCAACATCGAATTTTCTTTTACATCCTTCAAAACTCATATATTGAACCATTCCGAAGATTGTTCTTTCTTTCCAAGGTCTATGTGCACGCCACCGATTGCCCAAGCTATACCGGCGTATCCGTTAGGGTCTCTGCCATCAAGTTCGTACTTATCGTTTAGGTAAATTGCGTATTTCAAAGCTTCGGCAGGAGTGGTTGTCCACTCCAAAATTTTCTTTGCCCAATACATGCGCATATAACCGTGCATGTACCCTGTCTTTAAAAGCTGCAACTGCGCAGCGTTCCACAGCGAATCGTGGGTTTCCGCGTTTTCGAGATCTTCCAGGGTATAAACATACTCTCTTTTATCCTGCACATGCTTTTCCAAAGACTTTCTTGCCCAATCTGGAAATCCCTCGAGCGAATCGTAATTTTCGTTGTAAAGGCAAAAATTATCTGCAAGTTCACGCCTGACTATAAGTTCTTCCAAAAATGCTTCTGCAGATTCAGGGTATTTCTCCTTAAGTTTAATGACTTCAAGAGCAACACGCTGAGGAGAAATCTGCCCAAAATGTAGATAGGGAGATAAATTCGAAGTGCCATCTACTGTCGGATCGTTTTTTAAATTGGCATAAAATTTTAGTCTTTCCTTTATAAACTCATTCATTATTTCAAAACCCATCTGAGCACCAGGAAGAGGTTTCTCAAGAGGTTTGATGGTCTTATCTACATTCAGTAATTCGATTGTTTTTTCTACATTTAGCATGTCAAAATCTACGACTGAGAGATTTGAATAAGGCATTTTCTGAGGTTTTGGAAATTCACGGAGAAAATTAGACAGTACTTTTTGAATCTTAGGTCTTAATGTGTAAGCACCATATTCTTGCTTTTGTGATATCCAAAACGCAGGTGTGATATTGTGAGCGTCAACTTCGTATACCGTGGCATCAATAGATTCTATTATTTTCTTTTTCCATTCTTTTACCGTCCTCAACGGATTGAAATCAGTTACAAAAAAGGATGGCTTTAACGATTCTAAGAAGGTCAGCAAACTTTCGGTCGCAGCTCCAAATGTGAAAACTAATGGAATATTGTACTCAAGTAGCCTATCTTGCGTTTCTTTTAATCCCTTAAGCATGAAGTCATACTGTCTTATTGTTGCGTTAAGAAACGACGAAACGATATTAAAGCAAACAATCAGCGGAACATCGTTTTCAATTGCAATTCTTTGTGCGAACAATAAAGCCCAGTTATCTTCAAATCTTTGATCTCTTTGCATCCAGTATATAACAGGTCTTTTCTTTACAGTATTTGCCTCTTTAAGTTTTCTAAATCTTTCACTGTGGATCTCTATGGGCACTATTTTTCACTCCTTTCGCCATGATTGGCAAGAAATCAACAGGCTCGAAGAAATCTTCTATATCATCTACCAAGAATAAGTTAGTGTCTACATCCAGATCAGAAGCACCAAAACCAGGGATTGGCTCAAATCTTTTTGAAAGCATCTTGGAAATCGTTTCTTCTATTCTGTTTTCAGATGGAAACATAACAGCGCAGATTACCTCTCCGAACTCTGTTAGGTAGTCTATATGCCAGTGCTTTCTCTTGTTCTTTCTCAGATGTCTCAGTATTCGTTTTTCGATATTGTTCATGGCTGAGCCAACATAAGCATATAAACCTGGCATTAGATCCCAACAGTTCTTTGAAATCTTCAATTCTGTTTGCGTCTTGATTTTGATTAGCAAAATATAAGCCCCTTTGATATTATCACCACCTCAGGACTTAGGACATGGAACTAACAACAGCCCTTCTGAAGTACTTCCGAAGACCAGAGTCTCTTCTATCGTTGGCAGAAAGACGGTGTATGCACATATAACAGCATCGAGAAAATCTTCATATTCCTTTAGCTGTTGAAATTGCAACTCGGGTAATTCGACATATTTTAGAATAATTCTTTTAAGTATGTCTAATTTCTTTTCCCTCTCACTCTTTGACCCTCTCTTGTAACTGAATAACTTCCCAAAGAACTTGGCAGCGATCGTTGCATGCGGATATATTTCGAATACGTTATAGTTTTCGAAGGAAAACTCGTGCTTCTTCAGCCTATTGTATAGGCTTGTAGGAAAAAATGAATTCCATCTGCTTACGTTCACAGGATATAAAGGTACTCGAAGCTTGTATTTCTGCAAGAATTCGAGCTCATTTTGCCTGTGACCAGAAGTATTCTTAACAATCAACGGAGCATCTATTCCTAATACTGAATTACGATACCTCAACACAAAGTCCAAGATTTCGCTTTCATTTGATGTATATATATAATCTATAAGACCACACTTATCACATTCTTTCAGTTGCACAAGTACAACAACAGCACTCTTGTTCTTTCCAGTCCACGAAGGGTCAATTCCCATATAATATTCTGGCACGTTGAGGTACTTAAAAATGTACATTATCTGTCACACCTCCATACATCAATTTTAGCATATTTTCGAGTGTCACAAACGCCTGAGAGATAGGCATGCTGTGGTTGTTTGTAACAGAAAGTGGTAAGGAGTCGTTACGGAATGAGGCTTTACAGTTAACAAAAGATGGTGTAGAATGAATCTCGCCGTCTGACAGAAGGCGGAAGGAAAGAAGCGAGAAAGAAGAAAGACAAAAAAGACAGTTGACAAAACAAAGAGGATATGGTAAATTAAGAAACGCTTGAGGAAAGCAAGCGGAAGAAAGTACGGGTCTTGACAAAATTGAAGGACTATGGTAAATTAACAAAGCGCCGAGCGACGACACGAAGAAGGTAAGGGAAAGCCCGGTCATTGAAATACGAATAGCAGCCACCGAAAAAAGATAAGCTTGGGTTGAACCTGACAAGGGTTAGCTTGGAGGGTTTGATCCTGGCTCAGGGTGAACGCTGGCGGCGTGCCTAACACATGCAAGTCGAGCGGTGCGGCTGGAAGCTTCGGTGGAAGGCTGCATAGCGGCGGACGGGTGCGTAACACGTAGGAACGTGCCCCCTGGAGGCGGATAGCCGTGGGAAACTGCGGGTAAACCGCCGTAGACTCGGGAGAGTAAAGGCCGAAAGGCGCCAGGGGAGCGGCCTGCGGCCCATCAGGTAGTTGGTAGGGTAACGGCCTACCAAGCCGACGACGGGTAGCCGGTCTGAGAGGATGGCCGGCCACAAGGGCACTGAGACACGGGCCCTACTCCTACGGGAGGCAGCAGTGGGGGATTTTGGACAATGGGCGAAAGCCTGATCCAGCGACGCCGCGTGGAGGACGAAGCCCTTCGGGGTGTAAACTCCTTTTCTCAGGGAAAAAAGCTGATGGTACCTGAGGAATAAGCCCCGGCTAACTACGTGCCAGCAGCCGCGGTAATACGTAGGGGGCGAGCGTTACCCGGAATTACTGGGCGTAAAGGGTGCGTAGGCGGCCGTGTGTGTCTGGCGTTAAAATCCACGGCTCAACTGTGGGTATGCGCTGGAAACTGCACGGCTTGGGTGCAGCAGAGGCAGACGGAACTGCTGGTGTAGGGGTGAAATCCGTAGATATCAGCAGGAACGCCGGTGGAGAAGTCGGTCTGCTGGGCTGTAACCGACGCTGAGGCACGAAAGCTAGGGGAGCAAACCGGATTAGATACCCGGGTAGTCCTAGCCGTAAACGATGCTCACTTGGTGTGGGGGCGAAGGTCTCCGTGCTGAAGCTAACGCGTTAAGTGAGCCGCCTGGGGAGTATGCCCGCAAGGGTGAAACTCAAAGGAATTGACGGGGGCCCGCACAAGCAGTGGAGCGTGTGGTTTAATTGGAAGCTAAGCCAAGAACCTTACCAGGGCTTGACATGCTGGTGGTACTGAGCCGAAAGGTGAGGGACCTTACCGCGAGGTAAGGAGCCAGCACAGGTGGTGCACGGTCGTCGTCAGCTCGTGCCGTGAGGTGTTGGGTTAAGTCCCGCAACGAGCGCAACCCCTGCTCTTAGTTGCCAGCACGAAAGGTGGGCACTCTAAGAGGACCGCCGGCGACGAGCCGGAGGAAGGAGGGGATGACGTCAGATACTCGTGCCCCTTATGCTCTGGGCGACACACGCGCTACAATGGGATGGACAGCGGGAGGCGAGGCAGCGATGCTGAGCAAACCCCACAAACCATCCCCCAGTTCAGATTGTGGGCTGAAACCCGCCCACATGAAGCCGGAATTGCTAGTAATCGCGGATCAGCCACGCCGCGGTGAATACGTTCCCGGGCCTTGTACACACCGCCCGTCAAGCCACCCGAGTTGCGGGCACCCGAAGACGGTGACCTTTAGGGGCGCCGTTGAGGGTGAACGTGGTGAGGGGGGCTAAGTCGTAACAAGGTAGGTGTACCGGAAGGTGCGCCTGGATCACCTCCTTTCTAAGGAGAAGTGGTGGCTGCTATTCGGATTTGAGTGATTGGGCTCGTAGCTCAGATGGTCAGAGCGCACGCCTGATAAGCGTGAGGTCGGAGGTTCGATTCCTCCCGAGCCCACCATGGGTGGGGACATAGCTCAGCTGGGAGAGCACCTGCTTTGCAAGCAGGGGGTCAGGGGTTCGAATCCCCTTGTCTCCACCAATGGGGAAGGGTCATTGAAAAGTGCATAGGGAAAGGTGAAGGAAGAAAGGGCATGCAGTGGATGCCTAGGCGGCAGGAGGCGAAGAAGGGCGTGGCAAGCTGCGAAAAGCCCGGGGGAGCTGCAAGCGAGCGTTGATCCCGGGATACCCGAATGGGGAAACCCGCATGGGTGAGAGCCCATGTGCCGAAAGGCGCGATACCCGGGGAAGTGAAACATCTCAGTACCCGGAGGAGAAGAAATCAAACGAGATTCCCTGAGTAGAGGCGATCGAAAGGGGAGGAGCCTAAACCAGCGCGAGCTGGGGTTGTGGGACACAGTTAGGCTGAGTCCGCACTGAAGCGTTGTATAGCCGAACAGTCTGGGAAGGCTGACCGTAGAGGGTGACAGTCCCGTAGGCGAAATGCAACGCGTAGGTGTGACTGTGATCCCGAGTAGCGCGGGACTCGAGGAATCCCGCGTGAATCAGGGGGGACCACCCTCCAAGGCTAAATACTACCTGCCGACCGATAGCGCAACCAGTACCGTGAGGGAAAGGTGAAAAGCCCCCCGGAAGGGGAGTGAAAGAGACCTGAAACTGCATGCCTACAAGAAGTCGGAGCCCGCGAGGGTGACGATGTGCCTTTTGATTAATGAGCCTGGGAGTTATCGCATCTGGCGAGGTTAAGCCGATAGAGGCGGAGCCGAAGCGAAAGCGAGTCCGAATAGGGCGCGAGTCAGGTGCGATAGACCCGAAGCCGGGTGAGCTACCCATGGGCAGGGTGAAGGTGGGGTAAAACCCACTGGAGGCCCGAACCGGTGGATCGTGAAAAATCCTCGGATGACCTGTGGGTAGGAGTGAAAAGCTAACCGAACTCGGTGATAGCTGGTTCTCCCCGAAATGCATTGAGGTGCAGCCTCAGCAGTTCTGTGGCGGAGGTAGAGCGCTGGTAGGGCTAGTGGGGTAACCTGCGAACCCTGTCAAACTGCGAATGCCGCCACACGATATGCTGGGAGTGAGCCCGTAGGGGATAAGCTCTACGGACGAGAGGGGAACAACCCAGACCGTCGGCTAAGGGCCCGGAGAGGTGGCTAAGTGTGAAGAGGAAGGATGTGGTGTGTCCCTGACAACCGGGATGTTGGCTTAGAAGCAGCCATCATTTAAAGAGTGCGTAACAGCTCACCGGTCGAGACGCACTGCGCCGAAAATGTGCGGGGCTGAAGCCACCCCCCGAAGCCACGGAACCAGAAATGGTTGGTAGGGGAGCGTTCCGCGGTAGGGAGAAGGTAGACTCGAGAGAGCTACTGGACGAGGCGGAAGTGAGAATCCAGGCATGAGTATACGAGAGGATGGTGAGAATCCATCCCCCCGAAAGCCTAAGGGTACCTGGGGAAGGGTCGTCCGCCCAGGGTGAGTCGGGACCTAAGGAAAACCCGAAAGGGGTATCCGATGGGAAACCGGTTAATATTCCGGTACCAGCTGTGTATCGATACTGCAAGCGGGGACGCAGGAGGCTAAGTTCTGGGGATAAGTGGCAAATCCCTCCAAGCGGTTAGGTGTTGAGGGCTGTAGGTAAGTCCGCAGCCTGAGCTGAGCCGTGAAGGGGAGGCTCCGAGAGGGGCCAACGGGACTGACGCCACACTGCCAAGAAAAGCCGCGTGTAGTGATACATGGCTGCCCGTTCCGCAAACCGACACAGGTAGGCGGGCTGAGAAAGCTAAGGGGAGCGGGATAACCCTTGCCAAGGAACTCGGCAAATTAGCCCCGTAACTTCGGGAGAAGGGGTGCTACGTTAGGTTGAAGTCAGGGGAATCCGCGAGGAGGAAACTGACGGAGGCCGAGGTAGCCGCAGTGACAAGGCCCTGGCGACTGTTTACCAAAAACACAGGTCTCTGCCAACTCGATGAGAGGAAGTATAGGGACTGACGCCTGCCCGGTGCCGGAAGGTTAAGGGGAGGGGTGCAAGCTCCGAACCGAAGCCCCGGTAAACGGCGGCCGTAACTATAACGGTCCTAAGGTAGCGAAATTCCTTGTCGGGTAAGTTCCGACCTGCATGAATGGCGTAACGACTGGGGCACTGTCTCGGCAGGGGACCCGGTGAAATTTCAGTCTGGGTGAAGATGCCCAGTACCCGCAGCTAGACGGAAAGACCCCGTGGAGCTTTACTGTAGCCTGGTATTGTGCTCTGCTGCGGCGTGTACAGGATAGGTGGGAGGCGAAGAAGCGTGCTCGCCAGGGCACGTGGAGCCGACGGTGGGATACCACCCTCGTTGCAGCGGAGTTCTAACCTACGCATGTGGAGAGCATGCGAGGGACAGTGCCAGGTGGGCAGTTTGACTGGGGCGGTCGCCTCCTAAAGAGTAACGGAGGCGCGCAAAGCTCGGCTCAGGTGGGTTGGAAATCCACCGTTGAGTGCAAGGGCAAAAGCCGGGCTGACTGCGAGACCGACGGGTCGAGCAGAGGGGAAACCCGGTCCTAGTGACCCGGCGACTCCGAGTGGAAGGGTCGTCGATCAACGGACAAAAGTTACCCCGGGGATAACAGGCTAGTCTAGCCCGAGAGTTCACATCGACGGCTAGGCTCGGCACCTCGATGTCGGCTCATCCCATCCTGGGGCTGAAGCAGGTCCCAAGGGTTAGGCTGTTCGCCTATTAAAGGGGTACGTGAGCTGGGTTCAGACCGTCGTGAGACAGGTCGGTCCCTATCTGCTGCGGGCGCAAGAGGCTTGAGGAGGGTCGCCCTTTGTACGAGAGGACCAGGGTGAGGGAGCCACTGGTGTACCAGCTGTCCTGCCAAGGGCATACGCTGGGTAGCTACGCTCCTGAGCGATAACCGCTGAAAGCATCTAAGCGGGAAGCGCGCTCCAAGATGAGGCCTCTTGGGTCGGTTCGAGAAGAGGACCTTGATAGGCCGGTGGTGGGAGCACAGCGATGTGTGGAGCCAACCGGTACTAATAGACCCGTCCCTTCACCTACACCCTATGCACTTTTGAATGATCCTGGGTGCCGATACTGCGGTGGGAAACACCCAGTTCCATTCCGAACCTGGCCGTTAAGCCACCGCGGGCCGATGGTAGTAAGGGGGCGACCCCTTGCGAGAGTAGGTAGTGCCCAGGCTTCCTATATACCCTCACCGCCGATTCTTATCCGAATCGGCGGTTTTTTGTTTTTAACTGAATTAGCATGAATATATGAACTTACAAAGGAATATCAAAAAAATGAAGTAAAGAAGAATAATAAGTTAAATGGTAGTTAAGTTGTTGAGAGCCGAGAAAAATGTGATAAGATATAGGTGAACTACTTAGCGAAGAGAGGAAAGATATTCTTATCAATTTGTTAGTATATTTAGAAAATAGGGGTGAAGGAGTAGTACGGTAGGTGTGGCGGATGGGTGAAAGAAAGCTGGTAAATTTGGTTAGGATGTTACTCATTTCGTTAATATCTCTAGTCTTGTTTTTGAGCTTGAGCTACACATTCAAAGTCATCAACCTTCCAGAAGGTGAAGTTATTCGCTGGATGGTCCCGTCTAATGAGATTACAAAATATTACCAATTCGAAAAACCCGATAGCAAAGAGTTCGTGGGATACTTTTCTTACGATGGTGTAAGAAATACCGTTGTTTTTCAAAAAGTGATTGCAACAAAGTTAGAAATATTTGTGAATAGAGAACGTGTTGCGGTGTTCGGTGATGGGACGGGTAATTTGTGGCCCAAAGCGCTTGTTGTAAGTGTACCTGAATATTTGTTAAGAGAAAGCGAGAAGAACGAGATTAAAGTGGTTTTGCACGGTATAGTTGGAGCGGGAATAAGCGGAAGTCCTTACTTAGTGGACATGAATACTGCGATTCAGGGAGCACAGTTGATAAACATGTTTAGAAATGATATTGTTTTAGTCGGTATCGGAGCAGCGGGAGTTATTCTATACTTGTTCTTACTGGCATACACCGGTGCTTCAGCAAACGAAAAAAAGTCGTATTTTTATATCTTGATGGCTTCTGTTTTCATGATACTCGGGCTTGTTCAATTTACATACAGAGAGACTTATGGATCTGTAGAGAGTTATTTAATCTTTGAAAAACTTGCCTGCACAGCTCCCATGTTTGTTGTTACTTTCCTTCTTTTCCTCATATTTGAAAATTCGGGTTTTTATCTTAAGCCACGTTTCAAAATTGCATTCTTGATCATTCCTTTCTTACTTACAGGCTTAGTGGTTATTTCAACTAACACAAAATACGTGCACTTTTTTGGTTTACTCTCAGATCTATATTCAATGATTTTGGTAATATATATTTCCTTCATCGTTTACGTAAAACGGCTTCTTGAATACGTCTTCCCTGTTTCTTTCCTTTTGCTCACTGGAACTCAGACATTTTACGTACTCGCTACCGGATTACCAAACGAGTTAATGATACCTTATGGAAGGCTCGTATTTTTGATCTCTTTGGCGACTACAACATTGACAAAGTTCAAGCGCATAGCAGCGAGGCATGAGGTTTTGGCGAAGGAAAATGTGTTAGACCATCTCACTGGTGCATTCAACAGGAAGGTAATAGAACAGCTTCCAAAGGGTGGCGTTTTGATTTTGATAGATATAGACGGGTTGAAGAAGATTAACGATACATATGGTCATATCTACGGCGATAAACTGCTTCAGAGATTTTCTGAAATTGTAAAGAAAGATATCAGGCAGGAAGACTATTTCATACGCCTTGGCGGAGATGAGTTCTGTATTGTCTCCAACAGTATTTCTGAAAAAGATGTTGAACACATAATGAATAGGTTATACAATCGTTGTAGAAACGAGCTTGGAGTAGGATTTTCGTATGGTTTTGCACCGTTTGATAATTTTGACAAAGCATATGAACAGGCAGATGAAAAGATGTACCAAATGAAAGAAGAAAAGTATAGATCTAACAAGAAAGGTGTATAGTGTGGTTAGTGCACAAAGGGAGGTGTAAGGTGTGAAAAGAGTCGTTCTTTTTCCATTTTTCCTTGCAATGCTTTTGCTCTCATCGGTATTTTTTGGGCAGCAATCTTTACAAACGGCCGGTACGGTTATAAAACAGTTGGAAGTTAGTTTTCCTGACCATATTTTCAAAACAGTTGGAACAAAGACCTTCAACGTTCAGTATATTAAACTCTTTGAAGACAAAGAGAGCAAAGGATATCTCATTAAAGCTTGGACATTCCAACCACTGACAACGAGTGCAGCCTCTCAGAAAGAATTAGTCTATAAGGTCACATTCACATACGGCAAAGAAGAGTATTCTTACCAGATTAACGGCGTACGCGATAAGTCATACGTTAGGATGCCACTTTTGCTTGTAATGTGCCCCGCAAAATATACAATAAGTGTTAACTCGCAAGTCATACCAGAAGAAAAGAAGACATCAGGTGGTGAGGCAGAAGTGCCGATTCTTGAACAAATCGAAGGTGCAATGTTAAGAGTATTGAAGCATGCTGATACAAAATATGTTGAAATATCGGAAGGAGTACCGGCATCGAAAGACGATTATTTGTTTGTTCAAATTATTGCTGGCACGTTCCCGACGGGAGGATACAGAATCGAAGTTAACGAGCCTGATATAGTTTACCCTGTTGGAAATAATCCTGGGAAAATAACGATAACTGGCACATTCTACAGGCCAAAACCGGGCGATATGGTCACCCAAGCATTCACTACGCCGACGAAAACCGTGGAGATTGGCAAGCTTCCAGCTGGGCAATATGAAGTTATTATAACTATAAAGGATCTTGGAGAATTTAGAAGGGTGCTCGTAGTCAAATGATTTTATTCATTATATTTTAGATAAGAGGCGGAGTGATCCGCCTCTTTGCATGTTTTATATACAGAGATTTTTGAAATGGTATAATAGGATAATCAGAGATAGAAAGAGGTGATACAAGTGATAAGACTCGGTAAACATGTCGAAGAAGCTTTAAACAAGAATCAACCAACAGTCGCACTCGAAAGTACAGTAATCGCCCACGGTTTGCCGTTTCCACATAACGTTGAAACTGCTAAACTTCTTGAGGAAATTGCAAGAAGCGAAGGAGTTGTGCCCGCCACAATTGGTGTCCTCAAAGGAGAAGTTATCATTGGCATGACCGAGGAAGAGATAAACAAGATGCTTGAAGATGAACCGCTGAAAATAGGCACAAGAGAAATACCATATGTTGTAGGGCTCAAAAAGAGCGCCGCTACAACTGTCAGTGCAACAATGCGATTCTCAAAACTTGCTGGAATCGACGTTTTTGCTACTGGCGGCATCGGAGGTGTCCATGTGGGCGACTGGGATGTTTCGCAGGACATCACCGAAATGGCAAAAACGGATGTTATAGTTGTCAGTGCAGGTTGCAAATCGATACTCGACGTGAAGAAGACTATAGAATTTATGGAAACTTTTCAGATAACTGTGCTTGGATACAGAACGGACAAATTTCCCATTTTCTACGAAGGTTTGTCAGATTTCAAGTTAGACCACACAGTTCAGAATGCTGAAGAAATCGCAAAAATTTTCAAGGCTAAGAAGGAGTTATCCATAGAAGGC
The DNA here is from genome assembly GCF_025370035.1 of Fervidobacterium riparium. NCBI lineage: Bacteria > Thermotogati > Thermotogota > Thermotogae > Thermotogales > Fervidobacteriaceae > Fervidobacterium > Fervidobacterium riparium. The sequence goes on from NZ_CP009277.1 coordinate 2,031,082, forward strand.
TCAATACTTGTAGCAAATCCAATCCCTGAGGAATACATCGTTCCTGAGAGCGAGGTTGAGGGGTATATCCAACAAGCCTTGAAAGAATGCAGTGAAAAAGGTATAACCGGAAAAGGTGTAACTCCGTATTTACTTTCCAGAGTTGCTGAGCTTAGCAATTACAGAACGCTCAAAGCAAATATAGAACTTTTGAAGAATAACGTGAGGTTAGCATGCCAGATAGCAAAAGAGCTCGTGAAACTTCGCTAACACCACGCCTTGAACAAAAGCTAATACTTACGAAAACTGAGAAGTTCTACCTTAATATTTTGAGCACGCCGATACATCTGCTCAAAGAGAAGTATCTTCCAGTTATGGAAGTGGAAGATTACGCTGTTGCGTACTCAGAAGACCTACACCAAGTTCTTGTTGGCCTACTGCCTTTTCTTGGGCTTTCGGACAACGACGAAAAGATTGCTGAGTACATAATATACAATATCGACAGCAGGGGAAAAATAAGAATTAGCGCAGAAGAAATAGCTGAAAATTTTGGAATAGATATTTCTCACGCTCAGGAACTGATAGAACTTCTACTGACCGAATTTTCTGAGGAAATATCCCAAAACACAGGAGGACAATTCAACGAATACGTCGAACCTGATGTTATAATTACCCCGGAGAAAGTTGAAGTGCTAAGAATAGAAGTCAAAGACCCAATAATCATGAAAGCCTTAGAGATGCGTGCAGAGACACTTTACAAAATCTGCGATGAGATACGGAAGGTGAACGAATACTTTTTGAGAGGATACAGACGATATCCGCAGATATTAACTATGAGGCATCTCAGTAAGACAATTAGCTTACACACATCAACGATCAGTCGTGCCGTTAAAGGAAAGTATGCAAGTACTCCGATCGGCACTCTACCACTAAGGCTGTTCTTTGGAAAAATCATCAATCCACAAATTGTGAAAAACGAGATACAGAGACTCTTAGAAATAGACAACACACTGACAGATGCTCATCTGGCACTCATACTCAAATCCGAAGGCATAAATATATCGCGCAGGACGGTTAATAAATACAGAAAACAGGTTTCAACCGCTACGAAGGAGGGAAAGGCTTAGTTGCCTCATGTATGAAAATACTCGTTGTCAGCGATACGCATGGTTCAGTGAAAGCTTGGGAAGATATTGAAAAACTTTTTGATTTAAAACAATTCACAAGCATTTTCCATCTTGGAGATGTGCTCTATCACGGTCCACGAAATCCGTTACCTGATGGATATGACCCGAAGAGCTTAGTTGAGAAGCTCAAAAACTACCGAATAGACTACATCAGAGGCAACTGCGATGCTGATATAGACTTAAAGGTTTTGTCTGTACAAGAGATGCCGAAGGTGACAATGGAATACTTCGGAGATTTTTCCTTCTTGCTCGTCCACGGCGAGATATTCGAGGAAAATGATATAAAGCAATTTGTCAACGACACGAGCGCTCAATTCATAATTCACGGACACACACATATACCAAAGATAGAGGAAATAGACGGAAAATTTGTGCTAAACCCCGGCAGTACATCACTACCCAAAAATGGAACGTCGAGGAGCGTCATGACTATTGAAATCGACGAAAACACACTCCTTACGAAATTCTACAACCTCGATACCGGAGAAGTATACATGGAAAGAACATGGACATTGAGCGATTCAAAATTGATAACTGAATAATTGTCTGAAGTGCTAAAAGGCATGAACAGAGCTGAGAGAATAATCCTTTACCTGATAATTCTTGGCTTACTTCTCTTCTCAAATGCAATAATCTATCAAACTTTCTTTTATGCACCTTCCCAAAAGAAGGCAATTAATTTGGCATCTGTTTCGGTTGAAAATACCGGTAATGAGGTCGTTTCCGCTTCAACTGATGGAACTACCACACAAAATGTGGAAACTCCAGATTCAACACAACTAACGCTCAAAAGCTTTAATGAACTTAAGAAAGATATTGAGAATCTCAGAAAAGCTCTCTACAACAACTCCATAGTCGAGTACGTTATATACAGCGTTGTCGACTTTGAAGGGAGCACTCTGACATTTGACGAACTCGGAGGCTTTACGAAATACGGAATCTCTTCTAAGCATAACCCGGATGTTAACATCTTCAACCTAACGCGTGACAGGGCTTATTACATCCTGTACACAAGGTACTATGTTCCGAACAGAATATATGAATTCCAAAGCATCAGACTGCAGGTAGCCATGATGCATATGTGCACTTTATTTGGCAAGAAGGCGCTAACAATAGCATATTCTGTACTTCCAAGAAGTGAACTAATTTATTTGAAAGATTCTGACCCGAGGTTTCCATGGATAGTTGAAAAATTAAGAACAGCATTCTCACAGCACGCCCGTCAAATTGGAACGAGATACCCTCAATATCTCAAAGGCTGGTTGAACAGAATAAACAAAGTCTTCTACATTGGATAGTTTCTGAACAGGCAGGTGTTTTGCAAAAGTGGAACTTGAGAATTTTAAAACACTTGAGGGAAGAACTCAGATTAAGATAAACATAGAAAGGTCCATATTCATCGCGACTCTACATCAAGCAAGTTCAGAAGAAGAGGCAAGGGCTTTCATATCAGAAATCCATAAAACTTACATAGATGCAACGCATAACTGCCCTGCATATAGGGTTATAACTAAGAGCGATATTGTTGAATTTTCCTCAGACGCGGGAGAACCATCTGGAACAGCTGGACTTCCCATGCTTAATACATTAAGAAAATACGGCTTGTTGAACGTGGCAGTAGTTGTAACGAGGTACTTTGGCGGGGTGAAACTCGGCGTTCGAGGGCTCATCGATGCGTACTCTTTAGCTGTTCAAAGAGCTATTGAGGAAGCAGAAAACAATAATCGCATAATTGTGAAAAGAAGAGCATACAAGCAAAAATTAAAGATAGATTTCCTTTCATACGGCAAAAAAATGCAACAGCTCAGCTATATCGGAGTTACCATACTTGATATTTCGTACACCGAAGAATATGCTTATCTTGAAGTGTTGCACGATAAACCATTAGACCTACCCGAAGTTGAGAGTAGAGAAGAAGTATACGTGTAGAATAACCACAATAAAGGAGGCAAGAGAAATGGTATCAAAAAGGGCAGTTGAAACACCCGCAAGTCCAATAAGAAGATTGGTCCCGTACGCAGACGAAGCTAAAAAAAGAGGTATAAATATTTACTATCTCAACATAGGACAGCCGGATATAAAGACTCCAAGCGTGTGGTACGAATATATCGATAAATACAAACCAGAAGTCGTTGCATACACTCATTCTCAGGGTCTTTTAGAACTCAGGGAAGCTTTTTCAAAATACTACGCAAGGCATAACATACACGTGAGCGCCGACGAAATAATGGTAACAAACGGTGGAAGCGAAGCGATAATGTTTGCTCTTGGTGTCGTATGCGACCCAGGTGATGAGGTTATCACAATAGAACCATTCTACGCAAATTACCTTGGATTTGCTTCCTATCTAAATGTCAAACTTGTTCCCGTGACTGCCCACACTGAAGACGGCTATCGACTGCCGCCGATGAGTGAATTTGAAAAGGTTGTCAGCCCAAAAACGAAAGCTATTCTCTTCTCAAACCCGTCGAATCCAACGGGCACAGTCTACACCTACGAAGAGATGAAGCAAATTGTTGAATTCGCAAAGAAGCATAATCTTGTGATAATCTCGGACGAAGTGTACAGGGAATTCACATTCGACGGCAGGAAACACATATCAGTATTTCATTTCGAAGGAATCGAAGAACAGACGATAATGGTTGACAGTATATCGAAAAGGTACAGCGCCTGCGGCGCAAGGATAGGAACGTTGGTAACCAAGAACAAAGAATTTTACAAAAGCGCTCTCAAATTTGCACAGGCAAGGCTTTGTCCAGCGGAGACAACACAATTCGGTGCTATTGGATTGCTTACACTTGGCGAGGAATACACAAATTCAGTGAGGGATGAATACCAAAAAAGAAGAGACGCAACATACGAAGCGATGAAAGAAATCCCTGGGGTAGTTGTACACAAACCTGAGGGAGCGTTCTACCTCTCTGCAAAGCTTCCAGTTGACAATGCGGAAGACTTTATAATCTGGATGCTCAAAGAATTCAACGTTGACGGAAAAACGACGATGGTATCACCGCTCAGCGGATTCTACGCAACGCCAGGAGCAGGAATGAGTGAAATAAGGATAGCGTACGTACTTGAAGCCGAAAAGCTCGCAGACGCCGTGAGGATACTTGGGGAAGGGATAAGGGAATATAATAAAAGAAAATAACAAAGGGTAGAAGAAATAAAACAGGGGCATTTGTGAAATGCCCCTGTTTGTTTTTCTTAGAAATTAGAAAACAGCGTAGAACCACTTCAATATCTTTAATCCATCCTTTGGAACGAAGAAATCCTTCAATGTCATATTTGCTGAAATGACGTCTTCATCTCCTGCGATTATGTTTGCATCAAGGTCAATGTTGTAAGGTTGAAATTCAGTTGAGCTGATTACAGGGAATGTGTAAACATCGTTTTCTAAAGCTTGTAAGTAGCCCTTTGATATTTTAACATAGTAGTCTGTATCTAGATTTGGGTAACCCCCTTCAGAAAGCTCATAATACGAGGTAACACGGAACAAATACAGAATATCAGACATTCCTGACAGACCTGGATTGTACGGAGTAATTGTTGCTTTCAGTGTTCCATCCATTACCTCTGTTGCTACCAATGTTTCAGGAAGTTCGGCAGGAGTGATAGAACTTGTAGCAAATGGCGTAGTTGTTGGATATGCTTTTCTATATTCTGAATATGTGAATCCTTCTTTCCAATTGAAGTAACCAAACACGTACAAATCTGTATCGTTCTTCAACGAACTTGGAATTTTGTGGTCCTGGTCATGTGAAGCTACACCAAATGCAGCAGTCTTTCCACCTACCAACCAGTCTAAGAAAATGTCTTCAAAACGATTTATTCTTTCACTATCTTTAAAATCAGATGTGCTCAAGTTAATTGTTTTATCGGTGTATAACTCGAAATTTCTTAATATAGCAACTTTCTGAACGCCTTCTTCAGACCACAATGATGGATAATAAATTACCAAATCACCTTTGCCTTTTGGCAGATGTTCAGCGACCGCGACTTTGTTGCCACTAACATCGTCAATCGATGGAAAGCGGTGTTCAATCAAGAAGAATATTCCGAGTTGCGTATTTGTAGCAAAATCACTTGGCAGGTTGATTGTCAGCGTCGCTGCATCTTCGTCGGTTGCATTTCCAACATCCACCGGTACAAAATTCGTTTCCAAGAGCTTGTAATGTATAAAAAACACCTTTGTTGCTGAATAAGTATCACTTGGTTCAGCAACAGCCACGGAATAAAGACCACTTGAATCGTTGACAGTGAATTTATATACACCATTTGTTCCTGTCAACTTAGTCCAAGTGCCATTTAAACCGTCCCTTGCAAAAACCAAAGTTGCGTTCGTAATATGCCCGTGTCGTGATGTTTGGATAACAACTTCCTTAGGATTTTCAGCCGGTGTTAGGGGTATACAAGAAACCAAAACTGCGATCGCAAAAGCTAAGACTAAAATTCCATGGAAATACCTTCCTTTAACTCTCATAATATCATCTCCCAAAATAGGATGGGGTTTTTTACCCCGGATAAATATTTAGACTGTTGAAGATATCAAACGTTCATAAATAGTAGGATAAAAGGACTCATTCGGGGAAAAATATATTTGAAAAAATTGTTAGAGGTTAACGTATGAATGATGAAATTCAAAAATTAATACAATTGGGTGACTATTCAAAAGCTTTTGAAATGATTGATAAGCTTGAAGATAATGAGCCAAAAAAGCATAACTTTCTTGGGATGATATACTTCAACCAGGGAAAACTAACTGAAGCAAAAGAAGCATTTGAAAAGGGACTTAGATATTCCCCAATTGATTCTGATTTATTATTCAATTATGGATATGTTTATTATTCAATTATGGATATGTTTTGAAACAACTTGGGAATGACAAAGAAGCTTGGAGATACTTAATGAGAATACACGACAAAGATTGGGCTGTGTACGATTTACTCGGGGATACTCAACTGAGCTCTGGAAACATTCCGATGGCTTTGAAATACTATTCAAAAGCGGCCCAGCTAACTGATAATCCAGAAATGAAAAACAAGTTCATGGAACTGTACAAGAAAGAGAAAAAAGACACGAAGATAGCATTCTTATGTCTGCCAGTGTACGAAAATTTTCTTAAAGATATCGCTGAAGTGCTATCTCTTACTTATGATACAAAGCTTGTTGTGACTGAAGACATCAAAACCTTACAGGAAGCTGTAAGATGGGCTGATATAATTTGGCTTGAGTGGGCGAATGAAATGGCAATTTTTGTGACGAAAAACATACCAGAACTTTCTAAAAAGAAGGTTATCTGCAGATTGCATAGTTACGAAGCACTTACTGATTTTCCTGAAAGAATAGATTGGACAAAAATCGATCATTTGATCTTTGTTGCAAAGCACACACAGGAGATCTTCCGTGAGCTTCACAAGACACTTGATATCCCGAACGTGAAAGAGCATGTTATTAGCAATGGAATTGATCTGGACAGATTTAAGTTCACTTTGCACAAACCAGGCTATAACTTAGCTGTTGCAGCAATTATAGGTCACAAAAAGGATCCAACAATGTGGATTCAGCTTCTTGCTAAACTTAAAAGAATTGATAAGAATTACAAGCTCCACATAGCTGGAGAATTCGAAAATTTCAGATACAAGGTTTATTTCAATTATTCAATCAAAGAGGTTGATTTAGAAGAAAACATGATTTTACATGGTTGGGTGAAAGATATTGAAAAATTCTTGGAAGATAAGAATTTTGTCTTATCCACAAGTATACATGAAGGTCATCCCTACAACATAATGGAGGGCATGGCAAGAGGAATAAAACCGATAATCTTGAATTATCGCGGAGCGAAAGAACAATGGCCAAACGACTTAATTTACAATACTTTAGACGAAGCCTTAGAAATTATAACTAACAAATCTTACGATTCAGAAAGCTACAGAGCATTTGTAGAATTAAACTATTCGCTTGAGAAACAGATTGTGGAAATTTATAGATTGATTAAAAGCATTGATGATAAGACATATAATACACAAAAAACAAGTGTCTCTGTCATTTCAAACAAAGACGTGGTTGAGGACAAAAATAAAGAAAACTTGGAAAAAGCTAAAAGTGCAGATGAGATAAAAGATTATTACGATAATTTTTTAGAGAGATTGAAGTACGACCATATTAGAGAGAATCCAAGACATTCACGTGTGAAAGATACTCTTTCAAAACTCGTCAGACCTTATATCAAAGTTCTTGACATAGGCTGCGGGACCGGCATCACGTCATACTTTATGGCTTCTAAAGGTGCAATTGTTACTGCGATCGATTTGTCTGACAAGTTGATCGAATTTGCAAAGCAAAATTCTTATCATTCCAACATTACTTACATCGTCGCTGATGCTACAAAATTAGAACTAAACAGGAGCGACTTTGATCTTATCACAATTGTAGATTCTATGGAACATATTCCTCAAAACATCGTAAATGATCTCTTCAAAGTTATAAAAAATCACAGCAATTCTTCAACAGTGATTTATCTAAATATTCCGGATGCGAGGTACCAAACTTTCTTAAGAAATAACTATCCGGACAGATTGCAAATAGTTGATGAGACGTATTATCTTGATTTTCTTTTCAAAAAATTCGGTGAAATTGGTTTTGAGCCTATTTATGTAAACATATACGGATTAGACGTACCCTATCAGTATGACGAAATAGTCTTTGTCACAAAAGAATACCTTGAGAATACTTACAATGTGGAATTTTCTAAGTACAAATAAAAGAATGGCGATATATTTAAACTTTTAATTGTTAGAATTGAAAAGGTTAAAGGGTCTCATACAGCTTTTTAAGTTCCAACCCAATTGTTATTTTGCTATGATAGTTTTCAACATATTTCCTGGACCTTTTCCCTATTTCATGACGCAGTTCACCAGATTGTAGTAGCTTTTCAATCTCCTCTTCTAGTGTAACGGGTGTTGCATTGACTAACGGTAAATCGCTTGGATACTTGTCTATCAGATCCTCCCTGATGTAACATACAACTGGTTTTCCAAGTGCCATTGCTTCAACTGAAAGTATACCATGGGCACCTAAGATTACCTGATCAATGACAATGTCTGAATTCAAAATTGTACTTAAAACCTTATCATGGGGTAATCCACTTAGCCTGATATATTCAAAGTTGTATTTTAGTAGAAGTTTTTCAATCGCATTCTCAACAAAAGAAGTTCCTTTTACGTTTGTTCGACTTGGAGCATGTACAATAACTGGTCTTTCGTTGACGGGTTCTGGGTACTTTGGTTGAAGAACTTCTGTGTCTACTGCTTGTCGTATTAGTTTTATGTTTTTAAAAAACGGCTCTATATATTCATATAACTCATAATCTGAGATGACAGCGCAATCGACAAATCTTGATATTATCTTCAACTTTTCGATCTTCAAATTGTCATCACCAAGGTGCATCTCGTCGCTGTAAAACGGATTCTTTTGCTTTGCAATAGATTTTAATCTCACATCGCTCCCCCAGAAATTCATCAACACTTTTTTACCCATAAATTTAAGTGCAGGTAAATCGAGATTCTGGTGAATTAAAGACTCTCCAAAATGAAAGTGGAAAATATCAAATGAGTTTACTAATTCGGTGAAAATCTTAATCTCTGCACCAACTAAGTCATAGACGTGGGTTGCGCCTGTAATTTTGATTATTATGTCATCTTTGTATCCAAAAGGATGCTCTTCAAAAGTCAGTTTTCTTGCATTTACACCAACTTTTCTTAAAGCATCGGTGTATTCCCAAAGCTGGCCAGCTATTTCGATTGGGGCATGTAAAACTCTCAAGAAATTCCCTCCTTTAGTTTGAAGTATCAAAATTATCTTTCACGAAGTTTTTTTGCAGGATTACCTGCCCAAATTTCATAGGCAGGAACACTCTTGGTAACTACAGATCCAGCCCCTATAACAGCTCCTTCTCCAATTTTAACACCCGGCAGTATTATCGATCCAGCACCTATATCAGCTCCATCGCTTATTATAACTTCCTCAAAAAGTAAGGGTGCGAAATATACGGGAATGTCCAAATGCGTTAAATCGTGCTGCGATGTTAGTATGGTAACTTTTGGACCAATTCCAACAGCTCTACCTATTTTTAACCCACCTGCACCGTGGAAAAAGCACTGTTGGCCAATCCATGTGTGATCTCCTATGGATATAATATTCTTATAATAACCTTTCAATATAGTGTAGTGACCTATGTATACATTGTTACCAATCTCTATATTTTCCGGATGAAAAACCAGTACTCCGTGCTCGAAAATAACGTTTTCTCCGAGCTTTTTGAAATCTTTAATGTCAAACATACCTGTTCCATGTGACTTATTGATTTTGTTATTCTCTATCTTCATTGAATATCATCCTTTCCAATGATTCAACAACATATTCAATTTCCTCCATTACCATATCGTTGTATATTGGTATAGCAAAGGCTTTATCATGAAGTACCTTTGCATTTGGAAAATCTTCGGAAGAGCATCGATAAATATCCTTGTAATAGCTCAATTCATGTACAGCAAATGCTCCTACGGTTGTTTCGATACCATACCTCGAAAGCTTCTGAATAATTTCAGAATTTGTAAAAGCGTTGTGCATTACAACGAAAGCCTGATAAGAGTTTACGCAATCATCCGTCGTCTTTTGCAAACTTAGTCCTTTTATCTTTTCAAGTCTTTTCATATACTCATTTGCGATTTTTATTCTTTGCGAAACCATTTCATCGAGTTTTTCCATTTGTACGATTCCAAGTGCAGCCTCGAACTCATTCATCCTATAGTTAAGCCCTGGCATTAAGAATTCTCTGTTATTACCTACCTGGAAGAATCCATGATTTCTTAGAGCAAATATTTTTCTCGCAATTTCGTCATCATTCGTGACAACTAACCCACCTTCTGCTGTTGTAATTACTTTTCTTGGATGGAAACTGAAACAACCAATATCCCCGATAGTACCACACTTTCTGCCTTTGTAAAGACTTCCTAATGCACCTGCAGCGTCTTCTATAACTTTCAGTTCGTACTTTTTTGCTATCTCTAAAATTACATCCATTTCTGCAGGATTGCCAAAAAGATGCACGGGCATAATTGCTTTTGTTTTGCTTGTTATTTTTGATTCAATTTGTTTAACGTTTATGTTATAAGTGTCTAAATCAACATCAACAAACACAGGCTTTGCCTTAACAAGCTCTATGACATTTACAGTTGCCGGAAAAGTGAAAGATGGAACTATTACCTCATCACCTTCATGTATGTTCAAAGCTAAAAGAGCCAAGTGAAGAGCTGCAGTTCCAGAACTAACTGCTATACAATATTTAGTACCAAGGTATTCTTTGAGTTTCTCTTCAAAAATTCTGACTTGTTCTCCTTGAACAAAGTATCCACTGTCAAGTATTTTTCTAAAATTGTTCAGTAATTCTTCTTTGTCAGCAATACATGGCATAGAAAGTCTTACTCTCATGTTCTTTCCTCCTTAATATACTTTATTGATACGACTTTTATACCACTCGATCGTTCTAAGCAATCCTTCGTTTAAATCAACTTTTGGATTGTAATTTAATATTCTCTGAGCCTTTTCAATATTTGGGATTCTCAACTCCACGTCGATATAATTCTTTGGAACAAATATGATAGGTGAAGATGAGCCGGATAAATAAATTACCTTCTCTGCGAGCGAAAGAATGGTAAGCGTTCCCCTGGGATTTCCAATGTTGAAAACTTCACCTATGGCCTTATCGTTTTCCAGAGACAAAAGAATTCCGTCAACCATATCGTCTATGTAACACCAAGATCTAATTTGTGTACCGTCCCCGTGAATTTGCAATGGTTCATTTTTTATGGCTCGAACGACAAACTGGTGTATTGCACCCTCACCGATCTGTCCAGGTCCGTACACATTAAATGGTCTTAAGATGGTACTTCTTAGTCCAAATTCCTTATTGTATGCATTGATTAAATGTTCGCCCGCAACTTTACTTACAGAATATACCCATCTTGCTTCTCCTACAGGTTGTAAATTTGTTGAGGTATCTTCTGATGATTTAAAAGCTGTTACGCCAAAGACCTCACTCGTGGAAAGGAAGACTAATCTGTGGAGTTTATCAATTAGTCCTTTCTCCTTAACAACCTTGAGAAGAAAATAAGTACCAATAGTATTGATTTCCATAGTCTTGACAGGGTTTCTTAAAACAGTATCCACGCCAGCTATAGCTGCAAAATGGAGAACTATGTCAGTGTTTTCGGGAATTGAGGAATATAGAAGCTCATAATCTAGAATGTCACCTTTTATTATAGATATATTGTCGACGTTCAAATTGAAAGTATCGCTTTTTGAATGGCGATACATGTTATCGTATATAATTATCTTATTATCATTACAAAGTCGCAGAATAGTATTCCAACCGATAAATCCGGCACCACCGGTAACGAAAATCACCTTATCTCTTATCATATCTCCACCTCACCGAAAGTTTTCTTGGCTGCTCAAATTTATGATTCTGTACCTCTTAAACCATTTCCTTTTTCAAGCTCTTGTAGTCCATTTTCAACATCTTGCTTATAAATCTCACTGAAAAGTCTTGAAAAATTAGCGAACAAGTGGTATAATAAAAACACAAATAAGCCGAGGTGGCGGAATTGGCAGACGCGGTTGACTCAAAATCAACAGGGGTTCAAACCCCGTGCGGGTTCAAGTCCCGCCCTCGGCACCAAATCAAAAGGCGGTGGAGAAATCCACCGCCTTTTTTCAGTTGGAGGGATGGCTATCCAAGAAGCCTTAAAACATTCATTGCATTAGCATTCGACTGTCCTATGATGCCTATCGTTGCTTGCTGTTGCAATCGTGTCCTTAACCAGTCCATTACTCCACGTGCCATGTCTGTGTCTGTCAATGTACTCACGGAGGAGGTGAGGTTGAGCATTGTTGTACTTAGATTCCTTGCAGCGCCTTCCAATCTGTTTGTTACACTGCCTACGTAAGAACGCGTATTCGAAACACTTTCGATCGCTGTGTCTAATGCCTTAAGTGCATTCTGCGCATTTTCGACATTGTTGAGATTAACGTTTTCCAACCCAAGAGATCTAATGTCCATGCCCGGGAGGGTGACTCTCATTTGCTGACCTTCATTTGGACCAAGTTGCACTTGCATGTCTCTAATATCACCGCCAATAACTCTCCTGTTGTTATAGGTTGTCTGCTCGACAACCCTGTTAATGCCTTGCGCTAACTGACTAAATTCCTGCTGCAAAGCCGTTCTGTCAGCTTCCGATAACGTTCCGTTGGAAGCCTGTACTGCAAGTTCTCTCATTCTTTGGAGATTGCTCGATACGTTCTGAATACCGCCTTCCGCAACGTTCATAACACCAATTGCGTTGTACACACTCATCATTACCTCACGGTAACCGTTCACTTGCGAACGAATCCTTTCAGCAATTACAGTTGAAGCTACGCTTTGTTGAATAGGAATAGTAGCCTGTGCCAAACTTTGAGCTTGTGTATTCTGTGTTGATTGGAGATTTTGCAAATACCTTATTGCCCACATACCGACGTTATTATTGATACGCATAACCATCCCTCCCTACAGGGCATGGACGAAAAGAGATTTTTTGCTTTCACGTATTTAGACTTTGTAAATTCCGAAATCGTTCAAAAATTTTTTTCAGAGATATTTTAAGCTAAAGAAGTCCTTTGTTTTTTCCGATAATAACAATGGATTTCGGGAAGTGGGGATCCCCGAAAAATAACTTTGAGAACTAAGGACAAAAACCACATGGAGGTGGAGAGGTATGAGGATTAACCACAACATTAGCGCACTGAACAGCTGGAGAAACATCAGCATGACGAACATGGACATGAGCAAGACACTTGAGAGACTCTCATCTGGATTAAAGATCAACAGAGCAAGTGACGACGCAGCGGGTTTGGCAATCAGTGAAAAGATGAGGGGACAAATCAAAGGTCTTGACATGGCAATCAAGAACTCGCAAGACGCTATCAGCTTGATTCAGACAGCAGAAGGAGCACTGACAGAAGTACACTCGATACTCCAAAGGATGAGGGAACTTGCAGTACAAGCATCAAGCGATACGAACACAGACGTAGATAGGAACCAGATACAAGCAGAACTCAACCAGTTAAGAGAAGAAATTGACAGAATCTCCAGGACAACGGAATTCAACACGAAGAAATTGTTAGATGGAAAACTTGAGAACTTCAGATTCACACCAGATGCAAAAGTGGTTACAGGTGGAAATATTAATGTTTCTCTTGGAACAATCAGAAATACCGCTGGCGAAGGAACATATGTAATAGAAGTTGGACAATTAAACGGAAGCGTTAGCAGTGCAATCGATGTTAGAATTACAAGAATAGACGCATCCGGCTCAATAACCACAACATCAGCAACGATAGGTGCAGGTGTTGTTGCGTTAGGTAATATTACATTCAGATGGACAGGCTCAACATTTAGCATTTCTGATTTCGGAGGAGCACTGCCATTGAACGAAGTTATAGATAGCGCAGTTGTAAGAGTAGAGGCATTGTACACGTCAAATACACAATTGATATTCCAAATAGGTTCAAACGAAGGGCACAACATGATAGCAGGAATTGACAACATGAGTGCAAAGTCACTTGGACTAACAACAAGTACACTTAAAGTGACAGACCAAAATAGTGCGGAAAAAGCGATAATGGTAGTAGATGGAGCGATACACAGGGTAAGTACAGCGAGGGCAGCGCTTGGTGCGATTCAGAACAGGCTTGAGCACACGATAGCGAACCTTGGAGTAGCAGCAGAGAACCTGACAGCAGCGGAAAGCCGAATAAGAGACGCAGACATGGCGAAAGAGATGATGCAATTCACAAAACAGCAGATACTGTTGCAATCGAGTATGTCGATGCTTGCACAAGCTAACGCTCAACCTCAACAGGTGTTGCAAATCTTGAGAGGATAAAACATTTAAAACATTAGGCTAAAATCACATTTTATAGAGTACTTTATCAAGGAGGTGATAGAAAAGTATCAAGTTTATGGTTTAGAACTTTTCGGAAGTTTTTATTTAATTAAGTTCAGGACGAAAGTACACAAGGAGGTGGAGAGGTATGAGGATTAACCACAACGTGAACGCACTGAACAGCTGGAGAAACATAAGCATGACAAACATGGACATGAGCAAGACGCTTGAAAGACTCTCATCTGGATTAAGGATCAATAGAGCAGGAGATGACGCAGCAGGTTTGGCAATCAGTGAAAAGATGAGGGGACAAATCAAAGGTCTTGACATGGCAATCAAGAACTCACAAGATGCTATCAGCTTGATTCAGACAGCAGAAGGAGCACTGACAGAAGTACACTCGATACTCCAAAGGATGAGAGAACTTGCAGTACAAGCATCAAGCGATACGAACACAGACGTAGATAGGAACCAGATACAAGCAGAACTCAACCAGTTAAGAGAAGAAATTGACAGAATCTCCAGGACAACGGAATTCAACACGAAGAAATTGTTAGATGGAAAACTTGAGAACTTCAGATTCACACCAGATGGAAAAGTAGTTACAGGTGGAAATATTAATGTACAAATTGGTACAATCACAAACTCGGTGCAAGAAGGAACTTACGTTGTAGAAGTTGGGCAGTTAAATGGTGGCGTATCATCAGCAATAGATGTCAAGATTACGCTCATCACTGCGGGAGGAACAAACAGTAAAGTAACTGCTATCAACGTTGGAGCTCTTACATTTGCAGGAATCAATATCACCTGGACTGGCACAACATTTAGCATTGCAGACTTTGGAGGAGCACTACCTTCGAATGAAGTGATTGATAGTGCAGTTGTACGAGTGGAAGGTAGATACACAACGGCGAGTCAACTTATCTTCCAAATAGGTTCAAACGAAGGGCATAACATGATAGCAGGAATAGACAACATGAGTGCAGAATCACTTGGATTGTTAACAAGCACACTCAAAGTGACAGACCAGAATAGTGCAGAAAAAACAATAATGGTGGTAGATGCAGCGATCCACAGGGTAAGTACAGCAAGGTCTGCACTTGGTGCAATCCAGAATAGGCTTGAGCACACGATAGCGAACCTTGGAGTAGCAGCAGAGAACCTGACAGCAGCGGAAAGCCGAATAAGAGATGCAGACATGGCGAAAGAGATGATGCAATTTACGAAGCAGCAGATACTGTTGCAATCGAGCATGTCGATGCTTGCACAAGCTAACGCTCAACCTCAACAGGTGTTGCAATTACTTAGATAAATATAGTTTCAGATAGGACTTTTCAGGACGAAAGTACACAAGGAGGTGGAGAGGTATGAGGATTAACCACAACGTGAACGCACTGAACAGCTGGAGAAACATCAGCATGACGAACATGGACATGAGCAAGACACTTGAGAGACTCTCATCTGGATTAAGGATCAACAGAGCAGGAGACGACGCAGCGGGTTTGGCAATCAGTGAAAAGATGAGGGGACAAATCAAAGGTCTTGACATGGCAATCAAGAACTCGCAAGACGCTATCAGCTTGATTCAGACAGCAGAAGGAGCACTGACAGAAGTACACTCGATACTCCAAAGGATGAGGGAACTTGCAGTACAAGCATCAAGCGATACGAACACAGACGTAGATAGGAACCAGATACAAGCAGAACTCAACCAGTTAAGAGAAGAAATTGACAGAATCTCCAGGACAACGGAATTCAACACGAAGAAATTGTTAGATGGAAAACTTGAGAACTTCAGATTCACACCAGATGCAAAAGTGGTTACAGGTGGAAATATTAATGTTTCTCTTGGAACAATCAGAAATACCGCTGGCGAAGGAACATATGTAATAGAAGTTGGACAATTAAACGGAAGCGTTAGCAGTGCAATCGATGTTAGAATTACAAGAATAGACGCATCCGGCTCAATAACCACAACATCAGCAACGATAGGTGCAGGTGTTGTTGCGTTAGGTAATATTACATTCAGATGGACAGGCTCAACATTTAGCATTTCTGATTTCGGAGGAGCACTGCCATTGAACGAAGTTATAGATAGCGCAGTTGTAAGAGTAGAGGCATTGTACACGTCAAATACACAATTGATATTCCAAATAGGTTCAAACGAAGGGCACAACATGATAGCAGGAATTGACAACATGAGTGCAAAGTCACTTGGACTAACAACAAGTACACTTAAAGTGACAGACCAAAATAGTGCGGAAAAAGCGATAATGGTAGTAGATGGAGCGATACACAGGGTAAGTACAGCGAGGGCAGCGCTTGGTGCGATTCAGAACAGGCTTGAGCACACGATAGCGAACCTTGGAGTAGCAGCAGAGAACCTGACAGCAGCGGAAAGCCGAATAAGAGACGCAGACATGGCGAAAGAGATGATGCAATTCACAAAACAGCAGATACTGTTGCAATCGAGTATGTCGATGCTTGCACAAGCTAACGCTCAACCTCAACAGGTGTTGCAACTGCTCAGATAAACAATTTAATATCAAATGTTTAACAAAAGCGGGCTTCACGCCCGCTTTTGTTTTTTTGCTTTTAGGAAAGTGATTTACGAAAGATGAATAATATTTTAGAAGAATTACAAAATATCTTTTCTCCTTCGGAGGGGACATACATATGGAGAAATCTAACCGTTGCCTAATTAGTGTTGCTATGATTACGAAAAACGAGGAACACAATTTAGATAGGGCTTTGGGAAGCATTAAGCCTTACGTTGACGAAATTATTGTTGTTGATACTGGTTCAACAGACAAAAGTGTTGAAATAGCGAGAAAGTATACTGATAAGATTTATTTCTACGAGTGGCACGATGACTTCTCAGCTGCCCGTAATTATTCTTTACAATTTCCAACATGTGAATGGGTGCTCATATACGATGCTGACGAAGAAGTAAGAGAGGATTTTGCTGGCATAAGAGAATTCTTGGAGAAATTGCCTGATGATGTTAATACTGTTTATCTTCCTACACTTAATTATCTCGACTGGGATCTCAAAAAGACTGAGATAGCGTCAACGGCGAGGGTTTTTAGGAACGGCACCGTGAAGTATGAAAATATCATTCATAATCAGGCTATTTACAAAGGTAAGATAGTGGAAGCACCTTTCACGATATATCACTACGGATATATTTGGACACGAAAATTAAGAAAGAGCAAGTATGAAAGAACAAGAAATCTTATCGTTAAACTTTTGAATGAAACGAAAGATTTACCTTCACAAGAAAGAGTTTACTACCTTTGTCAATTATATAAGGCAGAACTCATAGGTTCAAGGAAGTACGTTTTATATGATATAGTCCAGGAAATACTGAGTATCATAACATCTGATAAGAAGATGCCATCAATAGGCCTTGAAGTGTTGTTCATGCATTCACTAGATCTTAACAACAAGGGTTTCAGGGAAGAAGCTAGAAATTTGTTACACTTCCTTTTAAAAGTCGAGCCAAGTAATCCAGACCCGTATTATGCTTTATTAGCTGTAGAAGAGGCTGAGGAAAATTATAGTAAGGTAATAGAATATGGAGAAGAATTTCTCAAGAAGATAGATTATGTTGAGAAAAATCCTGAGAAGTTTGCTTGGACAATAATTTCTATCAAGTACGTTCCTTCAGCTCATGCCTTATTATCTATTGCATATCTGAGGTATAAGAATGTAAGGAAATTCAAGGAACATTTTTCTAAGGCGTTTGATAAATCAAGACTCTTGCCACATGAAGTTCAGAAGTTTGTAACCGCACTTCTAAAAGAAATTGCGAAAACTGACGACAGCACATTTTCTAAGGTCTTGAATGAATTAGCGGAAATACTACGAATATCAGCAGAGTATGAACTAAAGATAAGTGTCTTTGAAATACTAGAAAAGATTACAAATTTGCACGTGGAATTTGATTTTTCTTTGTTTAGTCCTTTTTTAAACACGCGATTTGGAACACTTGTCTTGGAAAAACTGAAGAGTGGTAAAGACGGTCTAATATCTTATGTTCTTGGTGAAAATGAAGAAGAAATATTAGACAAAATAAAGGAATACGGTATAGAAGGGCTTATATTCTTCCACGAAAATATGAGTGATGATGATCCAGTCAAACTCAAGATTCTAAACAAGTTGCGTAAGTTTGAAGATGAGACGATTTCCGGAATCTCAAATGCACTTATTGGTGATATCAATCTCCGGAAAGCTAATTATTCTCTTGCACTTGATTATTATAAACGCGCTTCTCAGGTCTTTCCAGAATTGTCAAGGTTCATAAAATCTGTACTCGATGATCTGAAGACCAAACTTGATCCAACGATAGAAGGCGTTTTTAAGGAACTGAAAGAATTTTACATTAAAAACAAGGAATTCATGGTAGGAAATTTAAGAAATTTTCCAAAAGCAGAACTCGAGCGTCTATACCTTATATCAGATAGTGACTTTGCAAAGTATGTTAGCGCAGTTAACATTGCGGTATCAAATAAAGAAATGGCAAAAAGGCTATTTGAAAGCATAACTAACAAGGAAGACTTCCAGTTCTTAGAGTATAAGTATGCTAAACTGTTTGAAGAATCAGATAAGGATGAGGACTTAGGAAAAGCGCTTGATTATCATCGTAAGGCAGTGGAGAAGAATGTAAATTTAGGTGACATTTTAATAGGTACGTATAGATTTGATGGTTTCTATCCCCATGAGGAATTTGGAAATTCTCAAGATAAAATAGTATGGGTTGGGAATATCTCCGAAAAGCATTCTGGACTTGGCGTAATTTCGCCAATTAGGGTTTGGAGGAAAGGGGAAAAGTTCTATTATGCATCACCATTTCACACAGATGAAGCAATCAAGATTTATAAGGAAAGATTAAAGACTCACAAGCTACCAAGGCTTACTGTGAATAAGAAATATATTCTTGAAGCTCTATCATATTTAAATGCATCAGATATTAAACTAATTGAAAAAGATGATGAACATCTAAAAATTGTTAAAGCGTGTACGCTTGAATTGGGCATCGAATATTCTGAGGTTTCCAAAAATATATTAAGTTATGAACTTATAAACACCGCTAAGGAATTTAATAGTGCGTTGAAGAATGTTCAAAGTGGAGTGCTCTTCTATTTTGTGCCTGATTTTGAGAATCGAGAAGATATGGTTTGGTATTATCCACTATTTAGAATCATTAGAACAAGAAAGCAAGTGGAAACGGAACTTAGAAATCTTGGGTATACTCACATAGAGCATTTTGTATTTGACGAAAACACAAGAGCAGTGTTATTTAAGAGAAAATAATTAATATTTCATTATCCATGGAGGTGAGGTTATGCGTATTAACCACAACTTATCGGCTCTTAACGCATGGAGGCAGATTACACTCACAGACTCAGACATGAAAAAGGTACTTGAACGACTTTCCTCAGGTTTGAAGATCAACAGAGCAAGCGATGACGCAGCAGGTTTGGCGATAAGCGAAAAGATGAGAGGACAAATCAAAGGTCTCGACATGGCGATTAAGAACTCACAAGATGCAATTTCGCTCATCCAAACAGCAGAAGGTGCGCTGAACGAAGTACACTCTATTCTTCAAAGAATGAGAGAACTGGCTGTTCAGGCTGCAAGTGATACAAACACAGACGTTGACAGGTCCAGCCTCCAAGCCGAAATTGACCAACTAAGAGAAGAAGTGGACAGAATAGCGAGAACTACGGAATTTAACACGAAAAAGCTCTTAAATGGTAACCTTGAAGGATTTAGGGCTACACCAGATGCAAAGATTGTTGCGCAGGGAAACATCGATTTAGACATTACTGCCGTAAGTTCAGCTGCAAGCGTAAATGAAGGGACAATTATAGTCGAAATTGGTCAGTTCACAGGTAATACAACAGGTGCTCTCGACGCAAGGGTTGTATTAGTTCAAAGCAATGGAGTAAGCACGGTTGTAACATCTTACTCACAAGCCTCTGTTGTTATTGGTGGTGTCAAAGTAAAGTGGAGAAATGATAGATTTAACATCAATGAATTCGGAGCTTTGCCGCATGAATCAGTTATTGATACCGGTGTGGCAAGGGTCGAGAAAATTAACACGAGTGGAAACCAGCTTGTTTTCCAAATAGGTGCTAACGAAGGCGCCAATATGATTGCTGGTATTGATTCAATGATGGCAAAGGACCTTGGATTGATTACAAGTGTACTTAAAGTTACAACTCAAAATGCCGCTGAACGTGCAATTAGCGTCATAGACGCGGCAATTCACAAAGTTAGTACAGTTAGGTCTCAGCTCGGTGCTGTTCAAAACAGACTTGAGCATACAATAGCAAATCTCGGTGTAGCGGCGGAGAACCTGACAGCAGCGGAAAGCCGAATAAGAGACGCAGACATGGCAAAAGAGATGATGGAATTTACAAAGAGACAGATACTGTTGCAATCTGGCATGTCGATGTTGGCTCAATCGAATGCTATACCGCAAAATGTTTTGCAATTGCTGAGAGGATAACAGTTTTAAAAAGTAGAATAGGGCGGGGATACCCCGCCTTTATTTTTATTCCGTGATTTCTCAGTGTGGTATAATTAATGGGAAGAATTCTTAAGAGGTGATTGTATGGGATTGATAGAAGTTTCTGGACCGGTTATGACAGGTCCTTCGAGTTCACATACACTTGGTGCACTCAAGATCGCCCGATTTGTTTACAAGCTCATGGGAATTCCTGATAGCGTTGTATTTACACTCCACGGTTCGTTCGCACTAACGTACAAAGGTCACGGAACAGATAGAGCATTACTCGCAGGAATAATGGGACTAAAACCAGATGACCCGAAAGTGAAGGATGCGTATAAAATCGCCGAAGAAAATGGTCTGAAATTCGAATTCGAATTCGCAGACTTAGGTGACGTCCATCCAAATACAGTGCTTATCAAAGCTAAAAAGGGCGAAATCTACAATGAAGTTGAGGGCTCATCAATCGGTGGAGGAGCTATAAGGATTACGAAGATCAATGATGTTGACTGCTCCTTAGAAGGCAATTTACCTGCGCTTGTTGTTGTTAACAAAGACAGGCCCGGTGCGTTGAAATCTATCCTTGATTGTCTCGATGTGAATATTGCCAACGTTTATCTGCGAAGAGTTAATGCCCTTCAAGGAATCGCACTGACTATTATAGAACTCGACGAGAATCCGAAAGAGGAAACCGTTGAATGTTTAAGAGGACTGAAATGTGCATTGGAAGTGTATCAAGTTAAACTCGAAGAAGGTGAATGGGTGTGAAATATTCAGAACTCATAGAAATATGGAAAAATACGAATCTCGAATTCAGCGAGGTTATATTAGCTCAAGAAATGTTGGATACCGGCAGAGATCCGGTTAGGGTTAAGCATAACTTGAAGGCATTGCTTACTGTCATGTTAGAAGAATCTGAGCGAAATTATGGAAAAAGCTTTGAGACGTTAACTGGACTCACTGGAAACAATGGCCAAAAATTATCATTTCATACACCCCAAATGCTGAGCGAGTTCAGCCACGTTGCAACGGTTGTCGCAATTTCGATGGGCGAATCCAACGCATCTATGGGCAGAATAGTCGCTTGTCCAACAGCTGGTTCATGCGGTGTAGTCCCGGGTGCTTTGTACGCACTTTATAAAGTCAAAAAAGCTGATTTTGATTCATTACTAAAAGCTTTTATCGTCGGTTCTGGCGTGGGAAATGTGGTGGCAAAGCGAGCCACTCTATCCGGTGCAGCGGGTGGATGTCAGGCTGAGATAGGGACTGCAACAGCAATGGCTTCTGCTATGCTCACGTATTATTTTTCCCAAGACCCGATAAAGGTAGGAAATGCATCTTCGCTTGCTTTAAAAGCGTTGATGGGATTAGTTTGCGACCCGGTTGGAGGATTCGTTGAAGTTCCTTGCGTCAAGAGAAACGGTAATGCGGTAAACGTTGCAATTGCTTCTTCTGAAATGGCGCTTGCAGGGATTGAGAGCGTGATACCATTTGATGAAGTTGTGGAAGCGATGTACAACGTTGGAAAGTCGCTTCCTGAGTCATTGAGAGAAACCGGGCTTGGCGGCATTGCGGCGACAAAAACGGCGCAGGAAATAGTTGAGAATATACGAAATAAGTGGAATACTTAAGTATGCTTTTTTGATGTCGTACTTTTTCTTTTATCTTATCTTTTGAGCGGTTTGAGAATTTTTCAGTCTTTATATAGAATAGATTATGATGAGTCATATATTCAGAGGGGGTTGAACCGTATGGCAGAAGTTATTAGAGCTCCAAGGGGAACAACGCTGACGTGTAAATCATGGCTAACCGAAGCAGCAATGCGCATGCTTATGAATAACCTCGACCCGGAAGTTGCGAGAGACCCTGCCAATCTCATAGTATACGGTGGAAAGGGTAAGGCTGCAAGGAACTGGGAAAGCTTTTACAAAATAGTTGAAGTCCTTAAAGAACTTGAAGATGACGAGACATTGATAGTCCAGAGCGGTAAACCGGTTGCTGTTTGGAAGACGCATGAATGGGCTCCGAGAGTGCTCATTGCAAATTCAAACCTCGTACCGAAATGGGCAACTTGGGAATACTTCAACGAACTTGAAGCACGCGGACTCATAATGTACGGTCAGATGACCGCAGGTAGCTGGATATACATAGGCACGCAGGGAATTTTGCAGGGGACATATGAAACATTCTACGCAGTTGCGAAGAAATATTTTGGCGGAACGCTAAAAGGAAAACTCGTATTGACGGCAGGTCTTGGCGAAATGGGCGGAGCCCAGCCACTTGCAGTCACCATGAACGATGGCGTTGTTATCGCCGTTGAAGTCGACAAGAGGATGATTGACAGAAGGCTTAACACAGGATATCTCGATACGTGGACAGATAGTCTTGATGAAGCGATAAGAATGGCGAAAGAAGCGATGAAAGAAGGCAAGCCGCTGTCGATAGGACTTTTAGCAAACGCTGCAGATGTGCATCCGGAACTCGTCAGAAGAGGCATAATTCCTGATGTAGTAACGGACCAAACAGCCGCTCATGACCCGTTGAACGGATACGTGCCAGCAGGCATATCGTTTGATGAAGCGCTCAAATTGAGGAAAGAGAATCCGCAAAAATATCTTGAAATGGTTTACGACAGTGTTGTAAAACATGTGAGTGCCATTTTGGAAATGAAAAAACAAGGTGCAAAAGTATTCGAATATGGAAACAACATCCGCAGACTTGCGCAAGACCACGGCGTGAAAGATGCATTCGATATCCCGGGTTACATGCCTGAATACATAAGGGACCTTTTCTGCGAAGGTAAAGGACCGTTCAGATGGGCAGCGCTTTCGGGTAATCCAGAGGATATATACAAGACAGACCAGAAAGTGATTGAACTCTTCGGCGAAGATGAGCACCTGAGAAAATGGATAGAGATGGCGCAGAAAAAAGTGAAATGGCAAGGATTGCCAGCCAGAATCTGCTGGCTTGGTCAAGGTCAGAGAGCCGAGATGGGACTTGCGATGAATGAAATGGTGAAGAAAGGCGAACTTGAAGCGCCGATAGTAATTGGACGCGACCACCACGACACAGGTTCTGTTGCAAGCCCGTATCGAGAAACAGAAGCGATGAAGGATGGAAGCGATGCTATCGCAGACTGGCCCATCCTCAATGCGATGCTCAACGTTGCAAGTGGTGCAACATGGGTTTCGTTCCACCACGGTGGTGGTGTCGGAATTGGATACTCGCTCCATGCTGGTGTTGTTATCGTTGCCGACGGAACTGACTTGTCGAAGAAGAAACTCGAAAGAGTCTTAACAAACGACGTTGGAATGGGCGTTGTGAGGCACGCAGACGCTGGGTATGAAATAGCGATAAACACAGCCAAAAAGCATGGCATAAGGATGCCGATGCTTGATAAGTAAGATAAAATTAGGAGATGATTGAGTGTACGTCGGACCGAGTAAGTACGAATATATAAAGGATATAGAGTTTGATACAAGTGAGCTCATACAATTTTTGGAGAGCAAAAAAGAGCGATTGGATGTTTACCACCGCCATGTGGCGGTGGTAACTTGTCATATAAATGAACTCACTTCCGAAGCTGAGCAAAATAGCAAATTCCCATTCTACCTTAGTTTCATAGTTACGACGTCAAACGAAAAAATCGTCGGTATATCCATTTCACCACCCATGTCTCGTACACCAGCGATTTACAAATTAAACGAATTCAAAACGAAAGAACATTTCGAGCAGAAATTCATTGAAATATCTGGTTTAAAAGAGCAACCGACGTGTCAGTGCGGGATATTGAAACTGCCGTTAAAAACGAGATTTGTAGCCATATCCGGAAACGAAGAATTTCTAAAAAAGGAACTATTCAGCGAAAAGGTGATGGGAGTTGAATCGCTCTCGTTTTCGAACAAGGTCGATGACAAAATTTTAGAGCTCCTTGAAAGATACAGGAGCGGTTGGTACAAAATCTGCAGAACGGCTATAACCGACGACGGGATAAATTTCTTTGTAATAGACAAAAAACTTCCTGATGAGTTCAAACCTTTATTCTCAGAGGTTATTGCACTATTGAGGAAAAAGTACAATTTCCAACCGGCGAAATACTTTCCAATTACTGAAAAAGTATTGGGATCATTCAATGCAGAATTGAGCCTGCTTTTTTCACAAGAACCTTTTACACAGGTCGACAAATTGCTTTCAGATTATGAAAAGATCAAGAAGGACTTGATGAAGTACTTTAGTGAATGAAAACGAATTGAAAAGCGAATGCATTTTGTTGATTTTAATGGTAAAATACTTTATATACTGAAGAATATTGGAGATGATAATTTGAAGCCAAGAGGTTTGTTTCTCTCATTTGTTTTATTATTTTCACTGTTTTCTACGCTATTCGCTGTTAATTTTCCAACACCCACGCCGTACAAATACATAAACGACTATGTTGGCGTAGTTAATGAAGAATACGCGAAGAACATAGTCTCGATAGGCAAGGAACTAGAAGAAAAAACAACAGCGCAGATTGCTGTGGTTATTATTGACACATTACAAGGGCTTACCGTCGAAGATTACGCAGTTGAACTTTTCAGAAGATGGGGAATTGGTCAGAAAGGGAAAGACAACGGAGTACTGCTGTTAGTAGCGATAAAAGACAGAGAGATGCGCATAGAAGTAGGGTACGGACTTGAAGGAGCTATTCCCGACGGAAAAGCTGGTCGAATACGAGATGAATACATAATTCCTTACTTCAAAGAAGAAGATTATTCGAAAGGTGTATACTATGGATACTTAGCGCTTGCAAAAGAAGTGGCAAAAGAATATAATGTTGAACTCACATTCGATGTGGATGCGGAACTGCCGGAACAAGACGAAGTTCCAGATATCGGAGAGATAATATTTATAATCATTATGATTTTCATAGTGCTTTCCATCTTTTCAGGCAGAGGTTATATACGTTACGGAGGACCGAGGGGACCTCTCGGACCTGGTGGGTTTGGAGGTTTTGGAGGCTTTGGCGGAGGTTCTGGAAGAAGCTCTGGTGGCGGATTTGGTGGCGGACGCAGCGGCGGTGGTGGTGCAAGTGGGAAGTGGTGATTTGAACTGATTTAATCTAAATCGCTGGGAGGTTTAAGAAACAATTATGCCTAAAGAACAGAAACTGAACATACTTCTCTTTGAAGATGTTGTTATTTTTTCGTAACGCATGCTGGTACAAAGAAAGTACGCCCCTCTAGGCGAGCATAGTGAATGGCTATAATATTGATGGTGTATAATACCTTTGAAGTAATTCATGTGGCAAAGTTAAGAGATATATACTACAAAGACAAGCAACCAAATAAAAAGCACCACATACAAAATCACGAGTCATTTCATAGGCACATGTCTTAATAGAAACATTAGAACCAGTGTATTTGGCAAGCTAACTAACATACGTAAGAATGCAGAAGGCAAAGATAAGCAGAAAATTACCAATGGCAGTTTAGCAAACGAGATGCTTGAGTACAGAGCGCGGTCGTTTGGTATCTCAGTTATCAAAACCTCGAAAGCCTATACAAGTAAGCCGTGTCCATTTTGTGGTACACAAAATAAGCCGAAACATAGAATATGAACACCACAGTGACAGAGTGGGAATGATTAGTATTTAGAAAAGGCGTCTTCGCTAATTTGATCCACGCCGTAGGTATGAGGTACAAAGCGCACCTGCGTGTTCATGGGCTTAACATGAGCCCATGAAAGGTAGTCATGAGCTACTAAGAATCCTATCCATTCAAGGGATTAGGAGTGAGGCAAAAGAATTAACGAACATATAAACTGATTGGTCATTTTGCATTAGGGGGAATTTGACTGAGCTTCAAAGCAATATTGCGAAATGTCATAATATCTGTAATAATTGGCCTTGCAATCGTCAATATTGTAGGGCTTTTCTTTGCAGAACAAGATCCAATAGCAGCGCTAAGATTCTTTCCATTAGGAGGATTTGTAATTCTTGTATTGATACTTGCGCTGGATTACTTCCTGAATGCTCTCAGAATAATGCTATTTGTTAGATTTATGGGATACAGATTATCTTTTTGGAAAAGCCTTGAGAACTTCTTTTTTACGGCGTTTTTTTCATTTGTAACCCCGATGACTATTGGCGGCCAACCTTTTCAAATTTATCACCTGACAAAAAACGGAGTCCCTTCACATGTTGCGACAAATATATCAGTGTTCAGAATGTTTGAGGGAGTTATTATTGTTTCTATAGTTGATTTGATATTCCTAAAAGATGTAATTAATATACTTAGAGGTACTGTTGGTCTAAGTGTAATAATCTTTGGATTTCTGATTACTGTGGGACTCAGTGTTGCTGGATTCATCGCTTTTGTTAATAAGGAGTTGCTTTACACGATTTTTAAATTCTTCTTGAGACTTACAAAATCTGAAAAGATACAAGAAAAAGAAATGAAAGCTCTTACGTGGTTTGAAAAAATGAGCACGTCAACAAAATCGCTCTTAATGAATAGATACTGGGTTATCCTTTTTGATATGGTTACAGGAATGCTGTTGAGCATAACGCCAGCAATATTACTTAAGATTTCTATAGAGTGTGTCAGCAATACTGCAGTACAGCTTACAACGATTTGGGGTATTATATCGATGCTAAATACCATTGTTTACTATGTTCCAACCCCGGGCTCAAGTGGTGGAGTGGAAGGTTTCTACCAGATGGTATTCTCACATATTTATGGTGCAAAGCCAACAATGACAGGTATCTTCGTATTTAGACTTGTAACCTACTACTTGATAATATTTATTGGTTTATTCTTGATGATACGTTTTAAGGAGAACATTGAAGGTGCTGAGTGAGAAGCAAAACATTCCACTTTCAAAAGAACTATGGAAAGAATACAACGTTGAATACGAATTTGATGTGGACGTAAAACTACCAGAGGAAGATATAATTCCGAACGTTGAAGAAAGCAGTATTTATAATCGATATGATTTTGATAGTTGTATCCATCTTCTATGGTAGAGTATAGATACATTGTAGCGGACCGAAGGAGCTCTCGGCTCAGGAGGTCTTGAACGAGTTCTGACGGTGGATACAGCAGTGTGGCGGAGCAAATGAAAAGTTCTGGAACAGAGCTATTAGGAGGTTTAGAAGATAGTTATGCCCAAAGAACGAAAACTAAACATACTAGTTTTAGAAGGTATTGCAATATTTTTTGTAATGCTCGTACATACTGGGGTACCATACTACATGTTTTCATTCTTCAGCTATGGTTTGAGTTCTTTAGCATTTGCGAGAGGATACCAATGGAAAGATAGAGGGTTTAAAGAATTAATTAGGTCAAGAGTTCTTCTCGTGCAAGCATACTACGTAGCCGGGTTTGTTAACACCTTGATATATTTAATTTTGGCACCGCAAAATGTTTTGCAATATCCTAAGTATGTGTACATTACTAACTATCTTATTGGGAGAATGGACAAACTTGATCAAGTAGCAATTAATGCAGTTCCATTATGGTTCTTTCTGATGCTATTCTTATCAGAAGTTATGTACTATTTTGTGAATAAGAGTAGCTTTTTGTTAGCCGCTTCTGTACTCTTAGCGATAATCTTTAGAATCATTCCTCATGAGCCGTTTATTTTCAAGATCGACTCGGCCATAGTTGCATTGCCATTTTTCTGGCTCGGAAAAATTTGGAGAAAATACGAGCTTGAAGTTAGACCTCTGGACTTCGCACTTTCAATTCTTGCATTGATTTTGATTAGCCAAACAAATGGAGACATATCGTGGAACAACCAATGGTTTGGAAAGAGCGGATTTATTGCCTTGCTGGGGGAGATAGTGGCGGTATTCGTAGTCATATATCTTTCAGAGATGGTGAAAGCTATAAGCTTAGACAAATTTTTCTACAAGTTGGCTTTCAATGCGTTGTTTGTAATTGGATATCACATGCTCTTAGGGAGCTTGCTCTACGTAATTTTGAATTTATTTGGAATAGTTATATCCGATGTTATGTCACTTTTAAACAAGATCTGGTATATTTACTTTGCATTTGATTTAATAATAGTGTATTTAGCAATAAGATATCTTCCAACAAAAGTTAAATCGCTGCTGATTGGCGACTTTAGGAGGTTGTCAAAATAATGGGGAAACAAGAACTCGTATCAGTGATAATACCTGCGTACAACTTGGAAAAGTATATCGAAAGGTCTCTGAAAAGCGTTTTAGAGCAGACGTATGAGAATATAGAGATTATAGTTGTCAACGACGGTTCAAAAGACAAAACTGCACAAGTTGCAGAGAAGATACTCAAAAATGCTGGGAAGCCTTACAAAATAATCAACCAAGAGAACCAAGGTGTGAGTATTGCAAGGAACGTTGGACTTTCAGTTGCACAAGGCAAGTACATTAAATTCTTAGATGGTGATGATACACTTTTCCCTTGGACGATCGAAGAGCTTGTGAGAGTGATGGAAGAAAATAACTGTGAAATGATATTTGGCGGACAGGATTTGGCTAATCTCTCAGGAAAGATAATGTATAGGCACGATGAAACGTACCGGTATCATGAAGGGATTCATAAATCTGTAGAAGTGCTAAAGAGCTTTCTTTTACATGAGACACATATCAGCTTAAACGCAGCGCTATTCTTAAAAGAAGTAATTGACAATTATTCAATTAAATTTACGCCAGGAGCCAAGTATTCAGAAGATAATGAATTTATCTGCAAGTATCTATATTACTCACGGAATGTTGGCGTCTTAAATAAAGCTGTTGCAAACTGTCTTTTTCGTCCGTCATCTGCTACGAAAACTCCAACCTTAGGAGCGTTTCATAATGTTGGGGCGATGTTAAGGCTTAAGAGGTTTTTCGAAAAGCAGAATGAAAAAGAAATAGTTGAAATTATAAGAACGCAGAGCATACCAGATGCATATGTTTGGACTATTGGAAGTCTTGCGTTTAATGGATATCCGCTTTCCAAATGGCTCAGGCTCGTGAAAATAGATTCAATCCGAAGAAATATCGTGACTTGCAAAGTTCACAATAAGGACACAAGGTTTGGGAAACAGATGAATTTCGTAATCAAACTCTTTAGATTTTCGCCCTTGCTTGTTTATATTCTCCTGAGAAGCTCTTCAAAATTATTTGGAAGAGTAAACAGATGAAAATTGGAGGGGGGCAATATTGGTAAAAAGTCCTGGGCACAATGATGTATGGTGAGAAAAGCTGAGATATTTGGTCAACGTCTAGTTAACGTAGTTAGAACCAAAAGAATTGGGATATAAATTAAGGGATGTATCAGTATGATACTGGGATCTCGGGGCTAAGTTATTTAAAAGTATAATATTCTGTTGAACATCCTGCATCTTCTTGAAATGGAGAGATAAAACCAGTGCTGTTCACGGGAAGATGTTTCAGAATATGGAAGTAATAGCTCATAAAAGATTGAAAAGTACTTAGAAATGTGAAGATATTTAAGTGGTAAACATTTCATTAATGCTGAGTTGTATATTAACTTCTATATTTGTAGAGCCAACAAAAATCTTAAACCAAATTATTGTTGACATTGGTCCTATTAGAAAGTTTTTCTATAATCTTGTGATACTAAGCTTACTGAAATGATTACCATAATTTCTGTAAAGTTTCCATCATGTCTAAACATAGGCCTTTTGTAGGTTACTGTAAATCCTCAGTTTCCTGTAGAGAAATGAATATATCAAACAGAGCATTTTTATCATAAGCATGTTGTCTTTAGTAAGATAGAACGTATATTTTTCGTTTGGTGACAGAATTGCAGAGCTTAGTCAACGCGTTCTATTCGTATGTTGAGTTACTACATCTTTAGCACCTTGTCTTTATGCATCTAACAAGGATACCTCTTAATTCATATCAATGTCTTCAAAACTGCCATCTGAGATTCTTCTCTAAATGCTTGAGTAATCTTGCATTAGAATAGAATCTATAGTGTCTTTTAAATATTCATACGGATATGTGAAAATTGTAGCCAAAGCAAGATACAATTTACTCGCCGAGTACTTTTCTTTACCGGCTTTTACCATTCTTTTTATAATTGTCTCGTATTTAACCATCGATTTATCTGGCATGGTATTTTTGATAAAATCTCCATCTTACGTTTTCAAAGTTTGACTCAAAAAACGGAATAAAGCGCTTTTCCATTTCTCAGGTTTTTCAAACCCATTCTCATCCAAACATCTTTTCGATAATCTTGAATTTTTCGGTCTTTTTGCTTTCGTTGGATACTCTTCACTCGTTATCGGAATAACCTTTACGTCCATTTCAGCAATTCTGAATATCTCCACCGCAAATTCATACCAACTGCAATATCCTTCGTTTGTGGCATGGTATATTCCGTACTTTTCTGTCTGCACCATATCCGCAAGTAACTTTGCAAGGCCTTTTGTGTACGTCGGGGAACCTACTTGGTCATTCACTACCTTTATCTCCTCCCCTTCTTTCCCAAGTCTCAACATCGTCTTTACAAAGTTATTTCCATTTTCTCCAAATACCCATGAAGTGCGAACAATGAAGTATTTTTCCAATATCTTCTTTACTTCCTCTTCACCCATGTATTTTGTGTATCCATAATAATTTATCGGATTCGGTTTGTCCCAAACTTCGTATGGCTCTTTTTTTGTCCCATCAAACACGTAATCCGTGCTTATGTACATAACATTCGTACCTATCTTACTCGAAGCCTCAGCAATATACCTTGTTCCCAAGGTATTTACAGCATAGCATAGTTCTCTTTCGTCTTCTGCCTTATCCACTGCTGTGTACGCTGCACAGTGGATTATTGCATCGGGTTTGTAGTTTTCGATGAATTCTTTCGTTGCTTTTTCGTTTGTTAAGTCAAAGTCTTTTATCGTTGCTCCGTAGCACTGTATGTTCCTTTTCTTTAGTTCATTGACAACATCGTATCCAAGCTGTCCATCTGCTCCTGTTACTAATACTTTCATTTCCCTATAACCTCTCTCCGTACATGCGTTGGTAGTAATTCATATATTCTCCATTGATTATCTCTTCCCACCAAGGTTTGTTCTCTATATACCATTTTATCGTTTCCCTCAATCCCTTGTCAAACCCTACCTTTGGCTTCCAACCAAATTCTTTCTCCATCTTTGGCATCGCTATCGCATATCTTCTGTCATGCCCAGGACGGTCTTTTACATATTTGATTAAACTCTCATCTTTTCCTAATTCTTTTAATATACTCTTCACCACATCTATGTTTGCCTGTTCATTGTTCCCACCTATATTATACACTTCACCCTCTTTTCCACGATGCAGGATTATATCTACCGCTTCGCAGTGGTCTTTTACATGTATCCAATCTCTTACGTTTCTGCCATCGCCATACACAGGAAGCGGCTTATCATTCAGTGCATTGATAATCATCAAGGGAATCAACTTTTCCGGAAATTGATACGGTCCGTAGTTGTTTGAGCATCTTGATATTGTTGCAGGTAGTTCATATGTTCTGTGGTATGCCAAGACAAGCAAGTCTGCGGATGCTTTTGAAGCTGAGTATGGTGAAGACGGCTTTATTGGGCTTTCTTCGGTGAATTTCAAATCAGGTCTGTCAAGCGGAAGGTCGCCGTATACTTCGTCTGTGGATATCTGGTGGAATCTCTTCACACTGTACTTCCTGCACGCATCTAAAAGCACCTGCGTGCCGAGTATGTTCGTTTTCAGAAAAACATCCGGATTTTCTATCGACCTATCAACATGCGACTCTGCTGCAAAGTTCACGACAATATCTGGTTTTTCTTCAGCAAATACTCTCTCAACAAGCTCTCTATCACATATGTCGCCCTTGATGAACCTAAAATTATCGTTGTGAATAATCTTGTCCAAATTCTTCAAGTTGCCCGCATATGTCAGCTTGTCGATACAAACTATCCTGTAATCAGGATGATTTTCTGCCATATGATAAATAAAATTCGTTCCGATAAACCCTGCTCCACCTGTAACAAGTATCGTCATCTGTTATCACCCTCATACACAAAATTGCAGTCGCTATCTTTCAAATACGGTGCATTCCTGTCCTTTTCTGAAAGAATTGGCTCTTTCGTAGGCCAGTCTATGTTCAATTCCGGGTCGTCCCATCTGATACTCCTGTCGTGTTCTTTGGAATAATACTCACCCACCTTGTATTGTACCTCAACATCATCAGTCAAAGTGAGGAATGCATGACCAAAGCCTTTTGGAATGAAGAGCATTTTTTTATCATCTGCACTCAGTTCTATTGCTATCCATTTTTTGTACGTTGGTGAGCCTCTTCTTAAATCAACGGCAATGTCTAATATCTTTCCTCTCGTGCACCTTACAAGCTTTGACTGAGCCATCGGATTGTTTTGAAAGTGAATTCCGCGAAGAGTGTATTTGTGCTTTGAATACGAATGGTTGTCCTGAACAAACTCGACATCTATTCCAAGCTCTTTGAAGACTTTTCGAGAATATGTTTCCATGAACCAGCCACGTTCATCTCCAAAGACTTTTGGTTCTATTATGTATACTCCCGGTAATTCTGTTTCAATCAATTTCATCTCTTTACCCCCGATAGATTATCTTGCCTTCTGCCACTTTCTTCAAGTGCTGTCCATATGGTGAGTTACCATATCGCTTTGCACTTTCCAATAACTGTTCTTTCGTTATCCATCCATTTCTGTATGCTATTTCCTCAGGCGATGATATGACTATATTTTGCCTTTTTTGAACTATCTTTATAAACTCACTCGATTCACTTAGAGCATCAGGCGTTCCTGCATCAAGCCATGCAAAGCCCCTGCCAAGTATCTTTACAGTAAGCAAGCCTTTCTCAAGGTATAACTTATTCAAGTCAGTGATTTCCAGTTCATTTCTCCAGCTTGGTTTTAGTGTCTTGGCAAGTTCTGACACACCTGATGGATAGAAGTAGAGACCGACAACAGCATAGTTTGACTTCGGATGTTTTGGCTTCTCCTCTATCGAAATAGCATTGCCATTTTCGTCAAATTCAATAACTCCAAATCTCTCAGGGTCTTCTACGTAATACGCGAAAACCGTCGCTTTTTCCGTATTCTCGTTCGCTTCCCTCAGGAACTTCGTAAACTCATGTCCAAAAAAGATATTGTCACCGAGCACAAGCGCTGATGGATTATCACCGATGAATTCTTCTCCGATTATGAACGCTTCAGAAATGCCTCTTGGTTCAGCTTGCTCTGCGTACTCCAAATGTATGCCAAACTGACTACCGTCACCTAACAACCTTTGAAAATGTGGAAGGTCGCTGGGCGAAGAGATAATCAGAATATCCCTTATCCCTGCGAGCATAAGGGTGCTTAGTGAGTAATAAATCATTGGTTTATCGTATACTGGAAGCAAGTGTTTATTCATTACCAGAGTCATTGGATAAAGCCTTGTTCCTGATCCTCCGGCCAAAATAATACCTTTGCGCATGGGATATCACCTCTCGAAATTTAACTGCAACTGGTAAGAGAATTGGAAATGTAATGGCGACCAGTCCGTTCAAATAAGACATACCGATATTTGCGAGGAACAATTTTATTGGCCCATATTTTTTATACTCCTTAAGATAGTAGAGATTTGCCTCTTTCATGATTTTCAGTCTCTTCCTGTGATTAAAAAGGGTGCTAGTGCTAGCTTCGTGCAAATGTTTAACATAAACTTTGTCAGTATATGCCACCTTATAACCCTTTCTGAATAACTTTGATGACAATATCAACTCCTCAGCGTAGAGGAATGTTTTCTCATCAAACCAACCAACCTCCTCCATCGCGTTCAGATTTAAAAGCATATAACACCCCGATATCCAATAAGGATAATATACTCCATGTTTAGAAATAACATACTTGCGCCTGACAAATCTAATCAATTCTACAGGCCATAGTAACGGGAACAATATTGGCAAAAAGAACAAAAGATATAGATTGTAATCTTCAAATGGGCCTTGGCTTCCAAGTTTGGCAACAATTTTTGGACCGATAACGGCTATTCTTTGATCCTTATTCTTGTTAACTACGCAAAGAAGCTTCTCAAATACTGGCGTTTCGATAATGATGTCATTGTTCATGACCACTGCCCATTCATAACCGAGCTTTTTGGCAAGCTTTAACCCAAGATTATTACCCTTTGCATATCCATAGTTTTCATTTGCTAAAAGTAAAATACGTGAATGTTGCCCATTTTCTATCAAATTGACTTTGTCGTTTTCACGAATAATTTCCTCACCGATTACAACCCAGCCATTCTTCTTGGCGTATTCGACTAGCTTATCCCTTTCATCTTCACGCGAACCGTTATCTACAATTATAACACCATATAGGCCTGGTTCTCTCAATAACAGGTTTTCAACTGCAGTTATTGTCAGAGCTGCTCTGTTCCAGTTCAGTATTACAAAAGTCGTCAATTAATCATCACCTCTTTCAATGTTGAGTTTAAAGACTAAATCACTCTTATCACTATGGCTGACTAAAAGAGAACCATTTCCTGAACAATATTTCACCTGAATTTCAAGAAAGAAATAAAAAGGAATCTCTTTGATGCGGTATTTACGATTATACGAATGGTGCATACTACAAACATGTTGTTTTTCCTGCAAAGTGTTGACAGCTTTTTTGTTAAATGATAAAATATATCTTGCCTTACGGCTCTTGGGAGGTCGTCTAATGGCAGGACTGCGGACTCTGGATCCGCCAGTGGAGGTTCGAATCCTCCCCTCCCAGCCAACTTAAGAAAGCCCCTTTTTGGGGCTTTTTATTTTTATCTCATGTCATCCAACATATCTTTTATTCCACTTGCCACAAAGTTTATTTCGAATTCAAATTGTTCGCCTGTCTCCATGTTCTTTATCATCACAACATTTTTCTCAATTTCGTTCTCACCGATTATTACGCACAATTTTGCGCCCGTTCTTGCTGCGTTCTTTAATTGTGCACCTAATCCTCTTTCCGTTATTTCTAAATTCACCGCTATTCCTTCGTCTCTGAGCTGCTGAGCCAATCTAAATGCAACATTTCGCACTTCGCTTCCGCCAAAGTGTGCGATGTATACCTCGTTTATTCTCATATCCTCAACTTCCACATTCTCAGCCTTTATCGCAAGGACTAACCTTTCCATACCCGCGGCAAAACCGAGCGCAGGAACATCTTTTCCTCCGATTTCCTTTATCAACCCATCATACCTTCCGCCACCTGCGATTGCGCTCATCGCACCGAGTTTGTGGTGGTGGACTTCAAATACTGTCCTGTTGTAGTAATCGAGCCCTCTAACAAGCCTCGGGTCCTCGATGTATTTTATCCCAGCAGTGTCAAGCAGTTCTTTCAACTCTTCGTAGTGCTTACGTGCATTTTCGCCCATGTAATCGATAAGCTTTGGAGCATTCTTTGCATACTCTACATCTACCTTACAATCCAAAAGTCTGAGAACATTTCTTTCGTATCTAACTTTACAGTCATCGCACAACTTGTCTAAATGTTGTGAATAATATTCCTTTAGGGCTTCTTTGTACCTTGCCCTGTCTTCAGTATCACCGAGAGTGTTTATATGTATCTCAAAATCTACCAGCCCAATTTCCTTTAAGAACTCATTGACAAATATTATTAACTCAGCATCTGCAAGTGGGGAAGGGCTTCCGAAAATCTCTGCACCAAACTGGTGAAATTGCCTTTGCCTACCAGATTGTGGACGTTCGTACCTAAACATCGGTCCGATGTAGAAATACTTCTGTGGGAAACCGACAGTTATTAACCCATTTTCTACAAAAGCCCTGACAACTGGTGCAGTTCCCTCGGGTCTCAACGTTATACTTCTTCCGCCCTTGTCTTCAAAAGTGTACATTTCTTTCTGAACGATGTCTGTATCTTGCCCAACACTTCTAACAAATAATTTAGTCTCTTCAAAAATCGGTGTTCTAATCTCCGTGAAACCGTACAGCAGCGACAATTTCCTCGCCTTTTCCTCTATCCAGTACCAAAACTTCATCTCCTGCCCGTACAAATCCTCTGTTCCCTTTATTTTTTGGTACACAGTTTTTCCACCTCCGAAATTCGCTTCTTCGCATCATCCTTTGCGCCTTCGTCTACAAATTTCCATTCTGGTCTTATGGGTAACTCCAATACCTTGGTGTAATACTCCAAAGCTTTGCAGTAATCCTTCTTCTTTTCAAAAAGTCTCCCGTACATATAGTAAGTGTACAAATGATTCGGATTATTCTTCAAAGACCTTCCCAAATACTCTTCAGCAAGCGCCAAATTTGGGAATAATGGAACTTCGAGATTTCTAACTCCTGCAAGAAAGAACGGTTCCCATTCGTTAGGTCCGTATTCCATAGCTTTATTCAAATTGTAGTCAATCTTGCCAACTAACGTCAGAGCGAGCAGATTATTTTTCTGAACCCTGTGAGAAAGCACGACGGCTAAGCTATAATACCCTTTCCAGTATTTCGGATTCTCTTTTATTACTCTATCAGCGATATTGTAGGCCTTTTCGGAATATTCATATCCCTTACCGCCCCAGCTGTACAATTCCGTGTAGCCAATAACCACATCGCATATCTCAGATACGCTCAATCTTTCTAAATCTAAGTTTTTGAGAAACTCATCGAGCTCCTTTGCTTGTCTGTTACCTATCATATATTGAATTTTGTAAGAAATTTCACTTTGGGCAAGAACTAAGACATTAAAGAGCACGAAACATACAAACAGAAAACTCAATAATCTTCGCATTTAAACTCCCTTTAACTTATACTCTTCCATTCAGTGCCCATTTCCTAACAGCATATGCCACTCCAGCTTCATCGTTTGATTTTGTTATAAACCTTGCATATTTCTTTACTTCTTCATGCCCGTTTTCCATAACCACTGGATAACCTACGATTTTCAGAAGTCCTATGTCGTTGAAGCTGTCTCCCAAATACATCGTCTGCTCGTGAGTCACGTTGAAATACCTCAGCAGATATTGAAAAGAAGATTCCTTTGAAGAATTTGGACCAAAGACTTCATAGAACGTTTCATTACCTAATGTGTTGTTTTTCACAACACTCGTTTGGTTCTGAAATCCATCCAACGCTTCCGAAATTGCCTTTACAACAGTTGGCTCATCGCCGACAACCGCGATTTCCGCAATCGAATTCTTTGTTTTTAGATATTTTAACACATCATCGACAACATTCAATCTCCAACTATTTTGCTCCAGATATTTCGAAAACGTACCGCTGTACGGCTCATCGACGTACATATCTTTCTCTTCAAGAAAGTCTCTATAGACTATGTAAAACAAATTATTTCTTCTTGCACTCTCAACAACGCGAATAGCTATCTGTACGTCTAACTCGGACTTGTAAATAACCTTGTCTTCCATCCATTGATAGATGAAAGCCCCGTTTTGAAAAATAACAGGCACATCGAGTCCAAGTTCTTCTATGTAAGGCTTGGCAGAATAAAAATTCCTGCCGGTTGCAACACTTACATGCAAACCGTTCTCCATCGCTTCACGTAGTGCCAATACATTATCTTTTGGTATATGCTTTTCTTCGTTCAGCAACGTACCATCCAAATCAGTTACTATTAACTTAACCACTAAGAATACCTCCTTATTTATCCCCTTACCCCACGGCTCAGCGGGACACAACAACCTTACCTAAATCTCCGACTATTATCTGTACTCCTTTTGGTTTTCCATCGTTTTCAATGATTTCGACTTTCTTACCTATCAACGAAGAATCAATCCTGTACGAGAAATTCGATATCTTCACTTCGTCCATTAGGATAGAATTCTCTATCTCACAATTCTCAATAAGTGTGTTATTACCGATTGAAGTATAAGGTCCAATGTACGCATTTGAAATCGTGCAGTTATCACCGATAATCACAGGTCCTCTAATTACACTGTTCACTACCTCAGTGTTCTTTCCAATGCTCACTCTTCCCTGCAGTACCGATGTTGCTTCCACTGTGCCTTCTATCTTAAACTCTTCGATCACATCATCGAGAATCTTGTGATTTGCTTCAATCAAATCCTCAGGTTTCCCTGTGTCTTTCCACCAACCGTAAATGATATGACCTTCCACGGACTCTTTATGCTGAATCAACCAATCTATAGCATCGGTAATTTCCAGCTCATTCCTCCACGATGGCTTTATATTCGCAATTCCCTCGAATATATCCTTTCTGAACAGATACAAACCGATTATCGCAAGATTTGAAGGTGGCTCTTTTGGCTTCTCAACGGTTTTAACAATCTTGCTTCCTTCCATGACAGCGATACCGAACCTTGTTGGGTCCTGAACTGGCGATAACATAATCAGAGCGCTGAGTTCCTTCTTCTCTTCGAATTCTTTGACAAAAGGTCGTATATCATCCATGATGAGGTTGTCGCCAAGATACATCATGAAATCTTCATCGCCGAGGAAATCCTTTGCCATCAGAACGGCATGAGCAAGCCCTTTTGGCTCTGGCTGAAGGATATATGAAAGCTTTACGCCATACTTAGAACCATCGCCAAGCGTTTCTTGGAAATCGTTGATATTTTCTGGGCTTACTATCATGCCTATCTCATGTATACCCACGCTCTTTATCTTCTCGATTGTGTAGAGTATAACTGGTTTATTTGCAACTGGAATAAGGTGTTTAGCTGTTGTGTAAGTAAGTGGTCTCAACCTTGTTCCTTTACCTGCGCACAGAATAATTGCCTTCACTGACAATTCCCCCTTCCGATTGAATGTTGTAGCATTGTAGCAAATCAATTATATTACAAAATTTCGCATTTTCAAAGAAATTTACAGTTAAGAATTCTGTACATACACAAGTATACTGAAGAATCATTAAGAAACTGTGTGAACAAAGGCAGATAATTAAAGACAGGTGTTATTTCTGATGTTAGTGAAAATTTGGACGATTTGGATTGCTCATGCCCTAATGTTATCATTAAAATGCATAGCTATCGAAAATCAAACTTTGGGAGGGACGAAAATGAGCGCTTCTCATGTTTTGAAGCTTATCGAACAGGAAGGAATTAATTTTATCGACCTAAAAGTAGTTGACCTCTGGGGTAGATGGAGGCACGTAACATTAGCCAAGACAAACTTTTCCGAAAAGACTTTTACTGAAGGTGTAGGATTTGACGCGTCGAATCTTGGATATGCAGAAGTTTTCAGCAGCGATATGGTGATAATCCCAGATCCAGAAACAGCAATGATAGAAGAGTACGATAGCGAGAAAGTCCTCTCTATGATATGCGATGTCTACGAAGTAGAGAACATGACACCATGCTCACACGACCCAAGAACAATACTTAAGAAAACACTCGAATCGACAAAAGACATAGCCGATGAAGTTTACCTCGGTCCTGAGTACGAATTCCACATATTTGAAGACGTTAGGTACGATGTAAAATCCAACAGAGTCATGTTCGAAATAGACAGTGCAGAAGGATTTTGGAAATCGAGCGAGACAGGGGAGTATTTCATAGGCAGGAAGAAAGGATACCACAGAATCCCGCCATTTGACAAATTCATGGAAGTAAGAAACGCGATAGTCAAGAAACTTCTGGAATACGGCGTTCCGGTAAAATACCACCACCACGAGGTTGGCACATGCCAAGTTGAAATAGAACTTCCACTCGTTGAAGCTCTAAAAGCAGCGGACTACACAATGATAGTCAAGCACGTTGCAAGGCTTGTGGCAAAACAATACGGCTACATCGTAACATTCATGCCAAAACCGATGTACGATGAAGCAGGAAACGGAATGCACGTACATCAATTCTTAAAGAAGAATGGTAAAAACATCTTCAATGGCGACAAACTTTACAACCTTTCACAAGAAGCGCTCTACTACGTTGGTGGCATTTTGAAGAATGCACCAGCTCTCATGGCATTCACCAATCCGTCTACAAACTCATACAGACGTCTTGTCCCAGGATTTGAAGCGCCGACAAACGCAGTATTCGCACTTGCCAACAGAACATCGGCGATTAGAATACCTGCATACGTGAAAGACCCAGAAAAGCGCAGAATTGAATTCAGAACAATAGACGCCACATGCAACCCATACCTTGGATATGCAGCCATGATACTTGCTGGCGTGGATGGAATAAGAAGAAAAATAGACCCAACCGCTGAAGGCTTTGGACCATTTGAAGGCGACATGTACGAAAAAGAACTCAAACCACTTCCAAAATCACTTGAAGAAAGCTGTAAAGCACTCGAAGAAAACAATGAATTCCTCACAACATTCCCAAGAGAACTAATAACCCACTGGATAAATGCAAAACTTGTGGAAGAAAGACAAGTAAACGCAATACCTCATCCAAAAGAATACGACCTATACTTCGACGTTTAAAAAATAGTTCCTCCTCGTACCAGTACCCCCAGCCCTCGCTTCCAGCCAGCGAGGGCTTTGTTTTTTCAAAAAAATATATTGACAATTTCATATTACTGATATATAATCAGTACTGTGAATTGACTAATACATACGAAAAGAAAGAAGGTGAGACGATGAGGCGAAGATGCGGCTGTTCAGGACACGGAATGCATGGACCGCATAGATGCGAAGAGATGGGCTTTTCCATGGGAGATTTCTTAACAGCGGTTGTCTTAAATGAGCTTTCAAAAGGAGATATGCACGGATATGAGCTGTATGAAAGAGTTTCGAATTTGGAGTACTACCCATTCAAACACGATCAGAGCGTTCTCTACAGCCTTCTAAGAAAACTAAGTAACCACGGGCTTGTTGAGTATAGAATAGAAGAAGGTAGCGGAGCACCAAGAAAGGTTTACAGCATTACCGAAACTGGAAAAGAATACCTCAAAGAACTCAGAATCTATATTCAGAAACTCAAAGAATCATTTGAAGCGTTCTTGATGAGCTAAATAGTTAACAATTTCAAAAAAGGAGGGAACAAAGATGAGATTTGCGATACCCACAAACGATAGTAAGATGGTTGCAGATCACTTTGGAAGAGCTGAGTATTTCACGATAGTGGAAATCAAAGACGGAAAAGAGTTTGAAAGGAAACTTGTTGAAAATCTCCATGCAAAAGGTCACCACGGACATCATGGACATCACGGACACGAAGAAACCCACGAAACCAGCTGCTGCAACGGACATGGAAACGGACACGGAAATGGAAACCATCATCACGGACATGACGACGTATTCGAATCGACAGGACAGATAGACGCAGTCGTAGCAGTCAGGATGGGACAGCACATGTATGAAGAGCTCGTTGAAAGAAAAATAGACATCTACCTTGTAGAGCCCGGAACATCAATCGACACGATTGTCTCAAAAATGATTTCTGGAGAATTGAAAAAGATAGAGCCGAGGAAATAACGAGGTGAAGGACAACCCCCAGTTTAATAAGCTGGGGGTTGTTTGTTTATCCAAAGTCAAGACCGTTTGTTTGAACAACAATCCCATTCTCTCAGTCAGAATATTGGAAGGTGTGTTGGCTTGAGGAGATGTACACAAGAATGGGGGGAGTATGATGAAAAAAAGTGTCAACTATTCGCATGATATTTGGTTAAGGTGCGATAGCAAGACAGGGTTGTACTATCTGACGACGGAAGTAAGAGGACTGAAGTTCAAGGAATACGGTTATCCAACATTAGAACGATACTTGGTTAAGGTGGGAGGGATGGAAAACCCCAGGGAAACGGAAAGAGTGTACATCAGCGACGCTCTGCTTAAATACTTTGGTTCTGACCTCCCGAAGTGCTTAGACGCAGAACTTATCAAGACAAAGCCCTGGACATATTACCTTGTTCCAAGCAACACTTTCCAAACATTCATTATCTTGCTTGACAAAGGTGGGTTAGTCACTTTTGTCGAAAAACTGCCGAGAAACACTCGAAATTTTGTAATCCTGCCTGCGAGTGAAGTACAGTGGGATTTGGTGGTTCTCACACTGCCAAAGAAAAGAAGAAAAGAAGCAAAAATCACGTA
Organism: Fervidobacterium riparium; assembly: GCF_025370035.1. NCBI lineage: Bacteria > Thermotogati > Thermotogota > Thermotogae > Thermotogales > Fervidobacteriaceae > Fervidobacterium > Fervidobacterium riparium. The sequence goes on from NZ_CP009277.1 coordinate 2,073,699, forward strand.
TGCAGCCTTTTCAGGATGTTGCGGCACGAGAATGGAAATAATCATAACACCCCAGGGAGAGATTATAAGGCCGGAGTTGCCGCGGATTTAGAGTAGACTCCACCTTTTTATTCCCTTCTCTCTTCACAGTTTATGTTGACTATTGTATATACTGATATTTGTATTAACCGTTAACAAGAAAAACAATTTCCATGGTATAATACAATGTAGCTGAGCGACTCTATGAGGGGTTGAAATTCTAAGATCTAATATGCCACAAACCACAGGAACTATGGTGTTAAAAAGGCTGTTTATTGGCAAATATCTTTGTACATTCCCATAAAATTTCGACACAGTTTGCGGATCCAGTGAAGCGTTCCTAACTATTCTCACAAACTTTCTAAAGGTGTTTAGATTATATATTGCTGCATGATTTCTTCTTTTGAAATTTTAGAACTTTGTGAACCTGTCTTATATTAACTATGAGGGATTTAAAGCCATGACAAGGCCTGATTAGTGGAAGTGGTACTGGGGAAACGGAAAAGTCAGTATAGCACAGAGTTTGAGCTTCCCTACAAGGGATTGAAACAATTGTGAGCGTCGCTATGAGGGTTTGAAACATATGGCTCTTGTTTTTTCCTCATAGTGATATGTTTTGAGCTTCCCTATAAGGGTGTAAAGACCCCCAGCGAAAGCTGGGGGTTATTTATTCACATATTTTTCGTATATCTTCTCTAATCTTTCCTGCAGTTCTTCAATCTTACTGTTATTTTCAACCACTATTCCCTCTTCAACAATATCTTCCTGCCTTTTCAGTATCTCTTCAATTGTCTTTTCGTCGTACCGTCCGCTTAGACGTTCTCTTATCGTTTCAGGACTTGCAACAACTGTTATCGTCAAATCGCAATTCTTAATCCCAAGCCTTCTTTTTATCGCTGCTTCTATGACTATGTCTTTCCCTTTCAGCTCTTCGAGCCTTTTGTCTAATAGTTTCAACATTGTAGGGTGTACTATCTGCTCGAGCTGTCTTAATTTCTCTTCTGATGCAAAGACTATCTTTCCTACTTCTTTTCTGTCGTCAGTTCCGAACGTTTTCTTGATTACTTCTTTGTTTATCTCAAATGCCTTATGACCCAGTTCATCTACGTTTATGTACTCAAACCCTTTACCAACAAAAAACTTTGAGACAGTGCTTTTTCCAGTGGCTATCTTCCCCGTGACACAGATGGTCATAGCAACCTTTCACCGAGAACTTTGTCCTTCATCTTCTCATATTCGTCGTTGTTCAAAATCATGAGGCTTATGTCATCATCTATCGTTTCTGAAAGTTTCTTTACAGCATCCTGCACTGTTTTTTCATCTTTGACGACAACCACAAATTCTTCATCTTTTAGAAATATTGCAACTGGATCGAAAATTGTTTTGAGGATTTCGACGTATTCTTTCATCATTCTACTTCAACCTTTCTCTGTGCAGAATCTTGGTAATTGTATTCCTCAAATCCGCCTCTTCCCATGAGTGCGTATGTTATCTTCTTTCCAAGCTCGACACCCGGCTGGTCATATGGGTTTATATTTAGCAGATGTCCAGCGATAGCAGTTGCGAGTTCGTAGTACATGATGAACTGTCCAAGGTGGTACTCGTCAATTTTCGGGAAGTTTACGGTTATCGATGGTCTTCCGTGCTTTGCAAGTGCAAGCTGCGTTCCTGTTTGTTCACTGTTGAGGAGTGTTGAGAGTTTCTTGCCACCCAAGTATGCCAGCTCTGGTTCGTTTTCGTGGAGTTTTGGAATTGTTATTTCTCTTTCGAACTGCTCAGTTCTCAAGAATGTGATTATCTTGTCATCTGGACCTTCGTTGTAGAGCTGTACTTGTGAGTGCTGGTCTACCGCACCGAGTGCTTTAACCGGTGTCTGACCAACGTTCACTTTATTTCCATCGTTGTCGTACATCTTTCCGAGGCTCTCTGCCCAAAGCTGTCTGTACCAGTCAGCGAGGTAATACAATCTGTTCGAATATGCCATCATAACAGAGATATTTCTGCCTTTTTTGTAATGCAAGTAATGTGTTACTGCAAGCAACGCTGCAGGATTTTCCCAAAGCGGCGATTTTATGGTTTTTTCGTAAGCGTCCTTTGCGCCGATTATGAGTTCTTCAATATCCAAACCTGCTGCTTTGGCAGAAAGCAATCCAACTGGAGTAAGGACGCTGAACCTTCCGCCAACATCTGGTGGTATATCAAGCATGCGTATGCCTTCGCTTCTTCCGAGTCTTCTCAGTACACCTTTTTCCGGGTCTGTTGTGAAGATTATATGTTCCTTCGGGTCTAATCCGTACGCATCGAGTATTCCGCGAACAATGAGGTAGTTTGCCATTGGCTCTGCCGTTGTACCAGACTTAGAGATTATATTGAATAGCGTTGTCTTCGGGTTTATACAATCAAGCACAGCGGCGAGATTATCTGGATCCACGTTGTCAACGACGAAAATCCTCAAAAATCCGTTTCTTTCTTCAACATTCATAGAATTCCAGTTGAACGGTCTTAGTGCGTTTTGAAGGGCGATATTTCCAAGTGCTGAACCGCCAATACCAAGCACTACGAGACTGTCGAATGTGAAGATAAAATCGCTCAGTTCGTTTACCGAGTCTATCCATTTTCTTGTAAGAACGGCATTAACGAAGCCTGGTTTGTTTTCGTCAAGCTTTTTCAAGAATTCTTCCACTTTTCCGGAGTAAGAATCTATTTCTGTGTAATCAAGCCCTCCTGCAACATTCTCAGAGAGGGTGTAAGTCAAATCGAACTTTAACACGTTAAGGCACCTCCGTTTTTTGCTCTCTTAATATTCTAATCTAAATATTACAACGATTGATTGCTAAGTCTGTTTTCTGATTTTTAAAGAATTAATACTTGATAGGTGCAATTATTGGAAGATCCTTAAGCAAATCCCTTGGATTAAGGTATGTGAGCTCAATTAAAAACGCACTTGCAACGACTTGACCTCCAACTTTTTCGACCAATCTCTTAAGTGCCAAAGCAGTACCGCCAGTTGCAAGAACATCGTCGACGATTAGTACTTTTTGCCCGGGTTTTATAGCATCTTCGTGTATATGGAGTTCCGCTTTCCCGTACTCGAGTTCGTATGTATCGCTTATCGTTTTGTATGGGAGTTTTCCAGGTTTTCTCACAGGAACAAATCCCTTGTTTAGAATATATGCAAGTGGAGCGCCTATCATGAATCCTCTTGCTTCTGGACAGACAATAACGTCGAACTCGTATTTCTTTGCTTCTTCAACAATCGTATCGATAGCGTGTTTAAAAGCTGTTGAGTCTTTGAGAAGAGGGGTTATATCTCTGAATATAACTCCTTTTTGTGGGAAGTCTGGAATGTCTCTTATAAATGCCTTTAGGTCCACTTTGAAATGCACCTCCGTTTTGTTTTTTACGCATATATTTTACCACAAAAGTTTAAATATTGAAAATAGTAATGCGGAAAATATACCGCTGTACAGTGGGGCCTGCAACCAAGAGAATAGTACTCTGTTAAATATCCTTTCGTTGCGAATCCTCGTACCTCTGGCATACCCTACGCCGACTATGCTTCCGACTATTGAATGCGAAGCCGATATTGGCAAACCAATAGCGGAGAATAACCACAAAGTTACGGCGGATGCACTGATACTTACCATCGCTGAAAAGTCATCAAGCGCAACAAGCTCTCTTCCAATTGTATAAATACTGCGTTTTCCGAAAAAATAAACTCCAACAGCAAGGGACAGCCCACCGACTAATAATAGCAAATACGGATTAACACCCTGGGAAAGTAGAAGTCCTGTGATTTTTCCGGCATTATTGGCTCCGAAAGAAAATGCACCGTAGAGTGTGAAAGACCATAAGAAAGTTCTCAACACCAATTCTCTGACGCCTAAGTTTTTAATGCCTCTAAAAATTAACGCAAAGATTTTAAAGAACAAATATGCGATTGCAAACGAAGCAACAGGTGTGGCGAACCAGCCCAAGGCTATGAACAAAAGCACTTCTGTATTTACTTCTTTCAATAAGAACCCTACTCCAACACTTGCTCCTACAATTGCCTGCGTCATTGAAATAGGCAAATTAGCTCGCAAGAAAAATAAGGCAACCGCTGCTGAGGAGATGTTTATTATAAGCGCTCCGGCTGTATCTACCTTGACGAGGTTTGATGCAACTTTCAAATTTGGCATACCTTCAATCAAAGAGCCCAAAAGGATGAAAATTATAGAAAAATAAAGGGCTTTTCTCATTTTAAAGATGCCGTTTGCTATCGTTGGACCGAGGAGACTTCCGGCATCGTTGGCGCCAATAATTACAGAAACGACAACAGATGGTAAAAGCAGCAAAAATACCGTAAAGTTCATCTATCCCACCCCTGGAGAAATATTAGCAAGACTGAGAATATAATTATACAACTATTTGCTCATCTTTGGCAATAAAAAAAACAAAGAGGGCACAACTGTACCCTCTTTTCTGGTTTTTGGAGCAGGCGGTGGGACTCGAACCCACACCCTCCTCCTTACCAAGGAGGCGCTCCACCTCTTGAAGCTACGCCTGCACCAAGCGAATCATTTTTGCCGAAAGATATTTTACCAAAACAGGTAATTGAGGTCAAGATGAAAAATTAGAAACTTATTCTTCCTCTTCATCTTCTTCGTCTGTATCGATGAAGAAATCCTCGTCACCCATCATATCTTCCCAAATCTTTACGACATCGTTGAACTCTTCTTCATTTTGCACGGAGTCAAGGAAAACGTTTCCCTCGTCGTCTTCTGACTTGACGAACAAGTATGTATCTCCAAATTCAGAGATTTCTTCATTCTCTACGAAGATTTCTTCACATACCCAGTAAGTTTTTCCTTTGTTTTCGACTTCGCCAAGCAGTACGAAGTGGTGTTCGTTTCCTTCCTCGTCCATAAGCGTGAATGCGTCGATGTGGTCATGGTGTTCATGATCGTGGTCGTGTTCGTGACCGCAATCACATTCGTGATCATCGTGATGATGGTGTTTGTGTTCGTGATCAAACATGTTAATCTCTCCTTCCTCAAAGAAATATACGATTAAATGATACCACACATTCGCTAATTTTGTTTAATTTTGTGTTAAATTTATGTTCTCTTTGCTTTCGGAGTGTTATTCCGAATAAGAGATGAGTTTTCTCATAATCGTGTCAGAAAGTTCGCCCTTTAAACCGGGTGTATTCGACAAATTGACAAGCATCCTGATGAAGGCTTCGAACGAATCTCTCGGCACAACTTTTGAAAGTTTGAACAGATTTTCAACGATCGTTTCGACATTGTTCTTGAGACTTTCGAGTTCTTTGTCATCTACCGTTGTTATGAAATCGACGAGCCTTATCAAAATTCCATTAGCTTCGTGTATATCAAGCTCCTGAGGTATGTGACCTTTTAAGAGTATCTCAGACGGGCTGTACATGGAACCTGATATGCTCTGATCTACGAATACCTTTGCTGCCTCAGGTCCAACTATCCCGCTGGCAAGGATGTAAGAATATTCTTTCTTTTCCTGTTCGTTCATAAGTGAAAGCACCCGGCTCAGTTTATACCAGCTTCTCGGGCTCGGCTTTATGGAGGTTTTCAAAGAGACGCCTTCGCGAACGGACAAAAATTCTGGATATTTGGAGATAAAACTAATGACTTCCTCTGCAACGTTTACCTGCCTTGACCAACTTATCCACTCTTGTGGGTCCGGGTGGACTTCCAATATAAAGAACCTGCTCAGAAAAGCCGGATCGGTTATTAGCTCCACCTGGTCGTAATTTTCATCTGGCGGGTTCATGGAAGCCATTATCCACGTACCTTCCGGAAGTACGTGGTTGTGTATCCTTTTATCGACAAGCAGCTGCATTATAGCATTTCTGATGCTTCTGTGAGCTCGGTTTATCTCGTCAAGCAGTATTATAGTATTCCCATCCTCGGGCCACCAATCTGGTGCCAAGAATTTTGTCTTGTTCTCATCTCTTGCAGGCAGACCTATCAAATCTCCGGGCTCCATCTGGGACAGAACGAGTATGATAAGCTTCCTGTTTGTCTCTTTTGCGATGTCTCTTGCAATGTCGGTCTTCCCAACACCAAAATGGCCGATGAGAAGAGGAATTTCTCCGGCTTCCATTATCTTTTTTGATAAGTACTTTGCTTCGTTGACTGTCACATCTAACACCTTCCTTTATATTCCCTTTTCATTCTTCAGGTGGAAGTTCGATATCTTCAGGAATGACTTCGAATGGGGCGATTTCTTCCTTTGTAGCAGCATCTTGATTGCTGTCTTGCGGGATTTTTTCTTGAGATTCTGATGGCTCGGGCGTTTCAAATAAATCCTTGCCAATGCTTTCAAACGAAGCTCCACCGGCTTGTCTTACTAATTCTTCTATCATGCTTTCATCTTTAAACGTATCGGTGAGGCTGTACACAAATGTCCTTCCCAGTTTTCGCCTCTTAATAACCCCAGCTACTAGCAGCTGCTTGATTAAATTGGACGAATCCTTACCGCGCATGCTGTCTATCTCGAGCTTAGTTGCCTGCCTTCGAACAGCAAGAAATACCGCAATTTCCAATTGAGATGGAGACAAACTTCCGAGATTTCTTCGCTTGGCAACCTTAGAAACAAAATCGGAAAACTGCGGTTTTGTGTAGAATCTATAGTAATCCTCTATTTGTTTCAACTCAACTCCGTACTCTTCGCCGGAATACCTTTCTTGAAGATATTTCAAAACCTCATCAAGTTTTTCTTCAGGCAGTTCGGTAAGTTCAATAAGCAATGTTTTCGATATACCTCGGGAAGCGAATATAATGGCTTCAACAAGAGAAACATATCTTTTCAAATCATCTTGCAGTTGCGACATCTTCTTTCACCACTCTTCTTAAGACCATGTCGTCGTCAATTGTATACCTTTCAAACCTTATCAACTCGAGCACAGCTAAGAACTTAACGATGATTTCATACCTTGAATTGCTATTTCTCAAAATCTCGTACAGGCTTACATTGTCATATATTTCTTCTATCTCAGCCATTATCCTCTCGAGAGAATAGTTCTCTTTTTTAATAACATAAACCTTCTGCTTAACTTCGACTTCTTGAATAGCCGCTTTAACGATCTTAACTAACTTCTTTTCGTCGACCTTCGGGAAAACGTATGGAATCTTTACGGGATACTGATCGGGATTGCTGCTGTTTGCAATGTGTTCCGTTAACTCTTTCAACCTCGCGTATTCCTCAATTCTGCGTATCAACAATTCCCTTTTGTATTCGTACTCTTTCTTTTCCTTTTCGCTCATCGGAAGCAAGCTTTTCGATTTCAGTTCCAAAAGATACGCAGCGGTCGCTATGAACTCCGAAGTTATATTCAAATTAAATTCTTCCATCTGGTTAACATAGTACAAAAACTCATCCGCCAGCTGAGAAATGGACAGCTGACGGATGTCTATTTTCTTTTTTTGAACTAAATAAAGGAGTAGATCCAAAGGACCTTCAAATTGCTCTAACTTAAAATGCAGTTCCATCGCCTAATTAAAAGAAACCCTCTTCCTCCACTATGGATTCGTACGGGATTTCATATACTTCGAGGATGCCTGCAACACTCTCTGCGTCCTTGCTGTCAACCTTAATGGAAACTTGCCTGTTTTCGCCATCTTTGAGAGTGAGTATTGACAAGATGTTAATTTTGTTGTTAGCGAGTACGTCTATGACTCTCTTCAGCTCTCCGGGCTTGTCTTGTAAAGTGAGATTGATCCTTATTCCATGCTCATCCATTGCGGCGATTTCAGTCATCGCTTCGAGAACTTCCTGTATCGAGAGCACGCCGATGACTTCGCTGTTGGAATTCACAACTGGAAGTATCGTTTCCTTGTTTTCGATGAGCATCATCGCCGCTTCTTCGATTGTTGAATCTTCAACGATGTAGAAATCTGGGAAGACAACATAAGAAGCTACCTTTTCATCCATTTCTACTTCTTTAACGACCGACTTGTGGAGCAAACCGTCAAATTTGCCATCCTCGTCGAGAACAATACAGTAATCGCATGAAAACCTTCGCATCTCGTGTAGAGCTTCTGAAATTGCCTGCGAATTCTTTACCTTGGGAAATAGAGTATTTACCCACCTTACTGCTTTCATGAATAAAACCTCCTTTACCTGCCATTTTGGTTATGGATTCTTAGAAATAGTAGTAATAAACTTCACCGCTATCTGAACAGTACACTGCAAATGAATTGTTTGAATTATTTATCTTAAATACTTCAAGAGGATAATCGCCCGTATCTAATGTGGTTATATCCTTGCCATTTGATGTGACCATAACCTTATTATACGGTGCGCTGAGAACCGCAACTTGTTCTCCCACCTTAGCGACATACGTAGGCGTGTAAGGAACCTTGAATCCTCCTATGATTTCATCGTTCTTGAGTATATAAATCGTTGAATTCGACATAGAAGCTATGTAATAAACCTCTCCATCGAAATACGCACTTGATATGTAGGAAGCCAATTTTGTCAGTTTACCAGTTGCCAAGTTGTAAACCTGACCTCCGCGTGTGTCGACAAGCAAGTCATTTACCAAAATAGAGGGTGTCGTAAGACCAATTTTCAAAGGTTTTTCGTTAAGAAATTCAACATCGTATGAATCGTTCCAAAGATAAGTACCTAAAACTTTTCCTTTCCATAGGAAGATATAAGCTGCTGAACCTGAGAATGTCGATTTAGACACTGCTTTCAAATTGGTGTCGTATATATGTAAAGCCCCGCCTTCCAGCAGTACGTAAACATTCTTTCCATCGAAAAGGCTACCCTGAATACGCCTTTCAAATTTGACGCTCTGCAAGAGTTCACCATCGAGAGATATTTTCGAAAGGTAAGGTCCTGTCCTGTCAACGACCAAATACCCATTTTTTAAATCATACACGGCGATAACGAAGTTTCCAATGTAGTTGAAATACGATAAAATTTGCTTGCTTGATATATCATAAACCGCCATATTGCGGCTGAACGGATCAATAAAAATCACGTCCCCGTTAGTTCGAAAATTCCTGAACGAGTACTTTATACCAACGTACACCTTTTCAATAGTTACAGAGAATACGCTTGAAAAGAAAATGGTAATGAATAAAAAGGATACCACCAATCTTAGCGCGCGTCTGTGCATACTCTCTTCAACAACTCCTTTGCTACTTCTTCCTTAGTACCTTCCAAATTCACAACTGCTTTGCCTTTGAATATTATATATACCTCTGTCTTATCGCTTCCCATCACTTTTCGAGCATCGTTTGCAACTATAACGTCGGCATTTTTCTTTACAAGTTTTTCGTAACCGTTTTCTATTATATTTTGAGTTTCTGCGGCAAATCCGACAACAATTTGACCCGGTCTTTTGTGGTGACCTACATATTCTAATATATCAGGTGTCTTACCCAATTCAATTACAAGCTTATCGGAAGATTTCTTAATCTTCTCTTTAGCACTTTCAACAGGTGCGTAATCCGCAACGGCGGCACACATAATAAGTATATCATAGTCATTGTATTTTTCCAAAACCTTTTCAAACATCTCGCGCGCGCTCTCGATCTTCACGATTTCATCGACGAAGTAAGGATATTCCATACACGTAGGTCCGGTTATCAAACAAACCTCTGCGCCTAACCTTTTCGCCGCGTTCGCAATTGCATATCCCATCTTACCACTTGAGTGATTCGAAATATACCTCACCGGGTCAATGCTTTCCCTTGTTGGACCCGCTGTAACGAGCACCTTCTTGCCTGCAAGTGGTTTTTCTTCAGCCAAGATATTTATGAATTCTATAATCTTTTCATTTTCAGGATAACGTCCTCTTCCAACCTCTCCACAAGCCAAATGCCCGACTTCTGGCTCTAAGACTTTCCATCCCAATTTCTTAACCTTTTCCAAATTCTCCAAAGTTGCGGGATTTTCGTACATCCGAGTGTTCATCGTTGGAACGATGACCTTGTTTTCCTTGTTGAATGCGAGTGCTGTTGTTGTCAAAAGATTGTCAGCAAAACCATTTGCAATCTTTGCAATCGTATTTGCCGTTGCCGGCGCTATAACAAAAACATCAGCCCATTTCGATACTTCGGTGTGTATTATCCAACCAGATTCAATCTCGTACGTATCAGTGTAAACTTTACAATTTCCGACTGAGGAGAATACAACAGGATTGATAAGCTTTGCTGCATTCTCTGTCATTATCACCTGCAGATTCCATCCTTGCTTTCTAATCTTACTTGCCAAATCGACAGCTTTGTATATAGCAATCCCAGAAGAGACACCTAATAGGACATTCATCTTGCCCACCACCTTTACCGTATCGTATTTTTCACCATACGAATATACCTTGTACATATTATTATATCATGTACCACTTCCGCATGTGAATTTGATTTCTGTATTAACGAAAGTACCTCACTCTGATGGATATTAAAATCACTCGGAAACAGCATGATGTTACGAATATTTAACAAACATGGAAGCGTAAAGATGTCATAAACAGATACTTTTTCAAGTTCAAAATTATCAATGTAAAATTATAATAATTTATATACATTACATTTGTAACAACAAAACTTTAATTATAATAGATGGAATTACTCGAATGAGTTATAATGTCCAAAAATCTATGAATTTTATAATCTAAGATTGATAAAGTTGTCATATCTATCTAAATGAGCCAATTTGCTTCGTATTTTACATGAACATAATAGTAGGTATTGACTTTAAAGAATCGAATATGTTAAAATATGAAAAAATTTTTTAAGCGTGTTACATTTCCAATTTGTTCCAAGCAATTGTGAAAAGACACATTAGGCAATTTTCCATGATTCTCTTCAAGGGAGGGTGAAGGTATGAGTAGTTTGAAGAAAGCCGTCTTAGTTCTTCTTTTAGTTAGTTCTCTTAGTGTGTTTGCAGTTGTGAAGATTGGTGCTCTTTTGCCACTCACAGGTGGGGTCTCTGCGTTCGGCGATTTGGTAAAGAAAGGTATCGAACTTGCGCATGAAGAAAGAGGTACAGTTCTCGGCGAGAAGATCGAAGTTGTCTACATGGACACGAGGAGTGAGAAAACAGAGGCAGCTAACGGTATCGCAAGGCTTATTGATAAAGAAGGCGTTATCGCTGTTATAGGCGAAGTTATCAGCGGTAACTCGATTGCAGCTGGTGAAATAGCAGAAAAGAAGAAAGTCCCGATGGTCAGCCCATCTTCGACAAACCCACTCGTAACGCAGGGCAAGAAGTTTGTTTCAAGGGTATGCTTCATCGACCCGCTCCAGGGAACAGCGCTTGCAGAATTTGCAGTTAAAACGTTGAAAATCAAAAAAGCAACAGTCCTCACAGACGTCGAACAGGACTACAGCGTTGGTCTTTCTAACTACTTCATCGAAAGATTTAAAAAATATGGAGGGCAAGCACAACAGCTGAATTATAAATCAGGGGACAGTGAATTCAGCGCCCAACTATCACAAGCGTTAGCATTCGGAGCTGAAGCGATAGTTGTTACAGGATACTACAACGAGATAGCATTGGTGGCACAACAAGCAAGGGCACTCGGATTCAAAGGACACATACTTGCGGGAGACGGAGCAGACGCGCCAGAGCTTATAAAGATAGGCGGTCAAGCTGTAGAAGGACTGTACTTTACTGCTCACTACCATCCAGATGCACCGATAACGCAGGTATCGAAGAAGTTTGTTGAAGCATTTGTGAAAAAGTACGGAGTGAAACCGTCCACGCTATCGGCGCTTGGATACGATGCGTACATGTTGGTTGTAGAAGCGATAGACAGAGCGAAGCAAAAGAAACCAGAACTTATAGCTACAGCAATCAGGTCGATTAAGAATTTCCAAGGCGCTACGGGTGTTATCACAATCGATGGGAATGGAAATGCAACGAAAGACGTTGTTATTGAGACAGTCAAGAACCAACAATTCGCCTTTGCAGCTAAGATTTCTGCAAGTGAATTAAAATAAATTCTGCTTTCAATTAAGAGTGGGTGGTCAATGCCACCCACTTTTAACGAGAGACTTTAAAACTTTTTTTGGAGGGATGTGTGTGAGGAAAACGGTCGTTGTACTCTGGCTTTTACTTGTCCTCAGTGTCTTTGCTGAGATTAAGATAGGTGTACTCCTACCGCTGACAGGCGGTATTTCTGCTTTTGGTGACTGGACGAAGAAAGGCATAGAGCTTGCCTACAAGCAAAAGAACACAGTTCTCGGTCAGAAGATTGTACTCGTGTATGCAGATACAAGAAGTGAAAAAACGGAAGCTGCAAACGCTATGGCAAGGCTTGCCGACAAGGAAAAAGTCGTTGCTGTAATAGGAGAAATCGCAAGCAGCAACTCTATGGCAGCAGCGGAAATTGCTGAAGCAAGGAAAGTTCCGCAAGTAGCTGTTACGTCAACTAACCCACTCGTGACACAAGGCAAGAAGTTTGTTTCAAGAGTCTGCTTCATCGATCCATTGCAAGGTACAGCACTTGCAGAATTTGCAGCTAAGAACCTCAAAGCCAAGAAAGTGGCAATATTTGTGGACATAGAACAGGACTACAGCGTTGGTTTGACGAACTACTTCGTCGAAAGATTTGAAAAGAAATACAAAGGCCAAGTACTCAAGGTACAGTACAAATCAGGCGACCAAGAGTTCAGTGCACAGATTGGACAAGCAACTGCTTTTGGAGCAGATGTAATAATGTTCACAGGTTACTACAACGAAATAGCACTCGCTGCTCAGCAAGCAAGATCCATGGGCTACAAAGGATACTTCATCGCAGGTGACGGTGCGGACGCTCCAGAGCTCATTAAAATAGGTGGTAAGGCTGTTGAGGGACTCTACTTCACAACACACTACGTACCGGAAGCTGCGACGACGAAACTTGCTAAGGACTTCGTAGAAGCATTCAAAAAAGAATTTGGAACACTCCCAGCGATGAACGCAGCGCTTGGTTACGATGCTTACATGCTCGTCGTAAACGCTATTGAACGCGCAAAATCAGCAGATCCTGTAAAAATTAACGAAGCAATCAGAGCTACAAAAGGTTTCCAAGGCGTTAGCGGAAACATCACGATCGATGCTAACGGAAACGCAATCAAAGACGTCATTATAGTAAAGGTTAAAGATGGGAAATTCGCATTTGAAACAAGGATAACGCCAGAAAACTTACAATAATTCGCAACAACGCCCGTGCTCTGTGCTAACCTCACAGGCACGGGTTTATATTTTTGAACATTTTTGAGGAGGTGTCGATATTGACCATAAACCTTACTATCTTTGTTCAAAATCTGTTCAATGGGTTGATGGTTGGTGGGTTGTATGCATTAATAGCTGTGGGATACACAATGGTGTATGGTATACTGAGACTCATTAACTTCGCATTTGGTGACATCATGGTCATGGGTATATACTTCGCATTTTACGGAGCTACGCTCATTAGATTCAGCTTTCCTCTCGCTGTTATATTCTCGCTTGGTGCAACGGCTGTACTGGGTGTTCTTATCGACAGGCTTGCTTACAAGCCACTGAGAAATTCGCCAAGAATTTCAGCCTTGATAACGGCAATTGGTGTGTCGTTCTTCATTGAAAGCTTTGCGGTTGTTTTCTTCGGACCGAACTACAAAGCATTCTTAGAGGCTTTGAAAAACAAAACTATTGCCTTTGAATCGTTCGTCTTCGGCAACGTCTACCTTCCAAAGATCATATTCATCATCCTTGGCATAACCGCTGTTGCTTTGGTTCTGCTTTATCTGATTGTCTACAGAACAAAAATGGGAATGGCAATGCGAGCAATATCTGCTGACATACCGACAACATCATTAATGGGTGTCAATGTTGATAATGTTATTGGCTTTACATTTGCTATCTCATCCGCCTTAGCTGCTCTTGCTGGCATCATGTGGGCTTTGAGGTACCCGAGCTTCTATCCATACACCGGTTTTGTTCCGGGACTTAAAGCGTTCATAGCGGCTGTTCTTGGTGGTATAGGCTCCATTAACGGAGCAGTCCTTGGCGGTATACTGCTCGGTGTCATAGAGATGATGATAATCACATTTTTCCCAACCCTCATGCAGTACAAGGATGCGTTTGCGTTCATAATCCTTATCCTCATACTCCTTGTAAGACCAGCAGGGCTACTCGGCAAACGCGCGGTAGAGAAAGTTTGAGGTGAGAGCAGATGAAGAGCAAGACGAAAAGGGATTTAACACTGACCGTACTATTCGTAATTTTCGTTGCTATTTTGCTTGCTATTGCCAATGTTAGATTCGATTCTTACCAAAGACAAATACTATCACTGATGGCGATATACGGAATAATGGCTGTGAGCTTGAACCTTGTTAATGGTATAACTGGTGTATTTTCACTTGGTCATGCAGGTTTTATATTACTCGGTGCGTATACATCGGCACTTCTCACAATTCCGCCTGACCAAAAACAGATGATATTTATCATTGCACCACCGAGCCCTCTAATAGCGAACTTGCACACCGACTTCTTTACGGCGACGATAATAGGCGGTCTTGTCGCAGCTTTCGGAGCGTTCATAATCGGATTTCCGGTTTTGAGACTTTCGGGAGATTATCTTGCTATAGCGTCGCTCGGTTTTTCAGAAGTCTTAAGGATATTTGCACTAAACCTGCAATCGATAACGAACGGTTCTCTGGGCTTAAAGGGACTGCCAAACTACACGAACATCTGGTGGAGCTGGGGCTGGCTCTTAGTTACGGTATTGTTTATTGTTAGCTTGGTAAAAAGCTCATACGGTAGAGCACTCTTAGCTATACGAGACAACTCGATAGCGGCTGAAGCGATGGGAATAAACGTCTTCAAACACACCTTGCTTTCATTCGTTATCAGCGCATTCTTTGCAGGCGTGAGTGGAGCGCTGTATGCCCACTGGCTCACCACGATAGACCCGAGGATAACGACATTCGGTCCAATCCTAACCTACTACGTGCTCATTATGGTCGTTCTCGGTGGACTTGGTAGCATAAGCGGGTCGATAGTTGGTGCAATAATCTTCGCGTTCCTCATGGAATGGCTCAGAGCGTTCGAACAGCCATTCACACTCTTTGGAAAAGAATTCCCAGCGATACAAGGCATGAGGATGCTCGTTCTCTCAGTGCTGTTTGTCATAACGATGATCGTCTGGAAGCGCGGAATATTTGGAAGAGGAGAACTAACATGGGAAGGAATAATAAGATTTTTCAAGCGCATCAGTTCAAGAGGTGGTAAACAATGAGTGAAGTCAAGACAAATAACAAAACTCAAAAGCCTGTGATACTAAAAATGGACCACGTAACGATGCAATTCGGAGGATTAACTGCGGTCGATGACTTCGATAACGTCGCATACGAAGGCGAAATCCTCGGTATAATAGGTCCGAACGGTGCTGGAAAAACCACAGCGTTCAACGTCATTACAGGCATATACTTCCCAACAAAAGGAAGGATAATATTTGAAGACATAGACATAACACCGTACAGACCGCACCAGATAACGCATCTGGGCATTGCAAGAACGTTCCAGAACATAAGGCTCTTCGGAACGCTTACTGTTCTTGACAACGTCCTTGTTGCAATGCACCATTTGTTGTCAACAAGAGATGCTGATGCGATACTCAAAAAGCACGGTAAAGAACCAAAAATCAAAGGACACCTCTGGTTCTGGAGGGCGGTCAGCAAAATAGGTTACAAAAACCAGGAACAAGCTATGCGAGAAAAAGCTATGCAATTGCTCAAAAAAGTCGAGCTCGACCACCTTGCGGACGAAATAGCATCATCACTCCCATACGGTCAGCAGAGAAAACTTGAAATCGCAAGAGCGCTTGCGACTGAACCGCGGCTACTCCTGCTCGACGAACCAGCGGCAGGTATGAACCCGAAAGAATCCGAAGAACTCATGGAATTCATAAAATACATCCGAGATGAATTCAAACTCACGATCATACTCATCGAACACGACATGAAAGTCGTCATGGGCATATGTGAAAGAATAATAGTTATGGACTCAGGAAAGATAATTGCTGAAGGAACACCTGAAGAAATAAGTCGAAATCCGAGAGTTATCGAAGCTTACCTTGGTAAGGAGTGGGAACATGCCGGTGCTTGAAGTTGAAGGCTTACACGTATTTTACGGCTCAATCAACGCAATTAAAGGAATATCGTTCAAAGTTGATAAAGGAAAAGTCATAACGCTTATCGGCGCCAACGGCGCTGGTAAGACGACGACGCTATCAACAATCGCTGGCTTGGTTAAAGCAAAGAGGGGAAAAATCATCTTCGAAGGAAAGGAAATTCATAACCTGCCACCGCACCAGATTAACAGACTTGGCGTATGCCTTGTTCCGGAAGGTAGAAGAATCTTCCCAAACTTAACGGTCATGGAAAACCTCATGATGGGCGCATTCAACAGAAAAGACAAAGAAGGCGTAAAACAAGACCTTGAATGGGTCTTTTCACTATTCCCAAGACTTGCGGAGAGAAAAAACCAACTGGGCGGAACGCTCTCTGGTGGAGAACAGCAGATGCTTGCGATTTCGAGAGCGCTCATGAGCAGGCCTAAACTACTCATGATGGACGAACCATCGCTTGGACTTGCGCCTATACTTGTTGAAGAAGTCTTCGAAATAATCAAAAAACTTAACGAAGACGGAATGACAATACTGCTTGTTGAACAGAACGCAGTCGGTGCGCTCAACATATCGCACTATGGATACGTACTTGAGACAGGAAACATAACCCTCGAAGGAAATTCCAAAGATCTACTCAAAGACGAAAAAGTCAAAAAAGCATACCTCGGGTTGTGATTTGTTAATTCATTACGAACTCCAAAATACCCGGTTATAGCTGAATACGACCGTTCATACCCGTTTTTTGGATTGTGAAATATACAATCGATAGTTGTCGAAAAGAAGTATGCACAATATTTTGGGTGGGGATTTTGAATTCCCCACCCTTTTAATTTGACAAAAGTTTTCCGTTGATGTACTATATATTGTGTACAATCCTAAAAATATCCAATATAATGCGTTAAATATCCTATTTAAGCACCTTTTTGAGTTTGTGGGGGAATGAGTATGATATTTGAAAAACCTCTTTTGCGAGTCGTGAGGGTACTGTACGGCGACCATCCAGAATTGCCTTCCGTCAGCGTATATTTCCAAGGCTGTGATGCTTTTCCAAAATGCGCAGGCTGCCACAATCCTGAGACGTGGGAATTCAACGAAGATTTTTCCGTTGACTTTGAAAGTCTCAAAGAGCACGTCATTTCAAAACTTCAAACACTGCTTAAAACGTACGAAAAAGTCAGCTTGGCGTTACTTGGCGGTGAGCCACTGTCGTTCAGGAACAGAAGATATTGTTATTTACTCGCTAAAGAAGTTAAAGAAACATTTGGCGACAAAGTCGTCGTAATCGTGTACTCTTGGAGGACGCCGAAAGAACTGCTTAACATGAACATACCGCTGAGCTATTTCGATGAATTCGTACTCGGAAGGTACAACCACAAATATCACAGAAACGGATTTCCAGCTTCGGCAAACCAGCTTTACTTAAATAAAGAACAACTTATCCAGATATTGCAAATTATTAGTGCAAGGGGGACAAGGTATGTCAAAGTTAGTTGATATTCTCAAAGTTTTCAACTTCGAAAATGATTTCGTGGAAGAGATTTCTCAAGTTCCCGAAGTTTTTCTTGGTTTAGAAGGCATTGACTGGCAGCTTGATATAGTAAGATTCACTGAACACTTCTTCAACAATGGAATACTCAGCTCTACGATAGATGCCAACGCAAACGTTAGGAGCACGAATGTATATACATACTTCAACGAGGTAGTAAAACCCTGGTCGAAACTCTACTCGCTTTATTACATATACCAGCGCATGAAGTCGCTCTTTGGCAAAGAGGACGCAAGAAAATTTCTGAGGTACGAATTGTATGGCGACGTGTATCTTCACGATGCGCACCACTCAGCATTCGAGCCGTACTGCTATGCCTACTCGCTCAGGCCCATTGTCGAGAAGGGCTTGTTCTTCATCGACAGCATAAAATCCGTCCCAGCAAAGCACCTGTCCTCATACATACAGCACGTTATCCAGTTTGTCATGTTCGCATCGAACCAACAATCAGGCGCTGTTGGACTGCCCGATTTCTTCGTCTGGCTTGCGTACTACTACAAAAAGGACATCGGATCTGGAGTAATACCAAAAGGGCAAGAGAAAGAATATCTGTATCAGATGTTCCAGATATTCACATACTCAATCAACCAACCAATTAGGGGTACGCAGTCTCCGTACACGAACTTCACATACCTTGATAGAAATTACATAAAGTCTATATTCAATGGCGAAACATATCCCGATGGCACGCTGATTACTGACTATGTAGAGGACATAATCGCACTCCAAAAAGAATACTGGCAGTGGATAAGCGAAGAAAGAGAAAAGCAGATGTTCACATTCCCAGTCTTAACTGCATCGCTGCTCTACAAAGATGGAAAATTCATCGACGAAGACAGCGCGAGGTTCATAAACAAAGTGAACTTGAAATGGCAGGACACAAACTGGTACATCTCAGACAGCATCGATGCCGTAGCTTCTTGCTGCAGGCTCACGAGCTCAACTCGTGAAATAAAATTCAAAATGGGACCGGACAAGCTCTCTGGAATGGTCAATTCCATAGGTGGTTCTGACTTGAACATCGGGTCATTCAAAGTCGTAACGCTCAACCTTCCAAGAATAGCGCTCGAAGCGAAAAACAAAGAGCAATTCTTGGAAAAATTGAGGGAAAAAGTCAGAGTCGTACAAAAATCCTTGGCAGCAATAAGGAACATAATCCAGGAAAGGATTCAGCAGGGCGTCCTGCCGCTTTACAACCTTGGCTTGATGGATCTCAACAGGCAGTACGGAACGGTGGGAATCAACGGTGTATATGAAGCGATGGAAATTCTTGGACTAACAACAGTTGACATCGATGGCGTGAAGTACACTCAAGAAGGCGAAGAGTTTGTAGCCACTCTGCTCGATGAGATAAGAAAACTTAACGACGAGGCATTTGAAAAATACGGCTTTACATATAACATCGAGCAAGTCCCTGCAGAAAAGGCGGCTGTTACGTTTGCACAGAAGGATAAAATCTTATATGGAATAAACTACATACTCTACTCTAACCAATGGTTGCCACTAACGACAAACACCGACATGCTCAATAGAATAAAATACTCAGGAATATTCGACAAGAAAGTTTCAGGCGGGGCGATACTGCATATAAACATAGACTCACCGTTCAGAAGCGAAGAAGAAGCTTGGAACATGGTTAACTTAGTAGCTCAGATGGGTGTTGTGTACTTCGCATTCAACCAGAAAATCAGCGTATGCCAACACGGGCACGCATTCTATGGAGAAAAATGCCCAACGTGCGGTGGAAAGAAAACAGACGAATACCTGAGAATCGTTGGCTACTTAGTCCCTGTGAGCTCCTTCAACAAAGTCAGACAAAAAGAAGAATACCCAAAGAGAATATTCTACTGATAAAAAATAACTCCCATCCCCCTTTAGCTCCGCTGATAGTTAAAACATTCTCAACTGTCCCTCCGGGACAGTTTTTTTCGTCGATTTTATCTTCTTCATCTGCCCTTCCTTCAAAATTCCAACCTTCTTCTCTATATCACTCTTCTCAACGATTATATTCAATATCTCCCTCGCCCTATCGACTATACTCTGCGGCAGTCCCGCGATGGCCGCTACCTCTATCCCATAGCTCCTGTCTGCTACTCCTTCGATTACCCTGTGCAGGAAGATGACACCATCTGCTGTCTCTTTTACATCAACTGTAAGGTTCTTTATCCCATCGTACGCATTAGCAAGTTCTGTCAACTCAGTAAAATGCGTTGCAAATAAGGTCTTGCACTTCACCTCGTTATATATGTACTCACTCATAGACCATGCGATACTAATACCATCGAACGTACTTGTCCCCCTTCCAACCTCATCGAGCAAAACGAGGCTCCTCTCCGTTGCTTTCGAAAGAATCAGTGCAACCTCGCTCATCTCTGTCAGGAAAGTACTCTTTCCTGTTGAAATATCGTCCCTTGCGCCCATGCGCGTGAAAATCCTGTCGAAAACAGGTATCTTCGCAAAACTTGCCGGCACAAAACAGCCAATCTGCGCCATTAGCGCAATCAACCCAACTTGCCTGATGTACGTACTCTTTCCGCTCATATTCGGACCTGTCAATATGAACATCCTGAGCCTGTTATCCATATACGTATCATTCGGCACAAAGCTGTCCACAAACCTCTCAACAACAGGATGCCTGCCCTGCAATATCTCAAGCTCGCCATCTGAAAGCACGGGCCTTGCGTATCCGTACAGACTTGAAACGTATGCAAATGTAGTGTAAATATCTATCCAGCTAAGCGTCTCGGCAACTTTTTGCAACTGCTCAGTGTAGACCTTTATCTCATTGCACAGATTCTCAAACAACGCCTTCTCGAGAGCCTCAACCTTCTGCTTTGCAGCCATGATTTTGTTTTCGAATTCTTTCAATTCCGGCGTTGTGTACCTTTCGGCGTTCACGAGTGTCTGGAGCCTTGTGTAGTGCTCCGGAGCATTTTTCACCTGTCCTTTCGGAATCTCTATGTAATAACCAAAAACATTGTTGAAGCCAACTTTCAGCTTCTGAATTCCCGTCTTTGCCCTCTCAATTTCTTCAAAATCCTTCAACTTCTCATTTGAATGGTACAAAAGCTCGCGGTACTCATCGAGCTCTTTTGAAACCCCTTCCTTGATTATCTTTCCTTCTCCAAGCTCACCTTCTATCTCATCGTACATCGCACTTTGAATCTTCTCTTTTACAACACTTAAATCTGGCAAATCCTCAAGCAATTTTGAAAGCTCGTCGTTACTTGCCAGCGCATCACGCAGAGGTTCTATAACCTCGAGCGTGAGCCTCAGGCTTATCAAATCCTTCGGCTTTGCGCTGTCGTATTGTATCCTGTTTATTATCCTCTCCAGATCGTAGACGCCATCGAGATACTCTCTTACCTCATTCATCAACAGCTTATCTTCCAAAAACGCACTCACCATATCGAGCCGTTTCTCTATCTCTCTTCTATCCTTCAAAGGATGTAGAATAACCCACTTCAAAAGTCTCGAACCCATAGGCGTCTTTGTCTTGTTCAGCACATCGTACAAATTCTTCCCCCGTTCTCCGGGAACAAGCGACAGATTCTCGATTGTTGTCGAATCGAGAATCATATATTTCGACTCGTCGAGCGTCCTTGGAAACCTCAACTTCGCCTGTTTATTGATTGTGTAATTCAAATACTTCACTAAAGCTCCAAACGGATAATGCGCATCGCCAAGCTCAAAATGGTCGATTGAAAAAACATTGTACGCTTCCTTTATCGCATCGATTGTATTCGTATAATACCAATCATCGAGCCGGTCAATAAAAACCTTTATCTTATCCCTCAACTGTGGATACATGCTCTCCGGGCATATAACCTGCGTGATTTCGTGGGTATTTACAAAATCGATTAAATCATCTAGGCTGTCAAAAGCCTTAACGACAACATCGCCTGTTGAAGTATCTGCCAAGACAGTATATATCTCTCCGGATTTTGATTCATAAACCGACATCATGTAGTTGTTGCTCGTTGAAAGCAACTCATCTTCGATAATTGTTCCGGGTGTAATGACGCGCGTTACCTCACGCTTCACAATACCCTTAGCCAACGCTGGGTCTTCCATCTGCTCGCATATAGCGACCTTGTAGCCGCTGTCCACGAGCTTTTTCAAATAATTATCCAAAGCATGATAAGGAATGCCTGCCATAGGGGCATCCTGGCGCTTTGTAAGGACAATATTAAGCACCTTAGAAACAGTCAGGGCATCATCGAAAAACGCCTCATAAAAATCCCCGAGGCGGAAGAGCAGGATGGAATCCTTGTATTTCTCTTTTATTTCAAGATATTGCTTCATCATAGGGGTTAACTTTACATTGCCAAACAGATTCTGGCCCGAGTGACCTGCATGACCTGTCACAATACCACCTCTTTGAAAAGCTATAGGTTGACAAAAGTCGGTGAAGAGATTAAAATTTACATCAATATTTTAACATTTTTTCCAAAACATAGTAAGGGGGAATAGGAGGGAATACTATGCTTGAAGGAAAACTTGTGAAATTGGTAGAGTACAAGAAAGAATACTTAGAAAAAGCACGGGAGATGATAAACGACTGGGAAGTTAAAAAATACCTCACACCTGGTATACCATTCCCGCTAAGAATAGAAGACGAAGAAAAATGGTACAGCTCGCTCAATCCATTTGGGAATGGAACATATTCATTCGCAATACTGCTCAAAGATACGAATGAATACATAGGTGGCTGCGGGGTTAACACAGTAGACTGGAAAAACTCCGTTGCTGAAATAGGAATCTTTCTTGGTTCGCAGTACCATAACAAAGGATATGGAACGGATGCGATGGAAGTACTCATACGATTCATATTCAAAGAAATGAACATAAACAAAATAAGACTTCACACCTATTCATTCAACAAACGTGGAATCCGCGTGTACGAAAAAGTTGGATTCAAAACCGAAGGTGTGCTGAGAAAAGAAATATTCAGAGAAGGACAATACCACGACATAGTAGTTATGGGACTTCTAAGAGAAGAATGGCAAGAAAAATAAAAGAAGGGAGCTTAAACGCTCCCTTCCTTCTTCCTCTTCTCAAAATTAAGTTCAGCGATGCTCTTTTGCAGATACAAAGGCTCAATATCGTTTACAAATCGCTCATTTTCAATTTCTTCGCATGCCAAAAGATACAAATTCCTTGCTGTAGGCAAACTCAATTCACTCAACTCGAACTTATTCAACTTAACATCGCTCTCGAAAAACTCCGCCCCATCGCCAAGGAAAAGCTTTGGGCTGAATTCTCGATATCGTTCATTTATCAAATCAACCGTTTCTATGAACGGTGACACAATCTCATCAAGCTTCCCATTCTCCGGCTTATACAGAGCACTGTACAAATACCCTTCCCTTGCCTTTCTAACAACAGCGATGTATCCATTATAGAACAGCCCATTCAGCGCTATCAGTTTCAACGAACTAATCTGAACAAACTTATTGCCAATTCCAAGCCCGTAGGCAAACGAAATCCCAACACGCAACCCCGTAAGCCCACCAGGACCTATACCGATTCCGACTATATTCAGATTGGCAAAATCTACCTCAGCCATCTTTTCAACAACCTGCGAAACCTGAATCCCGTGCTTTGCCTTTGTCTCGAGCTCAACAAAAATCTTCTTTTCATCGTCCACATAACACGCAACAACTCTTGGTGTTGATGTATCCAAAGCGAAAATTTTCAAATCTCTTCACCGTTCCTTTCTGGGACAGATAATCCAAGATTTTTTAAAACAGCTACTTAAAAAGCAGTCTTCAAAAATATTATACAACAAAAATTTCAATTCCTCCAAGGTACTGTCAAAACAAAAAAGAAGTATTGGATTTTGCACCAGAAAGATAATTTCAATTCCTCCAAGGTACTGTCAAAACACGGGTCTTCTGGATTTTTGCTCCACACACGAAATCTATCATTTCAATTCCTCCAAGGTACTGTCAAAACATATGGCGTGTGGTGGAAACATAACGCTTCCAGGCAACTATTTCAATTCCTCCAAGGTACTGTCAAAACTTGCGCCAATCTCTCTTGGGAAACGATTTGTTGCAGAAGATTTCAATTCCTCCAAGGTACTGTCAAAACTTTATCAGGTTCGAATTCGTCCAGCAGTTCGATAAGATTTCAATTCCTCCAAGGTACTGTCAAAACACGAAGCGATTATAGAACTCAAATCGCATAACGAACCAAAATTTCAATTCCTCCAAGGTACTGTCAAAACTTTTTCTTTAGTATCCGCACCGCCAAGCCCAACACTTACCATTTCAATTCCTCCAAGGTACTGTCAAAACTTACTACAAAATAAAAGGAAATAAGAATAAAAAAATATTTCAATTCCTCCAAGGTACTGTCAAAACCAGAAGCTTGGGGATACTCAAAAGCCACGGTTGTAGAATAATTTCAATTCCTCCAAGGTACTGTCAAAACGTTTGTGAAGGGGGATTACAAAGATTGGCTTGTTGTGAATTTCAATTCCTCCAAGGTACTGTCAAAACGAAAGACCGAGTAGAAGAATGCATTTATACAAATTTATTTCAATTCCTCCAAGGTACTGTCAAAACTTTACAATGGATATAAGCAACATCGGTCAAAAACTATTTCAATTCCTCCAAGGTACTGTCAAAACCGTAAAACGGGCAAAAGGGGCATGTTTGAATTAGAATTTCAATTCCTCCAAGGTACTGTCAAAACATGCAAAAGATGAATGAAATATTAAGAGAAGTTGGATATTTCAATTCCTCCAAGGTACTGTCAAAACAGGA
This sequence comes from Fervidobacterium riparium, assembly GCF_025370035.1. Classification (NCBI taxonomy): domain Bacteria; kingdom Thermotogati; phylum Thermotogota; class Thermotogae; order Thermotogales; family Fervidobacteriaceae; genus Fervidobacterium; species Fervidobacterium riparium. Next base: position 2,098,168 of record NZ_CP009277.1, read on the forward strand.
ATTACAAAGAATGTTATCAAACCAAAAAGCAATATTTCAATTCCTCCAAGGTACTGTCAAAACTAAGATTGTTCTTTGCTCATAGCCTATCTCTTCTGTATTTCAATTCCTCCAAGGTACTGTCAAAACTAATAATTGTCCGAGGCTGTTTCAGGCGGTATATATATTTCAATTCCTCCAAGGTACTGTCAAAACGGAGAGAACCTGCTTGCCGATAGTGATGTTGCACTATTTCAATTCCTCCAAGGTACTGTCAAAACTCTTGAATGATTTTTTTGATTGCATCACCAAGCTCTATTTCAATTCCTCCAAGGTACTGTCAAAACAAATACTTTCCGAATAGCATATTGGCGGTCCACGAGTTATTTCAATTCCTCCAAGGTACTGTCAAAACTACATTAACAGGCGATTATGCGTTAGCTCCAGAAAGATTTCAATTCCTCCAAGGTACTGTCAAAACTCGTATTCGATTGCAATTTTTAAGTTTGGCAGTGCTATTTCAATTCCTCCAAGGTACTGTCAAAACCAGGCATTTTCTCACTCAATGCCCGTCTTAAATGCGACTATTTCAATTCCTCCAAGGTACTGTCAAAACATTATCCTTGCCGTAATTACCACCTCACTTAAAAAAGGATTTCAATTCCTCCAAGGTACTGTCAAAACTGATATTGCACAAGTTCTGCGTTTGAAACATTATTATTTCAATTCCTCCAAGGTACTGTCAAAACTGGACGACTTGATGTTTATGGAAGTGTTTTACGAAGCGTTATTTCAATTCCTCCAAGGTACTGTCAAAACCTACCTGCTTGCAGAGTTTATTGAATGTATAAAACTTATTTCAATTCCTCCAAGGTACTGTCAAAACCAAATTCGAGGTCGTTGCAAGGTCGCTCCAATACGTAACCATTTCAATTCCTCCAAGGTACTGTCAAAACCAGGTTATCAGTACATGGTATTGTTGCCAGCTAGGTAATTTCAATTCCTCCAAGGTACTGTCAAAACTTACCATTTTCATCAATTTTGCTTGGAAATCCCATCGCTATTTCAATTCCTCCAAGGTACTGTCAAAACGATGGTTTGGTGCGATTGTTTCCTGAGCAACAATTACGCAATTTCAATTCCTCCAAGGTACTGTCAAAACTCGTTTTGGAAGAAGGCTTACCAGTAAGTTATCCTATATTTCAATTCCTCCAAGGTACTGTCAAAACGCTCGAACAAATCTGTTTTTCAAAACCACCTGTTTATAATTTCAATTCCTCCAAGGTACTGTCAAAACCAAATCGATAAGTACGTCAACAAGTACATCCATGAGCATTTCAATTCCTCCAAGGTACTGTCAAAACATATTTTGTACGTCATACCGTCTTTTTCTTCCTCGATTTCAATTCCTCCAAGGTACTGTCAAAACCTTTTGCCAGATGCGGTTTTGGTTGCGCTGACCGAATTTCAATTCCTCCAAGGTACTGTCAAAACTATATATACGGCAGGGCGTTTACGGTTGGTTTAATCTCATTTCAATTCCTCCAAGGTACTGTCAAAACTTGTGTAACTGTACATACTTACACCTCCTCTTTTGATTTATTTCAATTCCTCCAAGGTACTGTCAAAACTTGGTTCCGCCTGCTATACAAAATGCGTCGTTGTAAATTTCAATTCCTCCAAGGTACTGTCAAAACGCAATGGGGTAATAGCAGTTCCAAGCGACGTTACAATATTTCAATTCCTCCAAGGTACTGTCAAAACTAATTCACGCACTCACCTCCTATCGCAGAATATACCATTTCAATTCCTCCAAGGTACTGTCAAAACTTTCAAAGGCAAAATACTCGCTTGCGTGTCTGGAAACCAATTTCAATTCCTCCAAGGTACTGTCAAAACCTATTACAAGGTTGCCATTGATATTCTTGGCATAGAATTTCAATTCCTCCAAGGTACTGTCAAAACATGTAGATTATTCACCGATACCAAAAGTCCGCATTCTCTCATTTCAATTCCTCCAAGGTACTGTCAAAACCTGCCTGTTGGTCATCCGTTTCGTCTGCTACTAAGTCATTTCAATTCCTCCAAGGTACTGTCAAAACTGGTCGTTTACAGTTTTTACGGTGTTTTGTGCGTTCGTGTATTTCAATTCCTCCAAGGTACTGTCAAAACACAAAAGCAGATGGAAGGAATTAGCACAACAACAACATTTCAATTCCTCCAAGGTACTGTCAAAACTAATAATCGCCGTGTGGGAATTCGTCGTATACTTGCAATATTTCAATTCCTCCAAGGTACTGTCAAAACGAATAATTGCGAAAGCTTTTCCGCACCGCTTTTGTACAAATTTCAATTCCTCCAAGGTACTGTCAAAACCTAGTATTCTCGCAACTAATTCCGAGCAGATAACGTTGTTATTTCAATTCCTCCAAGGTACTGTCAAAACAATACATTTTCGTCCAAGCATACCCCGGGATGAGATTATTTCAATTCCTCCAAGGTACTGTCAAAACTTGGAATGGCATAGTCGAATATGTACCAAAGCCATCGTAATTTCAATTCCTCCAAGGTACTGTCAAAACGGTTACCAACGCGGGACTATTAGGGCTGAAAAGATATTTCAATTCCTCCAAGGTACTGTCAAAACAGATAAACAAACAACGTTAGGAGAACTTGAAAGAATTTTATTTCAATTCCTCCAAGGTACTGTCAAAACACGCCATAAACATTTGCTAATTCTACACTCAATTTAATTTCAATTCCTCCAAGGTACTGTCAAAACAATACTGTATCAAATCCACAAATTTTGGTAGCAAAGTCGGTATTTCAATTCCTCCAAGGTACTGTCAAAACAACACCTTTTCCAAGTTATCGCTCTCTTGTTCATCGTTATTTCAATTCCTCCAAGGTACTGTCAAAACTGTTGCAGGGTGCACGGGGTGGGGTGAACATACCAGAATTTCAATTCCTCCAAGGTACTGTCAAAACTGATAGAAAGAATTAGACAAAAGCTGGCGGGTGGTTGATAATTTCAATTCCTCCAAGGTACTGTCAAAACGGTTGAAAAAAAACAAAGGATTATATGATGAATATGTATTTCAATTCCTCCAAGGTACTGTCAAAACAAAGTGCATGGGTTTGGTTTCACAAGAACAAAGTTGTATTTCAATTCCTCCAAGGTACTGTCAAAACTGAAATAAGGCATACAAACCTGACAAATTGCGAACAACGATTTCAATTCCTCCAAGGTACTGTCAAAACGTTTGGTTTTGCGGTTTGCATGAAAAGCAAAGATAAGAATTTCAATTCCTCCAAGGTACTGTCAAAACTTATCCAAACTTGCTAAAATCAGCGTTGCTTCTTCAAGATTTCAATTCCTCCAAGGTACTGTCAAAACACAATGAAGGGGTGGTAGGGCTTTTGTTTCCACCAGATTTCAATTCCTCCAAGGTACTGTCAAAACATTTTGTAAAGTGTAGCACCAACACGACCACCAAATATTATTTCAATTCCTCCAAGGTACTGTCAAAACGTTCAATTAACCGTTCCATCATCTCGGCATAATCTTTATTTCAATTCCTCCAAGGTACTGTCAAAACCGCACTCGCCTGCCAGTTACCCTCACGTGCGGCTTGTATTTCAATTCCTCCAAGGTACTGTCAAAACGCGTATTCTCCTTTCGCTAACGCAACAGATTTATCGATATTTCAATTCCTCCAAGGTACTGTCAAAACGACGATGGACACACTACTCAGAGATGTGTGGACAGGATTTCAATTCCTCCAAGGTACTGTCAAAACAAGGTAGTTGTTGGAAAAAGGTTACAAAAGCTGGTGTATTTCAATTCCTCCAAGGTACTGTCAAAACTAGCAGGTGCTATTTTTTTAAGCAAGTGTAAAACTATAATTTCAATTCCTCCAAGGTACTGTCAAAACCTTTTTCTTCCATAATATCACCTCACCCTTCTTCAGTTATTTCAATTCCTCCAAGGTACTGTCAAAACCGGTTGATACAATTAGCGGTTGGATTAAATCGTTCGTATTTCAATTCCTCCAAGGTACTGTCAAAACAAATATTAGCACAAACCGCTGCAGCTTTGGCGATCTTATTTCAATTCCTCCAAGGTACTGTCAAAACTGAGTTATGCCAAGTTGCCTTTGGAAAACTTAAGCGTATTTCAATTCCTCCAAGGTACTGTCAAAACCTTCAACTGCACTTTTAAATTCATCAAATACTGCTATTTCAATTCCTCCAAGGTACTGTCAAAACTGAAGATAGGGTTGATGGATGATAACGTGTATGTGTTGGAATTTCAATTCCTCCAAGGTACTGTCAAAACGAGAGGTTTGCAAGTCCTGTGCTCGTGGGCAAAACAGAATTTCAATTCCTCCAAGGTACTGTCAAAACGATGTTCAAAATAGTAAGCGTAGGCTGGTCAGCGGTATTTCAATTCCTCCAAGGTACTGTCAAAACGAATAGATATATCGGATAAAAGTTTTAGTTTGGAGACATTTCAATTCCTCCAAGGTACTGTCAAAACCTTGTAGATAAATTCGCACAGCTCGGCTCTGTAATATTTCAATTCCTCCAAGGTACTGTCAAAACACGATTGGAATGAAGCTGATGGTATAATGTATAATGGATAATTTCAATTCCTCCAAGGTACTGTCAAAACTCGCATCGCTCAGCAAAAATCCGTGTTGAAACTGAATTAAGCGCTCATTTCAATTCCTCCAAGGTACTGTCAAAACCCAGCTTGCTCAATTTCAAACGTGTGTTCACCAAGATTTCAATTCCTCCAAGGTACTGTCAAAACTATATCGCTGGATTGGCATCTTGGAGTGTTTCGTGATTTCAATTCCTCCAAGGTACTGTCAAAACCTGCGTAAAGTTCATTTAAGCGTTGTAACATCATGCCATATTTCAATTCCTCCAAGGTACTGTCAAAACAATAGTTTTCGGTTATATCTCGGACCGGGTAGCACATTTCAATTCCTCCAAGGTACTGTCAAAACTCACAACGTGCCCGCAACGGTACAAGTTTCGTTACATATTTCAATTCCTCCAAGGTACTGTCAAAACTCATGATGCTAATATGCTCAAGACCGATTTTTTGTGCTAAAATTTCAATTCCTCCAAGGTACTGTCAAAACAATAAGATACAACGCATTTTCAACCACATCTTCAAGCTATTTCAATTCCTCCAAGGTACTGTCAAAACTAGAAACAACGGCTCAACAATGGTAAGTCAATTTTTATTTCAATTCCTCCAAGGTACTGTCAAAACCATCTTTTTACATAGAAATGTATTGATTATGTAATTTTAAGTTAAAATACGAAACGCTGATTTTGAGAATGTCCTTTCTTTTTAGAAAAAATTAATTCATATTTGACACCTACTAAAATCTTCTTTCAACATATTCTGTCTAACCCCAGCGCTCTATACTTTATCTCTCTTCGACAGAAAAAACTAGATGAACTTAATGTCCTGTCTTTTATCTTTTCCGAGAACTTCTCGATTGCTGTAGTACATCTGTTTAAATTCATAGATAACAACTGAATCTTCATCTTCTATAAGTCTGTTCAGTTCAGATTTTAACTTAACAAGGTTGCCTTCGCTTATTTCCCCTTCAAAAACTGAGTTTTGTACCCATATCAGATATTTCCTACATATTTTCAGTGCTTTGGATACTCTTTTTTCAGCAATATCGTAGAATAAAATCACGAACAATTTTACCACTCCATTATAAAAGGTTCATAATCTTCTTCGCCCATTATGTGTTTTTCTATTTTGTATAGCTCCATCCTAATCAGTGTTCTATAGCTCACTTGTTTCCCTAGTTTTTTAGGCTTTATCGTTTCGTTTAACTTCTGCTCTAGTACCTCTAAGAATTTCATTTTACCTTTGTCACTCAAATAAGTTTTTTCGCCTAATTCGTCAAAATCACTATCTTTCAAAATCCCTTTGTTCACAACTTGGAATATTGCTCTATCTCCTATTATTGGTTTAAATATCTCAGATATATCCAAGTTCAACGAAAAGCGTCTGAAATTTGTTTCGTGAAGAAATCCTATTCTTGGGTCTAAATGCGTACTGTATATCTCCCTTAAAGTTATGCTATAAATAAGTGAATTGGAAAAACTTATCAATGCATTGAGTTTGTCTTTCGGAGGACGTTTTGTCCTCTTTTTAAACTCAAAATCCTCAGAGTTTATTATTATGTTGAAAGAATCATAGTAGTATTTCTTTGCATCTGCTTCCTTTTGCATCAGTCTTGGGATATCGCTACAATCATTTAATTCCAAAAGCCTGCTTTCTAGTCTAGATATATGTTCAGAAAGCTCTCTACCACGTCTGTTGTAGTATTTCATTACCGTCAGCTCGTTCTTTATTGCCCCTTCAACCAGTTTCCTTGCTAATACCAATCTTTTTCCATAGTCAAGGTAATGTTCTGCCTGTTTCAGTATTATAAACCCAGAATTGTTGTGGGTTCTTGGATAGAAACTGCCCATGTAAAAACCGTAATAATTAAATACGGAAAGAATTATTTCCTTTTGCGATAAGAATTCTAAGAGCTTTTTGTTTAGATTAATCTCTCCGAATACCATAATTTCTTTGACGTTTTCAACGGGGATGTGTTTTTTCTCACCCTGTTCCGTTACGAAGAAAAGCGAATTGTCTTTTCTCATAAGTTCCCCAGAAGAGAAAATGTATATCGTTTCTTTCACAATATCAACTCCAGCAAAGAAGTTCAAACGAGCAAGTGCTGCAGTAACTTTTCCTCTCAGGTTTTGGCGGCTTTTCACTTTTTATCAGTTCTTCAATTTCTCTTTCTATGGTCTCGAGCTCTTTTATTTTTTCATCGGATAGTTCGACACGTATTACTTTCTTCTCTTTAGGAATCCTAATTTCGCCGTATTTTATCTTAGCTTCTCTCATGTAAAGAAGCAACTGTAACTCGGCACTTTTTAGCATTCTCGATGATTTTTTCACTTCAACTATAAACTCATTTCCCTTATCTGCAGAAACCACGTCAATGATACCTGAGTCAAGAATTATTTTTTTCCTGCTTCTGGCGTATGACTCTTCATCTACTACGCGCCCTATGCTCATTAAGTCATTATCTTGTTCTCCGATAATCTGATGTGCTAACAACCACGCTTGTCTATTACAAACCAAATAGGCCTGTATTAAAGAACCTGTCATATGAAATCATACTCCGAGGAAAGTTTTTTGTTTACAAATTTTTCGACATCTAGACCCGTGTCATCAGCATAGTAAGATTTATAGTCTTCAGCATAGTAAAATCCACTTTCGAGCTCGTCTTTCAGTAAATCTCTCAAACATTTCTTACCATTAACCTTATAGTTGAACAGAGATACCAGGAACAAATTTAGCAGTTTTGAAAACTCTTTTGCTTGTTTGAAATCTATAGAATGAGATTGGAAAGTCTTCCAAACCAACTTTCCTGATATTATTTCGTCTTTTTCAGTTAGTACATTGTACTTACGAGCCAAAAGTAGTATCGAGGGGAACTGAGATAGTTCTTCTACGCTAATATCAAATGGTATGAAGAGTTGTAGCGAGTCACCATCTATTAGTTTTACTTTCTCGTCTACAGTCTTAAATTTCAATGCTGTGACTTCATCGAATACATCGTGAACGACAATATGTCTTAACTGCTTTTTCAGCAACTCTATGGTTTTATCGTAAAAACTGTCTATGTTGACTTCCTTAGAAGTGAAGTCTTTCAGATTATCTTTTAGTATTTTTGTTCTTGGATCTCCCTTATACACGTAACTCCAACTCTCGTCATTGAATACGTAAAGTTTTGCAACAGCTTTTTTACCATTTCTATTAACGCGTCCGGCTACTTGAATAATTGAATCAAGAAGCGCAAATGCACGAAAGCCTATGTCAAAGTCCAAGTCGACACCAGCTTCTACTGCTTGTGTGGATACCAATATCAACGGGTGTTCGTCATCGTAAGCTTTTATGTGTTCTATAATTTTCTTCTTTCTCAAGTATGGGATTGTTGAGTTCAGTAGAAGTATCTCGGCTGAATCTCCGAAAAGTTCGTTCAAACTTCTATAGAATGATAAAGAATCTTTTATTGTGTTAAAGACGACTAAGCCTTTTCTGTATCTCCCTTCCAGCATTTTTTTAACGACAAATTCAGTCAGGTTTGACTTGTCTGTGTCTAACCATTCGATATCCGTTCGCTTAAACAACACATGCGAAGTAAACTCCTTAGGTGGTGTTAGGTCATCAAAGATTTCTTCACTATCTTCCACAAACTCCTGGAGGCTTGGCAGTGTTGCACTCATGACAATTACCTTTGTGTTGAAGTATTTTGCTAGACTGAAAAAGAGCTTAGACAGTGCATTCCAGTATTTTGGATTGTAAGCTTGTATTTCATCGAGCACAACCACGCTGTTGGCTAACTGATAAAAATTGAAATTCTCGGATTTACTGTTTCTAAAAAACGCATCGAAAAACCCAACGTGTGTTGTAAAAACAAACGGAAAATTCAAGAAAATGGTGTTGTAGTAGTATTTAAGCTCGGTTTCATAAGGCTCTACGGAGAAACTTGACTTTGAATCTTCATCTTTTCGTGTATCAACGAATCCGCTGTCGAATCTGCTAATTGCTTCATGTGGAACAAACTTGGAGAAATAATCAAAAGTTTGTTCTATTATGTTAATAAACGGAAGCACGTAGAAAACCTTTTTTGGCATTTCGCCACTTTTTAGTAATGACCTTATCAGCCGCAGTGATATGTTCGTCTTGCCACCACCTGTTGGTATCTCAACGAAAAACACGTTTTTGTTACTTTTTAAGAATTTTTCTTCCACCTTTGCTGTAATCACACTTCTCAGATGGTTTATGTTAGCTACTTCCTCATGACTCGTCCGAATTAAGTTCTCAAATTGCTCGTCTATACTTCGATTAAAGCTAATTGTTTCGTCCTGAATCTTGCTTTCTATTCTGCTAACTAGGTTGTTTGTTATAACCGAGGGTTCGAACCGGATGCCTTCCATAAAATCAACGGTGGCAAGGAAATCTGAGGTAATCAGTAATGAATTCACGAGCTTGAAGAGTAGGAACATCTCTATGGAATTCAATTTAACGCTTATTTTGTTATCCGTTGTGTTAGCTATGCGTTTTAAATTTGCCAGTAGCCTTTTTTCGACCATTTGAATCAGTTCATTTGCCTCGGTTTCACTGTAGCCATTAAATAAGCTCATGATATACTTTACTCTTTCCTTTTGTACAGAACTGATTTTTTCAGCATTTTCAAATATCATGTCTATATCATCCAAACTGCTGTGATGCTTCAGTACAGCTGTACTTAAAAGCGACAGAACTAAGAGTTCGCGGTCATCAATTTTACTTTGCTGCCTTAAATCTACAAATAAGGAAAGCAAAGTATAAAACCCGATGTCGCTGTGAGTAGCTTCAACCTTTCCATTTTTCAAGCCGTTTTGGAATTCAACAGAAAGTTTTCCAATATCATGCAAAACTACAATTGTCCTTACAAGATTGTACATTTTTTCTGCATCGACATTGAAAAACTCAAATAGCTTAGCAAAGACACTCCTTATGTCGTATGTTGAGACAAGCAAATCAAAGTACATCTGAGTTTCTTTTACATGCTCTAAGAATGTTTCAAAGTGGTTATCTTTTCTGTGTGCATAGGCATTTTCAACACTTTTAGAAAATATAAAAGGTAGTGCCATTACCTTGCACCTTCCAGAAATGTTCCTTTTTAAGTGGTTTTATCTTCTTCTCTGTCAGCATAAATATGTCTTTCTTATATATTCCAAACTCGTCGAAAGCAACCGGTAATTCTTCGAATATTGTTGTACTATAAGTTGGAACTGAAAGAAGACTAAACTCTTCTTCAACTAATTCCGCATCATTTTTTCTAACTAATGAGTTTGTTATTACCTCTGATTCTGCTACTTCCTTCAATTCGAATTCTCCAAAGTTCTCGAAATACGCAAGAAACTCATTCTTACCAAGATATACCGGATACCTCGAATATTCCTTTCTGACCGACTCTTTAAGTTCAAAATATAACTCTCTCTCATCGTCCGTAAAACTATCAAGCTCAGGAACAACTATCCTGTACCTTACAGGTTCAGCAATTATTTGCTCAGTTACCTGGAGAATTCCACCTTCTTCTTTTGATGCCAGACCGTTAGAATTATTATACTTTACAATCGCCTTTTTCAATGGCTTTCTATAAAAAGGAATAATCGATATATTGAAATTCTTTAGTTTATCGTAGAATTCCACAGTTTCATTTGTTTCACCGTTGTCAAACAGTTTATATCCGCCGAGCCCGAGAATTGCTCCGAAAATACCCAAAACAGCAGGTTTGTGGATAAAGTTATATGTTGTCAAAACTATATTGTTTGCATCGTTCTTTTTAAAAAAAGCCATATCACCGGCTATCTCAAAAGAAAACGCTTTCATTTCATGGCACCTCACAAGAGTATGTCAGATACTTTCCAATTATTGGGAATCCCTTTAACTTTGGTGATGTTTTCGTTATAGTAAACTTCAATTTCCTCAATCTCCGATTTGTCTCCTTCAGTATACTTAGAAAGCAGGCTTGCAACACCTGATAGGTCTAATGTTTCATCGTTTTCAATTTTTACTATGTTTTTCATAGTTGGCAAAACAAGCTCAGAATCTTCTTTGAGCTTTACAAACAGTAGTAAAGCATTTTCTGTTCCCATCTTAGACACAGAGTTCAGGTATGTGGCAGACTTTTTCAGTGCTTCTTTCATCAATCTGATATCATCATCGGAAATTGTTATCTTTTCTGGCAGATTTCTTGGATTCAGCACGAAGTCATATACGTAATAAGATTTCAGATTCTTTATCTCATTTCCAAGGGTAGTCTGCGAAGATTCTTTTTTCTCGTTATCCTTTTCCTTGTCCACTCTAAACGGCGAACCTATATCGACAACGTATGGTGTGTTCACAAAATATCGATTCACTCCATAGCTTATTTGCAAAGGACCGGTTATGGAGAGATTATTATCCTTTACAGCGAAGGTTATACCGAAGAATTTCACGTCTATGAAGTTATTAAAGAACTCTTTGATGTTGTCAGCATTAAACCTTTCTTTCCAGTAGTCGTATGTTTCTTCTAAGTTCCTTGGTTTGCCATCATCTCTGAATGTTCGCCAGACAAATACGTTCTGTCCGTTGTCTACCCAGTATTTTCTAACTGAGTACTTCAGTGACTTATCTGTTGCGAAAATTGTTCCATTTTCATCTGGCAACCTTCTTGGATACTTTGTGAAATCTGCATTCCAGTTGCTGTTTTCGCTCCTAAGAATAACTATTCCATAACAGCGATTTGTAAACATCTTTCCATCTGCCATACTAATCCCCCCATTATTCAGTTATTTATCGCTATTTCTATTAGAGCGAGCAGTAGTGAAATATCCCTCGAAGAAGTAGAATTTGTTTTCTCTACTAACTTGCTGATTATCTGACTTACTCAATTTGTTATTGTAATAGCTCAAAACAAGAGAAAAAGCTTTGTTGAACTTATAGTCATCGATATCGATTTTGTGTTTGTACTTATTGAAAAGCTCAACAACACGTTCTAACATAACCGCGGAAGATGAGACGTTTATGAACGGTTCAACAAGTGCGTGAGTCTTTGTTGCCGATTCAGATTGCAAAAGCAGAGAGTACGTTATTTTGCCTAACAAGTAGTAGAATTCATAGTCATTTTCCAGTTCTTCTTTATTCATTATTTCCCTTGCCAAAGTACTCTTTTCCATATAATCACCCCCAAATGCACGGTTTAATCTTTTGTATATATCAAACATCTTGAGTATAGCTTCTAATTTTGTTCTTTCCTCATTTTCTTTCTTGTTCTTTTTCTCAATCTCTCCAGAGCTTTCGAGAAAGGAACGCAATCTCTTTTTAAGTGCATTGTAGAAAATCTCGTTTATAATAGCAAGGTTTAGACTTTCGTATTTTGCTCGATACACAAAATCGAATATCTGTGATCTGTAAGCCAATATATCGCCCTCGTCAGTCGAAGAAAAATAATTGTTTCTCAACTTGCCATCAAAAAGAATATCAAGTTCAGACTCAATATCAAATACCGAAACTTCATCAACAAAGTAGTATCTAAAGTTACTCACATAATCAAAAAATACAAAGTCATCGCCTTCTCGTACAATCAAGTAAAAATCAATGTATTCAAATTCCTTTGCTGCTTCTTTCAAAATATCTCTAAACCTACTTCTTTCTATTCGTTCCCCCGCTTTAAAAAGACTTTTGAGTATATTGATTTCTCTTTCTTCCAACTGTTCATTGACAAAGAGTGGGAAGATATTGATCTTTGAGAGGAATCCGATATAGAAGTCTGCTAACTCAAGACTGCAGTCTCTACACATAAGAGTATTTAGCGATATATTTCTACCAAGGTGGGTAATGAAGGGCTTTTTGTCATTCATATTGTGAAAAACTCCGGGAATTGATAATTCAACACCGCTTTGACCGCAAACATGACATGTTCCTTTGTGAATATATCTGTTGTCTTCCTTTGAGAATATCTTCTTCTTTTTCCATTCCTGATAGAATTTTTCATACATATTTTCCGATACTAACTCACTGGATTCGAAAACAACATAAATAGCATTTGGCCCTACTGTTTTTTTGAATTGCTTTTCTCCTAGCTTTGTCTGGAGTTCATTAAGAAAACTACTCACCTTTTTGTCAATTATTTCAGCCTCTTCTTCACTGAATATCAAACTTTTTATTATTTCCTTTGAAAGCAAGTATGAAAGATCCTTTGATACATCCCTTAGGCCTTTCTCCGAATAGTTTCTTAAGATTTTTTCCTTTATATTTTCTTTGGGTAGATTGAAAATGAAAAGGTTGTAAGAATTTACTCCTTTATTTCCTCCAATGCTTTTATTTCCCTTATCATCTCCAGGAAGCTTCTTTGTGAGCTTCTCAACGTTCAAGAGCACTTTTTTGAACGCATCCTCCACGTCGTTGACGCTCTTGCAAGAGGTAATTTTGTGCTTAACTAATTCGTTGTACACATTGTTACCAGCGACAAAGTATACATCCTTCTTGTTTTCTAATGGAACTATAACGTAAAGCAAGTTGTCAACTGAATCGTTGATTTGACTATCATAAAAGCCACTTTCTTTAAGTTTGTGCGAGAATTGAATCATTTGTTTCAGCACGGTTTTCACCCCTATTCAATGAATCCAAACCCTTGAGAGTTCTTGCTTCCCAGTCCCGCATCGTATACGAATCTCAGTACCTCAGGCTCACCTTTCAGAAGATATTTTCCCTTCCAACCTTCAACAATGTAACGTTTATTTCCAAATCCGTAGTACACAACCTTCTTGTATCTCCTTTCCGCTGTTTCCTTTTCGAACAGCGGAATTATCTCGAGGTTTTTGTCCAGTTCTTGCCTGTAGAAAGCGCTCCATTTATTTCTCAGATTCATGTTCACAAGCTCAGAAAATTCCTTTTCAAATGGCGAGAAGTAAATCGTCTTGTTCCTTCCATTCTCTACATATGTCCTGTGAACTTCAATGGGTGTTAGAGCGGATACTTCTACTGCATCCAAATTTCCGAAATTCTTTTCAACAGAAACTACGCTTGAAACGTACAATTCGTTCTCTCCAAGGCGAAAGTGCTCGTTCTTGAATAAGCCATTCAAAATATCTTCCATTAACACTTTTGCCGGAGATGATATGTAAAAACTAATTTTGTTACCAAAATCAAAAACTTTTATTTTCTTAATGTATCTTCCTTCTTCTAATATCCAAGAGAAACAAAACAGTGAAAATTTCTTTGCACTTCTGAATCCGGCTTCATGCACAAATTCTCTGAGCTTCTTGCTGAAGATGTTGTATATCATAGCTTGCATGTACTTTGTGTATCCTTGAGGTAGTATTACACTTTTTGGCGATACAAACTCCAGTTTCAGCCTCATACTTCAGCTCCCCAACGAACTAAGCTTGGTTCTATTATATCACTTTTTTTAAATAGTAAACAAAATATTCCATAAAACTTACAATAAAAACTTTTATTAGTTACTTTACTTGTCAAGAGCCCTGTGCAAAGTATTTAAGCATTTAATGTTTCCAATTTCAGCTCACACTATATTAAAACTAATCGATTTGCAATTTCTGACAAAAAAGTGATAAAATATCCACAACCACACTTCTACAAGGGGGGAAGGGTATGAGTATTTGGCTACCTATTTTACTGCTGCTCTCGATAGTCTTCATAGTCTACTCAACCGTGCGCTGGAAACTGCATCCGTTCTTGGCTCTCATCTTTGCGGCTTTCTTGTATGGACTACTTGCCAAGATGAACTTGGGCGATATTGTCAAATCTATTACGGAAGGTTTTGGCGGAACAGTGAGCTCCATAGGGATAGTCATAGTTGCAGGAACTGTCATCGGTATATTCCTTGAAAAATCTGGTGGAGCATTCACCATGGCAGAATCGGTTCTCAAAGTAACTGGTCGAAAGAACGTCCCACTTGCCATGAGTCTCATAGGTTACATAGTTTCCATACCGGTTTTCTGTGATTCTGGATTCGTCATTCTAACACCACTGAACAAAGCATTGACAAAAAGAGCCAACCTTTCTCTTGCCACCACGGGAATTGCCTTGAGCTTGGGTCTCTACGCAACTCACACCATGGTTCCACCAACTCCCGGCCCAGTTGCAGCTGCTGGTAACCTCGGCGCAGACCTCGGGTTAACCATACTGATGGGAATGATAGTAGCCGTTCCCGCAATTATCGTTGGTTGGCTATTTGCAACAAAATATGCATCGAAAATACAGATTGACCCAGAACCTGAACTGACCGAAAAAGAAATTGAACAGAAAATGAAAGAAGCGCCGAAAAGCACAATGGCATTCCTGCCAATTGTTCTGCCGATAATCCTCATTCTCCTCAAATCAGTATCAGACTTCCCGACAAACCCATTTGGCACTGGCGGTTTCAAGAACTTCATTGGCTTCATCGGTCATCCAGTTACAGCCTTGATGATAGGTGTGTTAATCTCCTTCCTACTTCCAAAAAAACTCACAAAGGATATGATTTCAATGGGCGGCTGGGTTGGACAGGCGGTCACACAAGCAGGAGTTATAATACTCATAACCGCTGCTGGTGGTGCGTTTGGTAAAGTGCTCCAAAACTCTGGTGTAGCAAATCTCATTGGTGAATCGTTATCAAAAGCAAACCTCGGCATGTGGCTTCCATTTATAATTTCCGCCGCGATAAAAACTGCGCAAGGTTCATCAACGGTTGCACTCATCACAACATCAGCTCTGCTTGCACCATTGATGGAACCTCTTGGCTTAGTTTCACCAATTGCCAAAGCACTCACGGTTGTGGCAATCGGAGCTGGTTCAATGGTCGTCTCACACGCTAACGACAGCTACTTCTGGGTCGTAAGCCAGCTCTCAAAAATGGACGTCAAGACAGGCTACAAACTCCAAACATTTGGAACGCTCCTTGAAGGTTTAACCGCTGCGATAACAGTATGGATAATAAGTCTCTTCGTGATTTAATATATAATGAACATACATGCTCTGGCTTCATGCCAGAGCATGTTTCATATAACCCGTAAACGATAGAACAGGAGGCGATACAATGCCACAGTTAAAAGAACACATCAATGAAATCATCTCATACACCTTGCAGCATATTCTCCCAGACAACGCTGTAAGGCAAAAACTTGAAGAACTGAATATTCAAAAAGATAAAGGAAGAATCATCGTTGTCGCAATAGGAAAGGCAGCTTGGCGCATGGCAAAAGCTGCAAAAGAAGTGCTAAAAGAACGAATTGATAAGGGAATAGTAATTACAAAATACCATCACTCCGAAGGTGCAATAGATGGCTTTGAAATATACGAAGCTGGACACCCGATACCAGACGAAAACACATTGGTCGCGACAAAAAGAGCGCTTGAACTAACAAGCAATCTTTCAGAGGATGACATCGTACTCTTCTTAGTCTCTGGCGGCGGTTCAGCACTCTTCGAAGAACTACAAGAGGGCGTAACACTGCAAGACATACAATCAATAACCCAGCAACTTCTCAAAAGTGGAGCGAATATAGTTGAGATAAACACAATGCGAAAACATTTGTCAATTGTAAAAGGCGGAAGATTTGCCCAGCATGTATATCCGGCAAAAGTAATCTCCCTTGTACTCTCTGACGTACTTGGCGACAGGCTCGATTCAATAGCATCTGGTCCTGCATACCCTGACTCCACAACAACCGAAATGGCGCTGAAAGTAATTGAGAAATACAATATACAAGTTTCAAGTGCAGTACTTAATGCCTTAAAACAAGAAACACCAAAAGAACTCACAAATGTTGAGACGCACATAATCGGAAGTGTAAAAGTTGCATGTGAAAGAGCAATGGAAAAAGCAAGAGAACTCGGCTACAACACATTGCTTCTAACAACCACATTAGACTGCGAAGCCAAAGAGGCAGGCAGGTTTCTAAGTGCAATTGCGAAAGAAATAAAACAAAACGACCTCCCTGTGAAAAAGCCAGCTGCTGTTATCCTCGGCGGAGAAACGATTGTTCATGTTAAGGGAAACGGTAAAGGCGGACGCAACCAAGAACTCGCACTATCATCTGCTCTGGCAATAGATGGAATCGAAGGAATAGCCTTGTGCAGCTTCGGAACTGACGGTACAGACGGACCAACTGACGCAGCGGGAGGAATAGTGGATGGAACGACTGCGTCCAAAATCAGAAACGCCGGTTACAACCCAGAGCAAATGCTCGAAAACAACGATTCATACAACGCCCTAAGAGTCGCTGGCGACCTACTCATAACCGGACCTACGGGAACGAATGTCAATGATTTGATTGTGATGGTGGTGGATAAATAATAAAAAACGTCTTAAGGAATTGTTCTCATTCGATCATAGAGCTTCCTGTAGGTACCTACTAAGAAAGTTGGTTAAGGTGCGGGTATGAAGATGCTCGCACTTTTTTTGTTACATAATTCTGTCTTCAAGAATAATCAAATTAAGGTATAAAGTCTCCGTGACATTTTCTGATGTTCAAACACACAATCAAATTGCCATTACAGATTAATAATGTGCTATAATAATATAAACAGATAATGATAGCAAAAGATTTTTGCACCTCACTGTCTGTACTGGGGGAGGGTCAATGCCTCTAATCACGATAAGAGCTCAGATCCAAGCCGATAAAGAGACTGAGGAAATCTTGAAAGATGCTATGAGATGTGCAACAAAAGTATATAACGGTCTCTTATGGCACTTAAGGGAGGAGCAAAAGCAGACCGGAGCTGTTGATATTTCAAGGAAGAATCTGAACAAAATTTTGAGAAAGCTACCAAGAGCAAACAGCTACTATTCTATGTCCGTGCAACTTACTCGTGACGAAGTTCGTGCAGCATATAAGTCATTCTTTACCCTCAAAAATAAAGGTTTAACGAAACATGATGCGCCGTCTTTCCGACCAAAAGAACAACTATCTCCCATTAAGTACGTGCAAAGTGGGTTTACTGTTAAAGGTGAAGAGGTAACTATCAGTTTAGGTAGGAAACGCAATGATGGGATTGAGAAGGTATCGTTTCGAATATCGCACCGTCCCGACGTCGAATATAAGAATGTTCGTGAGCTTTCTATCATCTACGACAAGGATTCCGGGCGTATGGAAGCCCGTCTGGTGGTAGAAGCTGTGCCACAGCAAAACAATGGAGTTGGAAGGGCGGCGGTGGATATTGGCGAAACGATTCTAATGGCCGCAGCATTTGACGATGGGACTGTAATTCTTTATTCCGGGAGAATGATAAAGTCTGTTAGGAGGTACTGGAATAAAGTAAGGTCGAAGCTTGAAAGAAACTCACGACGGTGGAAAGAAATAGCACATAAGGAAAAGAGGCAAGTTGAGCATCTACTACATATAGCTACATCGCATTTCATAAGAGAGTGCTTGAAAAGAGGTGTTAGGGAAATATCAGTAGGACAGTTAGCAGGTATTCAAGAAAGCACTAATTATAGCAAAGAAATCAATCAAAGACTACACGCTTGGCCTTACAGAAAGCTAGTGCAAATGCTTAAGTACAAGGGAGCTTTAGTAGGTATTTCGGTAAATGATAACGTTGATGAGAGATTCACTTCCATAACTTGTCATGTTTGTGGAAAAGCTTTGAGCTCTAATCGGAAACACAGAGGATTATACTCATGCTCATGCGGCTGGAAGGCTCAGGCAGATGTGAACGCCGCACTTAATATTTATGAAAGAGCCTACAATGTATCTCCAGTTAAGTGGAGTAGTGGCCAAGTGGCGAGGCCCGCGGTCGTGTCATTTCGTTTAGGGTGGCACGGCGTCGTTGAACCAAAGTTCAAGTTGAAAGGCGTATGTGCCTCCTAAAAAATATGCTTCTTTAACTTGAACGTAGGATGCCACAAGTGACTATGAGGGTACTTGACAACAAACTAACATTCCCCGGAAAATCGGACAGATAAAAAATATACTATTAGTTTTTCAAATAGCACAGCTTCGGTACTCTACTGAAGCCATGCCGAGTGAAAACTTTATAAGATAATTTTTTCCGTTCCACTTCCGTGGGCAAGTCCAATTTACAAGCTTCTGAGTAAGCAATACAGTTGTAAAATTAAGGTACTATTCTCCGAGTAACTCTGACAGAAAGTTTATAACATACTTTCTCTTTAAGGAATCATGACAGTATTGGTTTTTGTAGTTTCGTAGACAACCATAACAGCTTGAATCACCGTCTGTACCACCGCATTCGCAGTTTTTAACAATGTTTAGGGTTTCATAAAGTATCTTCGTAAAATTGTCCTCGTTAGCTATTCTTTTGACATGTCCTGCTCCTCCGGGAAAATCGTCAAAGAGAACTAATGCTGGACTCCCTAGAGCACCTTGATAGTAATATAACGTACCATCAATGTCTTGGCGTTCTATTTCTAAAGCTTTACTTGTTCCCTCGATTAGCCCGTACAACATTGATAACCAAAAGGCTTCGTCTGTATTGATGAGCTCTGGGATTTTTATAATACATATGTCGGTCTTGAATTCGTAACCTAATGCGTATCTTTCGAAAGAACCTGTGCATTCTTTGCCATAAGGATTCCTATGAGTTCGAGAATACTTATTATTGTATATCTCTGCATAACCACATTTTTTGCAGACTATAAAACCGCGCATTCCGGCGTTATTTATAACCGCAAGTTTTCCACTTCCTGCTGATATTTGTATAATAAAACCGTTCTTTTCCAAGGTTATTGGTTCGTCAATTTTCTCTTCCTGAGCAAAGTGATAACGCGTGGTGTAAGTTCTTTCGGGTTTTGTCATACTAGGTTTCCTTGGTTTTTCTGATATGAAACCAAATTCTGGGGTTATAAAAATTCCTTTTTGTTTCAGTTTTGAACCGCAATATTTGCATGTATCGAATGTGTCATGTTTTTCTGCTATATCGCTGAAGTATCTCTTACATTTATCACAGATACCGTATCGATATGTTATTGGTTCTCTGTCAGGTAGTTTTTTAATATATCTGCTTGTCCAGAGTTTTCCACCAGCTATGACTTCGCTGTCGGGTGCGTATTCAGATATGGCAATTTTCAGATCTCTTGTGAGCTCAAGCCCCTTTGCCTCATCGCCGTAATGATCTATAATCAACTCGACAACGTCTACTGGAAAGCCATATTTCGGAATCACGTTACTCTGCGAGAGATAATCTATTATGTTCTTATTTTCAAGTGTGTTAATGATTCTGCTTACTTCATCTGCTCTTCTGTGTTGACGATTGTTGGAGTATTCTCTTTCTATGGTTTTTAGTTCTTCTATGTCACTTAATATTCTTCTTTCGGCTTTTGTTAATACACCGTCTTTACCTATAAACTCATTAATCCACTCCCAGTTTTGAATACCTATTTCCATTTGTATGTCTTTTGGAACTATTCTTTCTAATCTCTCTTTCAATTCTTGAGGTTTGTTATGCAGGAATTCTCTCAATACCTCCGTTATAGGTTTATCTTTTTCGAAAAAGTTTTTAACTGTGCCGTAATAATAAGGATTCTCCTTCCAAAATAGCGAGAGTACGACTGAGTGAATGTGTCTTTTGATTATTTTCTCGTTCCTTAATTCAAAATGTGGTGGCTTTATTTTTCCTTCAACCATTCTGAAAGGTTCAGAAAAATGTGAAAAATCGTGTGAACGTGCTTGTGCAAATGTAAGTGCGAAGGCCGTTGATGATATTCTTCGTCCAGCACGTCCTACTCTTTGCACATAGTTTGAAGGGGTGGGTGGGACGTTTCGTAAAAATACGACCTCAAGTTCACCAACATCGACTCCCAATTCAAATGTTGTGCTACAGCTCAGTATGTTTATTTCTCCTTTGTTAAATTTTGCTTGGATTTCAGCAGCGGTGTCTGTGGTAAGTTGTGCGGTGTGTTCTTTCACCTTCATGCTTATCGGAGGTATTGTCAAGAAAAGTTTTCTATAGTGATTATTTTCCAATTCTTCAGAAATATTGATTTCAACTAGTTGCCCATCACAACGATACGATGGGCAAACACCCTGAACATTGTAAATGGATATCTTGTTACATTTTGTACATCTGTAGACCTTGCTGGATTTGTCAACTTCCAGGGGTACTATTTTCCAGTAACTTAAATCAAGGCGATAGCCATTCTTGGGGTCTCCTGAGAGGAAACTAGTTTGTGGAACTAAGAACTTATGCCATATGTCTGAAAGGAATTTTATGGCTTCATCCGTTGTTTTTTCTTCTCCCTTTACAGCGGCTAGGCGCATCAAAAAGTCTACCCTTGAATTGATTTTGTTTTCATAAGGAATCCAACTTAGCACTTTTTTCGTTCGCTCTTCATTTCCTTTAACGTATTTAAAACAAATATCTTTATTCAGTGGTGCAAAGAACTCGTCATTACGATCTACAATGTCGGGAAATTTCACAGCACCATATTTTCGTATGGTATCGAGCAATACGAATAGAAGATCATTTGCTTCGTTTTCAGTTAGCTCTACGAACTGTTTGCGTAAAGCTGGTGGAAGTTGATTATTCGATAACAACGGCTTAAAACTTAATACCCCTAGACTGGTTAAACTTGTTTCTCCGCCACGTTCCAAAAATTCATTAAGAACATACTTCCATGCAATTTCCTCCAATTCCTGGGGACTGTATTCTTTAAAGATTCCAGATTCTTGCATTATTCTTTTAAGATACCTCGCAAGATCATTTATTCTCCACTCATTCTTAATAATCTCATCCGCAAATCGTTCAATAGTCATTGCTAATAGTCGTTTTTGTAGTATTAGATTGTATGAATTCTCTAAATATACGGAGAAGAACGCAGCATCCTGTCGGCTATCCGAAAAGATCAACATTCTCTTTTTAGTTTCTGCAGAATTTGGTACTGATGGGACATACCATCCATCATCTGAGTTCAGCTCTAATTTTGGATTTTCTCTCTCGCCGGTATGTTGGTAAAGAGCTGTGGCTAAAACACTTGTTGCAGCCTCACTTCCAAGGATCAATCGTCTGACAATTGATGAACTGGGGTTAATGCTGCCGCATGCAGGACACTTATGAATGATTCCTTCACGAGTTGAGGCCTTGATAACTTTGACGTGGTATTGAGTTCCACAACTGCAAAATTCTCCACTTTCGTTCGCCTGTCTTATGGCACCACATTTTCCACAAAGAATGTACTCATTGTCGAGATCTTCTTGTTGTTCGTTATTGTCTAACAATATCATTTCATCCTCGTTATCCGGAGCAAGGGATGTTGTTGGTACTAGGAAGAATTTTAGACTCTTCATGTCTTCGAAAAATCGTTTGCCAGGCTGGTTCAGATACAACAAGTTATCCCTTGTATTGAGCTCACCTACTATGTAAAGTGAGTTACATTTGGAACAGGTGGCAATCTCGAAACACCGGAACTCTTTGTCATCAGTCCACTCTCGCCTATTTAAGTAAAGTTTTATTTTCGGAAATAGTGATATGAACCCGCCTTCGAGCGCACGTATAAACAGATGATACCTTACAGGAAGGAGTGGTTGCGAATTTTCATCCAGTTTGGCGTTGCTTGCAACATGCACTAAGGCTGACAAATTTTTGTAATTGAATTCATCGTTATCGGATGTAAATATTCTTCTCGCCATGTCCTCAAAATACTCAGGCTTTTCCTCTATTATGTTTTGAAGCTGAACAATTCTTTTATCATCTTTGAGGACTAGATACAAAAACTTCTGCCAATTGTCTTCACAGTTGTTTCTTACGTTCTCAATCACATACTCAGGAATTCCATGTTTCTTTCCTTCAATTATTAGTTTTTCAATAACTAAATTTTGATTACTTTCATTTTCAATAATTTCTGACCAAGCCGCATAGAGGGATTCTTCCGGTTCACCCCACGGTTGACTAGAAATATTGAGCTTTTTCTTCTTACCTGTGATAATATCTTGTCTCTTTGGATCTGTTTTAATCCACTCAAATTTTTCGTCAAACAGTTGTTCAGCGAACTTTGCTACTTCTTCGAATTCTTCGTTGTTTTCACTTGCAAGTGTTGCACTTGTTCCTATGCATTGAATTTTTTCTTTTTGACCTTTAGTTACTCGATCCTTTAATCTTCTAAGCAGCATTGAGAACTCGATGCCTTTTGAGCCTGAATAAATGTGAATTTCATCTACGACAATGAATTTCCATTCAGAAGCGTGTTTTCCATCAAAAAATACATTATCGTCAGGTCTTAGGAGTAAGTATTCAAGCATTGCATAGTTTGTTATTAGAATGTGAGGAGGTTTCTTTTGCATCATTTCCCTGGATAACAGTTCATTCACTAATCTATTTTCGTTAGGATTCATTTTTTGGAATTTTTCTATAGCTCTAGATTCAGTGCTTTCCGTTTCCCCTGTGTAGCTACCAAAGGTTATATCTGGATAATTCTTCAAGACTTGACGTAGGCGCTTTAGCTGGTCGTTAGCTAGTGCATTCATAGGATACAGGATGAGTGCTCTTACACCGGGAGTAAGCCGACCAATTTCTTTCTGTCTCATAAGGTAACTCAGAATTGGTATCAAAAATGACTCAGTTTTTCCACTTCCTGTGCCTGTTGAAATTATGACATTTCTCTTATCTACTACAATTTTTCTTATTGCTTCTTCTTGATGAATGTACAGATGTCTGTCAAGAGGCAAGGCATTAGATGAAAGTTTAAGAAACTCTCGTGAAAGGATACCTTCTTCGATTAGTTCTATTAGCTTCTTACCTGTTTCAAATGGTGGTGTTGCCTCTAAGATGGGGCCTTTAACAAATTTTTTCTTATTTATTAGTTCGCTTCTAAGTTGTTCCCTAAGTTCAGGGTCGTTAAATGAAAACGTAGTTGTTAAATAATCAATGTAACGATTTACAACTGTCCGTGTTGTTTCAATTGGATCAAGCCTGTGCATGTTCTTCCTCCCTCAGAGTTATTAATAAGCCGTCAGGAAGTATGACATATCCTTCTTTGTTACACTTTTCATGCTCTCTGTGATCAGAAAAAAGGCTCTTACATTTTTTGCAATACATAATTCCATCGCCTTGTGAATCTTCAATCTCGGTTATTCTGAACTTTCCGTTCAATAGGCTATTCCAGTTAACTGTAAAGTTCCAAAAGGAATTGTCAAGAATGTCTTTCCTTTGTTGACTGCAGAGTCGTCCCCTAAATCTTCTACCAGTTAGCGAATCTTCTACTAGTGGTTCTATGTCCTGTATCCAGTATTGAGCATTTGTTGGAAGTTCTTCGCTTTCTGATTCAACTCCTTCAATATCCAGAATTCTGATTCTTTTGATTCCTTTTACAACTTCTTCTATAATCTTTTTTGGATTTACGAGTTGAACGATGAATGAACTTCTTATAGATGGTTCCATACCTGAATCTCTCCAGGGATCCTCAATTTCGAATTGAAAAACATATTTCCCTGGTTCGATCTGCTCCAGATAATTCTCGAAGTTTAATGCGTATTCTCCGTCTTTGATTTTCCAGCGCCATTCCGGAAACTCTTTATTTAGCTTTCTAATAGACAAAACTCTGTCTGTTGCTTTTCCCAAATCTTTCCATTGGATATGTAGAACAGGAGGGTTATCTGTAGAAATTTCTATTAAGAAGCTCTTAACTTCCCACAGCAATCGTATATTTGCTACTAGTACTTGCCCTATTATGTTCTTGTTTTCGTCTTTAAAACCCAAGTATAACCCAGTGGTAGTAACTTTTTCCTGAGAGTGGAGTTCATATAGAATATCAGTCATTTCCTGAAGGTTAAACTTGACCACATCATCACCAATTCTTTTTCCTGTTATGTAAAAGTCTGTAGACCCAAGGTAAAGAAAAGGTTTCGTCTTAAGTAAGTAGGATGGGAGTTTAACTTGAAAGCTTCTTAGGTCATCAAACCAAACTTCCTTTGGGGTGGTCGTCCATTCTTCGTCTTCTGAAAACTTCCAATTTATTCTTGGAACGTTGAGGTTAAATGTGGTTTCGTAAATCATTTTTGCTCTATCAATCGAATTGTAGAATTCAACTGTGAGGTTCACGTTTTCTCTCTGACGATCTGTTCGAAGGATTTTAACTAAATCGCTGCCCTCAAGTTGTACGTTCTTGTCTATGTCAGTAACTTTGAAGGGTATATCAGACTTTAATAGAATTTCACTGTCAGATTCATTATTGTTTGAGAAATACCTTTCTAAGCTGACAGTTAAATTTGGGACTAAAACAAATTCCTGATTCCAAATAGGAACCATGTCTTTTATTAATGACAACCTAAAGGAACCATACATTTGCTTTGTTAGTAAACTTAGTGGAATTTCAATTGTACGACCTGCAAAGCCTTGGCCAATGAGTTCTTTTACTGGTTTGGATATAACTTGACCCGTTTCATCAACAAGATTTATATAGTATAATCTTATATCTTCATCTTTTCTGATAGAGAAAACAAAGCTTGGACTAAATGTAGAATAGATTTGTTTTCCGTCCAGGCTTATCCATTCGACTATCTTAACTCCGTGTAATTGTGGTTCAGTATTTATCATTCTTTCTAGTCTTCCAAAGGTCTTACCATCCTTTTCTAGGATTATTGATTCAACGTCTCTCAGATTAAGGCAAGTATATTCATAGTCATTCCATCCAGCAATAAGTTGTTCCCTTTCAATAACAATATCGGGAATCACTTTGCATCCTGCTTTTGTTACTAAATAGATGGTATCGTACTTTTCCGGAATTTCATCACCAATAATAAGTTTCATTTCCGGGCTAAATAGCATATAATCTCGGTTAAGTTTGAGCACCCATTTTTTTATTTCAATGTGAGAATCCATATCTTCTATCAAGAATTCATAGTTTTCACATGGTTTAGCTAAATGCTCTATGATAGCTTTGGTGCGATACATGTCACCAGCACGTCGATAACGTAGTTGCTTTGTTCCAAGTATAATATTGTCACCCTTTATCTTGAATTCCCACGTCCCAAGTTTATCGCAATCGCATATTACTTGCTCCGGTAAGATTACTTGTATACTTTTGCCTGTTGGGTCAAGTCTCATGGTGGGTTTTCTAAACCGGCTATGTGGTTTATCACTCTCTTCGTATAAGTTTTCATCTTCTTGATAACGATTGAAATTCCTGGTGGTTCGTACAATGTACCTTACAGTGTTGGTCATGGCTAAACTAAGTTTTTGCTCAAGCGATTCTTTTATTCTTGTTTTTAACCTGCTTGGTAAATTAATATCTTCAATTCTTTCACTTCTCACTATCCTCTTTAACAAATTGAGACTTTCGTAAATGAATCTCTCTGCAACTTCCCTACCCTGGAGTATGAAGATTCGAACAGGCTCAGGAAGTAAACTCAATAGATTGTTTGTACGAATGTTGATAAGCTCATGATTCGCAATTTCATTTTGAATACTTTGAAGCTCTTCTTTAATCAACTGCATATTCATTTCATAGTTAAATATCACAGGTAGGCAATTAGTCATATCATGCAAATCTTGGTGAGAATAGCGTTGTAGTATCTCTTGTTCTAAGTCGTTTATTTTCTTTCTCAGTTCTTTTTGCTTTTCTAAGAACTGGAGTCCTTCGATGATTTCGCCTGGATATACATTTTTAAGCTTTTCTTCGAAATCGCTAAGGCTTTCTGCTCTTTTCTTGCTTAATTCCTCCCTCAGATTTTTCAAAACTTCATTGGCAATTTGATTGTTAATGTTTACAAGGTCTATAATGCTTTTCGAGCTTGTAGACATTCTAACAAACTTAAGGTTTGTTGCTTGCGTGTTATCTTTGATATACTCTTCCATAATGAGCAAGCGTTTAAGTATTTCGAGATCTAATTGTTCTATTTTCATGCATAGCTCACTTTTTTTGCTGAAAATCTCGAGAATTTCATTAATTTTGCTGAACAGGTCGTCAAAGTCTTTTTTCTTCTTTATATAATCGTTGAGATTTGCTATCAACTCATCTACCAATTGTGATTGTGATAATGCCTTCCTTAATTCTGTCAGCTTTCCAAGGGTTTCATATAGTGGAAACAACTCCAAAGTTCGAGTAAGTTTTGCTTCACGTTCTATCAATTCTTCTAAAGTATTTCTTGCCATCAGATTTTGAGATTCTCTTCGCCATTGTTCGACAATTGGTTGGACATTTGCAAAAGACAAGTCATCTCCTGATAATTCTTTCTTATAAAGATTATAGATGAAATTGAAATAGTCATCTATATATACGTTTGCAACACATCCATGTGCCAACACTGGTGTGACATATCGTAATCCTCCAGTGAAAAACATCATATCATGTTGTCTTAAGGTGCTTAGGAAAATTTCACCCAGCTTTCGTTGAACAGCTATCTCTTCGAAAGGTATGTTGAGAACCTCGTAAACATGTGCCCAAAAGTTTCCATTATATTTTAGGATTCCGGTCCAGACGAGAAATGTTGAAATAGCAAGGGAACCGGTAGAAAACTCTTCCACTTCGAAAATACATTCTCTGATTATTTTAGTAATGCATGTATAATCTTCCTCGTCGAAATCAATGAGCCCAAATACTTTTGGTTTACTTTCGGAGTTTAATATATCTTCAAAAAAATGTTCGAGCTCTTCTAAAGTTCTAAACCTATCCAAGGATAGTATGCTCATAAAATCGCACTCCTCATGTGTCTTATAACAATTATAACATATTTGTATGTTTTTTATGTATCGAATAAATTAACTTTATCTGGCCTCATAACACACGCGATGTCTTTTTAATAGCTGCGAGTGTAAAGGAAACCTGTTTCTTAAAAGGATAGTTTTAATTGTAAAAAAGCGTAAGAGTCTCGACTAGGTGACGTAAAAATAATCCTACAAATTTTATAAGACGTTCCTGATGGATTGGTATAAAGTTACTTGTGTTATTATTTATTATGGCTTCTGTTATATAATATTTTTGTACCTCAGAATTTAAGTCAGAAGGGTTTGGTAAATCATGGTCGAAGACAGTCGGAAATTTAGACAACCTTATTCAACAAAAAGCCTGCTTCCATCGTGTTTCATCGGAGGAAACGATTTGTTTTTGAAAGAAATCAGCGAGACTATATTAAAGGCTATTGAGATAGATATAATTGTTTCGTTTGTTCTCAAATCAGGTGTTGAGTTGTTGCTTGAACCGTTAAAGAAAGCAAGTTCAAATAGTGCAAAAGTGCGGGTGTTAACGAGTACTTATTTGAATATAACCGAACCTTCCGCACTTGTTCTCTTGAAAGATTCTCTTGGTGACAATTTAGATTTGCGGGTCTTTAAGTATGAAGATAAACATTTTCATCCGAAAGCGTATATTTTTGAGTTCACAAATGGCGATGGAGAGCTCTTCGTTGGGTCTTCAAATATTTCCAAGGATGCTCTGACTGGTGGTATAGAGTGGAATTATAGAATTTCAAAAAGCGCAAATCCTGAACATTTTGAGTATTTCAAGAAAGCTTTCTTTGACTTGTTTGAAAATCACAGCGTCTTAGTCGATGATAAGTTCATCGAGCAATATGCTGAAAAGTGGGCAGCCAAAAAGTCTGACTCCGAGTATGAAGGTTTGAAAAATTTGGAAAAGGATATTTACGTTTTTGAGTCGGATGAATGTGAAACTAATTTGGAGGAAATGGAAGGTATTGAACAAAGTAAGTCTGAGCTGTCCAATTTACCCATCATTCCTAACGAGGTTCAGCAGGAAGTTTTGAGGGAGTTGAATAATACAAGAGCAGAAGGATTCACAAAAGCGCTTGTCGTTTTGGCTACAGGGGTTGGGAAGACTTTCCTCGCAGCATTTGATTCTATGCAATTCAACAGAGTTCTTTTCATTGCACACAGAGAGGAGATACTAAAACAAGCGAAGAGCACGTTTGAGAAAGTACGCCCAACATCTCGCATGGGCTTTTTCACCTCTTCAGGGAAAGATACAGATGCTGATATCGTTTTTGCTTCTGTGTTCACAATTGGCAAAGAAGAATATCTGAACGATGATTACTTCCCGCCGGACTATTTTGACTACATAATAATTGACGAGTTCCACCATGCTGCGGCTGAGAGTTACAAAAAGCTCTTGAGTTATTTCAATCCTAAGTTCTTGCTTGGCCTTACTGCAACACCTGAAAGAATGGATGGTAAGGATGTATTCGAAATATGCGACTACAACGTTGTGTATGATTTAAGGCTACCGGATGCCATTAATAGAGGATACTTAGTTCCTTTCCACTATTACGGAATCTATGATGAAACCGACTTTTCAAAGATTCCAATTATAGACGGTCATTACAAAGAAGACGAGCTTGAAAAAGCATTAATGCTCCATAAAAGAGCTGATTTAGTGTTGCAAAAGTATGTAAAATATGGTAGAAAGCGGGCAATAGGTTTTTGCGTTTCTCGAAACCATGCCGAATACATGGCTGATTACTTTAACAAGAACGGTGTAAATGCATGTGCCGTTTACAGCGGTGAACAAGGTAGAAATGCTCTTCCAAGATGGGAAGCTATAGAAAAACTCAAAAATAGAGAAATAGATGTGATTTTCACCGTAGACGTCTTCAATGAAGGTGTCGATATTCCTGAGATAGAAATGGTCATGTTCCTAAGACCTACAGAATCTACTACCGTTTTCATCCAGCAACTTGGGAGAGGTTTGAGAAAAGCTAAAGGTAAGAAATACTTGATAGTGCTCGATTTTATAGGCAACTATAAGAATGCTGTTCTTGTTCCGTTTATACTTACACAGAAAGAGTACGATATTAGCTTGCTGAGAAGAGAACTTGATACAAAAAAACTAAGCGAAGTACTGGAACTCCCCAAAGGTTGCGAAGTTGAATTTGAATT
Source organism: Fervidobacterium riparium (assembly GCF_025370035.1). Classification (NCBI taxonomy): domain Bacteria; kingdom Thermotogati; phylum Thermotogota; class Thermotogae; order Thermotogales; family Fervidobacteriaceae; genus Fervidobacterium; species Fervidobacterium riparium. The sequence continues at coordinate 2,127,566 of NZ_CP009277.1, forward strand.
CAAAGTTGTTGACCTCATTAGGAAGATGGCAAAAGAATTGCAGCAGATAGAAGAAATCATCTTTAACGAGTATCTTAGAATAAAGGAATTCTTGGGTCACAAGCCTTTGAGGCACGAGTTCTATAAATATGTAGAAAAAGTTGTATATAACAACATACGTAGAAACTCGAAACTGAACATCCTGAGAGATTATATTGCGTTTCTTAACAACCACGGAGAGCTCGATGAAAATGAAAGAGCTATTTGCAATACTATTGCTCATAGGTTTATAAACTTCATAGAGACTACTAATATGACAAAAAGTTATAAAATGCCAGTTTTACTTGCGTTTTATAACAATGGAAACCCGAAATTATGCGTAACTTCAGATGATATTTATATGAGCTTTAAGGAATTTTATTCCAATCCATCCAATGCTGTCGACTTAAAAATGCACAGCTCCACGAGAGATTTTGAAACATGGGGAAAAGATGAATGGGTGAAGCTTTCAAGAAAGACCCCTGAGCATTTTCTTGAGCAAACACACGGAGAATTCTTCAAGAGAAAAGGTGAGCTGTTTTGCCTGAATGAAGAACTTGCGAGGTTCTTTAATAATAAAGCATTTATAGAACACTTTAGAGATGCAATTGAGTACAGGACAATAAGGTACTACAAGGAGAGGATAAAGCATGGATAGAACGCTGGATTATTACAATAAGAACGCGAAGAAGTTTTTCGAGGATACAATAAACGTCGATATGAGCTTTTTGTATCAGATGTTCTTAAAATACATCCCAGCCAGAGGGAAGATTCTTGATTTGGGTTCTGGTTCGGGAAGGGATACAAAATACTTTCTGGAACGAGGTTTTTCTGTTGTTGCTACTGACGCTTCGCCTGAGATGGTAAAGATATCGACCGAATACACAGGAATCCAAACACTTCACATGAGTTTTGATGAGCTGAACTTTGTTGAAGAATTTGATGGTGTCTGGGCTTGTGCATCGCTTTTGCATGTTAAGAGAAGCGAAATAGATGATATCCTATACAAGATACGCCGAGCACTCAAGCCTAATGGAATACTCTATGCTTCTTTCAAATACGGTAACAAAGAAGAATACAGAGAAGATGGAAGGTATTTCAACTACTACGACGAAGATGCTTTTTCTGAATTGCTGAAAAATCATCCATACTTCAAGCTCTTAGAAACCGCAATCACAACAGATGTAAGAAAAGACAGGGCGAACGAAAAGTGGTTGAATATCATACTCAGAAAGAAATGAAGAACAACCCTTGTGTCAACCTTCAACATACAGAATTGCCACCATAAATTTGCAAAAGAAAATAAGAAATGCTATAATGCACGTTAGAGAAATCGCATCCTATCTCTATAAACGACCTAAAACGTGGAGTTCGAAACACGAAAGTTGCCCGACAATATTTGCTCATATCCGCATCAATACTATACTTTCTGTCATTGACAGGTTACTAATTTTTGCCAAGCGAATTTTCAATAAGTCATTTATTCATGCGCTTCTGCGTTGAATTTTAAGTGTTTTGTTTCACAAAGTGTTAATATCATCTTATTTTTTATATGTATTCTTCTTGATTTTCAGCTTGTGATTAGACATAATCAAAAAAATTCTCTACCTATTGTTACGATAATATTTCACAGTGAAAAGCTAACACAACTCGTTTATTCATCAGCATGCATCAAGAAACAAGCACAAATACCGGTAGGGAATCAGCATCAGTTCAAGAAAATCTGCAACTGTTAGCCATACTAAAACAAAATTTAGATAGTCTAACTTTGGAGGTAGAGAAAATCGCATTCCAAACTACATCTATTTATGCCTATTCTGGAAGGTAAGAGTCAGGAAGGAACCTCTCTCTGAAAGAGGTGGAAACCAAAAGTTTCAAAACTATTAATAAAAAATTTATTTGTTTTGTCAGGAAGGAACCTCTCTCTGAAAGAGATGATGGGAACCGGACGTTAAAAATAGCGCAAACGTTGAATTTATCCTTTTGATAGGTATTATCTCTGAAAGTGCTGAATTTATAAGCAAAAGTGGGACTTTTGTCCCACTTTATTTTTTTCAGAAAAATGATATTGTTTTTCTTTTGTTATATATGATATAATGGTAACGTAAATTTGTAACGTGCGGTTACATTAAGAATAATGAATAATAACAGGAGGGGTAGGGTGTTTTACAGTCTTCTGCTCAACGTAAAAGCTGAGAATGATGGTATTATTGAGTATTATCCTGGCCGCAAGATTCATGGTTGGTTCTTTTCTGTGCTGAAATCCGCAGATGAAAGAATTTCGAATGTCATGCACTCTAATATAAGTGATAAGTCCTTCACTGTTTCTTCCTTCCTTGGCAGGAACGTAAGTAGACCTTTAGAAGTTAAACAAGGTGAAGTCTACTCGATTAGGATAACCCTCCTTGAAGATAGCCTTTTCGAGCTTTTCAGCAACAAGGTGTTTGAGTCCACACTGAAAGACGAGAATGCTCGATTTGGGAATGTAACTTTTAAGGTGCTCAATTTATCCGTGGGACAGTCTAATAAGTGGGCTGGATTTACAACAGAAGAAGAACTTTTCAATAAGGATAATACGCAAACTGTTGTCAAACTAAAGTTCTATACACCCACTCTTTTTCGCATCGGGGATTTGCATTTGAGAGAGCCCGACCCTGAGAAGGTCTACACAAGCCTTATTAGAAAATTCAACAAATACAGCAAGGTAAAACTCGATGAGAACTTGGTGGGGAAATTTAAGGATATAAAGATTTTGGAAAAAGACACAATTCTAAAAAGAGTAAATTTTGGTGAATTCTACTTGCAAGGTTTCGTTGGAACTGTTACGTTCGAAGTGCCGTATGAAGATAAGCTTGTAGAAGCAGTGAACGTGCTTTCCAACTTTGCCTTCTACTCAGGTGTTGGTTACAAGTCGACAATGGGATTAGGGCAGTGCAAAAGGGAGGAACTCTGACCACTGTCGCAAAATAATATCAAACTTTGGAGGTTACAAATCCATTAGGGGGGCAGATATATATGGATGCTATAAGTGAAAAACAAAACCTGAAGCATATTTTGTATTTAGCATCTCTGTTCCATGATATAGGGAAATTTAGGCAACGTGGAAAAATGAGTGACGTGTTGAAAAATGGTATCAAAGATGAGTACAAATTCCAAATTAGTGAGAACAAATCAGGATTGGCTCATCAGTACGTTGGTGCATATGTTTACTCTAAGTCAAAGCTTCCCTACAGAGACACTGTCTCTGCAATCATTTCAAGACACCACGAACAGTTGTCGAATCTAAACTCAGAACCAGACGTCCTTGTAAAGATAGTAAGTCTTGCGGATAAACTTTCTGCATCAGAAAGAGAAAACTATACCGCACAACCTGATGATAAAATCAAATTTATGAGATCCATAATTTCCTCCGTCTCTTTAAATAATGTCGAGAAAGTGAAATTCTACAAAAAAGTATCGAAATTTTCCGAAGCATTAGAACCTGTTGAGCAAGCCGCAGCAGAGCAAATATCCGTAGAAGATGTGTACGAAAAGCTTTGGAGCGAATTTGAGAAGTTCATATCTGATGGTGAGCTTGAAAGTAGATGGGGAAAAGAAAATGATCATGATGTACTTGGGAGAATTTATTATTTACTCAAAGAATACACCTCCAACATTCCTTCCGCATTCTACTACAATGAACCAGACATATCTCTTTTCTCTCACTCAACCACAACCGCCGCTATAGCCGTCGCTTTATATAAACAATTTGAAAATGAGCTTTTTGAAAAACAGAACGATAGATTTGTAAAAGCCGCAGAGATTCTCAATAAAAAAGAATCTTTTTCTCGAAAATACCGAGAGAATAAAACTTCGCAAGCAGACCCGGAGGATGAAGAGATATTCGGTGTTATCAAAGGTGACATATCGGGAATACAAGATTTCATATACAAAACCTCTTGGCGAAACGGTCTCAAAAAACTTAGAGCCAGATCATTCTTTATCGCCTACCTTTCGGAAATCATAGCCAGATACATCATAGACAAAGAAGGGCTATACCAATCAAACATCCTTTACTGCGGTGGTGGGCACTTCTACTTGCTTGTTCCTGCAAAAACAATTGATAAGTTGGAAGAATACCAAAAAGATATAGAAGAAAAAATGTACAAAGCGTTTGGATTAGACTTGGCTGTTCTGCTTGGTGGAATCAAGATAAATATTTACGACCTCATAGAATTCAAAGTCCACGACAAACTGGCAAGAATTCTTGAAGAAAAGAAAAACAAAAAATTTGAGAACGTGATAGACCTTGAAATGTTTATTCCTGAAGACTTCTCTGGTCCGAGATGTCCGTACTGCGGAAGAAAAATGCTGCAAGTTACAAGGAAAGAAGAAGAACAAGAAGAAGCATTTGAATGCGTATTTTGTGAATCTTTTGCTGAACTTGGAAGAAAACTTGCAACCTCGGAATATCTCAAAATAGAAAAATGCCCGGAGCTAATTACACCACCAGTAAACGTGTACGAAGTTTTCAAGATGTTCGGTTACGAGCTAAAATTCAGCGATAATCCAGACAAATTTGCCTTTGCAATTGACAAAGCGACATACGATCAAAACAAGGCAATGTACTTTACTAAGATGGCAAGTTACGTGTACAAAAAGGCAGGTAAGTACTACGAAACTCCAGCCGACCTCGAGACGATAGCACAAGAAGCTGAGGGACTAAAAAGATGGGGACTGCTCAGGGGAGACGTTGACAATCTTGGAAGAATATTCCAAACACTGCAAGTGTCTGATAAAGAAAAAAGAACTCCGATATCGTTTGTTTCCACACTCTCGTCTGAGCTTGAATCATTCTTCAGCATAGTTATAGAAAGAATAGTGGCTGAAAGACACGAAAAATGTAATGTCATATACTCGGGCGGTGACGACTTCATGATACTCGGTCCATGGAGTGAATTGCCATTACTTGCAAAGGATATAACGAATGAATTTAGAAAATACAGCAAAAATGATGAGCTATCAATATCCATGGCAATAGCAGTGGCACCTTCAAGAAAATTCCCGGTTTACAAACTTGGAACGCTGGCTGGTGAGTATCTGGACGACAAAGCGAAATCATATAAACGCACATGCAATAACAAAGAATTAGAAAAATCGGCCATCTACATGTTTGGGGGGTGTGTAGGTTGGGAAGAATTCGATAAAGTTGAAGCGTTCAAAAACGACCTCGAAAGCCTTATAAACAAAAACGTGACCAAGAACATCTTTTACATACTCACAAGACTTATAGAAAAACAAGAAAGAAACGAACCAACAAGAATCTGGAGGCTGTATTACTACATAGCAAGGCTCGAAGAACGCCACAACGCGGAAACGAAAAAGGAAATACACGAACTATTCAACAAAATACTTGTAAACAAGAACATGATACATCCAAAGCTAAAGATCTCAATAAAATGGCTCCATGACAAACTGAGAAAAACTGAAGAAAGAAAAATAAAAGAGCCAACAATATAACCCAAATCCTATACACAAATTAGGAGGTGCTAATATGAACGGCGGGGGAAAACCATTTGGAAACCAGGGGTTCAACCAGCAGCAACAAAACCAAAACCAAGTACAGATAAAAAACAAATTTGGTGAGGTCAAGAACTTATTTGTTTCAGGTAACGTTGACTACAACAAACTTTACAGCTTATCAGAGGAAATTGCGAAGAACCTTGAAATTAACAGCACCAAAATCAGAAAATTTTACAACCATGTAAAGAAACTTGAACTGGATAAAGATGTGGACATAACACGCGATCTGAACAAGTTTGTTGCAATGCTCATGTACGATGTTGGAAGAGAAGGAAAACCGTTCTTGAAAGACTTTGCATCGGGTATGAAAGAAGTCGTAGACGTTGTCAAACAAAAAAAGGGCGATGAACTAATAAAACACTACAAGTATTTCGTTGACTTCTTTGAATCCTTAGTTGCGTACCACAAATTCTACAAAGGATAAATGAAAAAATAATAAGGAGGAGTCCATATGGAAGTTAAAAAATTCAAAGGAAAATACATATTACAGGCTAACATAAGGCTCTTGACGGGATTGCACATAGGCACCAGCAAAGATGACCTTGAAATAGGCGGACTTGACAACCCAGTAATAAAAGACGCACAAGGTAGACCGTACATTCCTGGCAGCAGCTTAAAAGGAAAACTCAGAACATTGTCCGAATTCTTCCATGGAAAAGTATCGAACAACGGAGAACCACATGGTTGTGGGGACGAAAACTGCGAAGTATGTGGCCTATTCGGTGCAGGCATCAAAGGAAAAGAAGGAAAACCTTTGTATCTTAGAAGACTCATAGTACGCGACGCAATGTTAGACCCAAAATCTGTAGAAGCATTTGAAACATACTTAGAAACAAAATATACAGAAGTCAAGCACGAAAACTCAATCAACAGATTAACATCCGAAGCAAACCCGAGACAACAAGAACGCGTCCCTACCGGTGCAGTCTTCCAATCAGAATTCTCAGTTAACATATTTGAAAACGACGGAACAAAGTTCATTGAAGAACTGCTTAAAATAATGAGACTTCTTGAAGACGACTACATTGGCGGTAGCGGTTCAAGAGGATATGGAAAAATAAAATTCGAAGACATAGTAATTAAGAAGCGCAGTGTTGATTTCTACAAAGGAACAGAAAATGAGGAGGTTATCATTTCCGGAGCAAAATCAGTAGACGAAGCACTCAAAGCAATTAAATAATGCACTACAAAACGTTTGAAATAAAACCCAAACTGAGGAAGTGATGCATATGACCTACAAAGTAAAATTGAAACTCAAAGGACCTCTCCACATCGGTTATCTTGACGGGGTCTTTGAGGTGTCTGAAGCAACAATACATGCCGATACAATTTTTGGCGGATTAATAAATGGCTACAACTTGCTATTTGGCGAACAAAAAACTAACGATTTAATTGAAAAAATTAAAGAAAGCAATTCAGAGCTTCTAATCTCATCTGCATTCTTTTACGTTGGAAACAAATACTTCTTGCCGAGGCCAAAAGGCGAGACATTTGGCTTAGAAGACAAAATACAACAAGTCAAAAAAATAAAGAAAATCAAATTCGTTGAAGAAACAATCTTAACTGAGTCAAAAAGCGTTGGAGAAGAAAACCTCTCGCTACCGTTCCTACTTGCAGACAAAGCTCAAAAAGAATTAGAAGAATTTTACATCATATTAGAACGTCCAAGAGTCATGGTTGCAAGAAACTACGCAGAATCAAACATATTTTACTTCTCAGAAGTTCACTTCAAAGAAGATAGTGGACTGTGGTTCTACTTAAAGGTCAGTGATGATATAGAAAAAGAAATATTAGCGGCGTTGAAATTGCTTTCCGATGAAGGGATAGGCGGAGACCGAACGTATGGCTTTGGACAATTTGACTATGACTTAATCCCAATAAGCCTTCCAGAACAAGGAGAGAACTATTTGCTTCTCTCGCCATATATTCCAGATTCAGAAGACTACGAAGAAAACTCGAAAGAAATCACAAAATTTGCAAAGGCGTACGAACTGCGGTATAGAACAGGCTACATCCACAATAGCGACAAAAAAGCAAAAAGAGTGACGATGTTCGCAGAAGGAAGCATATTCACAAAACCAGTAAAAGGAAAAATACTTGATGTAACACCTGACAATTTTGAGTATGACTACAGAGTTTACAGATACGGGAAAGCATTCCTACTCCCGTTTAAAGGGGGTAACGGAAAATGATGAGACTTAAAATCGAACCAATGTCACCTATATTCATCGGTTCCGGAGAAAAAGTAACAAAATTCGAAATGCTCATAAGAGGCGACAGGACGTATATATTAGACTTTGACAAACTGATGAACGACGACAAATTCGTTGAAGAATTCGTCAACAGAGTGGACAGAATACTAAATCCTTCAGAAAAAGACAAAGCGCTTGAAGACATATTTAGAAAGCTAAACATAAACATAGACACAGTAAAAAAGCACGACTTTAAAACGATAATTGACAAAAAAACTGGAAAGCCGAGAACATTGCAAATTCACACATTCATCAGCTCGGCAGGAAGAAAATACATTCCAGGCAGCTCGTTAAAAGGAGCAATAAGAACAGCGCTGATAAAACAATATCTCAGCGATGAATTCGCCAAACACCTTGAATCACGATACAGGAACGTTGAAAATGAAATCTTTGGCGATGCAAAAAAGTCTGTATTCAAATTTCTACAGATCTCAGACAGTACATACATAAACAGCAAATTTATTGCTTTTAAAATGTACAGAATTTTAAACATACTAAAACAAAAGGGTAGCATACCTCAATTTCTTGAAATCTGGCTTCCAAAGAAAGTTACAAATATTCCTGAAGAAAACTATGTTGAGTGCACTTTAGAATTCAAGACATCATGGTACAGAAAAAACCAATCAGCAGGTACGATACGTGCAGAAGGAAAAATCACTCACATATCCAGCACACTTGAAGATAAACAAAAGTTCATTGCGATAATGAAAGAAATTGCCAAAAACTCTATCGAGCGCGAAAAAACAAGAATATCACAAATGATTGACAAAAATGCTCAACAACAGCTTATGCGATTTTACGACGAACTGAGCAAAGAAAACCAAAAGGACAACGTATTCGTACTAAGAGTAGGTGGACACTCAGGTTTTTACTCCAAAACAGCTTTCACAAAACCATTAACACAAGCACAAATTGAGACACTGAGAAAAATTAACAGACACTGGAAATTTAACCCAGCAATGTTCCCTGTGACGGTAAGAGTAGTTGACGTAAACGCAAGCACAATAATGCCACTTGGCTGGTTAAAAGTAACCGTTACGAACTAAACAACAAAATTGGGGGAAACGCAAATTGCTCGAAATATATGTTGAATGGGACTTCAAAAAACCGGTACTAATTAATGACGAAGAAATAACAAAAATCAAAGAAAAAATTGGAGAACGCGCCGCATCCGTTTCGCACATACTATCCAAAAAATACTACTTGCACGAATCCGGATACTATATTCTTGGTAAAAGTTACATGAGAATAAGAATTTTGACAAACCGCGTTGGCTCCGTCATGAAAAACCTTGTGAATCTAAGGCTCGGCGGAGCCATCCTCTTAAATTTCAGAGCCAAAGAAATACAACCACGAACAGAAGGCTTTATCATCGCGCCTGAAACATTTGGAGAGCTAAACTATGATACATTCATATCATTTATAGAAGATTACTACTTCAACTTAGCAGACAAAATCTTCAATGAAGAAGAATGCGAAAAAAAACTAATACCTGTGATAACTCCATACGAAGAAAAAATCTACCGTGTCCAACTATTCGGAGACGAAAAAATGATTGAACTATTCAATATAATCGGACTCATAGATTCAGAAAACCAAAGATTCCTCTACCACAAAAGAGACCTAAAAGAACTAAGAAAGCTTGCTGGAAAACTATACACTCAAACACAAATCCAACATACAGAGTAGATAAAAACCAAGGTTGTAAAAAAACACAAGCGAAACAGGGAATATATGATATCGCGCAACTCAGCGCAAATAAAATCTTTTCTTCAACTGCCAACGCCCTAAACCGCGGAGACCAAAAGACAAATTTTGCACCACGATACTCACTAATAACCGCATAAATACTATACTTCTGGTCATTAGAAAGTTGATAATTTTTGCAAGCTACATCGTCGAAAAATCTTGTATTCATGCGCTTCTCCGTTGAATTTTAGGTATTTCATTTCACAAAGTGATTTTATTTTCTTCTTTCTCATACGTATTCTTCTTGCTTCTCCGCTTGTGATTAGACATAATCTAAAAAATTCTCTACCTATTGTTACGAACATATTTCAAAGTGAAAAGCTAACTCAAATCATTTATTCATCAGCACGTATTAAGGAACAAGTGCAAAAACAGGTAGGGAATCGGCATGGATTCAAGAAAATTTGCAACTGTTAGCCATACTAAAACAAAATTTAGACAGTCTAACTTTGGAGGTAGAGAAAATCGCATTCCAAACTGCATCTATTTATGCCTATTCTGGAAGGTAAGGTCAGGAAGGAACCTCTCTCTGAAAGAGATGGAAACAAAACTGGTTCTATAGTTCTTCCTTCTTATCCTTAGATTAGAAGAGACCTCACCGAAAAAGTTAAAAACAACTGTTAAAATATCTCTAATCTTTCTAACCTCATGTTGGGAAGGTTATTCTTCTGAAAGAGATGTTAAGAATGTGCATTGAAAGTATTATTTAACATCTCAGTGTTAAAACGAGCAAAGGCTCCGCAACGTACGGAGCCTTTATTTTTTTATTCCATCAAAGCATTCCTTCAGCGTTTCCCTCCTTCATTTTTTCCTGCCAGTTTCGTGCTCTGTCTAAGTCTACCATCCGATTTTTGCGGAACTGTTCTGATTTTTCCTTCAGCATGTGTTTAAGGTATGAGTGAAGATGAAAAAGGATGGAAAGAATCGTTTTAAACAGTGATACATCGAGCGTGAGGTATAAATGTCAGTTGTATAATCGGAACCATTGAAGTGATTGCAGGTGTATTGGAAGTGCAATAGAAAAATAAACTTAAACTTCATTTGTAGGAGGTGAGATTATATTAGGAAAGAAGATGTTATTTGGTGTTATCGCGGTTGTTTTGCTGCTTGAGGTATTCAGAATCATGGAATACATGATTGCATTAATAAGTATTTGGACTTGAATATGATTTAAAAAAGCGATGAAAACAATGGGAAACGAACAAAGAAGTTTTAAAAGTCAGATGTACAAATGGAACAACCGGACTGAACACGAAAGTGCAAGGTCCGGTTCATTTTAAAACTAAACTGACAAAGAGGAGGTTGGTAAAGATGTTAAAAGTTTACACCGATGGTTCATACAAAAACGGATTCGTTTCCTACGGATTTCTTCTTTCATCCCCGGTCCTTGGCGGAGAACAGATAGTAGCCAAGGTCAGCAAAGCAACAACGGAGTTACAAAACGTAGAGGCTGAACTAAAAGCCGCACTCTACGCCCTGAACTACGTAAAACAGGAAAAACTTGACGAAAAATTCCCAGTGATCGTCCTGTGCTCAGACATAGACATTATTAAGAAGGCACTGAGTGGGAAAGTGAACTCTCAAAACCCAGAAGTTGTGAAATATGTAGAAGAGCTTAAGAATATAGCCAAGTCACTCAAATGCAGACTCTGTTTAGAAAAAGTTAGAGGACATGAAAACCACGTACACAACAAACTCGATATTCATCTCAGAAGAAAAATTAACAGATACGTAGCAGAACGCACTCAGGCGTATGCATAAATAAAACGTTCCATGGACTTTTCCCGAGCCTTTAATGGCTCGGATTTTTAATTTCAACAAAAGGTAAAGAAAGGCAGGGATGAATATGTCCACTATGGTGGTATTGTTTACTCCATCGAAAGAAAATAACTTGGTTGAAAAATCGGTATACAAGTTTTCAAACGGTTCTACTGCTACAGGAATGTACTTCTTAAGAGCCATGACGAGATATGTGAAAGGACGTAAAGACCTGACAAAAATATTAATATTTGCTGAAGAAGATTGCGAGATAAGAGCGCTTGAGGAACTTGCTGGATATGAAAATACAAAAGCCCGCAGGAACGATATAAAAGAATTAGAAAGAATAATATCAGAAACGTACGGAGCAAAAACGAGTATAACAGTACTTCCATCGATTAGATGTATAAAAACAGACGAAGATAACATAGAGTACCAGCAGACGCTACTCAGAGCAATCATACAACATCTATCGACGGATATAGAGAACGTATATATCGATATAACTTATGCAAATAACATTAGTGTATTATTGACACTTGGCATAATACTTCCGGCAAGGTACGTAAGTCTCAAGAAAATATACATCTACTATGTCAATATGAATTTGGGAGAAAAAGCCAAAAAGGTTCTTGAAATGCCGATTTTTGAAAAGATGATAACTTTGGACGAACAACTTGCTGCATTTGAACTTAGTGGGAATTTTAACCTTCCCCTGTTGACATTTTTGAAAGAAGACCAACAAAAAGAAGTGGAAGAAATATACTACCAATTCGAACTAAACGACATGTCGGAAGAATCAGCAAATAAACTTAGAACTATTGCAACGATGAAAGAAACGCAGAACTATTTCCTTATAAACGTGAACAAAGAACTAAAAAGAATATCGCAAACCAAGCATGTTGAAGAGCTATTTTATGAAAAAGCCGCTTTTTATCACAAAAGAAAACAATACTTCAAGGCTATCCAGTTGATATTTGAAGCCATAGTCAGCGGTGCAACAGTCATGCTCTACGGAAGAGGAAAAGAAACAAACCTGAATTACAGAGCGAAAGCAAAAAACAAAATCGAAAAACTATTTCCGCCAAGCTTAGCAAAAGAATTCATAAAATTAAGGAAAATGAGAAACCGCATAGCTCATGGAATAAACCAAAACCGAAGGTACTACGAAACAAAAACAGAAGAACTCGAAACACTTTTTAACGATGCTATAAAGATATACCAAACCATAAAACAGAATTTGAAGTCATAATTCCAAAATAGATGGTATAATATATATACATGGTATAATATATATACGTAGTAGCTGTGAAAAGCACATCTTTTCAAACCTTCAAACGCCCTAAACCGTGGAGACCAAAAGACAAATTTTGCACCACGATACTCACTAATAACCGCATAAATACTATACGTCCGGTCATTGGCAAGTTGATAATTTTTGCAAGCTACATCGTCGAAAAATCTTGTATTCATGCGCTTCTCCGTTGAATTTTAGGTATTTCATTTCACAAAGTGATTTTATTTTCTTCTTTCTCATACGTATTCTTCTTGCTTCTCCGCTTGTGATTAGACATAATATAAAAAATTCTCTACCTATTGTTACGAACATATTTCAAAGTGAAAAGCTAACTCAAATCATTTATTCATCAGCACGTATTAAGGAACAAGTGCAAAAACAGGTAGGGAATCGGCATGGATTCAAGAAAATTTGCAACTGTTAGCTAACTTAAAACAAAATTCAGACAGCCTAACTTTGGAGGTAGAGAAAATCGCATTCCAAACTACATCTATTTATGCCTATTCTGGAAGGCAAGAGTCAGGAAGGAACCTCTCTCTGAAAGAGATGGAAACTTTTTTCTTTACCATTTACTGTTACCTCAATCTCGATGTAGTCAGGAAGGAACCTCTCTCTGAAAGAGATGGAAACTAACTATGCGCTTGCCGTTAAAATCAATTACGATAACACCCGGTCAGGAAGGAACCTCTCTCTGAAAGAGATGGAAACTAGCTTCTTGTACGGATATTTGCGTTGACTCGGCATAAGAAGTCAGGAAGGAACCTCTCTCTGAAAGAGATGGAAACTGTAATTCCTCAATTTTTTTGTTAATCACCTCCTCAATTTGTCAGGAAGGAACCTCTCTCTGAAAGAGATGGAAACAACTCTTTTAGTTTCTCCAATTCCTTAATTTTCCTGTTAAGTCAGGAAGGAACCTCTCTCTGAAAGAGATGGAAACGCTCTACAATTTTTGGATCTTCCACTAATGTTAATGTATGTGTCAGGAAGGAACCTCTCTCTGAAAGAGATGGAAACTATTTCAACAATTCTTTTAGTTTTTCAATCTTGTGATTCAGTCAGGAAGGAACCTCTCTCTGAAAGAGATGGAAACAATCTCGCCTTCAGGAAGAGATACCTCAACTCTTCCTTTTTGTCAGGAAGGAACCTCTCTCTGAAAGAGATGGAAACAGGCTATCTCTAGCCTGCCTTTTTTGTTTACACCGTTCACGTCAGGAAGGAACCTCTCTCTGAAAGAGATGGAAACACTTCCAACCTACCTTTTTTGTTTACACCGTTTACTGTTACGTCAGGAAGGAACCTCTCTCTGAAAGAGATGGAAACTTTTCCTGTTAATCATTTCTTCGATTTCTTTTGGATCATCGTCAGGAAGGAACCTCTCTCTGAAAGAGATGGAAACTAACCTCTTCATACTTTTCACCTCTTTCTCTTTTTTTGTCAGGAAGGAACCTCTCTCTGAAAGAGATGGAAACCGTTTACTGTTACCATAATTTCGAGATATAGTCTCTTCATGTCAGGAAGGAACCTCTCTCTGAAAGAGATGGAAACGTGCGGCTATGTAAGGCTCTTCCAAACTTATCTTCGCCGCAAGTCAGGAAGGAACCTCTCTCTGAAAGAGATGGAAACCCTTGGTGAGCCCTTTTAACTTTACCTCAGGTATTTTTAAGTCAGGAAGGAACCTCTCTCTGAAAGAGATGGAAACTCTCGTTTGAGAATTCGGGAACATTGTCCACATACTTACACGTCAGGAAGGAACCTCTCTCTGAAAGAGATGGAAACCATCTTGCAAAAAGTTCATCTACAAGCTCATTTGGTTTACAGTCAGGAAGGAACCTCTCTCTGAAAGAGATGGAAACCAGATTTGATATGTTCATACTTGATTCCAAGATCTTTAGTCAGGAAGGAACCTCTCTCTGAAAGAGATGGAAACAGGGTGTGTTGACTGTTACTTTGAGTCAATCCTTTTAATTTGAGTCAGGAAGGAACCTCTCTCTGAAAGAGATGGAAACTGGTTGTCCGTTAATAATAACTTTAATTTCCAAGTACAATGTCAGGAAGGAACCTCTCTCTGAAAGAGATGGAAACTTCTTTGGTTGACCGTTAACTAAAATCTGTAACTCGAGATAGTCAGGAAGGAACCTCTCTCTGAAAGAGATGGAAACTCTTCAATAGCTTTTTTGTCTGTTATTAATGTGAGGGTGTGTGTCAGGAAGGAACCTCTCTCTGAAAGAGATGGAAACCCATTGTGCATACTCATATATAAACTTGTCATAGTCAGTATGTCAGGAAGGAACCTCTCTCTGAAAGAGATGGAAACACCCCGTTAGAATAAGACTTGATGCTTTTCTTCTATCTGAGTCAGGAAGGAACCTCTCTCTGAAAGAGATGGAAACAAAACAAACACACTGCCATTAGGAAAAGCAATTGTCTGCTCGTCAGGAAGGAACCTCTCTCTGAAAGAGATGGAAACCCATTGTGCATACTCATATATAAACTTGTCATAGTCAGTATGTCAGGAAGGAACCTCTCTCTGAAAGAGATGGAAACTACTCCCTCAACGGACAAAGCTCAACATAACTACATCTTTGTCAGGAAGGAACCTCTCTCTGAAAGAGATGGAAACTTTTTTCCTTACCATTCACTTTTACTGTTACGTCAAGATAGTCAGGAAGGAACCTCTCTCTGAAAGAGATGGAAACTTTATTAGCTCTTCAATAGCTTTTTGGTCTTGTATCAGCGAGTCAGGAAGGAACCTCTCTCTGAAAGAGATGGAAACTATTGACGGTACTATATTTCTTTTAACTTGTTTAGCTCTGTCAGGAAGGAACCTCTCTCTGAAAGAGATGGAAACATAAGCTTTCACAATAACTTTATATGGCAGCCCATCGTAAGTCAGGAAGGAACCTCTCTCTGAAAGAGATGGAAACTCGATAAGCTCATCATTCAATTTTGTTGGTCTTCCACCTTGTCAGGAAGGAACCTCTCTCTGAAAGAGATGGAAACAAACTCTGTAGAATCCAATGTTATTGTTACAATCTCATTCGTCAGGAAGGAACCTCTCTCTGAAAGAGATGGAAACCTTTCCTATCTTCAAGTAACTTAAAACCTTTTTTACCATCAGTCAGGAAGGAACCTCTCTCTGAAAGAGATGGAAACCGTCTTGTTGTTTGTTTTGTTGCACTTCTTGTGAACTGTCGTCAGGAAGGAACCTCTCTCTGAAAGAGATGGAAACTTTGTTTGTTTCGTATATGTATAATTTGCTAACCTTTTGTGTCAGGAAGGAACCTCTCTCTGAAAGAGATGGAAACATGAATTCAAGTTTCTCCCATCCATAGTACAAAAAGCCTTGTCAGGAAGGAACCTCTCTCTGAAAGAGATGGAAACTTGGTACACCATAATCAGCCATGTTGAATATGTTGTACGTAAGTCAGGAAGGAACCTCTCTCTGAAAGAGATGGAAACTTTTGCGCATCTCTTGCTACGGCGATTAGTTCTTCGTCTTGTCAGGAAGGAACCTCTCTCTGAAAGAGATGGAAACTTCTGCCGCCTTTCCTTTTATCGTTAGTGTTACGTCTTGTCAGGAAGGAACCTCTCTCTGAAAGAGATGGAAACCCGATTTCGTTTCCATATTCGTATGAATATAGCTTCACCATGTCAGGAAGGAACCTCTCTCTGAAAGAGATGGAAACATCCTCGGTCGAGTGCTTCGTTCACGTTCCAGTACGCATTGGTCAGGAAGGAACCTCTCTCTGAAAGAGATGGAAACGTCTGTGTTTGTTTGCTCTTATGTTATCGCTTAGTTCGTCTCGTCAGGAAGGAACCTCTCTCTGAAAGAGATGGAAACCAAAATCCAAAGTTTCTATCCTTTCACTTGGTTCCTTTGGTCAGGAAGGAACCTCTCTCTGAAAGAGATGGAAACGTCTGTGTTTGTTTGCTCTTATGTTATCGCTTAGTTCGTCTCGTCAGGAAGGAACCTCTCTCTGAAAGAGATGGAAACCAGCCGGAATGAGTACAAATACTTTCGTTTCACGGTTCCGCGTCAGGAAGGAACCTCTCTCTGAAAGAGATGGAAATTTTTCTTGCTTTGATTTTTCCGTGTCGTACATATTCGTATGTGGAAAAGGCACTTCTCTCTGTAAGAAAGTGGGGGCTAAATTGTTCGAATACTTTTAGCAAAATGTGATTAAAAAGATATGTTTTTGGATGGTGAAAGCTTAAATTTACGCTGCTGGGGGTGAACTTATGGATGTTTTTAAGTCGATATTGTTTATTGTAGTGTTTATTTTTTTTGATAGGCCTACTTTTATTCGTGGTAGTAAAGTTTGCTTGGAAACAAATCGTAGATTTTTCTGCAGAGGTGTTCGGAATAGGAAGAAAGGTCCAAAAGATATCATTTCCCACTTATATATCGGAGATTAGGAAGATAGGAAGACTCGTCACTTTGAGGGCTATGTATCAAAAAGTTTATATATACAATAAAAATAAGGATTCTGTAATAACTTACGAAGAGTATAAGAGAATTTTAGCAAGTGTAGAGGATGGTAATATTATAGATAAGATAGCAAACTTTTTATATGGATATGAATCGGCAGCTCACCTTGTCTACGTTTTTAGAGCGGGAGTTGATTTGAGTGAAATAAGTGAAGAGAATGTTGAAATTGATTTCGAAACAAAACAAGCGACAGTTACCGTACCTGAGGCTAAAATATTTGAACAGTACTTTGTTGAGAAACTCGAGCATTACACAGATATATACAAGTCATTAGTTGCTAATTTACCAGTTGAAGCCGAGAGAAAGATTCATGAGATAGCAGAGGCAGATATTGATAGAGAAAGAGAAAGAATTGAAGCTGAAATACTCCCGCAGGCTAGAGAACGCGCAAAGATTTTTGTTGAACAACTTTTAAAACAGTTAGGCTTTGAGACTGTTATGGTTATGTAGATGGGGTGGGAATATGGGTAAAATAAAATCCTGTATTTTAGTTATATTCGGACTTTTGGTGACTATAGTAGTGCTCGGGTTTGTTTGGAATGAGTTTTTTGCAAATAGGAACGAAGAAAACACATCGGTTAATCAAGAAGAAGAAAACACATCGGTTAATCAAGAAAATGTGGTTATACTGAAAAAGTTACAAGAGGTGTTGCAACTGGATTTGGTTAAGTATGAGATAGAAAAAGTTTTTGGAAAAAGAGTAGAAAATAGGTTTTTGAATATACCATTTGGTGATAAGGAACTTATCTTGATGTGCAAGGCTGATGTAACGGCGTATGTAGATGTTTCAAATCTAACAAGCGCAGATGTTGTAGTTGAAGACAGAACAGTAAAACTAACCCTTCCGTCTCCAAGAATAGAATCACGCTTTTTAGAGCAACCGACTGTACTTAAGAAAGACGATTACGAATCGCTTGAGGAATGGCAACAGTTGGAGAATGAAGTGCTTCAAGAAATCGAAGAGGATGCTAAAAGAGCTGGGATAATTGAAGAAGCAAAGGCTCAAGCATCGTATATTGTAAAGAATTTAGTAACGTTGCTCGGATTTGAAGATGTTGAAATAACGTTTGTCGATTAATAAAATTCATTGCTTCAGATTCTAAATATCGATAATATAATACTGTACGCGGGATTTAACCCCGCGTTTCATTTCAAATGAAACTACAAGGTTTCTCTTTAATTCAGGCAACATCAAATTGATGTGTGAAAATTACTTTCTCTTATAATTAGTAAAGATTGTGGGGATAGTGTGTTTTATAATCTTCTGTTAAACGGACAGATCTAAAATGCCGGCATAATAGAATACTACACAGGGCGAAGGATTCGTGGTTGTCTTTTCTCCTGCCTTAAATCCGCTGATGAGTAAATCTCAAATGTTATCCCTTCTAACATAACCAAATAAGTCCTTTACGGCTTCTTCCTTCCTCAGTTATCTTCAACTCTTATTTGAATTTCAGATACTTTGAGTTTATTGTGAATATCATCAATGATGTATTTTTGTTACCTTTCAACCTTGGTGAATTTGAAACTTTTGTTTAATCTATTCAGATGTTGAATTAACACTTTGTTTTGAGAAGGAATGTACTCTTTTCAATTTTTTGTGGCTTTAGACGTGATTGCATCATTGTTTCGGTTTTGGTCATGTCAATGATGCCTAACGTAATCGTATCACAATTGTATGCTATAATTAGTTATGGTAGATTCAGCCTTTACCTATAAAAGTTGTATGTGTGTAAAAATAAGATGAGGGGGAATAGTATGAGATTGTTTCAGCAGTTTTCTTTTGCTGGTTCTGATGAGTTTGTGAGAATGATTAATAGTTTTTTCGGCATAGTCAGAAAAACGATTAGTAAATCGATAGACGATTCTGAGAAGAAGGTTGATAGCTTAAGAAAGCTATCAGACGTTTTGGAAGCTATGAACATTGATGTTAGTAAGAAAAGCAATCTGTACGGGACGGGTAACTTGGTTATCGGTGGTTTGTATGATATTAAGTTTGATTTCGGTGAAAAGTTTTTCCATGATTATATTGAACTTAAGGATGTTATTTTGCTTGTTCCTGATAAGGATGGGTATTTTTATTTCGAAGGTAGTAAGCTTTACTCTCCATTTGTCGTTTTTGATGGGTTTAGCACATCAGATGAGTTGGAAGTTTTTGAAGAGAATGAATCTGTTGATGATTTATCAATGAAAGAAATTTTAGAAAAGAGTATCAATCTTTCTGAGAGTATAGTCCTTCAAGGTTACTATTTGAATTTTCTTTTTGCTCTACTCAGGATTGTTTATGAAAGGGTTCGCGATAGAAGAGTCAATTCAAGCTTTAGAAGCGCACTTTTGAATCAGCTCGTTCAAAAGATAGGGGTAATCTTTAGTAGATATTATTCTAAAACTGGGCGGTGGTTGGCCGTAAAGGTGCCTAATTTCTTCCTCGCAGACGAGCTCAATGATATATCGTATAATTCGGAACCACGAAAGGTTATTTATCCAAATGAGCAGGTTAACGATAACCTCAGGCTGCCACATTCTTCACATTTTGGGATTGTTGATTTGCTTGAAACTCCTGAGTCGGATAAGATTGGTCTAACGCTTACGTTGATAGATAGTGATGATTTGTCTTTTGATTTTGATAATTTGAGAATTGTTAATAAAAGATTTACTATTTCAGATTTGTTGAATGGGAATATCTCATCGCCCGATTTTCTGTCTTTTGCTACTAAACAGATTCCTTTCATTTTGCACTCCGATGCAGCAAGGATGTTGATGGGATCAAAGAATTTGAAGCAAGTGATACCTGTCGAGGAAGCCGAAGAACCGATTATCAAAACAGGTTTTGAAACGCAAAAATATGGCGTGAACGCACTTGTTGGGTACGGGCTTTTCTACGGTTTTAATTTTGAGGATGGCATAGTAGTTTCAGAGAGTTTTGCTAAGAAAATGAGAGTAAAGATTAAGGAAAGTGAGAAGTTTACTGAAGAGTTCATTTCAGCCAAGAGTTTCACTTTTAATGAGGGGAAATGGAAGTTTGTTGGTAACAAGGTTGAAGCAATAATCGAATGGAAGGTCAAGCCCGGTGAGAGTGTTTATTATGGAAAAGAGTTGTTCGAAGTTACTATAAAAGAAGACGAAAAAAAGAAAAAGAGTTGGATACGTACGTATGAAGGAAGGTATGAAGCAAGAGTTGTGAATCTGCCTAAGGATGCTTTTCCAGTACCTTCTGCAGTTTTTGATGAATATGTGATAAGTTTCTATATAGACTTCGAGGTTTACAAACCTTTAGAAGTTGGAGACAAACTGATGGGAAGACACGGAAACAAGGGTACTGTTTCTCTGATCCTTCCAGACGAACAGATGCCTGAAGTGGAAATAGGAGGGAATCGTTACAAACTCGATGTTATCTTGAGTCCACTTGGCGTTGTTTCAAGGATGAATTTGGGACAGTTGTACGAGACCCATTGTTCAGTTGCCGTAAAACACGCCAATTTTAACCTGCCTATACCAATCTCTCCTCTGGAAAATATGAGCTCTCGTTCAAATGAACTTCTGGATTCTCTCCGTTCAATAGGTGCTGATAAATACGGAAGGTTTAGGGTTTATTACAATGGTAACGTTTGGTATCTTACAGCTGGCTATCAATATATGGTGAGGCTTGACCATTGCGTGAGGGATAAGATTCATGTTGTGGATATAGCAGCAGAAAGTGAATTAACAGGTCAGCCAAAGAAAGGTAAGTCAAATAATGGTGGTCAGAAGTTTGGAGAGCTTGAGTTTTGGAGTTTGCAATCATATGCAAATAGAAAACTTACAAAACTGTTCGCTCAAAAGAATTTGAGTAGTTTAGCAAAAGGTAAAAAAGCAAATTTGACAGTCTATCCTGAGGATATTTTGAACGAGATTTTTGATTATGTGTTCGGTATCAGGTTCGAGTTGAAATCAAATGGTTCATCTAATTGCAGTTGCTTCAAGTTAGCTAACAATGTTAATACAAAACTCAATGTCGATTTAGAGCTGTTGAAAATATATGTAGACTCTGCCTTGAGGAATTTAGATCGTGATACTAAGAGAAAATTTGGCTTGTACAGGATTTGGTATATGATGCAGAAATCACCTGATGTTAATCAGGAAATTGAGCAATTTTTTGATTTGTTGGAGAATTTTGTAGGAAAGGAAAGCAAGAGTGTTGATGATATAAAAGAGATAGACAAGTTTATCAATCATAGCAAATATTTAGAAGCTGTGTTTGAGCATGTGAGCGAGTTTGAGAGTGTTAAGAATGGAATTAAACTATCTCATGGGCCTAATGGAAATGTTGAAAAGTTCGCAAAGCTGATAGAGAATTTCTGGAATAAGATTGTTGTAGTTCTCAAAGAAGTAAAAGCGGAAGGCTCTAAAAGAGCAGATTTTAAATACATAGAAGATAAGATTAAGAAATTACTCTTCAAGAAGGAAGGTTTTGTTCGTGAGATAGTTATCGCCCGAAGATTACACTATTCGGCGCGAACTGTTATTTCTCCGATGCCTCTTTCTAAGCTAGATTTGGAAGGTCTTGTGGTTGATTTGGATGTTGATACTGTTATTTTGCCTGTGGATTTTGGGATTGCTTGGCTCAAAGATAGAATTTCGGTTATTTCAAAGGACAAAGTTGAA
Organism: Fervidobacterium riparium; assembly: GCF_025370035.1. Lineage (NCBI taxonomy): Bacteria > Thermotogati > Thermotogota > Thermotogae > Thermotogales > Fervidobacteriaceae > Fervidobacterium > Fervidobacterium riparium. Next base: position 2,149,335 of record NZ_CP009277.1, read on the forward strand.
AGAGCTTTAAGGGGAGACAGCAAGGAGCGAAAAGAAATCGCAAGGCTGTTAACTAAAGAACTTATCAGCGATGATATTTATGTAGTCTTGATAAGGCAACCAGCTATTCACAGGCATTCTGTTCAAGCATTCAGACCTGTTTTTTGGCAAAACTATACGATAGGACTTCCAATAAACGTGTGTGAAGGTTTCAATGCTGATTTTGACGGAGACACTATGGCGGTGATATACCCAACTGAGCAAACAGAAGATATCAAGGAAGAATTAAGAAGTATGTTGCCTTCACGCAATCCTTTCAAGCTGGGTAATGGCGAGCTTATATACTCGATAGACCAAGATATGGTGTACGGCTACTATTGTGAGACCGGAAAAGAGAAAAAGGCTTTGAAGAGCGAAGCCGACAAAGTAATCAGAGATTATGCAAGGCAAGGAAAATATGATGAGATAAAGGAATATATAAAGTCAACTATTTTAGATAAGTATGTTAGATTGGCAACGGAAAGAAATCTTACACTGAGTATTTTTGAAATACTCAATAATACTGGCAGCTTCGAGGCTATTAAGAAATCAAAGTGTAGAGGGAACGATAAGCAATACAAACAGCTTAATTTTGAAATCAGCGTTGAAGAGAGAAAGATTCAAACAGGTTTCGTACAAGGTTTAAGCGTTAAAGATTACTTCAATCCTGAAGATGGTTTGGTCAGGAGAGCTCGAAGGACGTTGATGGATAAAAAGTTGAAAGTTGCGGATGCCGGATATTTGACCCGTAAACTCGTTGAATTCGTAGGAGCTATTAAGACGTCTGATAATACTGATGAATTTGTTGAAATTAATATAGATCTAAGTACCTTGCCAAATGGATTTGATAAGAAAAGGTTCTTATACCGTTACATAAAGGTAGGGGACGAAGTTAGATTTGTGGAAAGTGAAGATATGATTCCGGATAGGTTTGTGCTACTTTCACCAAAAGTTGTTGAAATTGGCAATGGTTGGTATATTAGCAAAAAATGGTGTGGGTTTGATGTTTCACGATTAAAGGAATTTAATGATAATGAGTACATAGGAATTTCAGCAGGGCACGTTATAGGAGAGCGAGGAACGCAACTTTCGATGGAGACGTTCCATACTGGTGGAAAGGGTTTGAATATGGCGTCTGTTAGGGAGAGTATTCTTAGGAATGCGTTCAATAGTGAAAATTACAGTAAATTTCTCGAAAACGTTAGTAAAGACTTTCAGCGTGACATGGGGGAAGGTTATCATCTGTTTAGTTACCTTGACTCAAAATCTTTGTATTTTGAATTGATTTACAATTTTGCTCAATATATTAAGGGGTTTGGAATCACAAGACCAGGAGATTACCATTCTAACATAGACCTGAGAGGTGCTCTCACTTGCATGTCGTTTGAGAGAGGGCTGGATATTATAAAAGAAATTGAAATAGGAAAAGATTACGAAGAGAAACATCCAAGAGTAGAGTACTCTTTCTTCTGGAGGTGGATGTAATATGGCAATTAGGCAAAAACAAGAGCAAAGACAAGAAACTAAACTAAAACAATCACAAGTTCTTGTAGACGAGAGAGTTATAGTTACTTCAGGAAGCGAAGAAGAGACGATATATGATATTACTGAATCGTATGATGATGATGCTTCTCAAAGTAGTGAGCGTATCGATTCTCAGCTTTACGGAGAATGGAGTATTGACCTGGAAATAGGCATTAAATTGACACCAAAGAAATCGTTCTTGGTTGTAAAAACAGACGTTGGTTATAAATTACTTTTCAGCGGGGACTCTGAGGAGAAAGTTAAAGGGTTGGTAAATTTGTTTGCTTCTTTCTTCCCGTTTGAAGAACTTTCAAAAGAAAAGCTGTTATATGTTTTGGAAGATGAACGGCAAGGAGAATATAAGTTCTCGATTGATAGAAGTCTGAATGATAAGAGCGTGTTGCTTCCAAATGGAGAGATAGTTCCAATAGTTCTCTTGAAAAGAAAGAAAGGAAGAATTGAAAATCAAGAGGATAAAGACTACAGAGAGTTTCGGGGATTGATATTTGATGAGTTTGAAATTTTGGAAGAGTTGAAAAAGAAGGAATATTTTGAACTTTTGAAAAAAATGCTAAACGGAAAAAGTGTTGAGGATTTTCCTGATGTTTTTTATGAAGTTTTTAATACAACAGAAGAGAAACGTGAACGCCTTCGTAATTTACTGAAAAATAAGAGAGTGAAGAGTGTAATTGAAGAGATTGTAAGAAATGCAAACAGCTAATGTATGAATGTAGGAGGTCTGTTCCATGTCTGCAGGACGGTCGGAAGGGAGTAAATTAAAGGTTTGTTTTGTTGTTGATGATGAATTGGAAAGTATTGTAAAGAATGTAGTCAATAGACTTGGTGTTCAGTTCAAAGCTAAGGGTGAGAAGGTTAATTTGGTAAATATTATTAAAAGGTCAGAATTAAAGAATCCCAAGGAGATAGAAAATAAAAAGGTAATATGGATTGTGACGGGTAATAGTTTTGACAATAAAGTTGGAAATAGCGGGAACGATATGTATATACTTATCATAGATAGGGCGCTTGATATAGATTTAATTAAGAAATTTTTGACTCACGATGTTGTTGGAGTATTTAGAAGAGAGAGGCTCGAAGGAGAAGGGCTCGAGTACGAAGAGCTTGGGAAATTTGAGAAGTTACTCAAGGATTTATTGAGGGAAACTGACGAAAATATCATTGTTGAAGAAGATACAATGTATGAAATGATACGGGCGAAGGATATTGAAAATTGGAAATTCGTCGTTAAGAGAGAAGAAATAGCGGAAAAATACGAGGACATAAAATACATCTCCGTTTTCCTTGATCCATCAATGCGCGAGTTTTCTAAAAAGTTAAAAACTATCATCGCTGATTTCAAGAAAAGTTATGAAACAATGACCAAGTTTGTTCGTGATAAAAAATATCGTAATACTCCTCGAATGGAGAGTCATGAGAAGCTACAGGATATTTCTAAAAAGTTTATTGAGTTTTTTAGTAAAAATAGATATTTTAAAGTCCCATCGCTCTTGTTAGAGGGAGAAACTGGAACTGGCAAATCGCTCATAGCAGAGATTATAGCCCGCGAAGTTCTTGGAGAACACCACTTCAAAGAAGAATATTACAGGCAGTCTTTAGTGAACGTGGAAAAGCAATTAATTGACTCGATACTCTTTGGAACCGAGAAGGGAGCGTTTACCGATAGTGTAACTAAACTTGGAAGGATTACAGTATCCTGTCCGGGTATTCTTTTCCTCGATGAGATTACAGAAGTACCTCCCGATGTTCAAGCAAAGCTCTTGACTTACATGGACGACAGTGTAGTCCATCCTGTTGGTTACACAGGAGCTGAAAAGATCTATGCACCAACCCATATCATTGCAGCGACAAATAAGGATTTGAAAAAAGAAATTCAAGAGGGTAGTTTCAGAGCGGACCTATACTACAGGTTCAAATACCGTTTGACTATTCCACCATTGAGAGAAAGGGTTGAGGATATAAGGTTCTTGATCAATTTCGTACTTTTGAATCCTAATGTCAATCCATTCGACAAGGAAGAAGGCTACAAAATTAAAAAGATTTCGCTTAACGCGATTAAAAAGCTTGAAAAGAGAAAGTACGCTGGGAATTTTAGAGAGTTTGAAGATGTGCTTAGGAACGCAGTTCAACAGGCTCTTTACGAAGGTTTGAACATCATACTTGAACGACACGTTCAATAATGGAAACTGGGGGTTTGGAAGATGTCGTATATTGAAAAAGAGAGAAAGTTTCTTATAAAAGAACGAGGGGCATTTGAGAGAATTTTGGACAATGGTTTGAAGTATGAGAATGGTGTAGTAACTTTAGATAATAAAGATAAGAAGAATAATATTGTAAAAAGGATAGGTATTATACAGTGGTACTTAAGAAAAGACGACGATGAAGAGGAGCGAATGAGGTTCGAGATGATAAAGTCCGACATAGGTTTTACTAAAAAATGGATTCGGACTGTTAAGAAAAAGCTCTCAGATAACAATGATTATGGTCTGAACAGAGAAGAATACGAAGAAATCATCGATGGAATTGATGATTTTATGTCAAAGAAACTTAAGAACAGTGATGTAGTGATGAAAATCAGGTACAAACTTTTAGATGTGCCTGAAGTGGTCATCGATGAGTTTATCTATCCTAAGGTTGATGGGTTTTTGATGGAGATTGAAAGTGTAAAAGGTGTAGAATTTAACGATTTCAAAGTACCACCCGAGTTAGAAAATGCGGTGGAAAGATTGGATGAAAACAACCAGGAACGTTATATGAACAAAAACTTAGCCGAACCTTTTGAAGGGTTAAGAGGAATAATAAATGCAAACGAGACGAACTGTTTGATAAGTACCATAAGTTATCTGAGAAACCGCATACTTGATAAAACAACAGTTGTCATGCCAGTGGGTCTGAGCTTTCGAGGTTACTTTAATGATGGAAATAATAGACCTAAGAGCACCGAAGAACAGGAAATGCTATTTGAAAGTCTTGTTGACTTTTTTGAGACAGGAGTTAGACCAAAACGTCCACCTGCAGAAATTGAGACATTAGCTTTAATCAAGAAAAAAGGCTACAAAATAAAGAATGTTGTATTGATATCTAATCGACCATGTTGTAAGAATGATAATGAAAACAGTGTATATTGTGAAACTATTCTTGAGCTCTTGAAGAACTTTTTGAGCAAGGATAGAGGAAAGTTGGACAATGTATTGGTCTTGTCTAACGGTAGTGAGGACTTTGCTGTGTTGGATGATAGTAAATTTCCGGAATTGCCATCACAGATTCTGTATATGCTGTATTTTCTTTTTAAGGCTGATAGAGATCAAGAATTTGAAAAAATATACATCATAGAAACCCCGTTTAGCAATGAGGGTACAACGACAAAGGAAAACTTGGAGACAGTCAAAATTGTTTTAAAAAAGATGGATAAATTGATGGAAAATGTTGGTGAAGATGATTCTGAGATTATTATGGATATCGCACCTGGTGTTAAGATGATAGGTCTTGCACTCATGCTCTGGGGGATATTTAGAAACAAAGACATTTACTATAAACATGAAAGGCAGGAAGAGCTTTTGCGTATTCCCAGGGTTGTAGTAAATTGGGATACTTACTACGTTGATAATATCATTTCAACACTTAACTCAATTCTCGACTCTGGTGTGGAGCCTTCTTGGACAGAACTTTTGCAGATACATGACGATGTTGCTGCCCTTTTTAATTTTGATAATAGTGGTCAACCAGTTGCTTTCTATGATATTCACTCAATTAAGAAGGAGTATTCAAAAAAGAGAAACCTTCCTTTTGGATACGGAGAGCAACTCTTGAAGGTTTTCAGAAGGAACCCTGAGCTTGCTGAATATATTGAATCTGGAATCTTGGAGAAATGGAACCACATGTGGATTGGGGACCAAATTCCTGAAACTGTGGAACACTCGCAAAGACACAGCAAAAGGCTGATGGATTTCTTGACAGGTTTGATACTTAAAATGGATGAAGATAATTTCTTTGCACCGTTCGGTTATAATGAACTTTACAAGAGTTACTACCAAAACATAACTTACAAAGATCTGATCTATTTCCTTCTGATAGTTTCCATAAACGTCCATGACCTTGGACATACGTATCCAATTTACAAAATTGAAAAATTGAAAAAGACTCTCCATCTTGATTCCCTTCCATCGCTTGTACGCGATGTGCATAACGAACTAACCGTTCAGCTTTTGGATAATGAGCATTACAACGTACTTGCTTTCCAAAAACCATTTATTGGAAGCGGGAAAGAAAGTGATAAAGGCTTGACGCTGACAAGGATATTCGGTAGAGAAAAGGCAGTTGCTGTTAAGAAAGCACTGCAGCTGATTTCTAAATATCATAGAGGATATTTAGCAGTCGAAAGAGATGATGAAAGCGAATCAAAAGACTTTGCTGAGATACTTGGCGTTGATACTTCGAGTTTGGAAAGTTTAATGAGCGACCCACATTCTGAATGGTATGTGGACGATGAACTTGAAAGAAAGGTGATTAAGTTTGTTGTGAAGTGGTTGAAATTCATAGATGCTACGGACGTTCAGGCAGATAGAATAGTAACAGACGCTTATCACTTTAATAGACTGCTAAGAACAAAAAACGAATGTCTTTATCTTATTGATAAGTATCAAAGTATTGATATTCCGGAAGAAACTTCTAAATATAAAGAAACCAAAGCAGAACTTTTGAAACTCAAGGAATTCTTAGAGAACGAGCAATATATAGAAGCCGAGAAAACGGCAAAATATGTAGAAGAGAAAATCGTTTACCCAACAATTAAGGAATTGATAGATGAATATTCTGAGAGTGTGAGAGTTCCTGAATTCATACAATTAGCTGATAAGATAGCATTCAAAGCGCGCCAGTTCAGTCATTTTGATAAACACAAGTCTGTGCGAATGGTATACGCAAAGTCTTTTGGAATAAACACGCTAAGTTCCGGTGAAAATGGTAGAAAAGCATCTCTTGGATTGCAAATCGTGAAGAATTCCGAAGTTGAGACTGATGAAGAAACTTTGAAAAAGATAGAAAAGGACATAAGAGAGGAGTTTGAAAAAGCTAAGCTTTATATTGAGTACAAGTCGGTATGGGATGAGTTTGAATTGAAGATTCAAAGATAATGAGAAAAAATTAAGGAGCTTCCCTGTGATTTCAGGGAAGCTTTTTTTGTTATATCTTCCAAGCAACCCATAAATCCCCACCGAGTCTTCAACCTCGTGTAAAAGGCATCTTAAGCTGGTCTTCTGTCTTTACTTCCCAAGGACAAGCCATCTATCCAGCTATATGTCATTTGTAATACATGAAACCATTTTACGAAATTAAATATAACAACATCAGAAATCCAAAAACTTGTATTTATAAGAGAAATTCAAACTTTTGCCTCCAATTGTCATATGTAATACACGGAAGCCACAAGGCAGATATAGCTTAATCGCGGGAAATCAAGAGCAGAAAGGAGGTGAGGAGAATGGAGTTTCTCGAAGAAAAAATGGACACCCTCATGCCAGAAGAGATAGTCATGAGCTCCTCGCCAATCGACGGACTTGCATACAGCATAGTTCTAGTCATAATGTGAGTAGTTGGGGTTCTCAAAGCCATCGAAGAATTGTCCGAGTAACATAGTCTCATCCCGACCCGAAAGCAAGTAAACATCTAAAGGTCTATCCACCGAGCGTGGACAGTAAATCCTCGCACGGTGTTCTCTTGTAAAGAACAAAATATGGAGGTGAAACTGGAATACCGATGTTCGATCTTCCGCTGGTATTGGCTCTTCTAACCCTGATATCTCCTGTGGATTTTATTCCTGACTTCGTACCGTTCATGGGAAGGTTCGACGATTTTATAAGTATTATCTACATAATCTACAAACTTGCTAAAGCTTTCAGACGTGCGTGAGTTTGAATTACGAGTACCAACAGCAACACGTCATGAGAAAAGCCTGATGGATTCACTTTAAATGTCATTTGTAAATCACGGAAGGTTATTAACAATTTCGATTGGGGGTGAGAGTTGAACATGACTTATCCAAGGAATAAACAAACGAAGGAAGGTGAGACAGACGCAAAGATTCAAAATCGAAGAGCAAGTGGGTGAGATCCAAGTAAAAAATCAAATTATGAAAACACATAGGTATAGCCTTATAGTCTTATAATTCATTTTCCATTCTATTCTTAATCAACCCTGGGAGGAAAGCATTGACATTTCCTCTCCAGGGATTTTTTGTGAAAATACCCATTGTTATCTTCAACACCTTCCTAACCAAAAATCCTACCTTCCAATTCTTGCATATTTTATACCTACTCAAAGTACTCTTCCAAATTCATGCTAATCTTTCGTACGGTTCGTTTGGAAAATGCATTCAGGCGTTTCAGACGTTAAAAGTCATATGTAATAACGGAACCAATAACATACAAGGTTGGTAAGTTAAAGAGTTTCTTCACGGACGAATAAATCGGCATGAAAAAGATTATGTAACATATGATATTTCATGAATGTTATAATCAAGATATGTCAAATGTTCATATTAGCCTTCCTACTAAAAAATATTAAATAGGGGGTGAGATGATGGAAAGCATTTCAAAGGAAGTTCTAAACCAAAAATGGGAAGAGTACAAGCAGGAGGTGAAAAACGGCGCTAATCCTCAACAGTTGTACCAAGAGGAAATCTGGCCATCACTTTTAGCTCTTTGGAAGGAAAATCCTATTGTTAGTCCAGAATTCAAGAAGTTTGACGTTTCAATACACACTTTAGGTACAAGTCCTGAAGCAACTACGCTTGCTATTCTCGGAACACAGGCTGATGAGATCTACATTCTTCACACTCCAGAGACACAAAAGCATATAGAGAAGATAGAAGCTGATACTGGTAAGAGAGTTTATCCTTTGGAGATTCAAAAGAGCGACGTGACGAAGATATACGAAAAGGTCGTTGACATTATCACAAAGTATGAAGACAAAGATATAGCTCTTGATATAACAAGTGGAACAAAAGCGATGAGTGCCGGACTTGGTGCAGCGGGTTTCTTTTTCAGAAGATTTTTCGATAAGATTAGAGTTGTATATATCGACAACGAGGAATACGATACAGATTTGAGAAGACCAAGAGCAGGTGCCGAGAAATTAGTTATTTTACCGAGCCCTCACGAAGTGCTTGCCGATGTTGATGTACTACTTGCAATCGAAAAATACAGGTCAAAAGACTTTTATACAGCTCACGACCACTTAATCGCTGCTCGAAGAAAAAGCGGCAATGAAAAATTCAAAGTCTTTGAAGAATTATGTTTAGCATATGGAAAATGGTATGCTCTTGAAATAGGAGTCGCTGCAAAAAGGATGGAGGAAGTCTTAAGAAATTTAGAAAAAGACCAATTCATGAATGACCCACTGAGAAAATATTACAATGTTTTCAAGATACAGAAGCAAATTCTTGATGCAATTAAGGATGTTATCTATAGCAAGGAAGAAAAAAGTTTTGAGAACAAAAAAGGCATACTTGCTTTGGCGGAAACACTATTGTGGATTGCTAATAAATATGGGACTGAAAACAAAATACTCTCTTCGCTATATACCTACCGTGCTTTCGAATTGCTATTGCAACTTAGATTGTACAGCTTAGGAAAAACCTTTGAGACAAGCTCGCTAACCGCTGAAGAACAGAATGCACTTATCGATACACTGAGGAAGATCTTTGAACAAGTAGAACAAGAACTACGTCCAAAACTTGGTTTGCTTCAAATTTTAGTGTATCTTCTGAATGTAAAAGATGAGTGTACAACTAAAGTTATATCCGCAGAAGATGTTAGAAATCTTGCATTTATGGTAAGCACGCGCAATTCCTCGATACTTATCCATGGACTAAACATTCCCGAAGATAAGCAAATAGAAAAACTCAAAGAGAAAACCGAGAAGTTACTGAAAGAAATCAAGAGAACAGAAAGGCTTGACTTTTCAATTCAGCCAGTCAACATTGATTACAAACTTGTGTTCGGACATTGAAAGATAATTCTATTCATTACCCCTGGGAACAATCCCAGGGGGTTTTTTATCATTTCTTTTCTTGCCGGTACGGAAACTTCCAATAACTATTTTGAATCTTCAAGTGGGAGGTGTCAGAGTGTTCAACAAATCCCAAAGACTCTTCTTAGTTTCCCTCATATTATCCTTTATTGTTTTGCTCCAATCTTGTGTACCTAACGAAAGTATTGTGAATGCCCCGTTACACGGTTGGACAATTTCGAGCAAAAAAGACCCAATGACTGGAAATGAGATTTGGTATGCTATTTCACCCGAAGTAAAATCGCTTGAGACAATGACCTTTCCATATTCAGACACAAAGGCAAGGCTCATTGTAGCAACAGACGGGCAAACTGAATGGACGTACATATGGTTCAACAACGCACCCAACATTGCAGATTTCGACTTTGGAAGTGGGGGATATCTTGTTATAAACACGCGAATAAAGTGGGATAACCAGGAACCAGAATACACTACGTTTTACCAAGAACCGCTGAGTAACTTCTTGAATTTTGGAAACGATGCGTATATCATTAACAAAATCCTTAACCATGGAAAATTAATGGTCGAACTCAATTGGTACAGCCAAGGATATGTACACTTCGAATTCTCACTTGCAGGTGCCAAAGAAGCAGTTAAGCAGATAAGAAGCAAGTTCAGTAATCAAGTTCAGTAATTAAGCTATATTTATCCTTTTTTTCCGTACCGGCTCTCTTTACAAATCTACAAATCTTAGGATTAGGAGGGTGATTGAACGTGAGGAAAGTATTTGGGAAAGTATTGCTCTTTCTTGTTGTGCTCTTAACATTTTTCGGTGTATCATCGTTTGCGGACACACAAGAGGCTACAAAAGTTAGTTTAGCGGTTATGGAAAACGACGATATTAGGATAATCGTGGATTTGGAAACGTACGTTGGTTCTTTGTTCGACATATTAGCAAACACAAAAGTTTTGCGTTTGACAATTACTAACAAGACAGGACTACCTTTGAAAATCATATGGGACGAATCTCTATTCACTGACAACTACGGGAAACCCGTCAAACTAATTCGTGAAGGTCAAAAGTTCATAGACGCAACGCGTGCTCAGGTTCCGACAGTAATCTTGCCTAATTCTACACTTTCAATTATTGCAGTCCCAGAGAGTCACATTTATTACTCAGGTGGTTGGCAAGTTCTTGGAATCTCCGGAATTGTTTCCAATAGAAAGTTGTTTGTTACATACGAAGTTAATGATAAAAAGAAGTACATAGAAACAAGTATAATAATAGAATTGCCATCGAAATCTTCTAAAAACCAAAAAACAAGGATCACTTTTCCATTTTTCAATATTCTCTACCCTGTTTCTGACAAAGAAGGAAACATAACAAGTTACAAAGGTTTCTCGGCACTTCTCTTGGGATACGTGGAAAAGAACTATTATGGACCTCTGAAATTCAGCTCGTGGAACAACTTCTGGCATTGGGGAACGGCATTTATTGTACTTCCATATATAGGTATAGGAACTGAATATGTCAACGGTGACGGAACGTTTGCATTTTCGCTTTTTACATTATACGTAGTCCCATTCTTTGAACTTTCAGTTTCATTCTAGCTTTGATATCATTTTTGTTTTCTAAACCGCCTCTATTTTTGAGGCGGTTTTCTTCTTTTAAGAATTGAAAAAGTCATGTCAGATTTTGCAGATTCTTACGTTTTATATATTGTAAACCGCCAGAAGTTTCTAGTTGGGAGGTATTCCTTTGATTAGGAGGAAAGAGGAAAAACGTGTGAGAAGAAGAATTCGTAAACACCGTCTTCCTGTTTGGATACCTATTAAAAAAAGAAGATTATTAGAAAGGTTAGGTTTAATTAGACCTTCGTGATATCTCAATACCTTTGCGGTTTACTTATGCTGTTATTCTGTTAAGTATTTGACTTTAGAAAAGGAGGTCTTTTCAGTGTGTAGATTGGCTATTTTTAACAACATGGGAATAAAAGGGAAATGGCTTGATGCACTTACAATGTCAAGAGGTGGAGACGGGAACGGATTTGTTAGCACACAAGATATAGAGCCAAGACTTTTTAAAATTGGTCAGACCAAAACACCGTTATTGATGATTTACATGTCAAGAAATGGTTCATCGAAGGAAGTTATGAATATGAGCACAATAACTTAGAATTGCCATGGCTTGTTTTCCACACTCGGTAAGCATCGTTCAAACCAATCTACCTTGAGAATGTTCATCCATTTATCGCACATTCAGACGAAAGAACAGTAATGTTGATGCAAAACGGACACGAAGCAGACAACGTTCGAGTTCTTGCAAAAGAAGCTGGCATACCGTTTGATGGCACAGATTTTAAAACAATGGCAAGAATCATAGCCGAGACTGGTGATATTAATTATCTAACCCAAACACGAAGCAACTGGTTTATCTTTCTAAGAAACAACAGCGAGGAAAACTGGAAACTATACGTTGCATCATATCGGATAAATGATCCGTTACATATATATGGAAACTTAGATAACACTTTCTACATAGCCTCAGAAAAACTGGAATCTGAGCACGAAACAAAAGCGTTCAAAGGAATAATAAAATTCAAAGTAACAAGTGAAAGGCTAATACCACTGAACTGATTAAATAATTTATTCTCACTTTTGACACACAGCCCTGCAGCAATGCAGGGCTTTTCGTATTTCTGGGCTGATAACGTATTAAACATTGATAACACGTTGCAATATACCGTAGGCTTTATGATATAATATAACTGTAAAAGCAAAATGAACCTTTTCTTTTTAATACAAACGCCCTAAACCGTGGAGACCAAAAGACAAATTTCGCATCACGATACTCACTAATAACCGCATAAATACTATACGTCCGGTCATTGGCAAGTTGATAATTTTTGCAAGCTACATCGTCGAAAAATCTTGTATTCATGCGCTTCTCCGTTGAATTTTAGGTATTTCATTTCACAAAGTGATTTTATTTTCTTCTTTCTCATATGTATTCTTCTTGCTTCTCGGCTTGTGATTAGACATAATCTAAAAAATTCTCTACCTATTGTTACGATAATATTTCAAAGTGAAAAACTAACTCAAATCATTTAGTCATCAGCACGTATTAAGGAACAAGTGCAAAAATAGGTAGGGAATCGGCATGGATTCAAGAAAATTTGCAACTGCTAGCCAAGTTAAAATAAAATTTAGATAGCCTAACTTTGGGGGTAGAGAAAATCGCATTCCAAACTCCATCTATTTATGCCTATTCTGGAAGGCAAGGTGAAAGGCACTCCTCTCTGAAAGAGATGGAAAGGTCTCCATAGAACATTTTTTTCTTTTTTTTATCCCATGCCCTAAATTGAAAGGCACTCCTCTCTGAAAGAGATGGAAAGGTCTCCTCCTAACGGGTTGAACATTATCCTTCCGGTTGGGAGGTGAAAGGCACTCCTCTCTGAAAGAGATGGAAAGGTCGATTAAATTTGAAATATAGTAATCTTTAAGTTTCTCCCGGTGAAAGGCACTCCTCTCTGAAAGAGATGGAAAGGTCAGTACGGAAATGTCGATTCCGACAAAAGTGGAGAACACAGGAAAAGTTTTTCTCTCTATAAGAGCTGGATAAAGTTAAGAAAAGCTCGGCAGTGTGCCGAGCTTTCTTTTTTATATGTGGTTTCTGCATATTTTTTGCTTTCTGTGTAATGTTTCCGTTTTTTTCCTGGAATTGCCTGCCTTGATTCTTTCGTTTGCGATATCCCTATCTTTGCAAATTCCAATTCAATAAAAGAAGATATTATAGTTGTGGTCATGTTTTGTGTGAAATGTCATTTGTATAATTGGAAGACATGTAAAGCACTTATAAATCTGTGCAGTGGTATGTGGTTAATAGATTGTCAAGATGATTCGTTGAGTATTTATTTATGTGATAAGTTTGAGTTAGTGTCTTTAGGGAAGCTTTTTCTGTGGGTTTTTTGATTTAGTGTAGGTGTTGGAAAAGCTCCGTTTTTGCGGAGCTTTCTTTTTTGTGCTTTGCGCATCTACATTATCATGGAGGGATTGGAATGTGTATACATGGAAAGAAAAAGAGTTCTAAGGAACCAAGTTTCGTGGATAGGTTTCTTGGGTTTCCTTCGATTCCTAAGAAGTAGTTTGTGATTGTACTGAATTTAAAGGCGCATAATTATTCGCCTTTTTTGTTTTTTTAGTATAAATGTCAAATGTAAAAACGGAATGTGAATTTAAGTTTCGTAATTATGGAGGTGATTTTATGTCAAATTACAGAGGTCAGAATATAGTAGTGTTAGGCGAAAACGAGATTTTGATTGAAAAGAATGGAAAGAAGTACCTTCTACCTCATTACATCGATGGGCAGAGATACGAGGTTACAGGAATTCTCAGTGCAAACACCGGTTTCGGATTGATTCTGAACGCTGTGGACCATCATGTTTTTAAAAGAAGAGTTCTGATTAAGGCAAGAAATTACTTTGGAAAAATTCGAAGAAATAATTTGGACAACAAGCAGTTCTTGGTCCAGGCAAGAAACGATATCAAGGCTGAGAGAAGGGTGCTTGAGCTCATAAGGGATATCAATATTCCAAATACGCCTGTCTTAAGAGACTATATAGAAGGTTACAATCCAAGCTTGAAGTGGCCCGAAGGTGATTTCTATGCCAAACCATACAAAGATCTTGAAGAAGAAGCTTACAAAGAGCCGTATATAGTTCTCCAGTATATCGAAGGAGATACTCTTGAAAATGTTTTGAATTCGCAAATCACTACTCAGAAGTTAACTTCTCCAGAGTGGAGGAAAACTGTTTTTAGTTTAGTTAAGACAATATGTAAGATTTTTAGAAAGTTGTACAGAATCGGCGAAAGACATGAAAGCATTGCAAAGATAATATATCAAGATTTGAAGCTTGATAATATTATCGTTACCCCATCGTGGAACTTCACTTTGATAGATTTCGGTGGCGTTGGAGTTATAAAAAAGGATAACAAAACTTACAATCTTGGAAGGGTATACACGCCAGGATATAAGGCACCTGAGATTGATTCACTTGCAAATCGGATGGTAGACGAAAAGGTTGATGTTTACACAATTGGCGTTGTAGTTTACCGATTACTTACCAAGGTTCAAATTACGACGGATAATATATTGCCAAATCAGACTTTGAAGTTTGATTATTCATTACTGAGTAAGCATAATAACAAATTAATTGAAGAGTTCGTTAGGAGGACTACCGAACCAGATCCTGACAAACGCATTGGGTTTGATGATATGACTGACATGGTTTATACGATCTTGAAGAATATCTTAACAAATCAATGAGGGGGGTTGAAAATGATTGAAATTGTCAGCAAAGATACGTGGATTAAAATCAATCTTAAAGATAGGAATTCTCTTGCTAATTCTGTAGAACCTATGCATAAATCTTCAGGGTATTTTAGCATAACACTGCGTGAAACTGAAAAGATGAAGGGGATACCGTATATTGTACTGTCAAGAACCCTTAAAGAGCCGAATGAGAATCAAATTGCAGACCAAATTGCTATTTTCAAACGTATTATTAGTATCAATAATTATCTGCACACGACGTTCCTTCCTGAGATTGTTGATTTTTATGTTAAGAGAAAAGAACATTCCGTCAAAGTGAGGATGGTAAAGGAGTTCTTTAAAGGTAAATTTTCAACAGTAAATTTCTATGACTATTTCAAAAGGGGGTATATGTACGAAGGTGGTGAACCTTCTAATACCAAAGACGAAATTTCAGATGTCGAATGGTATGCTGCTAAGAATACAAAGGTCGCTTATAAAAAGTTCCTTGATAGAGTTGTGAAACAGATTTTCGATTTCCAAGAGTATCTTTTCAGAAGGGGACTTATCCACGTTGGCATTTGTCCTTTTCATTTTTCTCTTGGTGTTGACTATGCAATAAAATTCTTTGGCGAAAGATACATCGTACGTCACAAGAATGGTGTAATCGATGACCCTGCAATTAGAGATGAGAGATATGGTTCGTTAGTCATTCCTGTTCATACTCCAGCAAAGCTGAGGAGATACTTAGAAGGTGAGGATGTCGAAGTTGGAGCTATCGAAGTATTCGCTTACCAGCTCGGAGTTCTGATTTTCAACACGCTTACAAGTTTTCGATACAATGGTAAAGAACTCAGTGAAGAACTAATTATGAAAGCTGATTTTGATATTGGTAGAAATGCAGCTGAGAGATTTAAGGATTTAATTTTGTCACTGACAAGTGAGGAGATTTTAAAAGCTTTAGATGTCTCGGATTTTGATTCACTTCGTAATGTTTTTTATGACAATCTCCACGAGTTGTTTGAACCATCTCTTGTAAGCAATATTGGGAATTCTGAATGGAAGGGAGATGAGATGATGCAAAGAGAATATATTTCGGATGATTTGTTTGAAAATCTTTTTGAAACTAAGCAAAATGCTGAAAAGAAAACTTTAACTGTAAGGGTGTATATCAATAAGGCATTGGTTATAGAAAAAATGTTTGGATATGATGAAGTCATAATTGGTAGAGCTAATCTTCTTAATTCGGTTGATGTTGATTTGTCAAAGCATGATCCAGACAAAATTGTTTCGAGAAAGGCCTTGAGAATTGAAAGAGATGTTGATGGATATTATGTAGTAAACACTTCGCACAACACTGTGGTGTATATAGCAGGTAACGGAAATAACAGAGTACAAGGTTTATTGAAGACAGATGAAAGAGTCAAGGTAAATGGGGTTATAAGGTTGGTGATAGAAGGAAAATTCGGCATTGAAATCGTCGAAATGGTATAAAGTCATCCGGAAAGAGTGGTGGTATACATGAAATTGAAACTCCTTGATACAAAAAGTTGGGAACTGGTCTCTGGAAATTCAGGAAATCAGCATTTAGTCAGAATAAATAAAGCTGCAAGGAGTTATAAGTTTTTCTTACTCAAAAATAAGAGAATTGACAATGTTAATTTCATTGGAATGGTTCCGATAGTTTCATCAGAAGAAGAGATTTTCTACAAAAGAAGGGTTATCGAAAGAAGTATTCGGATTTCAAATGAAGTGAAGATGGTGGAATTACCAGAGGTTATAGATTGCTTTGATGTGTTGACCTCAAGCGGATTCAAATTACCGATGGTTGTTACTGAATACATTAATGGAAGAAGTCTTATTGATTGTGTTGAGACGAATGGCTTGAATGGATACGAAGGCACGAATTGGAAAGATTATATCAATTTGCAAAGGTTATCTAGAATTCTCAAGAAATTGGTCAAAATCCAGGAACACTTTATGGAATATAACTTAGCACATATAGGCTTTTTCCCAGAGCACTTAATCTTGCAAGTAGATGATACTGTTCGAATAACAAGTTTTCGTTCGATAGTGGGGACAGAAGGTCAATACGTAACAGATAAGGCAATTCTTGAAGTTGAAAAATATGGCCCGTTATATCGCGAAGGGATTTCAGGAAGTATAATCTTCAATTATCAAATGAATAACACCCTGGCCAATGTAAAATCTAAGTGAACAGAACTGTGTATAGCTTCGGTTGTTTCTTCAGCATCCCTATCAAGTATGTTAACTCCTGCCCAATTAACCTTATCGTTAACTTCGTAAACAACGTCGCTTTGTTTATCTTCTCTATCACTAATCCCAGTTTCAACCTTTCAAAATAGTACTCTATCTCCCACCTCTTCCTGTATATCGCCCTCATCAGCTCACTTTTCATGAATTCTTCACCAGCTTTTCCCCTCGGCCTGATTATCTTTTCTCCTTCCCCTTCTGCCCTGAACTTTTTAACGTGATATCCCCTGTCTCCTATTATTAAACTACCTTTGCACCCTTTCGTCATTTCTATCCCTACGTCCCATTCTCGCCTCTCACTTACCTCGAAGTCCACTACTACTTTCTCTTTGCTGTTGTACAACGCATGCAATCTCTCTTTCTTATTTCTCAACTCGCTCGAATCTATCGCAAGTATGCTCCCTGCTACCTTCTTCATTATTCCTGATATCTTCGCTTTGTCTATATATTTCATCCGATACGTTAACGTCTGCCGAGTTGGTAACTTGTATGGATAATAGATATTCCCTCTCTTGACTTCATCGTAGAACTCCCTCACATACTGACATTTCGTCAAACACATTGCAATGATGACTCTTAATATGTCTAAATCCGAATATTTCCTCGTAAACATCCTCCTTGACCTCTTAAAGACAATTTTCGCAATAGCTTCTAATGATTTTTCTGGTATAATAACTTTGATCACGGGGAACTGTGCCTCCTTTCGTATTGATTGGTGTTCGGTACAATTTTGGCACGGTTCCCCCTTTTTGTTAACTCTCTTTTTTTATTTGTTAACTCATCCCTCCAATTTCACATCCCACTTTGGCCAGGGTCGAATTTCTTTAAAATTATACCACAAAAGTTTACCATTTGTAAAGTGTTTTTTCGAAAGGATTGAAAGTGGCTTAAATGTTACAATGTTACGAAAACAGATAAAAAACCGGGTAGTTTCACACCACCCGGTTGTTATCTAGATATTATTTTGTATTTCTTCAGAAATTATAGCTGACTTGTGCGGAGAGGAAGTATTTTTCAAAGTCGATTGTCTTGTACAAGAGCGTAATGTTTTTCCAATTCGCTTTCACGCTGAAAATGTTGTAAGTTCTTTCCCCAGCTTTTTCAGGAGTGGTTGCACCCGATTCTGAAACATTCCCAGCCCAGCTGTCCCAGAACCATTTCCATCTAATCGTACCGTTGTCGTCAACAAGGCCTTTTGTAAGCATGTTATACACAACTTCAAAGCTTAAATCCTGGATTTTTCCATTAAGCCCTGCGGAGAACATCTTCGCATCAGGTCCGTAGGTGAAACCGAGTGGGTAATCGAACATGAACCTGCCACCGAGATTGTTTTCAAGATCGAAGTGTCTTACGTTGATTCTGAGGTATGGCAAATAGTTCGTTACGTACATCCACTCTCCTATTTCATCGTACTCAGCCCAAATGGAAAATTCACCGAAATCGTATTGAGCACCTATGTTGTAAGATGAAGCACCGGGTTTGTAACCGGAGCCAGTTTCGGTAGGACCCACGACGTCATCTAAAACGTATTCTCCGTAAATTTTCAGTGAGTTCCACAAAATCGAAAAGTCCAAGCTCCCTGTCACGTTCCTGTAACCTTCGCCGTATGTGTTGTGGAAGATAAGTATTGGATTTATATCTATCAGATCAAGATGCTTTCCACCTACAACGTTTAGTTCACCCAGACCAAATCGTGTTTTCACATCTCCAACATTGCCGTAAAAATCAAACCTGTGTGCGATTATGTACTTCGACGGTTCGTAGAAATATCTTCCAGATGTGTGCTGGTCTGAGTAGTTCCTCTGAATATCATATTCTTGGTTCGAAAGGAGCGGATAAGAGGCTATAGCGTGGAACGTATAAATCATCGTTGGGAATTTGATCGTGAATGTCAAGTTGTCCTGATATGTCGTCGGTGAGATGTGGACAGGATATTTCGCATCTCCCCATTTGAGCGGGAATCTTCCGATTGAAAGGTAGAGATTATCGTTCGAGTAATAAATGTAACCCATTCGTGGAAAGTTCAGATCAACCGAGAGCTTTGAGATGTCGAGTGGATTTAGTGGATTGAACGGTACATTTGTGTGGTCTGATAGGGTAACGAGCTTGTTTGTGTATTCCTTTTCGAACGGCAGTTCGAGATACAGTGCGAAATCTCCAACTTTGTAGTCCAAAATTATGTTTATGAACGGTGGAATATCTTCTGATAAGTAGAACACGTTCTCAGCTGGATTGGCAGGAACACCCCACCAACCAGAGTACTTTGTCACAATCGAGCTCGACCAGTCGGCTGTGTAGAGTGCGAAGTTGATTTCAGTCTTTACGATTTCTTTTGTGCTTTGTTGGTTATCTAGATTTAGCCAATTGGCAGGAACAGGAAGTGAGCCGTAAGATGTTCCAATATTAGTATCGTAGATTAGATTTGCAAGAGATGTTTGAAAGAACAATAAAATTAACAAAAAAGCTGTGCACTTTTTAGTGCACAGTTTTATTCTTTGATTTGTCATTTTACAATCTTCTAAATGCATCGAGAACCGCCTCCGCAACTGCGCGTTCGTAATTTCCTTCAATTACAGCTGTACCTATAATGCCTTCTTCAATGTTGTTGTACTGTTTAGTGATGTGGACAAGTATGTATTTTTTGCCAACGAAGTACACTTCGGCGACATCGTCAAACGAGAGTGCAAAGTCATGGATTTCAGAAAGCGCATTTAAGACAGCATTGCCTATAATCCTCGGGATGTTGCGAGATGTCTTTGGACCTGAGAATTCGCCGTAGAATTCTTCTTCGCCATGTTCTATGGTCACGTTTACCCGTATGTTTCGCTCGTCTATGTTTTCTATTTTTAAGTTTGCTATCTGGTACGGTAGGATTTTTTGGGTCTTGACATCTGCTTCAACTTGTGCGATCGATATGATCTTTCTATCAAGTCTTATGCCCGTACTTGCAAGGACAACTGTCTCAATGTCTCTGACGAGCTGTTTGGGACTCTTGTCGCTTGTTGTGATGACGTGAATTTCATGGAGTGTCGAGTTGTCTCCCACAACTTTGACAGCCTTCACGCCAGGCACTTTCGATATCAGCTCTTCTACTTTTATGGCATCTAAGGTAGGCATACAATCCCCCCATTTTCACCCTTTACCATGTTAATTATACCACAATTTCCTTAGTGCAATACTAATGGTATAATTTTATGAAAATGATTGAAAAATATTTCAGGGAGGTAGTCGTATGGGGAAACTAATCCACGGGACAGCTTACAGCGGAATGCTAAGGTTTTCATTGATAGATTCTAAGGATATTGTCCAAACGTCTAAAGAGAAGCACGGCCTTTCCTATCTGCCGACCGTTGTTCTCGGACGGTTCATAACAGCATCAGGTCTGGTCGTGCCTTGGCTCGGTGAACGCGAGTCGATTACTTTTGTGTTGTCAGGAGATGGACCTGCGGGCAATGTTGTCGCACAATCGAATGCCGCAGGTCATGTGAGAGGATATATATCAAACACGAATTTTGAGTTGCAGCCGAATGAGATTGGTAAGTTCGATGTTAGACAAGCTGTTGGAAATGGCGAATTAACAGTTGTGCGAGATGTTGGGTTGAAGACACCGTACGTTTCAAAAGTACCAATAATCTCTGGCGAGATCGCAGAGGATGTGGCGTATTACTATACAAAATCTGAACAGATCCCTTCAGCATTTGCACTCGGTGTGCTGATGGACGCTTCCGGTGTCGTTCACGCAGGTGGGCTCGCGATACAGATATTGGACAGAAATCTACCGGAAGATGTAATTTCAGGTATAGAGAAAAGGTTGAATGGGTTTTCAATCAGTCATGAGCTTGAAAAGGCGAGTTTGGAAGATATAGCGAGATATGTTATAGGCGACGAAGGGCTACTCTTCGAAGAGAAAAACGTTGTGTTTAAGTGCTCGTGCAGTAGGGAGAAGGCCTACGAAGCGCTCAAGTTATTCGAGTTAGGTGATTTGTATGAGTTGTTAGCCGAAGGTAGAGCAGAGATCACGTGTAAGTGGTGCTCTGAAAGGTACGAGTTTGGATCAGATGACATTAAGGATGCAATCGAGCTGAAAAAATCAATATCAAAACAGGAGTGATTTTATTAGTTCAAGCGCTGAGTGCTCTTCTCCCTGGGTCCAAAGCTCCATCGCTCGATTGACCATTTCTTCTATTTCTGCATCTTTCACTTTCAGGTTATTGTATCTCACCCTCGAAATCTTTGGGTGATGTGTAGGTTCCGGAGTTTCATAGTCGTAAAATAGTTCTTCTTCAAGCTTTTCACCGGGCACGGCTCCTGTGTAGGTAATTTGTATGTCCGGCTTGCCCATGAGTTTTGCGAGGGTTTTCGCGACGTTCTCCACTGGTATTTGTTCTCCCATGTCGAGTACGTAGAGTTCTTTTTTATTCGCGTATGCCCCCGCCTGGATGACGAGTGAGACCGCTTCCGGAATACTCATCCAGTAGCGTTTCATCTTTGGATCAGTGATCGTGATAGGCCCACCTTTTTCGATCTGTTTTTTGAATTTCCAAAGGACACTGCCGCGACTACCAATCACGTTACCAAATCTGACAATTGAAAATCGTGTTGGACAGTCATTACTGATTGATAGAAGGTAGAGCTCTGCAATTCTCTTGCTCAAGCCCATATAGGATGTTGGGTTGACAGCTTTGTCAGTTGATATGAACACTAGTCGCTCTACACCGTATTTGCAAGAGAGCTTGGCTAGATTTATAGTTCCGATTACGTTCACTCTAAGCGCTTCATAGAGGTTATTTTGCATGAAGAAGACGTGCTTGTGCGCGGCGGCATGGAAGATTATTTCCGGATGGTTGGTTGATATAATGTGCTCGACGAATTTCGAGTCGGTCACATCTGCGATTATCGGGATGATTTCTACATTTTGGTTTCTTTCCCTCAGTTCGTTGTATATTTCATATATGCTGTTTTCGCCCCTGCCAAGTATGAGTAGTCTTTTCGGTGCAAAGTTTATAACTTGCCTTGCAATTTCTGAACCGATGCTCCCGCCTGCGCCGGTTATAAGCACAACTTTTCCGGAGATGTAGTCGCTTATCGATGACAAGTCAACTTTCACAGGCTCTCTACCGATGATGTCTTGTATCGATAGTTCTCTCAAATCTTCTATCGTTGGTTCTCTTGTCAAAAATTCCGAGATCGAAGGGAATGTCTTGACCTTCACCCTGCTCGTATCTACTTTTTCAGAGATCCGCGCAAGGACTTCTTTTGAAGCGGAAGGAATAGCTATCAGTATTTCATCAAGTTCAAGTTCAGCAATGTATTTGTCGAGCTCATCTATTCTACCGACAACTTGCACGTTCGCTATGGTCTTGTTTATCTTAGCTGGGTCATCGTCGAAGAACACAACAACGTTGCCGTAATTCGTTCTTTTGATTTCGTTGAGTAAAATAACTCCAGCATCGCCGGCTCCGACGATTCCTATTCTTTTGCCTGAAGATTTTCTGATGCTTAAAAGGTATTGGTACATCGTTCTTGCACTGAAGAGTAAAAAGTAACTACCGAGGAACGTGAGCATTCCAACAGACCTCGGCAGTACTGCGATTCTTGTAAAATGCAAAAACAGTATCGTCGATGCGTAGCCTATGAATAAGCCACGAAGAAGTTTAAGAAATTCGATAGGCTGTGCGTAGCGCCAAACAATTTTGTATGTGCCGTTTAGTAGGTTCGCCACGGCTGTTATGCCAATTAGCACAAAAACACCGGCTGCGTATTTTCGCATCTCTTGAAAATCCCATCCGAACCTCACAAAGAGGGCGGTAACACCAGAAAGGATTAAGAGAAGAGTGTCTATCAGAAAGAGCCAGGAATTTCTTCCTAAAGTGAGTTTATATTTCAAATCTCTGGGACACCTCCGGGGACGTATCTTAGTTTACCTCCGATTTTGCTGAATTTTTCAACAACATGCTCGTATCCTCTGAATATGTGTTCTACTTGTGTTACCTCTGTTGTCCCCTCTGCTGCCAAGCCTGCAATGACAAGGGCGGCAGTTGCCCTTAAGTCAGTACCCATTACTGTTGTGCCTTCGAGCTTCTCAACACCGTTAATGAATACCGTGTTCTCCATTATCTTCATGTCAGCACCCATTCTAACAAGTTCCCCAACATGCGCGAAGCGAGTTTTGAATACGTTCTCCGTAACTGTGCTCGTACCTTGTGCCAAAGCAAGATAAACAATTATCTGTGGCTGTAAATCTGTTGGGAAGCCGGGATAAGGCAGGACGTTTATGTCGCACGATTTCCATCTGTGCCAGGATTTCAGCTCTACAAAATTTGAGCCCTTCTTAACAATAGCACCCGTTCGTTCAAGTACGAACCAGAGTGCGTCGAGGTGTGATGGTTCAACGTCTGTTATCACACCTTCGCCACCTGTCGCAAGGAAGGCGATAGCGTACGTTCCCGCTTCTATCCTATCTGGAATCACTGTGTGCTCACATCCGTGGAGTTTGCGAACACCTTCCACAACTATCCTGCTCGTGCCTGCACCAGTTACCTTCGCACCCATTTTATTTAATAAATCTTGCAGATCGTTTATTTCGGGTTCCATTGCAGCGTTCTCGATTATCGTAATTCCAGGCAGTAGTGCAGCTGTGCTCATCACGTGTTCTGTTGCCCCTACGCTCGGGAATGGTAGATAAACGGTCACTTCCTCAGGTTTTGTTCCTCGTTTTGCCAATATTTCGCCATGATCGTACGTTACGTCGAACCCAATTCGTTTTAGACCCTCGATGTGGAAATCTACCGGGCGAACACCAATCGCACAACCACCGGGAAGCGGTGTGCTTGCTTCACCCATCATTACAGCGATTGGACCAAGCACGTTAAAAGATGCGCGCATCTTGCGCACAAGGTCATATGAAACGTGGGTGTGCAGTATAGGACCTGAGATTCTGATAGTGTTAGTATCCTTTTCAAAGATTACTTTTTTGCCAACCGTTCTGAGTATATCTACCATCGTCTCTATGTCAGCAAGGACTGGAACTTTATGGAGAACTACTTCTTCTTCCGTCAATAACGTGGCAGCCAAAAGTGGCAATGCGGAATTCTTAGCCCCAGATATCTTAACTTCACCACTAAGAACGGATTTTTCGGTGATTATCGAACCCATCGTCTTTTTTTCTCCTCTCCGAAAATCTATTCAACTGTTCTGACCAGTTCTTCAAGATTAGTCGAGTCGTCTGGATAGCTTGCAAATTTTATTGTTACATCGATATTATGTAGCGCCATAGCGTTTTCGATTCTTTCTCTAACCTTTTCAGCTTGTTCTTTTGTTATTTCTGTGAGCAATACCATGAACTGGTTTTCCGCGTACCTTCCAACGCTGTCAAGTGGCACCCTGACAAGCTCCTTGAGTAATTTCCCTATTCTCAAGAGAGTGTGTTCTTTCTCCATCTGGTCCATTTTCTCAAAGTTGTTGATGGTTATCGTCACGAGGGCATATCCGAAGTTCTCTTCAAATGCTTTCTGGTGATAATACGAGATGAGTTTTAAAAGGTGCTCCTGCGAGTACACCCTTGTAAGTGGGTCTATCATTCGTTTTGTTCCGACGTCTTTAATGAAATCGTCGAAAACTTCGAACTGTTTTTTCATAATCGAGGAATACTCATTCAAAAGTATCTCAAGTTCTGACTCCCGCATTTTTAATCTCGTCACTTCATCTTCGAGCTCCATGACTTTTCTGAGAAGTTCTTCTCTGCTTAATTCTTCGTAACCCATCTTCAGTCCCCCTCACTTTTGAGGATTTTCCTCACTACCTGTGTAATCTTCCAGCAAGATTACTTTACTTCTTATTTTTGGTATATTTATTAAAAATTCGCCCTCCTTGAATACACCTAAGTTGATCCCACGTTCTTTGAGCAACTTTCCGTATGGCATATATTCGGAAAGATAAACCATGCCTGAAAGTTTATCGACATCGATTGTTGGGTCTGGTATCGTTATTCTGTATTTCTTGTAATACCCAACTACGCTGAGGTCCGTCGCTGATATTGTGACAGGGAACTCGCTCTCCCACCATTTCGTCACATACCCAACTTGTCCCGTCTTTTCAACAAAGCCTATCAACTTGCCTTCCTCGTTGATTATTATACCTCTTTTTTTCAAATTGCGAACGTACAGCCCTCTGAGTTCCACGCTTAACACATCTAATAACTCTGGCTTTTTATTTTCAAATATCGTTATGTATTGAACTGTTACGTTTTTTTCAAAATAGTTTTCGAGACTTGTCTTCGCGATATAAAGCGGATATGCTGCATTTGAAAATACTGAATGTAGCAATTTTGCTATTCCGTTGTCTGTAAAAACATCAAGAAAGAATATTGTAAGAATAATTATGAACGTTAACGTCAGTTGATTAATCTTCATTCTGCAGTTTTCAACCTCGCCAGTATGTCGATTTTGTCAAGCACCATTCCGGCACCTTTCGCAACGCACGTCATCGGGTCTTCAGCCTGGTAAACTTTGATTCCTGTTTCTTTGGACAACAGATCTGTTATGCCTCTTAAAAGTGAGCCACCACCAGCTACAACGATTCCTCTTTCCGTTATGTCCGCAACGAGTTCTGGAGGCGTATTTTCAAGCGTAACTTTCGCAGTCTCAACTATCTGCATCGCTGTCGGTCTTATCGCTTCACGTATTTCACCACCAGTGAGTATGAGGCGCTTTGGAAGTCCACTTGAAAGTTCTATTCCAACAACTTCCGTTTGGAGTTCATCAAATTCTTTTAGTGGATAGACATTACCTATTTCTATCTTAACGCGCTCTGCTGTCCTCACTCCAATCGAAACTCTGTATATCTCCCTGACGTACTGTATTATCGCTTCGTCGAATTCGTCGCCCGCAATCCTTGTTGAGGTTGACGTGACTATTGAGCCGAGCGATATGACGGCTGCTTCTGTTGTTCCACCACCTATGTCTATAACCATGTTTCCCTGAGGTTCTTCAACCGGTAAACCCGCACCAAGTGCTGTTGCCATCGGCTCTTCTATCAAAAACACCTTCTTCGCGCCGGCTTCTTTTCCAGCAGTAAGCAATGCTCTGCTTTCAACTTCCGTAACGCCGACTGGAACGCCGATGACTACCCTTGGTCTGAAGAAAGAGAATTTTTCCTGTGCTTTGTTTATGAAGTACGTAAGCATCGCAAGTGCAACGTCGTAATCTGCGATAACTCCGTCTTTTAACGGCCTTATCGCTTGTATGTAACTCGGCGTTTTTCCAAGCATCTTCTTAGCTTCGACGCCAACTTTTATTATCTCATTCGTTTCTACGTTGATCGATATGACGGAAGGTTCGTTTATTACAATCCCCTTCCCCCTTACGTACACGAGCGTGTTCGCCGTGCCAAGGTCTATTCCGAGATCAGACCTGCCAAACATCATTGCACTTCCCTTCTGATTATTTTTTCAAACAATTCAAGTGCTTCAGGTATCTTTTCCTGCAACTTTCCGCCTGCTTGTGCAAATGTTGGACTTCCACCACCACCGCCGCCAAGGACCTTTGCAACAGCTTTGGCTATGTTACCTGCGTTGTATGTGCTTGTCAGTTCTTTTGGTACTTTGATTGTGAAGACGATTTTTCCTTCAAGTTTGGATATGAGCAGGACGATACCCTTTATCCTTTCAGAGACATCGTCAGTCAGGTCTTTCAGCACTTCAGGCTCGACGGAATCAAAGACAAACGATAGGTAATTGATTCCTTCGAAGCTCTTTGAACTGCTGGCTATCGTTTCCGGGTTTATGAGCTTTATTTTGAGGCTTGCAAGTTCCTTTTCGAGAGCTTTCTTTTCTTCTATTATCTTTTCGACTTTTACACTTATTTCGCTCATCGGCACTTCAAGGCGTTCTTTCAAGCTTTCCAAAATCGATTCGCGATTTCTCAAGTATTCGAGCGAGTTCATTCCAGTTATCGCTTCTATTCTCCTCACACCGGCACTAACCGCACTTTCGGAAATTATTTTGAAAAGTCCAATCTCTCCCGTGTTTCTAACGTGCGTACCTCCGCAGAGCTCTTCGCTGAAGTCTGCCACTTTTACGACCCTGACGAAATCTCCGTATTTTTCTTCGAAGAGAGCCATCGCACCTTCTTTAACCGCTTCGTCGTAGCTCTTCACTTCAGTGACAACCGGAATGGCTTGCAGAATTACTTCGTTTACCATATCTTCTATTTGTTTGATTTCTTCTTTTGTCAGTGCCTGGTAGTGAGTAAAGTCGAATCTCAATCTTTCCGGTTCAACAAGAGAACCTGCTTGGCGCACGTGTGTTCCCAATACCTTCCTAAGTGCTGCGTGCAACAAGTGGGTTGCAGTGTGGTTTCGCATTGTCCATCTTCTTTTTTCATCAACAGCGGAAAGTATCTTTTCTCCTACCTTTATCTTACCATACAGTTTACCTTTGTGGACAATTATACCCTCAACTGGATTGTACACGTATTCAACTTCAAATCTTCCGTTTGACCAATTTATAGTGCCCCTGTCTGCAACTTGTCCACCTTTTTCTGCGTAGAATGGTGTTATGTCAAGAACTAACTCACATTCCATGCCTTCTGTTTCGAGTTCTTCGACAAATTCGTTGTCCTTCTTGATCTTCAGGACAGTGCTTTCAGACTCCATCGTGTCGTATCCGACGAATACTGTTTCTAAATCAAGCGTTTCGTACCCCGTTTTTTGAGCAAATTCCACTTCGCCCTGGGCTTTTCTTGACCTTTCGCGTTGCTGCTGTAAGTATTTCTCAAACCCTGCCTCGTCGAGCTCGTAGTTGTTCTCCTGTGCGATGTCTCTGAGTATATCTATTGGAAAGCCGTATGTGTCGTAGAGCTTAAACGCGTCCTCAGCTGAAATCTTTCCGCTTGCAGAGACTATTTTCTGCACTAATTCAAGACCTCTCGAAAGGTTTGTAATGAACTTCTGCTCTTCCGCCTTAATGATCGTTTCTACAAAGCTCTGCTTCTCAACAATCTCAGGATAGACGTGCCCCATCTTTTTCACTACGCTGTCGACTATTTTGTAAAGGAATGGCTCTTTTGCACCGAGAAGTGCGCCGTGCCTGAGCGCTCTTCTAAGCACCCTTCTAAGTACGTAACCTCTTCCTTCGTTTGAAGGAAGCACTCCGTCTCCTATCATGAACGTGACTGCTCTGACATGGTCGGCGATAACCCTTATCGATACGTCTTTTTTCGGATCTTCTTTGTATTTTACGTTTAGCACGTTTTGGATGGTGTCAATTATAGGCTTGAAGAGGTCAGTATCGAAGTTCCACAGTACGCCCTGCATCATTGCGCTGATACGTTCAAGTCCAGCGCCGGTGTCTATGTTCTTTCTCGGTAACGGATGTAATTTGCCCTCTTCGTCTTGGTAAAATTCGGTAAAGACGAGGTTCCAAATTTCAATGAATCTGCCATCGGTGTTTCCCGGATTCGGTGTTCCGCCATCTTTCACGGGAACTTCTATACCTGTGTCATAGTGTATCTCAGAGCAAGGACCACAAGGACCGGTTGGACCAGCAGGTCCCCAGAAGTTGTCTTCTTTACCCATCCTAATTATTTTGTATTCCGGCACACCTATGCTCTTCCAGATTTCGAACGATTCGTCATCGTATTCGTATATGGTAACCCACAATTTTTCTTCCGGCATTTCAAGGACTTTAGTGACGAATTCCCAAGCCCATGCGATAGCTTCTTTTTTGAAGTAATCACCAAATGAGAAGTTTCCAAGCATCTCAAAGAACGTGTGGTGCCTCGGTGTGCGCCCAACGTTCTCTATGTCGTTAGTCCTAACACATTTCTGGCATGTTGTGACTCTCGGATATATCGGGTCGACTTTTCCCCAAAATATAGGTTTGAACGGTACCATACCTGCAACTGTGAACATGAGCTGCGGGTCGTCTGGAATGAGCGAAGCACTCGGGAGTCTCTTATGGCCTTTGGTTTCAAAAAATTTCAGATACGCTTCTCTAATCTCATCGCTAGTCATGTATTTCACAAAACTACACCTCCGCAATTATCTTGTATTATCATTTTCACTCGTCTTAGATTTTAGTAAAAAAACTTAAATAAGATATAGAGAATTGGTGTCATGAAGAGTAATCCATCGATTCTGTCGAGCATTCCGCCGTGTCCTGGCATCAGGTTGCCCATGTGCTTG
The DNA here is from genome assembly GCF_025370035.1 of Fervidobacterium riparium. Classification (NCBI taxonomy): domain Bacteria; kingdom Thermotogati; phylum Thermotogota; class Thermotogae; order Thermotogales; family Fervidobacteriaceae; genus Fervidobacterium; species Fervidobacterium riparium. Next base: position 2,178,670 of record NZ_CP009277.1, read on the forward strand.
ACATTGTAGTGGCGTTTTATGGACGATTCGAATATGTCACCAAATGTATCCATAATGCCCGTTGTGATTGCAATTACGACAGCAAAAATCGGAGTTATGTGCATGTTCGATTTGAAGAGGCTGTTAGCAACGAATTGGTAAATCAGTATGTAAACAAACGTTCCGAAGATTCCTCCGTAGAATCCTTCCCAGCTTTTGTTTGGGCTATAGTAACTTCCGAATTTGTGCTTTCCCATAGTCATGCCAAACGCGTAAGCAAAACTATCGTATGTCCAAGAAAGCGTTAGCGTAAGCAGTGCTATAGCAGCTCCATATACATCGTACAGCGGGATAAAAAACGAAAGCAAAAAGCTTATGTATACAAGCGCCACTGAGTAAGCAAAATAAACTTCGGTTATTATCTCCCTATCTCTAACTTTGCTGAGTGCAACGATTATTCCTACCATGAATATAACGGAAAGTAATTCCATCGGGTATTTTCTAAAAGCTACGCCGTAGAGTATAGGATACGTTGTAACGATAGCAGAGTACGTTATCGCGAGCCAGCTGTTTATTCTTTTGATAGTCGTAAAAAAGAATTCACTCGAGCTTATTAAGACAATCGCAGCGACGAGTCCAACTAAGCTCTGGTACGAGACAAAGCAAAATACGACAAACGGTGCAACTATTAGAGCACTTATAATTCTTTGAATAGTCTCTTTCTTTAAAGAGCTGTTTTTCTTGCTCTCCACTTTACCCATTCCCCCTGATACCCCCAAATCTGCGTTCGCGCTTTCTGTAGGATTCTATGGCCCTGTCAAGCTCTTCTTCGCTAAATTCAGGCCAAAGCAAATTGGAAAAGTATAGCTCACTGTAGGCAATCTGCCAGATTAAGAAGTTGCTTATCCTCATTTCACCCGAAGTGCGCACAACAAGGTCCGGGTCTGGAACATCCGGTGCGTAGAGGTAGTTTTTGAAATTTTCTTCGCTGATTTCAGCTTTTTCTTCGAATATCTTTTTCACAGCATCGACTATCTCAGTCCTGCCGCCGTAGTTCAACGCCATGATTACTTGTATTTTTGTGTTATCTTTTGTCTTTTCTTCATACTCAATGCACTTTTCTCTAACGATGTCCGGAAGTCCGTCGAGCCGTCCAATGAATCTGAGCCTCACGTTTTCTTTCGACATGCGCTCGTAAAACTCACCTATTTTTTCAACAAGAAGTCCTAAGATGAATTCAACTTCTTTCGGCGGGCGTTTCCAATTCTCCGTTGAAAATGCATAAAACGTGGTGTATTTTACACCACGTGCTGCACACCATCTAACAACTTCTTCTATTTTGTAAGCTCCCACGTAATGGCCGTAGGTTCTCGGTTTGCCCTGTTTCTGCGCCCAACGGCCATTACCGTCCATTATGAACGCTATATGGGTTAATGGCTTGTCCATCAGAATTCCATAATCTCCTTTTCTTTCTTTTCAAAGAGTTTATCGAGCTCGGCTATGTATCTATCAGTCAAATTCTGAATCTCTTTTTCTAATCTTTTTTCATCATCTTCCGATATCTTTCCATCCTTTTTGTCGTCTTTCACATCTTTTAGTACATCACGTCTTATGTTCCTTATCGCTATCTTGCCCTCTTCTACTATTTCTTTTGCCTTCTTTACCCACTTTTGTCTCTGTTCGGTTGTTGGTGTTGGGAAGTTGATTCTCACAACCGTTCCATCGTTTACAGGTGTCAATCCGAGGTCGCTTGCAAGTATCGCTTTTTCAATGGCAGACAACAGGTTTCTCTCCCAAGGTTTAACTATGAGTTGGCGTTCTTCTGCCGTTACTTGGGCAACCTGGAGAACAGGCGTTGGTACTCCGTAGTAGTCTATTTTTATTTCTTCAAGAACTGCAGGCGTTGCCCTTCCAGTTCTTAAATGCTTTAGCTCTTCTGCGATTTTTTCGACGGATTTTTTCATCTTCTCTTCAGTTGACTTTATGTAGCTATTTACCATCTCCCACACCTCCATCGTTTTTGCAATTTTTATGATATCTTATCCACATTGCTCACGCAGATCGCAGTTATTCCTTTCATCTGCGATTCAGGGTATACGTCGTTTCCGCTCTTGAACTTCACAGACACAGGACATCGGAGTATATCTTCAAGTTTTTGAGATATATCCTTTCTGTAGTTTTTCAGTCTTATCGGTGAAATTATAACACAATCCACTGAAGATGGAAAGAATCCGCTTTTGTTAATCGTTCTTACAACTATATCGAGCATCTCTATACTGCTGCGTCCCCTGTTCTCGTCATTTTCTGGGAATATAGACCCGATGTCGCTTTTCAGCGTTACTCCAACAAGACTGTCTATTATGGCGTGAGAGAGAACATCGGCATCGGAATGCCCTTGGAGTCCCAAGTTCGAGTCTATTTCAACACCGCCGATGATGAGTTTCCTCCCCTCAACGAGTGGATGTGTGTCCCAGCCGATTCCACCCATATTTTCGTAGTCACAGAATTTTGAAAATCGCCTCAGTTTCGGGTGCACCGGTCTTTCTTCTGTAAAATTAAAACGAGCGAAGATATCGCTATCCAACGCATCGACTATTATTTTTCTGTAACGGCTTGATTTAATGTACTTATAAAGTAGCCACTCTTTTAATTCCCCCGCTAACGAAACTATGTACAGATCATCTATAGCAAAATCCATCAGCAGTCTTTGGATGATGTAGATCATCTTCGATCCAACTGGAACAATTTTGAAACCAAGAACGTTAAACCAGCGCTGGTATCCGTGTCGAAATTCAGCTTTTGTGGCATATAGAAGAACCCCTTTGACGTCACCATCACTCTCCAACACGATGCAGTTGCGCTTAATAAAAGGTGGTACATCCATGTCAAATGCCTTCTTTATATATTTCTGAGCATTCGAACCAAAAAGTTCATCGTAGAATTCTTTCTTTTCTTCGTAGACGAGGCTTACAACTTGTTTTATGTTATTTTCATTCAGCTGTGTTTTCCTCAATGTCTTCCACCCCGTAGTTCAAGTTATTTTTGCGCTGAACTTTATTTCATAAACAAGTATATGATTATCAGCAGTGCTCCAGTAACGAGGAGTGTGGTCATGAAAGATATTAGAAGCTCCGAACCGGTTGTTGGTGGTATCTCAACTTTTATAGACCTTGGAACCTTTTCAATATGCTCTTTTTGTTCAGTCTGCTGCCTTCTCTTTTTGATAAAATAAGTTTCATCACTGAGAATCTTAAGTGCTGGACTGATAAGAGCTTTAGCAATTAATCCTTCTGAAAGTTCCACTTTTACTAAGTAAAGGCTCCCGCCGCCTACTCTCACAAGTTCTTTGCTAAGAAGCGTTGCTTCAATTGAAAATTTGTCAGAATCGAAGTTTGGATAGAGCTCCCTCAGCTTTTTTTCGTATTTTCCGGGGTTTAAAATGACGACAGGAATTTTATCACCTATGTCAAACTGGACAATTGAAGTTCCGTTAATTGGGTCTATTACGGGAAATGCTTCTGGCAGATCCACTACATCCGCTCTTGTGTAAACCTTTACAACATTTTCATCAGAAAAATCTTCCTGCATGCTGAGAAACGTGTATGCAGAATATTCTTCAAGAAACATACCTTGAGCCCGTACGTCAACTTCCATCTTCGGGCTCCATTCTTCGAGCAGATCAGATATTATGACCTTCATAACTTCTGTATCCGACTCCTTCACGGCAGTCGAGAACTCAATACCAAGTGGAATTTTCCCCCTCCTGTTCAGCATGTTGTTAAGGTACGCTAAGAATGCGATAGTTACATCGTGCCCACCCGGTATTGCTTTTATCTCTTGTTTGGCTTTTTCGAGCTTTTCCTTAAATTCTCTAAGGTCTTCATTCAGTGTGATGCTGTCGATTATATTTGAATAACGCAAAGGAACAACCAAGAAATCAAAATCGGGTGCGCTGTTCGTTTTTCCAAAAAAATATCCAACTATGTCTTCTGCTGTTCCTTTACTTCGAGCACGAACTTTTATAAAATAAAGATCCACCTACTATTCCTCCCAGCAAGATTGCAAAGTATATTAAACATATCAAAGAAATTAAATGTAGTATCCGCCACTCTCTATCTGCGTTCCTTTCGGTACTATCCGGTCGTTGCCAATCACAACGTTCTTACCGAAGACACATTCTTCCTCCACAACGGTGTCCATTCCGATAACTGTTATGTGTGAATCGTAGACCTTTTTGTCGTATTTGCTCTCGGCAAATTCACCTATGCCTATCTTGCAACCGTTTTTGATTATGGTATTTTCCGCCACAATCGCATCTTCAATGTACACGTTATCTCCAATCTCAACTTTTGCCATTATGACGCTGTTTTTAATGACGCTGCCTTTGCCAAGTTTTACACCCTGAGCTATAACGCTATTTTCAATAGTTCCGTAGATTTCACAACCCTCGCTCACTATTGAATTCCTTACTTCGCCTTCAGGAGCTATGTATGCCGGTTGCATTTCTTCAGACCTTGTGTAGATGCGCCAATTCGGATCATGGATGTTAAACGGAGGAATGGGCCTCACGAGTTCAAGATTCGTTTCCCAATACGATCTTATAGTTCCTACATCTTGCCAATACCCTTCGAATGGGAATGCATACACACGGTCTGTTGTGAGGATATTCGGTATTATGTTTTTTCCAAAATCATGGTCGCTCGATTCGTTTTTCGCATCTTCGATGAGCACATCTTTTATGAATTTCCAATTGAAGACGTAGATACCAAGAGAAGCTAAGTTCGATTTCGGTTCTTTCGGCTTTTCTTGGAATTCAACGATCTTGTTGTCGATGTCCGTTATCATTATCCCGAATCTGTGGGCTTCGCTGAGCGGCACTTCCATACAGGCTATCGTCGCCAGTGCATTCTTCGATATGTGGTAGTAAACAAATTCGCTGTAGTCCATCGAGTATATGTGGTCACCAGAAAGAACGACAATGTATTCTGGTTCGTATTCGTCTATGAATTCGATGTTTTGGTAAACCGCATCGGCTGTTCCTTTGTACCATACGCTCTCAGTAAGCGTAGAATATGGCTGGAGTATCGTAACTCCTCCACCCTTTCTATCTAAATCCCACGGTTTGCCGATACCTATGTGTTTGTTGAGCAAGTGTGGTCTGTACTGTGTAAGCACACCTATTCTGTATATTCCTGAGTTGACGCAGTTGCTCATGGTAAAATCTATTATCCTGTATTTTCCACCAAATTGAACGGCGGGTTTGGGTATTTTTTCCGTCAGTACTCCGAGCCTCGTTCCTTGACCACCTGCGAGTATCAAACCAAGCACGTTCTGCATCCCCTTCACCCCCCGCTATATAACCATCCATTTTTCTAAGACCACAGGCTCAAAATCGCCGATCAGCATCTGCTCTGCGCGAACTACGCAGTTCTTGTCTATTATTGCATTTCTCACTATAGCCCCTTCTTCAATAACGCTATCTTGCATAATTATCGAGTTCTCAACTCGAGCACCTGCGCGTACTACAACTCCCCTGAAGAGCACAGAATTTTTGACATTTCCAGATATAATACAGCCATCAGCGACTATCGAGTTACTTACCTTCGCAGTACCCGTGAATTTGGCAGGTGGATAGTCTTTCAATTTTGTATACACCTTTCCGTACTTCACAAATAATTCTTCGCGAATTGCAGGGCTGTTGAGAACTTCCATGTTCATTTTGTAGTACTCTGCTATTCCTTTCTTGACATTTCTCCAGTATCCGCTGAACTCGTACGCGTATACTTTCAGCTTGGAAAGGTTTGGTATTATCACGTCAAGCAAAAGGTCGTATTTACCAGCTGGTACTGTATCATAAAGGAGCTCGAGCAACAAATGCTTGTTTATGAAGTAAATACCTAAAAATGCTTTTCTTGTCGAAGGATTCTGAACTTTTTCCTGTATCTGTGTTATCCTACCGTCTGGCTCAGTTGTTACAACCCCATATTGTGTGATGTCGTATGTTTCATCGAGTTCTTTAACTACGAGTGTTACATCGGCACCTTTGGCGAAATGGTAGCTGTAAATGTCGTTGTAAAGCATTTTATAGATATGGTCGCCGGAACCTATTATTACGTAGTCCTCATCGCCTCTTCTGAGCATCGTGGTGTTTTGGAATAGAGCATCCGCTGTACCACGATACCAGTACTCTCCGGTCATTCCAAGGTAAGGTTGAAGTATGTACAATCCACCGTGTTTTCTATCAAGATCCCATTCTTTACCTGAGCCGAGGTGGTCCATAAGACTGCGCGGGTTGTACTGGGTTAAAACACCTACTTTGTATATGCCGGAATTGACCATGTTGCTTAGCGTGAAGTCTATTGCACGGTACTTTCCAAAGACCGGTACGGCGGCACTTGCTCGTTTGTAAACGAGCTTACCAAGCGCATCGCTCTTGCCCCCTGCCAAAATTAGACCCAAAACTTTCATGCGGACCACCCCCTATTTATAGTGTTCAAATAACGATTTAATCAATATCCTCCCGAGGTACTCGTCTTTCTCGTGACGATAGCAACTCCCGAGCTCGTGCCTATTCTCGTTGCGCCAGCAGATAACATCTTTAATGCATCTTCGTAAGTCTTTACTCCACCTGATGCCTTAACTTCTATTTCACCATCAACCGCCCAGCGCATCAATTGAACGTCTTCGAATTTGGCACCGCCTGTGCCAAAACCTGTAGACGTTTTTACGAATTTTGCACCTGCAAGTTTTGAAATTACCGAAGCTGCAACTTTCTCTTCATCTGTGAGGAAGCATGTTTCGATTATCACTTTAACAGGTACTTTCGCCGCTTCAACAATTGATTTTATGTCATTGTACACGTATTCGTAATCGCCTTCTCTGAGTTTTCCGATGTGTATAACCATATCGATTTCCTGAGCGCCATTTTCAACCGCCCATTTTGTCTCTTCAACTTTCGAGTGCGTGCTCGTTGCACCGAGCGGGAATCCAACAACCGTCACTGTGAGCACATCCGAGCCTTTAAGCATCTGCGAAACCATAGGAACAAAGGATGGATTTATGCATACGCCTTTGAATTTGTATTCCAACGCCTCTTTGCAGACCGCTTTAATTTCCTCTGTCGTTGCGGTAGGTTTGAGATTTGTGTGATCGATGTAGGTGTTGATGTTGATTTTACTTGGATCTATATCTATGACGTCTGGTTTGTAACTTTCTTTGAATGATCTGAGTTTTTCTTCGACCTTTTTTCTTATATCCATGTTATCACTCTCCTTTTGTAATTTCATCTATTTTCAAATTCTTCAATCTCTCAACTTCATTTTTAATTTCTTCGACTACCTCAGGATTGAAAATCTCCTTCTTATCATTATTTTTGATTGAAAACACGATGAAAACTTTCCCCCCAAACTTTTCCCTAAATCTCTCGTGGCTTTTGTTCATTAATTCCTTCCACTTGTATATCTGTTGACTCTGTTGATAAGTTATCGGCTTTATTTGAATACCTATGTAGCTTCCTGAAACGTCTACATAGAAATCAACGTTGTACTTTCTGTCCCATTCGTCGGGTGCAGGTTTTATTGCAACATCGAGATGTTTTAACTCTAATTGGATTTTCTCGTGAATTGTATCAATCTCTGTAAGATACCCATCAAATGTTTTTTTCAAAACCAAATCTTCTATATACAAAATGCAGTCTTCTTCTGTTATTTCCTTCAACTCGGCTTGCATAACTTCCGTTATCTTTACATACAGTCTCTGTCCCAAATCTTTTATATACTCGTGAGCATTTTGTGTGTTGCCATTAGGCTCTAAAATTTCCTTTTTTATCTTATCGAAATAGAATAATTTCCATTCCTCGAGAGATTTTGGTTTGCACTCTCTAATCCATTCCGAAACAGGTCCAACTTTGCTTTTCTTATTTAAACCCCACCGGTTTGTAGCTATGTTCAGAATCCATTCTTTTGACACTTCGGATTTCCTCCCAAAGTCCTAAAAATTTGTTCTTATATCTGTGCTCAACTTCGAAATCTGGTACTGCAATACCTGATTTTATAAGGTAAGCGTTGATGAAGATCTTGTTTTTGAGATAAATGTATGCTATCAAAGTTCCTGAATCAACAATAACAGCACTTTCAAGCTTTAAAAACACATTCTTACCGAGCACATACTTTTGAAGGTATTCGATGGCTTCTTTCTTTTTTTCTATCTTTATTCCGAGAAACCTTACAGCAAGGCCCGTATCGAGTTTTAGTGTACATTCGTCAATGATATCAACTACTCTATACAGTCTTTCACCAGTGAATTTTAACTTATTTGGCTCTATCTGAGGTTTTGCATCTTTGATTCTTGGAACGTAATTGTTCGTACTTTGCTCTTTAAATTCTTGCTCCCTTTCAATTATCTGGATATTTTCCGACGTTAAGAAGATGTTTTGTCCTATGCCTATCTTTGTCTTTATCATCTCTAAAAAATCTTTGTTAATTTCGTATCCAATTACATTTCTATTAAGTTCCAAAGCAACCTTTGCGGTAGTTCCACTGCCTAAAAATGGATCTAAAACCGTATCCCCAACAAATGTGAACATTTTTATAAGCCTTCTGGGAAGTTCTTCCGGAAACATAGCTTCGTGACCTATCTGCTTTGTTCCACCAAATGTCCAGTGTCCTGAAAAGTATTCTTTCCATTCTTCCTTAGAAAGTTTCGAAGCTTCTTTTACCTCTTTTGGTACCTTTTTGTTATCGCCGGGTTTTTTGAATATGAGAATGTATTCGTAATCCAATTCTACAATACCGTTTGGGGGATATGGATATGAGCCCATTACATTGGCTCCGCCTGTCGTATTCATTGTGGTCTTTTTCTGCCAGATGATAGATCCCATGAAATCAAAACCTATATCTTCACACTGGGCAATTATCTCCGCATGTATGGGAATTACTTTGTAGCGACCATACACCACCGCTCTTGCGAATTGGTCTCCAACGTTTACACATAACCTTCCACCATTTCTCAACACACGGTAACTTTCTGACCACACACAGTAAAGCGAATTAAGATATTCGTGAAGTGTTTGACCATAACCTATCTGTCCATTCACACCGTAGTCCTTTATGTGCCAGTAAGGTGGAGATGTGACGATTAAGTCTACTTCTTCGTCGTTAACTTCCCTCATTTTTCGACTATCGCCGATTATTATTTTTGCTCTGGGTACGAAGTTGTTTTTCTGTGTCGACATAAAATCCTCAACTCCTGCATAGAAACGTGAAAAAGATATACGAGCTTATACTATCGTTTAATATATTCTTTTATTCTCTTTTCAATTTCCTTCTTCTTTATCTCTTCTCGCTTATCGTGGCTCTTCTTACCCTTCGCCACTGCGATCTCTACTTTAACCCTACCTTCGTTGTTGAAGTATATTTTCGTTGGTATCACCGTATATCCTTCTTGACGGATTTTGCCCCAAATTCTGTCTATTTGTTTTCTGTGGAGCAACAACTTCCTCGGTCTTTCTGGATCGTGGTTGTAGATGTTTCCAAATCTGTAAGGAGGTATGTGCAGGTTCAACAAAAATATCTCCCCGTCTTTGACCCTGCAGAACGAGTCTTTGAAACTGGCGCCGTGTTCCCTCAACGATTTGACTTCCGTTCCAACGAGCACTATGCCAGCCTCGTAAGTTTCATCTATTATGTAGTCAGTGTATGCTTTTTTGTTAGTCGCTATTACCTTCACACGAAATCCCACCCAATATTTTCGTAATGTGTTATCTTGCCATCGATTATCTCTATCACATCAATCCGAGTCTTGTAAAGAAAATCATCCCGCCTTTTTTTCTTCAGTTCTCTATGGATATAATATTCTGCTACTTTGCAGATTCTCTGGTGCTTGTTTTCGTCAACTCTTTCTGATGGTCTTATCTTTCGACCAGTACCGGATTTTACTTCAACAAAGACATACATGTTTCCTTTCTTTGCGATTATGTCGATTTCTCCGAAAGGTGTGCGGTAATTTCGACTTTCGATCTTGTATCCTTTCTTTTTAAGGTACTGTGCCGCAAGTTCTTCAGATTTCTGCCATTCTTTTACCTTTGAATTATCCGTAAATACCCGGGACTTTGATAAGCCTATTATCTTTTTCAGGAAAGTTCTCAATAATTCCATCGATGTTTTCAAACTCCACTGGTTCTTTTTCTCTTAAAATGCACGGTTCTTCAATAGGTGTGTACATTGGTTCAAGACCTTCGGTGTTGACTTCGGAAAGTATTTCGAAGTAGTTTATGATCTTTTGCAGATCGTTCTTCAGCCTGTCTTTGTCATCGAACGTTAGTCTTGATAGCTTTAGGAGATGTTCAACTAGTTTGTCATCTATCTTTATCATTTCTGAGTGCCTCCTTCAGTTTCATCACATTTGTCAATAAGTCCGCCGTACCTAAGGCAGCTTTATTGTGTGCAGCCACCGTGGAATAAATCTCCTCGCGATATATCTTAACGTCCGAAGGAGCCATTATGCCTATCTTGACGACGCCGTTTTCGATCTTAATCACCTTCACTTGTATGTTATCACCTATCAGTATACTCTCGCCAACTTTTCTCGATAGTACAAGCATAATTTTCACCACTTTCAAGTTTTTTACTCTTTGAGTGCCTATTCTTCTTTCTTTTCTTCGTCGGATTTCGTTGCATCCATTAGCGGGTATCTCATGTCGTAATTTTCAAGTATCGCTTGTATCCCTTTTGCTTTTTTGACGTTTATGACAATTGGTGCTTTCAAATTCACCGTTGCCTCTTGCGGTTTGCCAAGAGGTATCGTAACAATGCACCAGATTATCAATTCTGAAGGGTCTTCAACTTCAAGCTCCGCCACTTCCTGCTGGGATAGTTCTATCTCGTAATCTTCTTTGACAATCCATGGATCAATTATCGGGAAAGATACTTGTTCATCTTCAATACTCACAAGCCAGCTTATCGGAGCTGTTTCTTGCAATGATAATATGAAGAACTTTCTCAAATTCTCAAATCCCGGTATTCCGCCTGGAAATGTGATTATTTCATCATCGTTTATATCAAACTCGCCTAACCTTGTTTTGTAGATAGCCATGCTCTCTCCATTCCTTTCTATGACCTTCGCTTATCGCTCTTCAGATTTCCAATCTTTTATGTAGTAGAGAATTTTCTCATGGAAGCCGTCGGCATGTTCCGGATCTTCAAATAATTCGTGGTACCCTCCCAAAAATTCCTCAATCCTTTTTTCTGTTTGGAGCTCTTCGAAAAATCTCTTTGCGCCTTCCGGTGGTGTTACTCTGTCTTCTGTACCTATGAGCACAGCAACCGGACATTTTATTCGCTGGGCTTGTTCGTGAGCGAGTTCAACGTTCTTGAGCATGCTTTTTCCGAGTTTAATCGATATCCTGTCGTGAACCAATGGATCTGAGATGTACTTTTCAACGGCTTCTTTGCTTCTAGATAGATGATTTGGGTCTATACCGTTCTTCACCGTCATGAATGGTGCTAAGAATGAGAATATTTTGAGCATCATAACCTGGCTCGGCTTAGGTTCAAGATGTAGTGCCGGTGATGAGACCACAAGCTTTGAAATTTTTTGTGGTCTAAGCTCTGCATATCTTATTGCTATCAGCCCACCAAGGCTGTGGCCAAAGATCGCGAATTTCTGCGTCGATTTTGTTAGGTCGTCTATTAGCTCTATAATCTCCTCAATAGACGTGTGCCCCTTTATCCCCCCGCTCTTTCCGTGTCCCGGTAAGTCAAAACCGAAAACGCCAAAACCGTTTTCAGTAAGCAAGTTGATTAACCGTTCGTACCGTCCGATGTGTTCACCAAGACCGTGGACGATAGTCACCCATCCGTTTTTCGGCTCTCCCTTTTTGAATGTGTAAACCATTCAACCATCCCCCTCACGGGTTTTCTTTAAGCTCTTTAAGAATTTAGTGGCTCATTTATGTTGTCACTATGCCAAGATTGCACGGTTGCTCTTTTAACATCGATTACTTCAATTTTGTATTTTTTGTCATAAAGTCTCGTGAGCAGTGCGCCAACACCAGCAAATCCAATCCCAAGCACAAAGGAAATCAAATCTTGGAGTTTGAGGATGTATCCAATCAATACTCCTATTAGAAATCCGGCAAGTGGTATGCCATACACGATAAGTGATAAGATAGCTTCGTTGTGTTTCAAATCAACGATGACGGTGTCACCTGGCAAGACTGTTTTGAATTCTTCCTTCATATCGTCCTTCCGCACTCTAAGTGTGCCCTTTTCACCTTTTACCGAGCATGAGCCTGCCAAAGCGCAGGCAGAACAGCCTGCTTCATTGACCATTAAAGATAAATATACGTATTTATCATCAACGTTTACAACATTCATTACTTCCCTCATCCTATGCTCCTCTTTTCAATACGATTTTTAAAAACTTACTCAACTAACATTAAGAAAGGATAGTGTGGTTGCCCACCATCTAAAAATTCTATCTGCACATTCGGATATTTCTTCTTAGTATACTTCTCAACTATGCTCTGTTCGATAGGCGTTGCGTCCGAACCAACGAACACCGTTAGCACTTCCCGATCTTTTAAGTTGCATTTTTCGTACAGTTTGTCCAAAACGTTTACCAAATTTCTGTGATGCACTGCTAATTCTTTGTTAAGAAATCCGAGGTATTCGTTTTTCTTTATCTTTTCACCAGCATATTTCGAGTCTCTAACCGCGATTGTAATTGATATGGCAGTCGTTTTAGCAATGGCTTCGTTTATGCTGTTTTTTATCTCTTCAATTTCTTCTCCCATCTTGTAAATCATTGCACTAACACTCTGCTGGACATTCACAGTTTTTATTACTATTACATTGATCCCTTCGTTCTGAGCCACTTTCGCTGCTTGATCAGCCGCTAAGATTATGTTTGAGTTGTTTGGAAATACGAATATGTTGTCCGCATTCGCTCGCCTGATCGCATCAAGTATGTCAGCCATGCTCGGGTTCATCGATTGACCACCCGAGATTATTTCATCTACGCCAAGGTCTGTTAATACCTTTGATATGCCTTCTCCTGGCGAGACTGCAACAAATGCAATCTTCTTGCGTTCTTTCTTTGTATATTCTCCAACAACGTGTTCATGCTGTTCTTTCATATTGTCGATTTTAACCTTCAATAGTTCACCATGCTGGAGGAAAGTTTCAATTACTTGTCCCGGGTTATTTGTGTGAACGTGCAGTTTAATTACGTCGTCCTGAACAAAGAACACCACGGAATCGCCCATTGAATTAAGGTAACTTTCAAGCTCTTTTTTCGTCGCGTCTTTGATATCTTTTCTCGCTCTCACTATTAGTTCGGTACAGTACTGGTACGTTAATTCTTCGTACGCTATGGTGATTTCTTCCGAAGGCCTTGTCTCAACGCCTTGGAGGTTTATCGTTTTGTCACCAAGGATGTACATTTTGAACCCCTGAATTATGTAGTAAAGCCCCTTGGCGCCAGCGTCCACAACGTTCGCTTCCTTGAGCTTTTGCAGCAAATTAGGCGTCATTTTAACCGTATCTAACGCTATCTGTTCCATTTTCTCAAAGAGTTGCTCAAAACTTTCGCATGCGGCAAGTTCTTTTGAATGTTCGTCTAAAACTCTCACAACTGTGAGTATCGTACCTTCAACAGGCCTCAGGACAGCTTTATAGGCAACTTCTTTTGCACCTTTGATTCCCTTTACAAAATCTGCGACTGTTATTTTGTTCTTCTTCGATAAGGTATCGCAGAAACCTCTGAATATTTGAGAGAGTATAACTCCAGAATTTCCTCGAGCTCCCATCAGTGTACCGCGTTTAATAACATCAAGAACGTTCGACAGTTTTTCTTCTGTGGTGTTTTCGAGGTATTTACAAGCTTCAAGCATCGTTGAGCTCATGTTAGAACCGGTATCACCGTCCGGTACCGGGAAAACGTTCAGTGCGTTTATTTCGTCTCTATGTGCCAGCAAATTTTCGGTACCTTTCATGAAGATACCTTTCATCTCAACTCCATTTATTGTTGTAATCAAGCTACCACCTCATTTCATCTAACGCCAATTATGTGCACGTCAACTTCTGCGTTTTCACAGTTTGCAAAGGCTTTGAGTTTGTGCACCACGTTTTCTTCTATGTTTTTGCCAACCTCGGTGACTTTCGTGCCATATTCCACTTCGACGAATATATCAATTTTTAGGTGTCCGTATTCATCTTCTTCGACTCTTATCTTTCCTTCATCAGAAGAAAACCACCTGTTGAACCAGTTATCCGAACCAATGCTAATTGGTCCGTACGTTTCGAGGACAGCAAGGTAGACAAGTTTTCTAATTGCATTTACTGTAATCTCAATCTCTCCATATTGAGTTTGAAACTTCATACAATCACTCCCTTCACTTTTGTTATCTCTCTAACTCTTCTCTCAACACTACTACTGTCAAGTCCTACCAATTCGAGCAATTTTCCCCTTGGTCCATGCGTTATAAATTCGTCCGGTATTCCAATGTTGTATATATACGGCTTATTTGAAATTTCAGCCTGGCAATTCAAGTATTTGGAAACACTTTCTCCAAAACCGCCACTGAGGCTTCCTTCTTCCACTGTGAAAATATGGCTGTGTGTCGATATTATATGCCTTAGAAGTTGTTCATCAAGCGGCTTAACACTTCTCACTCCTATCAATGTCCAGTTGTTCCTTTTAGAAATTTCCAAGTACTTTTCTGCAAGAGTTCCTACGACAAGTAGCGCAATGTCTTTTCCTTCGTTCAGAATCTGCCAGCTAAATGGATTTATCTTCTCTATTTTACCACAGATTTCGTCCAAATTGCCAAATTCTGTATCCCTCGGGTACCTGATCGCGATCGGTCCAGTGTATTCGCTACTGTTTGTAAGTATGGTGTAGAGTGTGTTTGCCAAATCTTGTCCGCTGAGCGGCGTTAATATTTTCACGTTTGGAATAGGTCTCAAGTATGCTATGTCAAAAACTCCGTGGTGCGTAGGTCCATCTGTTCCCACTAATCCTGCCCTGTCTATTGCAAAAATAACGTTCAGGTTCTGCAAGGCGATGTCGTGAATTATTTGGTCATATGCTCTCTGCAAGAACGTTGAATATATTGCAACAACGGGCTTGTAACCCATTGTTGCAAGACCACCTGCGTACGTCACAACAGATTGTTCTGTTATACCGAGATCGATGAATCTTTCGGGAAATTGTTTGGCAAATTGTGTCAAGCCTGTTCCGTCTGGCATTGCTGCGGTGAGTGCTATTATTTTGTCATCTTTCTCAGCTATCTTTGTTAGAATTTTGCCAAAAAGCTCACTGTACGAATACGCAGCTTGCGGCTTTTCGAAAACCCCAGAGTCGGGATCAAACTTTTCAACACCGTGGTACTTCGTCGGGTTTTCCTCAGAGTGCGGATAACCCTTCCCCTTGATCGTGAATACTGTCAAGACTGTCGGGTATGGATAGTCTTTGATTTGCTTGAACGCTTCTTCGAGCGATTTTATATCGTGACCATCAACAGGACCGAAATGTTTTAATCCGAGCGATTCAAAGAAATCTTCGCCTACAAGTGCTACTTTGAGTGCTTCTCTTATTTTTCTCAGCTCAAATTCTACATTTTCGCTCATTCCGTGCTTAATTCTTTCTTTAATCGTAACGTAAATTTTGCTCGTTCTGAGCGATTCGAGGAGCATCGAAAGGCCACCAACGTTTTTTGAAATGCTCATCCCGTTGCTGTTGAGTATGATTTTTATCTTTGAATGCTGAGCTTTTACTTGATTCAAAGCTTCCAAGGCTTGCCCGCTTGTTAATGCGCCATCACCCATAACCACAACAACGTTAGCCTTTTCACCTTTCAGTTTTAAAGCTTTCTCTATTCCAAGCGCAGCTGAGATAGACGTACCCACATGACCTGCTCCGAATCTGTCAACTGGAGATTCGAATATGTTCGTGAATCCTGATATGCCACCGTAAGTTCTTAGTGTTTTGAACTCGTTCCATCGGCCTGTCAATAATTTGTGCGTGTACGCTTGGTGGCCAGTATCCCAGATGATGTAGTCTTTGTACGGGTCGAAGATCCTATAAAGTGCGAGTGTCAATTCAACTGTACCAAGATTGGAAGCCAAGTGACCTCCGTTTGCGGAAGTCACTTCTATCATGTATCTTCGTATTTCATCGGCAAATTTCTCCAATTCTTCGTAGCTCATTTCCCTAATTTTTTGTATCAGGTTCTCTTCCATTTTTGCCATTATTTGACTTATCTCCCTTTGCAGTGCACTTCATCACATCGGTCTAATTATGTCCGTTCCCATGTACGGTCTCAAGACTTCGGGAACGGTTATTGTTCCATCAGGATTTTGATAGTTTTCCATAATCGCTACCAATGTCCTTCCGATAGCAAGACCTGAACCGTTCAGCGTGTGAACGTAGTTCATCTTTCCATCTTTGGTTCTGTAACGCATGTTTCCTCTTCTCGCTTGGAAGTCTGTGTCGTTGCTGCACGAAGATATTTCTTTGTAGGCATTGTAAGACGGCAGCCAAACTTCTATGTCGTACGTCTTCGCAGCTGCAAAGCCGAGGTCACCCGTGCAGAGCATAACCACTCTGTATGGCAGTCCGAGGAGCTGGAGTATTGTCTCGGCATCGCGTGTGAGTTGTTCAAGGTCGTCGAAGGACCTCTCTGGTGTCGTGTACCATACGAGTTCAACTTTCTCAAACTGGTGTTGTCTTATTAGTCCCCTTACATCCTTTCCATAGCTTCCCGCTTCTCTTCTATAACATGGAGTAAATGCCGTATATTTCTTTGGAAGTTGATTTTCTTCCAATATCTCGTCTATGTGGAGCGCAGCGAGCGAGACTTCGGCAGTTGGTATCAAGAAGAGGTCGTCTTTTTCACATGTGTAAAGTTCTTCCGCGAATTTTGGAAGCTGACCTGTTGCTGTTATGGTCTCTCGTTTCACAAGATGTGGAACGTTAACTTCTATGTATCCATTCTTTGCATGCGTGTCGAGCATGAATTGTGCAATCGCTCTTTCAAGCCTTGCGATTGCGCCGAACATAACCGTGAATCTCGAACCGCTCAATTTCGCGCCTCTGTCAAAGTCGAGCATACCGAGTTCTGGTCCCAAGTCCCAGTGGGCTTTCGGTTCAAAATCGAACTTTCTCGGTTCTCCCCATCTGCGAACTTCGACATTTTCCATCTCATCTTTTCCTACTACGACACTTTCGTGCGGTACGTTCGGTATATATAGAGCGAGTTTGTACATCTCTTCTTCGAGTTCTTTTTGTTTTGCCTCGTGGAGCGCAATTTCATCGCCAAGTTTCTTGCTCTCGGCGATTATTTCGTTCGCTTCTTCGTTTTTGCCTTCGGCTTTCAATTTTGCAACACTCTTTGATAATTCATTTCTCTTTGCCTTGAGATTGTTCACAAGATTTACATAATTCCTCCATTCTTTGTCAAGTTCAACTATCTTGTCAATTAGTTCGGTTGAGTAATTTCTTTTGTTCAGCGCTTCGTAGAATATCTCCGGTGATTTTCTTAAAAGCTTAAGGTCTACCATATTGTTCACTCCTCAAAAAGTTTTTTAAGGTTCTCTTCGTAAGGTGGATACACCACGCCTTTTTCAGTGATTATAGCAGTTACGAGCTCGTGTTCGGTAACATCGAAAGCAGGGTTGTATATGTTAACGTTATTCGGTGCAATTCTCTTTCCACCGCATGTTGCGACTTCTTCGTGTGATCTTTCTTCTATCGGTATTTCTTTTCCACTCTTAATAGATAAATCTATCGTGCTCAATGGTGCTGCAACATAGAACGGGATTCCGTGCTTTTTGGCAAGCACAGCAACCATGTAAGTGCCTATTTTGTTGGCGACATCTCCGTTTGCCGCAATCCTGTCGGCACCGACTATTACGGCGTTTATTTTGCCCTGCTTCATTACCCATCCTGCCATGTTGTCGCTGATCAGTGTCACGTCGAAACCGTCTTTCATAAGTTCCCAAGCTGTCAATCTCGCACCTTGCAGGTAAGGTCTTGTTTCATCAGCATAGACTTTTATTCTTTTGCCCTGTTCTTTCGCAGCACGCAGCACGCCAAGAGCTGTACCATAGTCAACGGTTGCAAGCGCACCTGCATTACAGTGTGTCAAAACTGTGAAGCCATCTTCCAAGAGTGCAGCACCGTGCCTACCTATCGCCTTGTTCGTCTCTATATCTTCTTTTGCTATCTTAATCGCTTCGTCTTCAAGTGCTTTTGAGAGTCCTTCGAACTTTCCATGTTCAATTAGCCTTTTTTCCATTCTGTCGAGTGCCCAGAAGAGGTTAACAGCTGTCGGTCTGGTCTTAGCAAGCGTTTCTTTGACGCTTTTCATCTGAAGGACAGCTTGTTCGTAATTGTATGTTTTTCTTGTAATTTCCTTAGCCCCTAAAACGTAGCCAAACGCAGCTGTTGCTCCTATCGCTGGAGCTCCGCGCACAACCATTTCTTTTATCGCGAGTGCAACTGCTCTATAGTCAGCGCATGTGACGTAAACTTCTTCGAACGGAAGCCTCCTTTGGTCAATTAAAACTAACGTGTCACCAGTCCATTCCATCGTCATCGTCTTCAGCTTCATTTTTGTCCCTCCTGTCTATGTTTTCTGATTACTTTATTTTGCTTGCAAAAAGTCGTTTCTAAATCTGCTCAGACCTTCTTCTTCTCCAAATGCAATGAGTTTGCAATCTTTGCAGATTATCTCGTTTTTCGAAGGTCCAAGTACGAATTCTTCACCTTTTAACAACGCAACTATGTACACGTTATATTTTTCTTTGAGCCGTAATTCTTCTATCCGCTTGCCTTCGAGGTTTGTAGAACTGACGTCCACTATCTCCACTCTGAATCTCTTATCTCGTATGTTCAAAACGTCAAGGACGTTTTCCCGTTGTTTTCTTAATATGATTGTCTCAACCATTTTCACTCCCGCAATCTCTGCGGTTGCAATCGGATGGTCAACACCTGCGTATATGAACTTTGTTAAATTGTTTATATTGCTTATATTAGATACCACGTATATATTTGGGTTCATGTTCTTCGCAGTTAGCGTGACAAAGATGTTTAATGCGTCGTCAGGTAGTGTTGTAATCAGCGCACGTGCTTGTTTTATGCCAGCTTTCAGCAATACATTCTCATTCGTTGCATCGCCGTTTATGAATACAAGCTTTGAACCATCTTCGATTAGTCTTTCTCGAATTTCTTTTTCCGTGATATTCGCATCGATGCCAACTACATCTTCTTTGAAACGCAAAAGCTGATTCACTACCTGAGTTCCTATGTTTCCGATTCCAACAACGATAATATGATTATTCATCTTCGACACCCTTTTCTCAGTTCGCCTCACCTTAAAAAGTTGCGTTAGTTCGCCTTCTACCAAAAGTGCTGTAATGTAAGAAACACTGTACAGAACAACGGATAACCCAGCTAAGATTAGAAACAACGTAAATATTCTTCCGGTACTTGAGATCGTGTCGGGCATTCCGTATCCAACTGTAGATATAGTTATGCCCGTAAAGAACAGTGCGTCGAGAAATGAAAGATCTTCAAAAACCCAGTAGTAAATAGTCCCGACAAAAAAGACTGCGAAGATACTTATAAGATGCTTTATTAGTCTCCTCTTAATTTCATTTCTCAACACTTGTGCTTCTAAGATATTCTTACCAGTCCCAGTTCCCATCCACGCTTCCCCAGATATTTACCAGGCGTATTTCCACCACTCAGTTCTTTACGATACTGCTCTTATAAAGGATATCTATCTTCGCTTTCTTGCTGAATGCATCAAAATCGGTCAATACTTTTTGTTTAGCCTGCTCCTGTTTTTGGCTGAGTAGAGCATTCTTGATTTCTTCCTTGACCTGATCCAGCGATTTGGTTCCTCCAACTTTTATGTCGCGCACTTGGATAACATAGTACTCGCCTGAAACTTGCTGGACTGGTAGTGCCGTACCTTTTATTGCGCTGTTCACGTAGATCCAGAGTGCTTGCGGTAGCTTCGTCGTATCGTTCTGACTTACCATTCCATTCACTGTCACAGTTATGTTGTATTTTTTGCTGATCTCTTCAACCGCAGTTTTTTTAACAAGCTCTTGCCTTATCGAATCAGCTAAGGCTTTGTCTTTTGTCTTAAACACTACTAAGTCGTACTGCGTGCTTACGGTGTATTTGTCTTTGTTCTTATCATAATACGCCTTGATTTCATCGTCTGTGACTGCGATATCTTTCAAATAGAGAGCATAAACATTCGCAAGGCTGAGTGCGTACGTTCTTTGGAAATATAGTTTCTGCCTGTAATCGCTCAAAGTTCCCATGCCGAACTGCATGAGGTAGTCGTTGAACTGCTGTTCTGTCATTTTTAGGTCAGTTAGTAATTTCTTTATTTCGTTTTCTACGTCCGCTTTTACCGTTTTTTCATCGGGCTGTACTTTCAAGCTTTCAGCAAATTGTATGAAGAGTATCTTTTTTATAAGTGTATCGAGTACTTTCAGCTTGTACCTTTCGAGGAGAACTAAACCCTCTTGTGATGTTGTCAGCACACTGTAGAATATTTCGTTCGAACTCTGGATTTCCATTAAGAGTTTTTGGATGTTCGCTTCCCTGTTCCATTCGTCCATCGTTACGTTTCTTCCATTTACTATTGCCACCACGTCTTGCTGAGCTAAAGATATGCTACTTAAAACGATTGTTGTGAAAACAACAACTAGCAGGAGTTTCTTCATCCGTTATCCCCCTTTCGATATCCACCTGAATTTGAATCTTTCTTATTTTATAACTATATTCACCAGCTTGCCAGGAACGTAGAACGTATTTACGATTTGTTTTCCTTCGAGTTGTTTTTTCGCACTTTCAATAGCCATCTGTTTTATCTCTTCTTCATTCGCATCGGCTGGTACAACTACTTTGCCTCTTACTTTTCCATTCACCTGAACGACAACGGTTATCTCTTCTTCCTTCAGTGCGCTCGGATCGTATTCAGGCCATCTTTCCTCCACGATAAGCGACTCTTTTCCAATATCGTGCCACATCTCCTCTGCCATGTGCGGTGCGAATGGGGAGAGTATTAGTGCCAATTTTTCTGTAATCTCTCTGAGAAGTTCTTTGTTCGGTGTTGCAGTCTTTTCAAGGTAATCAGAGAGCTGGTTGTTGAACTCCATCAATCCTGCAATCGCCGTGTTGAACTTGAATCCGCCTTCTATGTCTTCTCTTATCTTCTTTATCATCGCGTGGAGTTTTCTTCTCAGGCTCTTTTCCTCTTTGCCGAATTCTTTTGTTCCAGCACCTTCAGAGTTAATTAATTCAATCATTTTGTAGTAGTTATTCCACAAACGTTTTATAAATCTGTGTACGCCTTCTATACCAGCATCATTCCATTCTGCGTCTTTTTCCGGTGGAGCCATAAAGAGTATGTACATCCTCAGCGTATCTGTTCCGTACTTTTCGATCATTTCGTCAGGCGAAACAACGTTGCCTTTAGATTTACTCATCTTCCATCCATCTTTGTATATCATTCCCTGCGTGAAGAGGTTCTTAAACGGTTCGTCGAATCCAACGTATCCGAGATCATAGAGTACTTTCGTGATGAAACGAGAGTAGAGCAGGTGAAGAACAGCATGTTCAACTCCGCCGATGTACTGGTCAACCGGCAGCCAGTAGTTGACGTCTTTGGTGTCAAATGGTTTGTCGTCGTCTTTCGGATTCACGTATCTCAGGTAGTACCATGAGCTGTCTACGAACGTATCCATCGTTTCAACTTCTCTGTGCGCAGGTCCCCCACATTTCGGACATGTTGTGTGTTTGAATTCTTCGCTGAGCGTGAGTGGTGATTGACCCGTTGGCAAGAATTCTACGTTTTCAGGCAGTTTCACCGGCAAGTCTTTTTCCGGCACAGGAACGATTCCACATTTTTCACAATAGACAACCGGAATTGGTGCTCCCCAGTATCTCTGCCTTGAGATGAGCCAGTCTCTGAGTTTGTATTGTACGCTTCTTTTTCCATAGCCTTTTTCTTCTATGTATTTACTTACTTCTTCAATTCCTTTCGTGCTTTCCAATCCGTCGAATGGACCGCTGTTAACCATTATGCCTTCTTCTTCGTACGGTTTTTCTTCTACGTTCCATTCCCCATCTTTCGGTTTTATAACCTGCTTAATCGGTAAGCCGTACGTCTTAGCAAAATCGAAATCCCTCTGGTCGTGTGCAGGGACTGCCATTATCGCACCAGTTCCGTATTCGTAGAGTATGTAATTGGCTACGTAGATCGGTATTTTCTCGCCGTTGAGTGGGTTTATGGCATATCTTCCAAGGAATACGCCTTCCTTTTTGGCTTCAAGGCTCGTTCTCTTGAACCTGTCTTCGAGCGCAACTTTAGCCAAGAATTCTTCGACCTCTTTTTTCTTGTCTTCTGTAACAAGTTCAAGCACGAGCGGCGATTCAGGAGCTATAGCCATGAATGTAACACCATATATCGTGTCGGGTCTTGTTGTGAATATCCTTATCTTCTTATCAAGCCCATCGACTGGGAAATCCACTTCCGCCCCGGTGCTCTTGCCTATCCAGTTTCTTTGCATCGTCTTTACGTGTTCGGGCCAGCCTGGTAACCTGTCGAGTCCTTCAAGCAGTTTTTCGGCATAGTCAGTAATTTTGAAATACCACTGCTCAAGATACTTCATCGTCACTGTCGTGCCACATCTTTCACATTTTCCATCTTTTACTTGTTCATTCGCAAGCACTGTTTGACAGCTCGGGCACCAGTTAACTGCGCCGGGTTTCTTGTAAGCAAGTCCTGCTTCGTAAAGCTTCAGAAATACCCACTGCGTCCATTTGTAGTAATCTTCCGTACATGTAATAACTTCTCTATTCCAGTCATACGTAATTCCAAGTTTCTTTATCTGCCCTCGTATTACCTTTATATTATCGAGTGTCCATTTTTTCGGGTGAATTTTATGTGCGATCGCTGCGTTTTCTGCTGGAAGTCCAAATGCGTCGTAGCCAAACGGATGTAGGACGTTGTAACCTTGCATTCTCTTGTACCTCGCAACGATGTCGCCAATTACGTAGTTCTTGACATGTCCTACGTGTAATGTTCCGGACGGATAAGGGAACATGACAAGGGCATAATACTTGGGTTTATCAGAATACTGAGGCGTGTCGAAAACTTTCTTTTCCTCCCATACTTTCTGCCATTTTCCTTCTATCTCTTGCGGTCTATACTCCTTCATCTGCTTTCCCTCCATTTGCGATTTTCTCAAATTGCAACTCAGTTCTTGATATATTATAACATATCTTCGATTTTTTTCACTTATTGTCACTGAAATAGTTGGATGTCGGAATTATGTTGTAGATGTCCACAAAATTATACATTTGTTTACAGAAAATTCATTGATAAAAAGTTCTAAGTAAAGCATTATTTTGATATAATTAAGTTGCAATAATTCTTCCATTTGTTTGACCACCAGAACAGCTTTATAACCGCAAAAAAACTGTATATGAAGGAAGGTGATTCTCTGTGGAATATCCGAGTTATTCCAGTAACAAGCCACCATAAACCAACAAATCTATAAGGAGGAGGTACTCACGATGAAGGTCAAACTACAGGTAGACCTCAGGAAACTCATCGAACGCGGCGATTTTCGCACCCTCAAGATGCTACTGGAAGACCAGGACGCCAATGTAGTTTACGAGATGATAGAAGAACTGCAGACATCGGAAAAGGCGATTGTCTTCCGCTTACTTCACAAAGAGTTAGCAGCGGAGGTCTTTTCCAAACTTGAGCCCGATGAACAAATTGAACTTATCAGAATGCTCACCGACGACGAGATTAAGTCCCTCTTTAAGAACATGGATCCCGCCGATAGAGCCGACTTGTTAGACGAGTTGCCCGCTGATGTTGTTACTAAACTGCTTTCTTTCTTGCCAAAGAGCGAGAGGGAACAGACAATAGAAGTACTGAATTACCCTGAAAATTCCGCAGGGCGTTTGATGTCGCCTTATTTTGTGTACGTGACAAAGACGATGACAGTCGAAGAGGCTCTGACTAAGGTGCGCAAGTTTGGAAAAGATGCTGAGACTATTTACACTATTTTCGTGGTCGAAGAGGATAGAACTCTGCTTGGGACTCTCCAGCTTGAGGATTTGATCTTTAGTGATCCAGATACTCCGATCGAAGAAATCTACTCGCCGGATCCCGTTTATGTCAAGACGACAACAGACCAAGAAGAGGTTGCAACAATTATGAAAAAATACGACCTCAACGCAATAGCTGTCGTCGATAACGATTTGAGGCTTGTGGGTATCGTAACAGTCGACGATATAGTTGACATCATAGATGAAGAAGCAACTGAGGATATTCACAAGATGGCCGGTATGAGCGCTATTCAAACATCTTATTTTCACACGCCAATATTAGTGTTTATTAAGAACAGGCTACCGTGGCTGATTGGATTGTTACTACTGCAGAGCGTAAGCGCTTTTATTATCCACAAATTCGAGAGTGTTTTGGCTGCGATACCTATCATCGCCGCGTTCATGACCACGATGGTAGATGCTGGCGGAAATGCTGGTAGTCAAAGTAGTACGCTCATTATAAGAAGCATGACGCTTGGAGATGTCGATCTGAAAGATTGGTTCAAGGTTTTTGTGAGGGAACTCATAATCGGCTTAATTATAGGCGGTGTCTTGGGTGTCGTTTTGTTCGTTCGAGGTCTTTTGATTTCAAATAATCTCTTAGTTAATCTCTCAGCTGGTATATCGATATTGCTCGTCATAATCTTTGCTAACGTTATCGGAGCTATGTTGCCGTTTCTTGGAAGGCTCATGAGGATAGACCCAGCAGTTATGGCAGGTCCACTGATTACCACAATCGCAGACCTTGGGGGTATATTGATTTACTTCTTGACTGTTAGCGCTATAGTCAACATTAAATAATATTCATAAGCTCTTACTGGGGGGAGCTGTATGGAACGTGAAGAGATTGAAAAGAAACTTCTGGAATCAATTGGAAAATTTGAAGAACACATCGAAAGGTATGAAAAGGAAATCGAGCAGTTGAACAACAAGCTCGAAAGGTTTGAAAGCGAACTTGACGATACATGGAATACTTTTCGAACGATCTTTTTAACATTGGTCATAATGTTCGTGATAGCAGCGATCACTTGGTTTTTCCCGTTCCAAGCCCGTGCGTACGGTTATCTTTCAACCGATGATGTGCAAAGAAAATTGGTAGCTCTAAGTGTAGAAGTACTGCTATTCGGTATTTTAATATTGTTAATGCTGGGTTCGGCACTTTCAAGGAGGTTTAGAAGATAGTAGATGGATAAATTGATAGTTAAGGGTGCAAGAGTACACAATTTAAAGAATATAGATGTTGTGATTCCAAAGAACAAGCTCGTTGTAATTACCGGGCTTTCCGGTTCTGGCAAGAGCTCTTTGGCAATGGATACCATCTTTATAGAAGGACAAAGGCGATATTTGGAGAGTCTATCAACGTACGCGAGGCAGTTCATAGGCGAATTGAAAAAGCCAGACGTTGATAGCATTGAAGGGCTTTCTCCAACAATTGCGATAGACCAAAAGAGCGTATCTCACAACCCGAGGTCGACAGTTGGAACCGTAACAGAGATATACGATTATCTGAGGGTACTCTACGCACAAATTGGAGTACCTCATTGTCCAAATTGCGGTAGTGAGCTTCAAAAGATGTCTGTTGATGAGATAGTTTCGCATGTTGTTAAGCATTTTCAAGGCAAGAGAGTGCTGATACTGTCTCCAATCGCTCGAGAAAAGAAGGGGACTTTTAAGGAAGAATTCGAAAGCTTCCTCAACAGAGGGTTCACACGCGTAGAGGTAGACGGGCAAGTTTACAGGCTCGAGGAGGTACCCGAGCTCAATAAAAACGTCAGGCACAATGTGAGTCTTGTGATAGATAGAATTGAAGTTTCAGGAGAAGACACACATAGGCTATTTCAATCGATCGAGCTTGCGTTAAAAGAGGGAAATGGCTTTGTTTTGGTTAGATCCGAAAGCGATGAGCATCTGTATTCTGAGAAACTTTCATGTCTTTCTTGCGGATTTTCGATGCCGGAGATCAATCCAAAGCTCTTTTCTTTTAACGCTCCATACGGAGCGTGTCCTGACTGTCACGGGCTCGGTTTTAAGCTTGAGGTCGATGAGGATTCTCTATTCGAAGAGGAACTTCCAATCATTCAGGGTTTGAGGATCGGCCACAAAGCTGATGGATGGCTACCCAGAAGGCTGGAACGCATCGTCAGAGAATACGGCGGAAATGTGGATAAACCCTTCTTTGAACAGCCATTAGAGGTTAAAGAGGCTGTGCTTTACGGCACTGAATATTTCGAAGGAATCGTTAGACTTGTTAAAGAGAGGTATGAAGAGTACACATCTGAAGAGATGCGCGAGTGGATCGTTGACAATTTCTTCGTTGAGCGCACTTGCCAGACGTGCAAAGGCAAAAGGCTTAGAAGGGAAGCGTTGAGCGTTACAATCGATAACTTAAGCATTATCGATTTCACCGAACTGCCGATATCAAAAGAGCTAAAAATAATCAGGAATCTGCCTGAAAAAATTACGCCAAAGCAGTATGAGGCAATAAGGGAACTATTACAAGAAATCGAAAAGCGCCTTGATTTCCTTGAACGCGTAGGACTTGGGTATCTTAGTCTTTCGAGAAATGTGAGAACTCTTTCAGGTGGTGAGGCGCAGAGGATAAGGCTCGCGACACAGATAGGCTCAAAGTTAACCGGAGTGATATACGTTTTGGACGAACCAACAATCGGGTTGCATCAAAGAGATAATAGTAAATTGATTTCAATGCTTAAAGAATTGCGGGACCTTGGCAACACGGTTATAGTTGTGGAGCACGATGAGGAAGTAATAGAGAGTGCAGACTATATTGTCGACATAGGTCCGAGAGCTGGTGTGAACGGCGGAAATGTCGTGTTCCAAGGTCCTGTCACGGAGATATTGAAGAGTGAAAGTTCGTTGACCGGCAAGTATCTTTCTGGAAGGTTGAAGATAGAGGTTCCAAAGGAAAGGCGGAGAGGAAACGGTAATCACATACGCATAGTAGGGGCAAGGCACAACAATTTGAAAGATTTGACCGTCGAGTTCCCGCTCGGAACTTTCATCTGCGTGACTGGGGTGAGCGGTTCTGGGAAGAGCTCTTTGATAATCGATACGCTTTACCCAGCAATCTCCAATAAGCTCCACAGGACAAGGCACGAGGTTGGAGAACACGACAGGATAGAAGGGCTCGAGAATATAGATAAGATTATTGCGATAGACCAGTCGCCAATCGGCAGAACCCCTCGCAGCAACCCAGCAACATACACGAAGGTTTTCGACGCTATAAGAGAGCTTTTCGCGATGACACCAGAGGCAAAAGCAAGAGGATACGATAAAGGACGGTTCAGTTTCAACGTTAAAGGTGGCAGGTGCGAGGCTTGTACAGGTCAGGGCGTTGTGAAGATCGAGATGATGTTCCTGCCCGAAGTTTACGTTGAATGTGAAGTTTGTAAAGGCAAAAGATACAATTCGGAAACACTTGAGGTCACGTATAAGGGAAAGAACATCGCAGATGTCCTCGATATGACAGTCGAAGAGGCACTCGAGTTCTTCAAGAACATACCCACAATAAAAGACACACTACAGGTGCTTTATGATGTGGGACTCGGATATATCAAACTCGGACAGCCTGCTACAACTCTCTCCGGTGGTGAGGCGCAGCGCGTTAAGCTCGCTTCTGAGTTGAGGAAGAAAGCGACTGGAAGAACGCTTTATATATTGGACGAACCAACAGTTGGGCTACACTTTGAAGATGTCAAAAGGCTCATTGAGGTTCTAAATAGGCTCGTTGATAAAGGAAACACCGTAATTGTTATCGAGCATAATCTTGACGTAATAAAGTCTGCTGATTATATAATCGACCTCGGACCTGAGGGTGGAGATGCTGGCGGCTATTTAGTAGCGTCAGGCACGCCCGAAGAGGTCGCGAAAGTCCAGAATTCTTGGACTGGGCTTTACTTGAAAAAGATTTTGAATTCTGCGAAGATGGGGGAAGAGGCTTCATGATAATCTACGTAGCATCGAAAAACGCACATAAGGTTCTTGAAATCAAGCAGATAGCACCTGAGTTTGTAACGTTGGAACCTATCAACACAGAGCTCGATGTTGAAGAAACAGGGGAGACTTTTACAGAGAATTCCATTATAAAGGCGCTTGATTACGGAAAGGAAATACGCAAGCCAGTGATAGCTGATGACTCCGGGCTTTCAATAGATGTACTCGGCGGTTTTCCCGGCGTGATGAGTGCACGATACATGGAAGGTGCACCCTATACTGAGAAAATGGAGAGTATTCTACAACTGATGAGAAATTACGACGACAGGCACGCAAGGTTTGTTTGTAGCGCCACATATTTTAATCCTGAAACAAATTTTCTTCTTTCCGTTGAGGGTTACGTAGAGGGTACGATAGCATATGAGATACGCGGAGATAAAGGTTTTGGATACGACCCTATTTTCATACCAAACGGGTACGATAAGACATTCGGAGAGTTGGGGGAAGAGGTTAAGAATGTTATTTCCCATAGAAGTAGAGCTTTCAAGAAATTGTTTAGTCTGCTCTTGAAAATAGGAGAGATTAAGTATGAATAGCATGTTTGTAATACATGCCGAGCGAATTCTAACCCCTTCATCGCCCGGTCCAGTTAGAGGAAATAATATGATGAAGATTTCGGAGTTCTTCGATAGTGATATAGTTATCGAAGATGGCGTGATCGCGGATATTCGAAAGCACAAGTCTGCAGATGTGAAAGCCAACCTTGTAACCCCTGGTCTTTTCGATGCGCATACGCATATTCCGTTCGTTGGTTCACGCTCGAAGGAGTTCTACATGCGCTCAAGGGGAAAGACATACATGGAGATTCTTCAAGCCGGCGGAGGGATCCACTGCACGTCTTCTCTTGTTAAAAATGCAAGCCTCGAAGTACTTGTTGAAATTTCCAAGGATTTTGTAAGAAAATTCACTGAACACGGGGTTGTTGGTATAGAGTGCAAGAGCGGATACGGGCTTGATAAGGAAAATGAGATAAAGCAGTTAAAAGCGATAAAATTGTTGAGAGATGTTGTGCCTAACAAATTGTCAGGAACTTTCTTAGGATTGCACGCAAGACCAAAGAATATACCTATCGATGAATATATAGACGAAATGAAAGCGTTGTTAAAGTACATAAAAGAAAATTCGCTTGCTGAAAGCGTTGATGCATTCTGCGATAAAGACGTGTTTCTGCCAGATGAAATCGAAGATTTTCTTTTGTACGCGAAGTCAGTTGGTTTGAAAATAAGATTACATGCAGACGAGATAGAGAATGTCGGAGCCACGAAGCTCGGTGTTAAAGTCGGAGCTGTTAGCGTTGACCATGTTTTGAAGATAGGCAGCGAAGATATATATGTGCTCTCGAATTCAGACACAGTTGCTACGCTTATGCCTTCAACGAGTTTCTATCTCGGTGAGAGCTATGCGCCGGCAAGAGATTTAATCAGTGCAGGTGCCGGTATAGCTCTGGGATCAGATTTCAACCCAGGGTCATCGCCGATATATATGCCAAGTTTCGTGATGCACCTTGCGATAAGGTTCTTGAGGATGGAGCCTGAGGAAGTATTGAACGCGTATACTGTTAATTCTGCATACGTGGTTGGTTACAAATCTGGACTGATTGCACCAAACTATCCAGCCGATTTGGTTATTTGGAAGACCAGCGAGTTTTTGGACATACCATACATGTGGCAGGAGAATTTCGTAGAACATGTTTTAATCAACGGAAGGATGGTAGCTTGAGAACAAAGAGCCGCAGCAGACCGTTTTTCTCAAAAACAGATTTTTTGATAATCGCTATGCTATTAATCTTTTCAACCACTGGATATATGTTTTCAAAGTATGCGGAAAAGTCAGTTGGTTTTTCCAAAAGTGTTGTTGTTCGAATTAGCGGTGAAGAGGTGTATAAGTTTTCCAAGCCTGGCGAGTGGAAGATTTACAATAAGAGCGGCAAGTATGTAACAACGCTTCATTTCGACGGTGAGAAGGTCTGGGTTACAGATTCAGATTGTCCTGATAAGATTTGTGAAAAGACTGGGAAGGTTGGACCGGGAGGTAGTATCATTTGCGTGCCGAACAGAACGATAATAGAATTCGAAAAGTCAAAATTCCAGAAGGATCTAATAGACACAGAAAGCTGGTAATTTTCTCCTTAATGGTGGCTCTGAGCAGTGTGGTGTACGTAGTGGAGAGCGTTATTCCATTTCCTGTTCCGGGCGGCAAGTGGGGATTTTCCAACTTTCTTGTTTTATACCTTTCGGCATTTTCAACGCTTTCAGATGCCGTTCTGCTTGCGGTTTCAAAATCACTACTCGGCTCTGTTCTGTCCGGTAGTATTTTTACACCCGGTTTTTTCATGGGATTCTTTGGTAGCATCACAGCAGCTTTAGTGCAGAGCGTTCTCTCAAGACTGACACCATTTAGTGTGCTTGGT
This sequence comes from Fervidobacterium riparium, assembly GCF_025370035.1. NCBI lineage: Bacteria > Thermotogati > Thermotogota > Thermotogae > Thermotogales > Fervidobacteriaceae > Fervidobacterium > Fervidobacterium riparium. The sequence continues at coordinate 2,209,220 of NZ_CP009277.1, forward strand.
TTAAGCATTGTCGGGATGGTAACGAATAATCTAGTACAGTTCTTAGTTGGGAGTGTCTTGATAGGTTCGAGGGCGATATATGTGCTGTTGCCGTTAGTGCTGGTACTCGGAACGTTTTCTGCGGTAGCTAATGCATACCTCGCAGTGCAAACAAGTAAGATTGTCGATAATAGGTTCAGTTAATATTTCAAAATACAATATTGCAGAGGGGGGAATAAGTATGATAAAGAGATCCGATTTTCCGAAAAATTTTGTTTTTGGAACCGCAACGGCTGCTTATCAGATAGAGGGGGCAGCAAACGAGGATGGAAAAGGTCCTTCGATTTGGGATATTTTTTCGCATACCCCGGGCAAGATCATGACTGGTGAAAACGGGGATGTTGCCTGCGATCACTATCATCGTTTTAAAGAAGATGTCCAGTTAATGAAAGAGATAGGTTTAGACGCGTACAGGTTTTCAATCTCGTGGCCCCGAGTCATGCCCGACGGGAAAAACATCAACCAAAAAGGTGTGGATTTTTACAACAGGTTAGTCGACGAGTTGCTTGAACATGACATAACCCCGTTCATAACACTGTACCACTGGGATTTGCCATACGCACTGTACGAAAAAGGCGGATGGCTAAATTCAGACATCGCAATGTACTTCCGCGCCTACGCGACTTTCATGTTCAACGAACTCGGAGATAGAGTTAAACACTGGATAACTCTCAACGAGCCATGGTGCTCTTCGTTCCTTGGATATTTCACCGGCGAACACGCTCCCGGGCATAAAAATCTTCAAGAAGCGATTGTAGCAGCTCACAATTTATTGAGATCACACGGTCACGCTGTCCAATCTTTCAGAGAAGAGGTAAAAGATGGAACTATCGGACTTACTAACGTCGTTATGAAAGTAGAACCCGGCGATTCAAGGCCAGAGAGTTTCCTCGCAGCTTCGCTAGTCGACAAGTTTGTAAACGCTTGGTTCCATGACCCTGTTGTCTTTGGAAAGTATCCCGAAGAAGCCGTCAAGGTTTATCAGGAACGAGGGCTTCAGGTAATGGAAAACGACATGGACATTATATCTACTCCTATTGATTTCTTCGGTGTAAATTACTACACGAGAACGCTTGTCGTATTTGATACAACTAATCCGTTGGGATTTTCGTACGTCCAAGGCGACTTGCCGAAGACCGAGATGGGCTGGGAGATTTATCCGCAAGGCTTATTTGATATGCTTGTCACACTGAAAGAAAGATACAGATTACCTCTTTATATAACAGAAAACGGAATGGCTGGACCAGATAAGATAGAAAATGGAAAGGTAAAAGATACCTACAGAATTGAATATTTAGAAAAACATTTTGAGAAGGCATTGGAAGCGATAAACGCAGGAGTGAATTTGAAAGGTTATTTCATCTGGTCTTTGATGGATAACTTCGAATGGGCTTATGGGTATTCGAAACGCTTCGGAATAATATACGTCGATTACAACACGCAGAAACGTATTTTGAAAGACTCTGCGTACTGGTTGAAAGATTTCCTCATATCGTAAACCAAAAGAGCCCCATTAGGGGCTCTTTTCATATTTTTCATTTCTCATTTCAGTCCGTACAACCTCTCTTTTGGGCTGACTATCTCTGTTATCCTTACGCCGAAGTTTTCGTCGATAACAACAACCTCACCACGTGCGATAAGTTTGTTATTCACATATATGTCAACCGGTTCACCTGTGAGTTTATCAAGCTCGATAAGTGAGCCGATTCCAAGTTCCATGACTTCTTTGAGTGTTAATTTTGTTCTGCCAAGCTCAACTGTTACATTGAGCGGTACATCGAAAAGCAGCTGCAACCTTTCATCTATAACTTGCGGTTTTTCTGCCTCTTCTGCTCTTCCAAAGTCTTCAAATTGCACTGGCCTTGCAGCAACCGTTGGTTGTTCCCTCCTTGGTTGAGCAAATGTCTGAGCTTGTGCTGAGGCTTGTCTTTGGGTTTCAACTTTTTGTTTAGATTTTTCAGGTTGTTGCGTCGCACCAAAGATCATATCGTACAATTTTCTGACAAACGGGATAGGCATTGCCATGAAAAATCTTGCTTCTTTCAGTCCTTCTATCGTCATGGTAAAGGTTGCCTTTGCAACTTTATCACTTTCATTTCCAATTGGTGGAAATTTGATGTTTTCGTCGTCAAAATTCATTATTTCAGTATTTGGTGGCGTGATGCTTACGGGTTCCTTAATCATGTCAGAAAGTGAAGTCGCGGCTGAGCCCATCATCTGATTCATCGCTTCACCAACCGCACTCAATTTAAATTCATCGAGTTCCTCATTTTCTACTTGCCCGACGCCACCCATCATGATGTCTGCTATTTCTGCAGCCAGTATTTTTTCTAGAACTAATGCATTCAGCCCTTCAACACTTCCTTCAAAGTGAATTGTAACGCAAACTTTTTCCCCTCTGATTTCGTTTCTAAGTTCTCTTAGTGTTTTTACTTCAACTTCTGGCGTGGAAATATCAACTTTTCTTCCCAATATATTCGATAAAGCAGTAGCACCGGCACCGAGGATTATATTTCCAACCTCGCCAACCATGTCTTTTTCTATGTCTGTAAGAGCTTCAACTTGTCCAAGCAGCGCGTCTAATTCTTCTTGGCTCAAAAAATCGTTTCCCATCATTCTTCTTCACCTTCCTCGATTACCTCGGTAACTTTAACAGCATAATTCCCCTTATACTGTCCTGGTTTGCCGAGGAATTTCGTTCTTCCGTTGATTTCAACGCGAATTGGATCCGTGTAGTGTTCTCTAAGCCTTATGACGTCGCCAACTTCCAAAGTTAGCACTTCACCAAGTGTCAATGTAGTTTCACCTATTACAGCGATAACTTCGAGTTTTGTCTTTTGCAGGTTTTCTTTTAAATTATCTATATGTTCTTTCGTAATTTCTTTCTGCTTGATTTTAAACCAGCTCTGCGTTGTGAGTTTCTCACCAATCGGTTCAATAACCGATGATGGCCAGCAGATGCTCATGTACCCTTCAACTTTTCCAAAATTGACGAAGAATGTTATCGCCAAAACCATCTCGTTACTCGGTACAATCTGGACAAACTGCGGGTTGGTTTCCGTTGATTCGACAACCGGAATAAATGGGTGAATGGAGATCCAGGCTTGAGACAGTGAAGTAAGTATATTTACAATCTCCTTTTTGATTATTCCCGTTTCTATTTCAGTTGGCACACGTTTAACATCGGCAACTTCTCCAGGTCCTCCGAGAAGAACATCCAGAATGCCGTAGAATATCTCAAGGCTCATGTTAAATATGGCGCTACCGACAAATTCACGTGCTGTATATATCGTTATGAACGACGGATTGCTTATGGATTTCATGTATTCATCGTACGTGAGCTGATCGATACCAACAACGTTTACGGATGTAAACGACCTCAATTTTCCAGAAAGATATGTCGAGACACTTCTGGCAAAGTTCTCGTGAATCATCTGAACAGTTCTTATCTGCTCTTTTGAGAATTTTTGAGGACGCAAAAAATCATACGTGCGAACCTTTTTCTCTTCGCCCTCTTTCTTTACTTCTTCTATATTCACTTCTCCTTGAGAAAGCGCAGATAATAACCTATCTATTTCCTCTTGGCTAAGAACATCGGACAAGGTTTTTTCCTCCCGATAAGTCGTATAGTTTTTGAGATGTTCATCACTGGACAGTACTTATCGCTTTTATGTATATATATACATTAAGTACTCCTAACTTCTCTTTTTCGCCAGTAAAACCCGTAATTTGATTAACAGCTTCCCTTATTTGCTTTTTCAAAAGATCTAATCCCGCCGGGGTAACTAAATCGAATCGTTCTTTACTCAAGAATATGGTACTTAAAGCATCCATTATTTCGTCATTTTTCTCACCGACAGCTGCCCTACACGGCTCGCTGCCGACAAGCAATGTTAGTGAGTCTACAACAACAACATCACGCCCACCTTTAAGCATGAAGGTTTGGTATTTTCCAGCGGTTATAACAACCGCTTTAATCTGTGTAGGTGCGGCTTGCTCAGCTTGTTGTTGTTCTTCTTGGCTTGGTTGCTTATTTGATCCCAAAACAAAGAAAACTGCCAAACTTACAACCAAAGATATGACAAGTGGAATTGCCACTAATTTTATTATGTTAAATAACCCGCCTTTCTTTTTTCCACCTTGCTCTTGTTGTTCCATTTCTTCAGGCATCTTTTCTTCCTCCCTTTTATCAACTACCCCTTGTTTCTCGTTTAATTACTATTTCTATCTTTCGATATCTGGCTCTGGTGTTTTCGACATCTCTGTTATACTTTGACGTTAGTTCTGACCGTTTTGTTTGATATTCTTCCGTAGATATTTTACCACTTTCGTAGTCACTTTGAAGTTTTGAAATATCGTAATCGTAATTAGCTTTAATAGATTTCAATTCTTTGTTGACATCAACGTCGCCTCTTCCAATTGGGACAAACCTGTCTGGCGAGTAAAAGTAGTCTATATCAAATAGTCCAGAACGAACCTCTGCATATCTTAAGACGTATCTTTTTTGCTTCAGTTCAGTGAGCATGAAGTTAACAACACTCGATGCTCTGGCGCTGCTAAGGTGCCAGTTGGATGGATATATCGAGTCTGGTGTCGTGGGTCTATCGTCGGCATATCCTCTAACTTCAATTATGTTCGAAGTATACTCAAGTATCACCGCTCCGAGTTTCTCTATTATCTCTTTCGCCTCAGCAGTGAGTTTAGCACTCCCTGTTTCGAAAATCTTGAAGTTTGTTAATGTAATGAACGTCCCCTCGTCACGCTCTTCAATTGTTACCTTTCCTTTGTATTCTTCGGAAATCCTGAGTAACTCTTGGTATACGCCGGGTTTTTGAGATATGAGCGCCTCTTCGCTAACAGTTTGACCACCTGTTAATACGCTGGGCGGGTTGCCGCTCAGAGCTAATGTTAAACCCACAACAATCTGTTGAAACTTACCTGGGCTTATGCTCGACATCGCAAATAGCAAAACGAAAAATGTCAGTAACAACGTGACCATGTCGCCATATGTATTGAGCCATTCAGGGACGGACTTGCAAACACACTTTTCCTTTTTAGCCATTATGCACCAGCCCCTTGAATCTGGGCTTCGTATTTCACTTTTTCTGCACTTGGTAAGTAAGACTTGAGCTTTTCTTCGAGCACTCTTGGGTTTTCACCAGCTTGTATGGATATTACACCTTCAAGTATCATGCGTTTAGATAATTCCAAATCTGCCGCTCTTTTTGCAATTTTTTCTGCAATTGGAATTCCAACGATGTTCGCAAGAATTGAACCATACAATGTTGTTATGAGAGCAACTGCCATTGACGGTCCAAGTGTTTCAGGACTGTTCAAGCTCTTCAACATCTGGATCAAACCAACGAGCGTTCCGATCATACCGAATGCCGGTCCAAATGTACCGAGTGAGTCGAAGAAACCTTTCTGGTCCATCATCTCAGCAGTGGCCATGTCTATTTCAATCTCCATCATAGTTCTCAATACTTCTGGCTCTGTACCGTCCACAACAAGTTGTACAGCTTTTTTGAAGAAAGGATCCTGGATTTCTTCTAAATTCGCTTCAAGTGAGAGTAAACCTTCTCTTCTCGCTTTTTCAGAGAATGAAACGAGTGTACGAAGATTTCCGACGTAATCGATCTTCGGTTCTTTTATCGCACCCATTATAACCTTGACTATACCAAAAACAACGTTTTTCTTGTTTGCCGTTATTGCCGAGGATAGCGCCCCACCGACTGTAATGACCAAAGATGGTATGTTAATGAACGTCGCAAAGTCGCCTTGACCACTTATTATACCGTAAACCATCATTCCGAAACCAACGACAACACCTAAAATAACAGTTATGTCCACTATTCATCACCTACCAAAGGTGGTAAGAATACTTTTTTCTTGTATTCCATGATCCTGTTCACCACTTCTTGAACTGGTTCGAGAACGATGTACTTTCTACCGTTGTACAACGTTATCGTTGTGTCAGGATTCGCCTCAATTTTTTCTATGTATTCGGCATTGAGGTAGAACTCTTTCCCGTTCATCCCAGTTACTTTTATCAATTATCTCACCTCGAATTTCGCGTGAAGTTCACACTATTATCTTCTGAGGTTCACCACTTCTTGGAGTATTTGGTCCGCTGTTGTTATCGTTCTCGCGTTCGCTTGGAAACCTCTCTGTGCAATAATCAATTTCGTAAATTCTTCCGAAAGGTCAACGTTAGACATCTCAAGCGCACCTGCGACAAGCGAACCAAATCCGCCTTTTCCTGGTTGTCCAATGCGCATCGTTCCGCTGTTTGCACTTTCACCGTACAGCGAGTTGCCAAGTTCAAGTAAACCAGCTGGGTTGTTGAATGTAGCAAGTGCTACCTTTCCAAGCACGTCAACAAGCCCGTTTGTGAATGAACCTATGATGTCGCCATTTTCTGATATGGAGAACGACTCAAGAACACCCTGCGCATTCCCATCTTGCGATTTTACAAATGCATCTGCCAATGCGGCAAATTGTGTCATGCTGTTTAGGTCTAACTTTATCTTAACTATACCATCACCATTTTCACCTGCGTTGAAAAGAATTGCATCTATGTTCTCGCCTTCCGAAATCTCTCCAGTTGCCGGGTCAAACGAATTGACGCCAAGCAACCTTCCAGTCTTGTCGAATCTCAATACCCCGAAGCTGCCATTTGTTATTTCTGTCGCCGTATCATAATTAGATAGGTATTTGATGTTTTCACCGGAAGCGCTTCTGATTCTAAATGCCCAGGCATTCTCATGTTCACCATAAACGGAGGCAAGTTTTACAAAATCAATGTATAGCGTGTACGGATTTCCAAGAGAGTCGTAAACCTGGGTTGATGTCGTGTAGAAGGGTGATTTAAACGATACAACAGAGAAGTTCGTCGGGTTGTCCGCTTCGTAGAACCTCGGCTCGCCAGATCCCGGGATTGTCACCAAATCAACTTTCGATGGCTGGTAAATTTCGTCGATGTATGAATTTCCGTTCACGAGGTTTGAGTCGTATATTGTGTTATCCCCATTTGTAAGCAGTACGTTATACGTACCTATCGAATCGCCCGTAACAGAGTCTCTAAGCACTCTTACCACACCGTATTTTCCCTGCGTGTATTCGAAGGAAACTTTTCCATTAGCTCCATCTTGAACCGCAGTAACTATTTCTGACCCAAATGTCTTTCCGTTTATTTCAATCCTTATCCTGTACTGCCTTCCAGCAACGAGAGATGCGTCAGATAGGCTCTGAGTACCGGCAGAGTTTATGTCAGCTGAAAGGCCTGTCGATGTTCCATCTAAATTTTCTATGTAGTACCTTACTGTATAATTTCTTGTGATTTGGCCATTAACTGTTGATGCAACGTTGGAAGAATCGAATTCCAAACCGATCGGGGCAACCTCTTGCGTTGAAGCTGCGATTTCAACTGTATAAGTCTGTCCGTTGATGAGTTTTTCAGATGTGATTGCTTCAGTTACCGCACCGTTCAGAACGTTTCTCGAAAGCGTATCAACAATCTTTCCCGAGCTGTCCCTGATTATGAAAAGGTAATTTCCATCCTGCTGTTGAATTGGATCTGTTAGGGAGATGGCGCCACTTGATGCCGTACCAGTGAGTTTCTGCTTTATAGCGCCGGCGTTAACAATATTGCCAAATTTGTCAAACTTCATGTATATCTTTCCATCTATTTTATCGTCTATATTAGCATCTATCTTACCCTGGTAAATCTGGTAGTCACTAAACGTATCTTCAAGCCCTCCAAAGTCCCTCTCAAACGTTACCTTAGTATTGATAGTTCTGCCTCCATAACCATTTATAGCAATCACAAATTTTTCAGGTCCGACGCGCGCATCGAGGTTTCCAGCAAGTGACATGCGAGATGTTTGTTTCGCTGGCATGCTCAAACCAGAAGATATCTGGATGCTATCAATTGGTTTGTTTGTATCAACAAACCTTCTGCCAGACATCGGATCTACTTCCGCTATCCAACCTTGGAGTTTCAAACCAGTCGTCGGCTGGACTATAGTACCGTTTAAGTCAAGATCAAAGTTGCCAGCTCTTGTGTAGAAGTATCTCTGACCATTCGAAAGGATGAAGAAACCTTCACCTTGGATAGCAAGGTCCGTCTTCTTACCTGTGTTCTGGAAACTTCCTTGATTCATTATTTTGTCTATCGATGCGACCCTTATACCGTAACCAATCTGCTTTGGGTTCGTACCACCAGTGCTGTCTGACGCCCTTCTTGACATATCGAGAATCTGAGAGAAGTTCGTCGCGTAGGTTACCCTTGCACCTTTAAAACCTATCGTGTTCACGTTGGCAATGTTGTTGCTAACAACGTCTATTTCCTGTTGAAATCCCTGAAGTCCAGAAACACCGCTGTAAAGTGACCTCATCATATATTATCACCCCTAAGCATAGATTTCTGATATTTCTGATATATCGTAGATCTTGCTGTTCACGACAACATTGATGTTGCTCCCGTCAAACTGCACACCTGAAACAACACCGCTCTCAACGCTCGGGATTTCTTCGAAATCCCCATTGCCAGTTGATTTAAGGATTTTGAATACGTATTTTCCGTCTTTTACCTTGACACCTGTCTCGTCTTTTCCATCCCAAGCAAGAAGTTGCATACCTGCTTCTACGTTACCTAGTTTTTGTTCTTTAACGAGCTTCCCGTCCTGGGTGTATATCCTCACAACGATGTTCGCTGGTTCGTTCAAAGTAAACGTTTTGGTTTCAGGAACGCCGTTTGATACCATTATCGTGTTCGTCTTTACAACGGCAGTCTTTCCAATCATGGAGACTGCTTGCGTTCTGTAAAGTTGCGCTGCTGTGTCTACGAACGTTTGAACGGATTTGCTCATGTTCATTATCTGTTCAAGCGACGAGAGCTGGGACATCTGAGCTATAAAGTCCCTATCTTTCATTGGCTCGAGTGGGTCCTGATTTTTGAGTTGAGTTGTCAACAACCTCAAGAATGCCTCTTTGTCTAAGTCCTTTTTCGTCGTGCGCTCAGTCACGCTTGAAAAGAGGTTAGACGTTGCGTTCACGTTCATCATCATCTGCACTCACCTCTTGTTTGTAACTTTTCCTTCTATTTTCCTCTTGATTATTTTGATCTTCACCCTGGTTCCTCTGATACCTTCCCTGCTCGTAATTGTTGTCTTCTTCTTTCATCTTGATTTCAACATTTCTCACTTCGAAATCGAGCGATGTAAGCCTGTCTCTCAAATGGCTCGCGTTCTTTTCAAGCAGCTCCTTACTCTTTTCATTTTCAGCCACAAAGACTATGCTTAAAATCCTTCCTTCTTTTTTTAGTTCAACGTCCAAGTTTCCAAGATGCTCCGGATGCAGTTTCATACGTACGTTCTCTTCTAATCTTGTGGACAAACCGAATTCTCTTATCCTTTGGTATATCTCTTCAAGGTTCTGAGCATTCTGCAAGCGCTCTGCAAGTTCGAATCTGTTTGTACTTTGGTACGTCTGCTCTATTCTCGTTTCTCCATTCTTGTACGTCAGCTCAGCAAGTCGTTCAACAAATTTGTTCGAAACGTTCGGCTTTTCAATATTCCTGCTCTGTCTTTCCTCTTCTTTAAGTTTGTATTCAACTTCGAAGGATTTTATCTCTATTTTATTTTTCGATGGTTCCTGCATATTATTCCTAATTGTGATACTATCATTTTTTCCAGTAATATTTTCGTTATTTGAATTCTGTAAATTTCCTTGGTTTTCAATATTCGAGCCCCTCAGTTCTCTAACTGTGGAGTCACCAACTGCTTTGTCCGATTCGTTTCTTTTCATAAGTGTGATTGTGGCTACAACTTCGGACAGTTTTTTCACATCAGTGTTCGTGTCGTCTTTTGTTGTGCTTTTTTGAACGGGTGAATCTACATCTTTTGGCAAGTTCTTTTTAACGATGAGTTCACCATTTACCAATGCAACTACGGTATTTACTTCAGCCTCATTTCCAACTGATCCAGTTTTTTCACTACTTAGTAGTGGAAAACCAACACTATCCGCTTGTGAACTTTTCGGATTTATTGATAATGCCGACAAAATTATCGATTTCTGATTATTGGGCTGACTTATGATGCTGTGATCCGTTCCTTTCTTATCTTCCTTTTGGAATTCCATAAGCTTAGTGGAAATTGCTTTCGCCAAGTTTCCAATTTCAGGACTCATTAAAGGAGAATACGAGATAGTTTCAGTTTCACCAAAGGCTTTATTGTTCGATTTAATCATTGACTTAATGGATTTCTCGTCTTGCACGCTTATTTTTTGCGTTCCATCGTGTGTTTTTAAATGACTCGAGCTGAATAGTAGAGTAACATCTTCAGCAAATTGCAAGTTTGTAGTGATTTCTTCGATCTGCGTTAGTACTGGGTTCCCAACAGTTAGTGCACCACTGTTCCTATGAACCTCTAACCTGGAATTGGTTTCGAAAATCTTTTGATCTCTATCCGGAATGTTAGTTTCACCATTGCCATAATTGTGAACGTTACTTACACCGTTATTCTTTCCATTTTGATTAGTTTGACTACTTATCGGAGACGTGTGCGCGTACTGAACACCGCTCAGAGAATTGTCTTGACCAACGTTTTTAGACAACCTACTTGATGCCAAATCGCTCGCATTTTTTTCTGTGCCTTTTTGAACCTCTCCATTTGTCTTATCATTATTCCCAACAAAACCGCGCTCTACTTTAGATTCGTTCTTCGGCTCGTTCTGTGTAATCTTCCCGGTAGCAGAAATGCTATTATCGACTAATTTACTCCTGTTCTGATCTGTATCTTGTGAAATGACAGTTTTAGAGGTTATTGTTTCTTTGACATCTTCTTTTGCTGGGGAAGTCATTGAAGTATTATTTGTCCTCTGTTCAACCGAAGTATTCACTACCTTGTTTTGAAGATTAGCTTTTGAATTATCAGTTATAGTTTTCTTGAGCTCGCTCTCAATGGTCGGTTCAAGATTTTCCGCTACATTTTTTGCAGTTTTTTCGACATTACTGATAATATTTTTTTGAGGGGTACCGGACAAGAGTTCCTCCGATTCGTTTATATTCTCGCTTTGCGTGGAGCGTTTAGTCCCCTGCTGGATAGTGGGGACGTCTGTAACACTCTTAGTCTGTGCGTTGGCAACGGTAATTGTTTGTTCCTCGTGCAGAGTTTCTTTGAACTTTTCAGTCAGGAATTCTTTCAACTTGGATTTTAGTTCCTCAGTGTTAGATAAATCTTTGTCAACGATTTCAGAATTATTGAGAGAGCCTGTATTATCATTCATCTTTTGAGCTTCCAATGAATCTGAAGAGTTTTCAGAATCACCTGCTTGTAGTTTTTTAAGTTCAATTATTTGTTTTTCTGGCTCACCTTTATTATCTGCATCACTTATTCTCTTGTCTCTTAGAGGTGCCAGTAACATCTCTCTAACCAAATTCGACTTTTCACTCTTTGAAGTTAATACATTGGTTTGATCTGTTGATTTGTCCGTTTCTAATTCTGATATATTTGGGCTATCAACATTCATTTCTTTTGAATTTTGAGTTCTATCTAACACTTTACCGGGCTGAACAACTTTTGCATTATCAGGTTTAATATTTTGTTCAATTTTAAGATTTGCGCTTTCAGAACTACTATCTTGTGTCAGGTTGTTTATTAGCTCATTAGTAACGCGTTGCAAAACGACTTCAAAGGGCTCTCCATTTTGGAGCCCTTTATTAATTTCTCCAATTACGCTTTGTACTTTCTCTGAACTTCCCAAAATCTTCGTTAAATTTATGAGGTCAATCAAAACTTCACCCCCAGGTTCAAGACTTCTATAAATAGTTTTTCGTCTTTATCCTTAATATCTTTTAGAAGTCTTACTCTTGTTTGAGCATCTACCTTTGATAGTATGTACAAAACCAATTGTGGCTTTGAACTAACTTTGCTTATCACATTCCAGATCTCATCGTAGCTCAGTTCGCTCAAATACATGACAAGCCCTTTGTTGAAACCGCTGACATCTATCAGCTGTGCTTCAAAGTTTACAAGTTCTGAAATTTTCGATTCCAGCTCTTGAATCTTCATCTCTATATCGCTTACAATCTGGTCGACTCCACCTATTTTTTCAATCACCTGTGCTGCTTTCTGCGGATTCACGGCGGTGAGTTCTTGAATCATCTCTGCTCTTGTGTCGGCCGGTAATTTAGAAAAAACCAGCGCCAGTGTTTCAATCGACATGTTTTCCGCGTTCATTAACCTGCGCAGCTGCACGGCATCTGAATTTAGGAAAGTTTCCACTATATCGTTTAAGCGTTTTAGTGAGGTTGTATCGGCAACTTTTGTCATCTCCTCTTTCAGTCTCTGTTCCTTCCAACTTTCTTCAATAGATTTGAGAGCCTCAAAGAGCTTTTTCGTTTCTTCTTCTTTCTTATTTAGCTCTTGTTCTTTTGTTTCAAGCTCTTTTATTTTTTCTTCAAGTGCTTGCGAATACGCTTGGTAATTCTTTTCGAAGTACTCTCTCGCAGTCAACACTTCTATCGGTTCGTATTGCACAAAATTCTTCACGAAAGGAACCTTAGAAAACAGCAAACTCATGTAATTACGCCACGCTTGAAATGGAGAAGCTTTTTCTCCATAGATTTGTTTTGTCAGGAAGTTGGAGTATCCGTACAAGAATAACAATGCCAAAACAGATAGCGCAATTAGAATTCCAATCGCTATAAACTTTATTTTTCTTGTTTTCATCGGTCCACCTCCATTTTAAGTATTCTCCAAATGTGTTTAATATTCCTACATAAAAAGAAAAAGTCGGAGGTTTTGCCCTCCGACTTATCTCGTTGTATTGCTGTTTGGTTATTATTCTTCCGCTTGTTCTTCGAGGTACTTCTTGCGCTCTGCAATTATCTTTTCTTGGATGTTTGGTGGAACTACATCGTACTTTTCAAATCTCATCGTGAAGTAGCCTCTACCGCTTGTGATAGATGAGAGTCTGCCTTGGAAATCGAGCATTTCAGCGAGTGGCACTTCAGCCTTGACAACTGTTATGCCTTTACCGGCTGGTTCCATACCCATCGGTCTACCTCTTCTTGAACTTATATCTCCCATTACGTCACCTGCGTTTTCGTCTGGTGTGAATACTTCAACGTACATCACTGGTTCAAGGAGCACCGGTTTTGCCTGTTGCATACCTTTCTTAAATGCTTGAATTGCAGCGATTTGGAATGAAATATCGGAAGAGTCAACTTCGTGGTATGAACCATCAAAGAGCGTGACTCTGACATCAACAACAGGATACGCTGCGAGAACACCTTTCTTCATTGCTTCCCTTATACCTTTTTCAACAGACGGAATGAAGTTCCTCGGGATAACTCCACCGACTATCTTGTCGACAAATTCAAACCCTGTACCTCTTTGAGCTGGTTCTATTTCAATTTTAACGTGACCATATTGTCCGTGTCCACCGCTTTGTTTCTTGTGTTTGTGTTCAGAAACTGCCTTTGACATTACCGTTTCTCTGTAAGCAATCTTTGGCTTACCTACTTCGACGTCAACGCCAAATATGTTCTTGAGTCTTTCAACCATGACATCAAGGTGCATTCCACCTATACCGGAGATAACCGTCTCGGATGTCTCAGGATCGAATTCCCATCCGAACGTTGGGTCTGAGTCTGCAAGTCTGCTGAGACCGTTGCTTATCTTGTCAATATCTGATTTCGATTTCGGGTTGACGCTCTTTGAAATCATTGGTTCCGGATATTCTGGCGAGATTATTGTAAGTTTTCTATCTTTGTGCGTTACGGTGTCTTTTACAGCACTTTCTTTTAGTTTTGGAAGAACGACGATGTCACCGCAGGATACTTCTTCAACTTCGTACGTATCCTTACCTTTTGCAAAGTAGAGGTGACCTGCTTTTTCCTGTGTTCCGCGTGATGTGTTGTTGAAAGCGTCTCCAGGTTTGAGATTACCAGAGATGACCTTTATGTAGCTCAGTTTTCCAACAAATGGATCAACAACTGCTTTGAAAGTGTATCCGACGAATGGATCCGTTTCTGATGGAATGACCTCAACTTCATCTCCACTTTCAAGAGTTGACTTGTACGGTTTACCTTCCAGTGGCGATGCACCGATGTTGTTTATAACTTTCAAGAGAACATCGACGCCAATGTTCTTTTCAGCTGAGCCAGCAAGGACAGGCACTATCTGTCTTTCGACGAATCCTTTCCTGAGTGCTACCCAGAGTTCCTCTGGTGTTATTGGTTCTTCTGCAAAGTATTTTTCCATCAAGGCATCGTCAAGAGAAACGATGTCTTCCATGATTGACATCTTTATCTCTTCAACCTTGTCTTTCACTTCTGCTGGTATGTCTGTTTCTTTTGCCTTTCCGCCTTCATAAACGTATGCTTTACCAGAGATCAAATCGACAACACCTTTGAAACTTGCTTCTTGACCAATAGGATATACTATCGGTACTATCTTAGCTTCAAATCTTTCCTTTAACGATGCAATTGAATTTTCAAAACTTGCCCTTTCTTTGTCCATCTGGTTTACAAAGACCATTATCGGTCTTTCCATCTGAGTAGCAAGAGCCCATGTCCTTTCCGTTTGGATCTCAACACCGGCTGTTGCGTTAACTACACTGAGAACGTTCTCTGAAACAAAAATCGCACTGATAACTTCGCCGATAAAGTCGCTGAAACCAGGCGTGTCTATGAACGTAATCTGTTTTCCTTCGTATTTAAACGTACCAACATGTGAGTTTATACTTGCACCACGCTGCGCTTCGATTGGGTCGAAATCTACTTCCTTTTTCGTTACACCCATGCCACCAAGGTTTAAAGCAGCAACCATTAACATAGACTTACCGGAACCGTTATGACCTACCAACGCTACTGTGCGTTTGTCCTTCGCAACCATTTCCCCACCTCCAAATCTATTAGAAAATCACACTGATGTATATTTTACCAGAACATTTCATTTTTTCAAACCTGATATTCCGCTTCCAAATCACTTTATCTTATAATGTATATGAATACTACCAATATCATTTAATAGTTGAACTTTTTCAAGCTTTAAACTGTAAATGCGCTCTATTTTGTCGAATATATTAATACCACTTGGAAGGATAATCGGTTCTATAGTTATATACACATCAGTGACGACTTCAGCGTTGATAAATTGAGTGAAAATTTCTTGACCTCCTATAACACATACGTCTTGATATCCTCTTTCTTTAAGACTTTTCAAAATCTCTCTTGGTTCTCCTGAAAGTACGATATCCGGCTTTTCATTTTTAAACTGTCCAGCTCTACTTAGCACCACATTCAGACGTCCAGGAAGTTTTTTGCCGATGGTTTCAAATGTTCTTCGCCCCATTATTACGACGCCAGAAGAGGTAGTTATTTCTTTAAATAATTTTTTGTCTTCAGGGCTTCCCCATTCCGTTCTATCGTTTTCATCTATCGCTATCATACCCCGTATGTCGGTAACTGCTATGAGTCTGACGCGCAACATGAACACCTGCCCAGATATTTCTAAGTTGGAGAACGTGACAAGAGTTATTATAGCACACAATATAAAAAAGGCGGTATCTTTTAAAAAGATACCGCCTTTGTATTGTTTTTCCATTTATTAATATTCAGGCATTTCAGGTGCTGCTGGCTTCTTTTCTTCTGGTTTTTCAACTACGAGAACTTCTGTTGTGAGGAGCATACCTGCAATCGATGCAGCGTTCTGGAGTGCGCTTCTTGTAACTTTTGCTGGGTCGATTATACCACGTTCGTACATGTTGCAGTATTCACCTTTGAGCGCATCGAAACCATATGCTACTTCATCCTTGCTCATCACGTTGTGAATGATTATTGCACCATCGTAACCTGCGTTGAGAGCTATTTGTCTGATTGGTGCTTCGAGTGCGTTGTAAACTATCTGTGCACCGAGCTTTTCATCGTCTGAGAGTTCTTTCAAGAGTGGTTCAACAACTTTTCTTGCTCTCAAGAGCGTGATTCCACCGCCAGGAACGATACCTTCTTCAACAGCTGCCCTCGTTGCGCTGAGTGCGTCTTCGATTCTGTGTTTCTTTTCTTTGAGTTCTGTTTCTGTTGCAGCACCGACTTTGATGACTGCAACTCCACCTGCGAGTTTCGCCATTCTTTCTTGCAATGTTTCTTTTTCGTATTCACTTGTTGTCTGTTCTATTTGAGCTTTAATCTGGGCTATTCTCTTTTTAATTTCTTCTGGTTTACCCTTACCGCCGACGATTATCGTTTCGTCTTTCTTAACTCTCACAACGTCTGCTCTTCCAAGATCCTGGAGTGTGAGGTCTTCGAGGTTGATTCCAACTTCTTCGCTTGCAACAATACCACCTGTGAGGATTGCGATATCTTGGAGCATAGCTTTCCTTCTGTCACCGAATCCAGGAGCTTTGACTGCAACCGTGTTGAGTGTTCCTTTGAGTTTGTTAAGAACGAGTGTTGTAAGAACTTCACCTTCGACATCTTCTGCGATGATTACGAGTGGTCTGCCTGTTTGTGCAACTTTTTCAAGGATTGGAATGAGTGGTTTGACGTTTGAAAGCTTCCTGTCTGTGATGAGTATGAATGGCTCATTGTAAACAACTTCCATCTTTTCTGGGTCTGTTACGAAATATGGAGAAATGTAACCTCTGTCGAATTGCATACCTTCTGTGAACTCAACGTATGTATCGATTGTTTTGCTGTCTTCGACTGTGATAACTCCATCCTCACCGACTTTTTCCATTGCCTCAGCGATGAGTTTACCGATTTCTTCACTGTTTGCACTGATGGATGCAACATGTGCGATATCATCTGTGCTTGAAAGTTTCTTGGAAATCTTCTTTATCTCTTCAACAACTTTTACAACAGCCTTATCGATTCCTCTCTTAACAAGGATTGGGTTTGCTCCTGCTGCGACCATTTTGAGTCCTTCTTTGATCATTGCTTGAGCAAGAACTGTTGCTGTTGTCGTACCGTCACCGGCTACGTCATTTGTCTTGCTGGCAACTTCTTTAACAAGCTGTGCACCAAGGTTTGCGAATTTGTCTTCAAGTTCGATTTCTTTTGCGATTGACACACCGTCATTCGTAATCGTTGGGCTTCCCCATGATTTTTCGATAACAACATTTCTACCTTTTGGACCAAGAGTAATCTTCACCGCGTTTGCAACTGCGTCAACACCTGCTTCGAGCGACCTTCTTGCTTCTTCACTGTATCTCAACAACTTTGCCATATCTCACACCTCCTTGATTTCTCTACTTTACTCTTCGATTTTTGCGAGAATATCGTTTACATCAATGATGATGTAATCTTCATCGTCTATCTTCAATTCTGTTCCCGAGTACTTGTTGTAGATAACCTTGTCTCCAACTTTCAGTGTGCAATCTTCTGGAAGCTTACCAACTTCAACTATCTCAGCCTTCATGGGTTTTTCTTTTGCAGCATCTGGAAGGACAATTCCACCTGCTGTCTTTTTTTCTTCAATGATGGGCTTAATAAGTAACCTTTCACCGAGTGGTTTCACTTTCATACTCTTACCCCCTCCTGTCTAAGATTTGGTTTGATTATCACTCTAATATTCCGTTTGCTAATTTTAGTATAACAAAAAAGGGCAGTTTGTGAATTGCCGTTTTGACTGAATATAGCTTAATGTTAAAATCTAAACAGAAATATTTGCACATTTCTTCTTTTTTCTTATTCTTTCTTTGGATAAAATTTTCAGATGTTCATCGTGCAGATAAATTCATGACATTTTGAGAAACTCAACAACATATTTGTACCTTAGTTTCTTAATACTCGATATATGAGTCACATCATCATTCAAATACGTCTTTGATATTTTCATGAAACTCCTCAAAATCTTCAACTTGCTTCTCAACAAAGTCCTTCCACCTTTCAAAATCGCTTACAGCCAACTCTATACGTTTTTTCCAATCAACTAAGTGACTAACAAGCTGTTTCATGTTCGATAACGATTGGACATCAACCTCATTTTGAAGTTTACTGACGGTCAAAAACATCTCTACAACTTTATTGTTTCCAGTTTTTACAAGTTCCATCAACTGAGAAAACTGTTTCTCCCAGGTTTCAAATACACTTACAACTTTTTCAGCTGTTTCTTCAAAATCGTACTCTTCATTATCATCTTCATCGTACTCACCGATTTGGTCTATTGAATTCTGTGCCATATCTATAAATTGATCAACCATGTCGTAGAACTCCTCGAGCCAGTCGTCCATGTTGTCGGCTAAATCAGATACGTAATCAAGCCAGTCTTCTACCTTCTCAGAAACTTCTGAAACCATATCTGAAAGTTCGTCTAAGACCTCATTCAAAGAAGAGAGATAGTTGTTTTTTTGATTAACAACGAAGAGCTTTTTCTCAAGCTCGGTATGTTTGTTAATAATTTCTGAAATACGCTCATTAATAGCTTCAAAATCCATATACGTCCCCCCTTGTAGCTGTTAAATATAGGCTCAAATGAAAGTGTTCAACTGTCTTAAGCAGTACCTGTAAATTTCTTCGCTTTATTATATCACAAATCTAAGAGGTCACATTTAATCTTGCTTCTAATCGACAAATTAATAAACAAAAAGCCCTGAGAAGAATTCAGGGCTTTTTCACGATCTATTGAAATTTGGTGGAGCCGATGGGATTTGAACCCACGACCTCTACCGTGCCATGGTAGCGCTCTCCCACCTGAGCTACGGCCCCACAAAAGAACACAACAGACCAAACTGCAATGAGATTATACCATAACCTATAGAAAAATCAAGATAGTTAACTATGTTGGTCATAAGTCGATAATACTAAATGTCGTTAGAAAAAACTTGCCCAAGAAATCAAAGAGCAGTGAAGAGTAATACTGAATGCTCTTAAAATAAGGAAAATCGAAGCAGGCTGTAGAATTATTCATTGGTGGCTTTCTAAAATCAAAATTGCACTTAGGAGGTGCTTTGTTATGTATAAGTTCCGTAGGAAAGCAAGGATAACAAGACTTGTTAGTTTTTTGCTTGTTATATTGACCATTTTCTTCTTTACTTCATGTTCAACAACTACAAGCACGGATACTGACAAGTTCGTGGTCTCATATCCGAATGTTTCAAAAGTAAATCAAGACATCGGAATCCGTGTTGACCCGCTTGAACCCGGGCTTTCAAACATACGGATAAGGATTAAAAATGAATCATTCGAAAAGGTAAAGGTTCTGACAAAATATCCATATGTGGATACATGGAAACCGGAAAAAGGTGGATTTTACAAGGTAACGGTATCGGGATACTCACTAACAGAAGGGAAATGGTATACAAAGGAAGGCACAATAACCGTCTTTGACGTGATACCGCCATATATTGAAGATATCAAGATGATCCCTGAAAAACCGTACGTGGGAGATGAGGTATTACTGCAGTTAAAACTGAAAAGTGAAAACCCTGTTGTTGACCTCTCTCTGTCGGGAAAGACACCGTCATCAACTTGGCTGAGTTACACTACAACCTCGAAACCGGGATACGTTTACATGCGATTACCACAGCTGAATGCTTCTGGAGATGTCGAACTGTTCGTCAAATCAAGAGCGTACGATTCAGAAGATGCGACAAAGCTTGTGTTCAACGTAAGGCAGATAGACAGAGCAGCTCCAACGATAAACGTTTATACAAAAACATTTTACCCAGAGAATGGCGATATATCTTTCACAGTAAAGCTGTTTGATAACGAAGAACTATCAAGGTATACCGTGGAGTTCGACGGACAGAAAATTATCGACGAAAGCATAAACGGGAAGACATTTGAGAAAGCAGTACTTATCGGTAAGAGAGAGCTCGGAACACACACGCTAAATATCGTTGCGTACGACAAAGAGGGAAATATGGCGCACTTTGCAAAGACGATTTTGGTAGGTTCAGCTGCGCTGAGCTTTGAAGTTGAAATCAGTCCTGCAAACCCGACCGCAGGTAGCACAGCGGTTATAGCCATGGTGCCTCAAGAAAAGAATGTGACTTACACAAAGGTAGTCTTCTTTGTGGATGGTAAGGCGATAAGAACAAACTCTGGAACCGAAGGTTCACCAGCTATAACATACGCACTGTGGGACGTCGAGGAGGGACCTCACACGATAACTGTATATGCAGAATCTGCTGATAGAAGGGCTGGAATTGCAGAGACGGTTGTGAGTGTGCCAGATAGGAATGGTCCGAAATTTATAGGACTATTTGCAAATGATATCGAGTTGAAAAGGACTGGTTCTAATTACATATTCCCCGGGCTTGTGAACTTCAAAATAAAAGTGTATGACCCTGGAGGTGTGAGTACCACAGTTCTTCCAAGGCTACTTATAAAAGAAAACGAATTCTCAGGTTTTTATCGTGACCTTCAGATGGAGCCAGAGGATATTTCCTCTGATGGTAAGACTGTAACGTTCTCAGTTTCTACGTTTATGTCTCTTGGTTATTATTACGTCACGGTTATAAACGTTCAGGACTTGAGCGGTAACTTGATGAGAGATATTGGACAATTCCTGCTTTATGTGCAATAAGATTCAGCTAAAGGATGTGCAATTTCTTCCGATAAAAATATATGAAAAAGATAGATAAACTTCTTGTAAGGATATAAGGACAACACCATACTTGTAGAACTGAATTAGAACTGTATCTAACTTGTTGGTGTGAAAAGGTGATAATGAACGAAAACATTTTACCGAATGTCTAAATATAGATATGTATAAATATTGACTAATTCCAATTTTTCAAAAGGATTCTTTCAGTGTTTGTCCCAGGAGTGAAATCTCAATAAGCTTTTTAAAAGAGAAAAAAGACCGAAAGGAGGGATAAAAAGTATCGTTGAATTCCAGAAAGTGTATTTTCCTTTGAGGTTGAGGTCATGACATGAATTTGCGGCAGTGCGGTGTTTTGAAAAATTGACCTGTATAGTCTTATGACTGGCTAAAACGGATAGTTAAGGAGGGGAGAGTATGAAAACATATTATTCAAGGAAATCAAGCCATATAATTTTAAGCTTTTTTGTCTTGCTTTTAATCGCATCCTCAGCATTTGCTGGTTTAACACTGCAGGGCCTGTGGAATGGTGGAACTTACAGCCGACAAGTACCTAACAAATTTGGACCCGCAGTAATCACAAAGTCTCAAGGGAACATAATATTCCTCTCAAAAGATGGAGCTGCGTATGAACTAACAATTCAGGGAGGATTAATAAACTACGGCCAAGTTAGCGGAGCATTCAATGTTGTTGCACCACCGACGTACATTGAACTTGGCTCTGACAAATATTTGGTTTACGTCTCTGCTCAAGCCGCGAATAACAAGATAATAGTTCATGAATTGGCAACCGGTGGTAATATAGAAGAAGAAGATTTAGACGGGGCCGCGTATGGAGTCGTGGCTTACGTAAACAGCTCTGGCGAAATCGAAATTATAACTGCAGATATGACTGGAAAGATTTATAAATTTGTCTTTGATGGGTCTAGCATTTCATTAGTTAATAGTGCTTACATCGCTTTACCAATTAAGGCACCTCCAATTTTGAATTTTGATAAAAGCTACTTCTATATAATGACCCAGAGCGGAAAACTATATGAAGCACAGAACATCGTCGATGGTAGTTTTACTTTGTCATCCGCACCACTTGAAAATTATGGAGGATCAGGTAAAGAATTCACAGTTCCGATGGCTATGGATGAAAGCGGTTACTTGTATGCACTGAGGTCAGACGGTACTTTATTCAAGATAGATCCTTCGACTGGTGAAGAGGAACATGCAAGTGGGTTCCTCTCCTACTCGAACTCATCAGGTCCACTTATCGATGGTGAAGGAAACATATTCATTTTTGGAGATGACGGGAAGGTTGTTGCCTTGAATTCTTCGCTGGCTAAAATGGGAGAGTATACTGTTGGACAAAGAATAACATCTACCCCGGCTATTATAAGAGGGAACGATGGTGTGACTTATCTTATAGTTCCATCTTCTCACCAAAGCCTAAACGCTGGTAAAATTACAATACTATCGTACAATTCAACAACGGGAAATTTTGAAAAAGTTTGGGATTACACTACAAATGCTTCAATTCCTATAAGTGGAGCGGTAAACGTCGCACCTACCGGTGCATTGACGAATGACTATTATTTTGCAGTTCCTGCAAACGATGGAGCAGTCTACGCTTGGAAATTCAACGGCTCAGGACCTTATGGTTCTTGGCCAGTGTATGGGCAGAACCCTTACCACACAGGATTCGTTGATCAAAGTGCAATGCTCTTCAAAACAAAGATCTATCTTGTTGCACTTGATGGTTATTACGGTCAAGAGCTTAGTAAAACTTTATTGGGGAGCACTACAAATTATGGTATCCTTTATGATGCAACGATATTGCTTAACGATGGAACAGAAGACGCGACTTACGTCAACTTACGAACGAATTCTACAAATTCAGGTATCGTCTTAGAAGCAACACCAACATCACAAGCCAGGGTTACGTTTGCAACACCGACAGAAGCTCAGTTGCTTCTTGGAAGGTACGTAACTCCAAAAGGCGGCAGCTATCCAACAAGGGATGCCACATTCACGTTCAAGTATTGGAAAGTCATGCCACCGGATAATTATGAAGGTGCTGAAGATGATAAGCCAGCTACGTTGACATTCAAATTCAGCAATAGAACTGTGAAGTTATACACAAATGCCACATATACTTTCTACATATATCATAAGTACGCAACTGACGAAGCCACAGAAGAAAATGACGTGTTCTTTGACTATGAACAATACATAAACAATCCTTCTTCGGCTCAAACAACGATTAATGCTTCGCCAAATCAAGGTGGAGAAACGTGGTTCGCATACAAGTGGAAGATTTATCAGTGGAATCCAACTGCAAGTAGTAAATACAATTACACTGAAATAATTAATCAAGATAGAGATAGTGTAACGCTATATAGGAGTGGGCCTGCATACATCGAGATTTACTACGCTCAACTTAACGCTACTTTAACTTTGGTCGTCCCAGAATTTGCATACGGAAAGACAATGGCTTATATGTTCTTAGATGTTGCACCAAATTCGCTCGCTCAATTAATGAATATTAAGACAAAGAATGGTGTAACAATCGACAGAGTTGTTTCTGAAGAGTATGACGATTCTGTGTTGAAAATTGCTAACTTGTCCAAAACTTCGTCTACGGAAGTGAAAATCGCCATGAGGAGCTTTGAAAATCCTCCAGCTGTTGTGACAAGAGTTGCAACCATTGCTTTGTATTTAATGTTCCCAGAACAAGCAATGTTCCAGGGAACTGATCCTGAACAGTATGAAGAGTATTTTGACCTGTATGGTTATGCGCAAGTTTCTGGTCAACAAGTCGATCCTCAGTATTTGAGAGCTAAGATCGTTTACAGTGCAAATAAGTATCTGTATTTGGTGGGTGATTTCGATAATAATTATGCTGTTGATATTAATGACTGGGACATGTTTGCAACTGTCTTAGGATCGGAAGTAAGCGGTGAGAATATTAAGTACAATATTGGGCCACGCGAAGGTTTCAATTCGCCATATCCACTTACAAGCTACTCAGCTGGATACCTTACAGATGAAACAAACCTTGTAGATACCGATGACTTGTGGTACTTTGTTAGTATGTTCGGCACAGTTGTTCCAGAATCCGATAGGATCCAGTAATGGAGGTGATTGATATGAGAAAATTCTACCTTCTTTCCTTTATATTAGTTATTGTTCTTATAGTTTCAAGTTGCGGAATATTCAACCCAGGAGCTAATGGTCCTAAGGTCCGTACTAATGTAAACATCATCGATCCGTACGGAAATAAATTATTCGTTGATGGTACGATAAATGGGTTACCGTTGAAAGCTGATAAGAACGGTGTTCATGTGGAAGGAAAGATTGAAGCAATCAGAGAAGTCAAACTCGGCGAGGGAATAAGAGATGTCTTCTCAATGGAACCGCCAGAATTGGATAAAGATGTCATCACAATTTTCCTTGAGAAGAAAGCTGATAAGTTCATAAGGCTTTACAGAACAGCAGATGGTAAAGTTGTTTTCTATGCCGTCGGCTACGGAGATACTCCAAGTTTCCAAGTATGGCTCAAGGAACCTTTGGCCGGTTCGTTCTTTACTGAGCTCAATCCGAACCAAGTATTAATCGCCGGAAATTATCTCGTCGGAGTTGGTAAAGGTCTTGGAAAACCCGGGCTCGGTATTTCACCAAATGAAATCGTTGTTAAACTAAATATCCCAGCTACAAAAGTTCCACAGATTATAAAATTCGAAGAGGTTAAATAGTAACACTATCCATATAAAACAAAGGGGCAGGTTTAATAACCTGCCCCTTAATATTTTCGAATTTTAGGACTCTTATTTCACTGCTTTGGTTTTAAGACTTAGAGTTGTAATTAGACCTATTATTATAACAGGCACAAGAAGTGCTAATACAAAACTCTTTCCAATCAGCACACCTATCAGCGTACTTGCGATGTTTCCCCCAAGCGATGTGAACGCGTACGTAGCACCGTTGAAGAGCGGGATTATGTTATTATGAATGTTTCTCAGTGCATGTTTTTGTATGTAAGGAAAGAGCGGACCAAATAGGAAACCCGAAATAATGAAGTAAATGGGATTTTTTGTTGTAAATAAAAGAACTGTTGATACGATTAATAACAATGTGTTCGTTCTTAAAAGGTATCTGAATGTCTTTTCTAAGTATTCTACCGGGAACCTGCTAAGTGTAAATAACGCCCAGAATATCATGTACGCAGTGTATGTGCTTATAACTTTTGAATTCGATATCGTTCCTGCCCAGGTGATGACGCCGATTTCAGCCGAGGAATAGAGTATCAGCAACAACAAGAATATCCTAAACGAGTCAATCTTAAATGCTTGCCGAATTTCAGACAGCGAGAAACTTTCTCTTTTCTTTTCCGCTGAGAGCTCTTCTATCTTCAACAGTGTGTATGTTAAAAGGGATAAGAAGAGTGCACTGTAAATCAAGTACACAAACCTAAAGTCTTGCCATTTTCCCTGCACGACTTTTATCAAGAGCGGTGCGATTATGCCACCCAGTCCATACGCTCCGTGAAAGAGTCCAAATTTAGGTTTTTTGCTCTGCACAAGTAATGTTGTCGACGCTGTGAATCCAAAACCAGTTGAGAGACCAAAAAAGAAAAGTCCAACAAGCGATAAGAAAAGCCTGCCTGAAAAGGCAATGATCAAAGAGCCTAAGATTGTGAGTAAGTATCCAGTCATAAGGGCTCTCTTTAATCCCAGTCTGTTTAAATAAATACCTACGAAGATGTTTGAAAGCACCGTTCCCGTAAGTGAAAAGAACGGCAAGAGAGAGGAAAGCTCAACTGATATGTGGAACAGCTCGCGGAAAGATGACAAGAGCGGTGCCATGGAGTTCAGAACAAGCGAGTATGAGAATATAATGATCATTGGAAGAAGAGAAGACAATTTCTTCACACCTCCGTCTTTTGTTATTCTTCTATTCCATATCTTTCCATCTTATAATAAAGCGTCCTCACGCTTATATCCAACATCTTTGCTGCTTTCATTTTGTCTCCGCCGGATTGTTTGAGGGCATTTATGATTATCTGCCTTTCGTATTCTTCAACCATGTCCTTGAGAGGTCCAATCTTGTCTTGTCTATTCTCTGGCTCTCCAATTTCAGGCTTTTCAGTAGAAAACTCAGGAATGTGCTTGGGCTCGATGTATCTTTCTTCAGGTCCCATGTTTATCATGACTCGCCCGATGAAGTTTTCAAGTTCCCGCACATTCCCGCTCCAATGCTTTGAAACGATGTATTTTATTACCGCAGGGCTTATGCCCTCCACCATCCGTCCGTATTGCTGGTTGAGTTTTTTAACTATGTGAATCGCTATCTTTGGTATGTCTTCTTTTCTGTCTTTCAGCGACGGAAGGTATATCGGGAATACGTTCAGCCTGAAGTAGAGATCCGGTAGGAAGTCACCGTTTCTCATCATCTTTTCAAGGTCTAAATTCGTCGCCGCTATGATTCTCACATCGACTTTCTTTACGCTCCTGCCACCAACAGGTACGAATTCTTTGCTTTCGATAAATCTTAGTAATTTCGGTTGTAATGACAACGGCAGTTTGCCAACCTCGTCGAGGAACAGGGTTCCACCGTCCGCTTCTTCAACAAGCCCTCTTTTACCTTCTTGGAGTGCACCGGTGAATGAGCCACCCTCGTAGCCAAATAATTCTGCTTCCAAAATCGTTTCAGGAATCGCGGCACAGTTGACGCTGACAAATGGTTTGTTCTTCCTTGGGCTTGAATTGTGAATAGCGTGTGCGAAGAGCTCTTTTCCTGTTCCGCTCTCTCCTCTCAGTAAAACTGTTGCTGGAGTCTGAGCTACTTTTTTTGCTTGCTCTTTTGCTATTTGTATTAGCCTGCTTTCGCCTATGATATCATCAAATGTGTATTGAGCTCGCATGTGCCTTATTAGTCTTTTGACTTCTTCAAGCTCGTTGTTTAATTTCAGTATCTCTGAGACATCGTGGACAACTGCAACACTTCCTTTGAAAACACCTTTAACAAAGAGGGGCGTTGCATTTACGATCACATCTTTTTTCGCAGGTCCAACTTTAAGCCTTGCATTATAGATAGGCTGTCTGATTTTAGCAATAAGCATGTGGATACTCTCGCCTTCAGCTATGTCAACGGTTGCGGGTTTCCCAACTACTTCCTCAGGCGAATACCCTGTTATCTTTGTGTAGGCTTTGTTGACCAATCTCACAATACCGTTTTCGTCAGCTACGCTTATCGCATCGTTAGTGGAATCTATTATCGCCTTGAGTTGTGCTTCTATCTCTTTTAGGTTCGTAATTTCTTCCGCAAGCTTCCTGAGGCTTGTTATATCTCTGAAAACAGCAACCGCGCCTATTATATTGCCGTTTTCGTCTCTTATGGGAATGCGAGATGTTATGATAACAGCGTTTTCCGTGTGCTGGACTTGGTCGATTTCTGGAAGTCCCGTGCGCACAACGATGTGCAGTCTTGTGTTTTTAACTACTTCATCCACCTTTTTCCCAACAATGTCAGAAGGCAATCCGAGAAGTCGCTGTGCGTTTTTGTTGACGTATACAACACGAGCTTCTTTGTCAACTATTATTATTCCCTCTATAATAGAATCAAGAACTATTCTGAGAATTCTTTCCATAAAATCATCTCCAGCAAATTAAATCGCTTATCATTCACCTATTACCTTCACCACAACCCTTTTTCTCCTCTGCCCATCGTACTCAGCGTAGAATATCTCCTCCCAAGGTCCGAGGTCAAGTTTTCCGTCCGTAACAGGCAAGAGCACCTGATGATGCGTTAGGATTCTTTTTAAATGAGCATCTCCATTCGTTTCCCCCGTCCAATGATGTCTGTAATTTCCAGCTGGTGCGAGTTTTTCGAGCCACTCCCATATGTCTTGGTGTAGACCTGACTCGTTGTCGTTAACGATGATACCCGCCGTTATATGCATTGCTGAAACGAGGCAAAAGCCTTCTTTGATGCCACTTTTTTTGACAATTTCTTCTATTTTATCGGTGATTTGAACGAGTTCTCGCTTTTTGGATGTGTTGAACCAGAGATATTCTGTGTATGACTTCACAAAAACACCCCCATCTTGTTATTTGTATGTATCTTTGCTTAGTTTTAAACGTTTTCAAATTAAACGCAGTCTAAATACGTAGAATACATTTGTTAATTATAATTATACACGACTGAATGCACTTTTTGAATATCAACAAGCATTTTGAAATTTATGGAATTTTATTCTTACTTTGGTGGTAGAATAGGAACATAACTTTTGAAGCCTATAATAAAAGATATTGGAGGCGAAGATGAAAAAGATTCATATCCTTACCATATTTCTCACAGTCTTTATGGTTTGGGCTATAATGTTCAGGCTTGAGTTTACTAATGTGCCCGATTTGAAGATTATGGACATTTTTTATAAATTACGCGGTGAGATCAGAATCAACCCGCATGTTGTTATAGTTGGTATAGATGAGTATTCTTTGAGCACGTTGGAAGTGGAAGGCGATACTTGGCCCTGGAATCGGGAAGTTTATGGAAGACTCCTTGAGAAGGTTTTCGAGGATGGTGCGAAGGTAGTTGCCTTCGACGTATCGTTCACAGAACCAAATGAAGAGGAAGGGGATAGCTATTTTGCAAGCACTCTTTTGATGTATGGAAATGTTGTGCTCGGAACATACCTGATTAACGAAAAGCAGACTTACTTTCTTTATAACGAAAATCTCAGGAAAATAATCGAGGAGAACGTATCGTACCTCGATTATGCATACAAAATGAAAAATTTCAAAGAACTCGCACTTTTGAAACCATTCAAAGTTTACAAGATTAGGCCTATATATGAACCTTTTTCAGTCTCAGCATACAGCGCAACTTACGAAATTGGAAGCTTGGATGCGGATGGTGTTGTGAGAAGAATTCCTTTGCTTGTGATAGAAGAATGGGCAGTCGAGAATGGCGTTTCTTCCGGAATATTGCCACACATGAATGTTATTGCCGCTGCTTTGTATTTCGGTATATCGCCAAGTGATCTACTTTTGGATTTTTCTAAGAAGGTTATTGAAATGGATTCACAAAAGATTCCGTTTGATAACTCAGGATACATGCATTTATGGTATTACGGGAAAGGACCAAAGATCTTTAAAGAAGTACCATTTTACGATGCTTTAAATGGAAAATATGAAAAGGGAACTTTCAAAGACAAAGTCGTGCTTGTAGGTTACACCGCAACAGCTAAGGGGCTTTACGATCTAAGAATAACACCGTTTTCAAGCGAAGAAGCTGGAGTTTATGTCCACGCTACAGCGATAGAAAATATGATAAGCGGTGATTTTGTTAAGAGCCTAACACCTTTTTACAATGCATTGCTGGTTGTGATTATAATGGTCGGAATTACACCGCTTATGCGCTATAGGAGCAAGGTGTTTAACACGATTTTGGTGTTCTTACCAGTCGTTTATCTGACAGTATCGTACGTGCTATTCTTAAGGCACATTTATGTGACAACATTCTACCCTATTTTAGGATTAGTTGTCATTGGCTCAACAAAAGTCTTAGGAGACTTCCTTGCTGAAAATGCTGAAAAACGAAGGATGCGAGAATTCCTTTATAGATACGTGCCTGATAGGGTGGCGGATAATCTACTAAGCTCCGGCGAGCTAAAACTTGGTGGAGAGACAAAAGAAGTCGTTGTGCTTTTTTCTGATATTAAAGGGTTCACAAGCCGTTCGGAAAAGCTTTCACCTGAAGAGGTTGTTTCATTTTTAAATGTTTACCTTACAAAGATGAGCGAAATTATACGTTATAAGTACGACGGAACGATCGATAAATTTATCGGAGACGCGATAATGGCGATTTTCGGTGCCCCTGTTTCATACGAAAACGATATAGAGAGAGCGTTAAGGTGCGCATTAGATATGCGAAAAGGGCTCAAAGAACTTAATAAGGAGTATGGCTATAACCTCGACAGTGGAATAGGAATTCACTTCGGACCAGCAATTGTAGGAAATATAGGTGCGCCATTTAGAATGGATTACACTTGTATTGGCGATACTGTCAATACTGCCTCAAGGATTGAGCATCTCACAAGAGAACTTGACGCTGAAGTTATAGTGTCAGAAGAGGTAATGAAAAGGTCAAAAGAATTTGAGTTTGAGTATCTTGGAGAATATTCTGTGAAAGGAAAGAGCGATAAGTTAAAGCTATATAAGTTGTTGGGTGAAAAATCAACTGTTCAGAGCGAAGATAAGATCTCCGCATCGACGGAAGATAAAGATGTCTGAAATTTCGAATGGGGGTAGGATAGCTTGAAAGGAATTTCTATAGATTTTGACGGTACTATATGTGAAGTAGATTCTACTGGAAATTTCTATATATACGGTCAGTTACCATCGCAAGATGATGTTTATGAGATGGCTATTGTTTACGAACTGAAGATAGCAGAGAGTATTTTTGACTTAACGCATAATCTTCTGACCGCTGTTTCACTTGAAGAAATTCCAATAAAGGTAAGTACTTTTTTCAGGGAGAAATTCAATAAGAACGTAACCATGGAATACGATGAGGAATTGCACGAGTTCAGGATGAATAAGCAACAACTTGTTGTTCCGATAGTAAGTAAAAATTCCGGTACTCTCGGAAGTACAATAATAAAAGGAGATTTTTCTCTAGAAGAGGCGCTTGGATTCTTAGCTTTCTATGATTCTTTTGTTTCAATTGTTGAGGGGATGATTATAAGTCACAGGTTGGAGAACCTTTTGAGAAGTGCACTTGATACTATGTTTGTTACGTTAAACAAACGTGTTAAGTTGGAAGAAAGTGACTTAAAACTTATGGAAGAAATAGTTTCAAAGTTATCTGTTGTTGAAAATGTCAACCTTGAAGAGGCGAAGCTTGCACTTAGAACTATCAATGTAGGATTCGTGGGCTTGAAAGACGAACTCTTTGACAGGATAAAATCTGGTGCTGTGCGAGACGGAGATTACGAAGAGTTTTTGAAACACGTACAGTACGGATATGAGATTCTGAAGGATATGGACGCTCCGAATTTCATAATCGAAGCTTGTTTATACCATCACGATTTCGTAGATGGGAGTGGGCTAAGTAAATTAAGAGGGACTGAAATACCCAAACTGGCTTTAATTGTAGGTTTCGCAGAGAATGTTGTGTTGTTAGGAAAGCATAAGGAAGAAATGAAAGGGAAGTACCCTGATGAATACTTTAGGATAATATTTGAGGAGTGATTCAGATTGAGTGTTATCGACATTTTTCCTTATCTTTTTCTTGGACATCTTTTTGGCGATTATGTGCTTCAAACAGGATATATAGCGGCCAAAAAGTCAAAGGATATTAAAGTGCTTGGGATACATATTGGACTGCTCTTTTTGTCACAATTAGTCTTTGTTTTTGGGGAAGGATTTGGTATTAAACACTTTTTGGCTATTGCCATGCTTTCTGGAATACATTTCCTTATCGATTTGATAAAGTTTCACTGTAAAACAGCCTTTTGTAATTCTTGGAAGTATTACCTCATAGACCAGTTGTTTCATTTATTATCTTTGTTATCTGTTGCCCCATTTTTCGACAAAGTAGTCCCATTTTTACCTCGCACTGTGGTTACTGTAGGTGCGATCATGATTTTCAATGCATATTTTATCGGAATTCTATCTCATCTGATAGCAAGAAACGGTACTTACAAGAGAGACTACATCGGATATTTCATGAGGATGGTCGCACCAATAACTTATTTCATCTCTGTATGGTCTTTCTTAATCTATGCATTGCTATGCGGATTCTTGATATACAAGAAGAGATCTATGTTTAACTTACTTAATTATGTATTTACCATAATTGCGACAATAACCTTATTGGAGGTGATGTTATGATGTTCAAAAGTTTATTACGGTTGCTAACAACTCTTTTTGTTATGGTAACAATTATCGCCTTTGCTGAATTTAAGGTTGTGTCATCATCTGAGAGTGTCGTTATGGGTGGGAAGCTGCCTATCAGCATTGAGCTGACAGATAAGGACAACAAACCCCTCAGTTTCTCCCTAAAAGCGAAAGTTTCGCTAGGTGGTTTTGATAAGCCAGAAGTCTTGACAAAAGGCTTAGCAGTTAACGGAAAAATAACGCTCAACTTCCTGGCCCCAAAGAAAGTGGCTGAAGTAAAGGTTACTTTCACAGCAGAAACTCCTCAGAAAGAAGTTTTCACTCAAGAAATAGTCATAAAAGTCACTGAAAAGGACGAGAGCGAATTCTCAGAAGAGATGAAAGCATCTATCGACTCATTCAGGGGTAGTGTTGCCGTTAAAAAAGTCGGGAAGAAGGCATGGGAGTCCATTAAGAAAGATACGCTGCTTCAAGAAGGAGACGAAGTTTTAACACTTGAAAAATCATATATTATAGTCAAATTCCCTGACGGCTCAATGACAAAGATCACAGAAAACACGCAGGTACTTTTTGAAAAGCTGAGAAGATCCAAGGATGGAAAGATACTTGTTTCGATCGTTATACAAAAAGGTGGCACGTACAACGTTGTTCAAAAGATGGTTGCAGGTTCTTCATTTGAGGTCAGAGCGGGAAGCGTTACTGCTGGGGTGCGCGGTACAACTTTCGGTGTTGAGAGTTTCGATGATAAACCTGTTGTAAAGGTTTGGGAAGGCGAAGTGTTTGCGTTCTTTGGAGAGAATTTTGTCATACCTGTCTTTGAAGGTCAATCCTTAGCATACGAACTTGGTATGGAACTTGTTGAAGATGTATCACAGTTATTCGATGCTGCTGAGTTTGAACCTTTAAAAGAAAAATTGCCAGATTTAGAAAAGATGTTCGAGGAGATAGAAGTTGAACCTGAGAAGCCAACTGAACCGGAAAAGCCAAAACCTGAGCAAGAACCAACACCTCAGCAACCAAGCCAACCAAAGGCATTCATACCACCACTTGGCGTTGAAACAGCCCAGAAGGATAATCAAAAGTATATCGTGTACTCTATTTCGCCTGAATTTACCATTGGTCCTGTTACGTTAGGTGTAGGCTTGACAGCTTATGCGACAGAAGTTGGCGGTACGTTGTATTACGGTGTTCCTTCCACAGAGCCGAGCACAAATATCATCAACATGATTACTATCAATCATGTTGCCTTAAACCTCGGAAACTTCTATCTGAGGTATGGTAATATGCCGCCTATATCCTTAGGAATGGGATTTTCAGTTAGGGATTACTTCAAACCATATGCTAAATCGATCGATACGAGACTCGGCTTTGGAAATGTGCGATTGTATCTCCACTTACCATATGAAATCACAAAGATTTGGTTCCCAGAAGTTGTTCAGTCCGACTCAGTCTTTGCAGGTGAATTCGAGCTGAAATCAGTTTTTGCTGGTATGGATCTCGGAATTGGTGCTCTGTATGACACGGAAGTATCCACAACAAATACTCTCGGAAATGCGACACCAGTCAATCTCTCGCTTTCTGGTTTCGTACGCTATCCTCTCATGAGCAACTTCTATCTCGGTGCTGAAGTAGGTGGGCAATTCTTAGAAGATATGTCCAAGTATGGTTTAGGAGCATTCGTAGGCTTGAGCGGTAAAATCGCGGTTTTTGATGTAATAGCAGGTGCGTTTGGAACATGGAACGGCTTCAGACCTTTCCATTTCGGAAGAATATACACCGTTCAAAAGCTTAAGAATGAGTTACCTACTCTTGAAAGTGAAGAAATCTCATTCGGTTTCTTGATCGGAACCAGCCTTTACACCGATATAGCAACCGGTAGGTTATACCTGTACGGAAACTTCGAAGGAGATATGAATGCTCTTGGAGAAATAAGAGTGGTTATACCACAGATAGGAGCATTAGCAGGATTGTTCATCTACGGTTATTATTTCGACTCAACGCCATTTTCAAACAACACAGTTCTTGATAACGATACGATATGCTTCTTGAGAATTACATATCCTGTTATGGAACAGAATCTTGTCGCTGGCATGGTGTACACTTGGGATGGAACTCAATGGATCCAAAGCGTTTATATTGGAAGTGAGTCGAGCTGGTAATTAAATTGGTAGTTCAGTCGTAATTTAAAAGGAGCGTGCTAAGTTTGAATATTTCTCAGAAAAGGATTGTAGAATCACCAACTTGGCTGAGCGGATATTTGTATGAAGGGAATTTGTTCGGCAGACCTTCAAAGATCAAGCTCAGCATTGAGAACATAGAGTTCTATGTTCTTGAAGGTTATTCTGACAAGTTCTTGAAAAAACTTGCAAATCTTATAAAACAAGGTGTATACGTGAATCCGGCAAATTTACGTGACCAAGTTGTGTACATTGCAGCAAAGCTAAATAGTAATCTGAGGCTGAATGAACTACTAAAGGACATTCAGAGTGAAATCTGCAACATTCTTAATGCCGACGCAGCATCGATATTGATGTATGAGCAGGACCACCTCAGATTTCTGGTAACCGTCGGTAAGGCAAGTGGAAAAATAGAAAGTATCCCAGTACCTATGGAGTCTATAGCTGGTAAGATATTCACGGAAGGAAAAGTTTTGATTTTTAACGATCTTGAGAAAAATCCAATCCATTTTAAAGGTGTTGACAAAGCGGCTAAGTTCAAAACAGAAAACATCGTTGGTTCACCAATTTGGGTCGAAAATGAGAAAATCGGTGTTATTGAAGTACTCAATAAATCAGGAGGATTTGACAAAGACGATGCTGAAATTGTAGAACTATTTGCAAAACTGATCGGTAGAAAATTACTTAGTACTTGGCAGTATGAAGAGTTCTCAGACGCATTTAAAAAAGTGCTTTTAGCAATTGCAACCGCAATAGATAAGAGGGACAATTATACCCATCAACATTCAAGGAATGTAGCCCGTTATTCTGTAGAACTTGGTAGAAAGATGAATTTGAGCCAACAACTCCTGGAAAAGCTTGAATTCTCAGCTATCTTGCATGATGTTGGAAAAATTGGAATCCCAGACAGCATACTTCTAAAACCTGGAAAATTAACGGATGAGGAGTACCAAACTATCAAGAATCACACAGTATACGGTGCTGAGATTCTCTCTCAGATTAAATACGTCGACAGAGATATAATGAACGGTGCCCTGGAACATCATGAAAGATTGGACGGTAGTGGGTATCCTTACGGAAAAAGAGACGGCGAAATCTCTTTATTCGGAAGAATAATTGGAATTGCAGATGTATTCGACGCACTCTCGACAAAAAGAACCTATAAAGAAGCTTGGACTTTATCGGATGTCTTAAGAGTAATTGGTGAAGATGTTAAGAAAGGGAAATTCTCAGAGGAACTGTACGAGAAGCTTGTTGAACTTGCAAATGATTTGAATTTTGAGACTTAGAATGGAATAAGACAACAGAGAAAACAAAAACCGGGGCCTTGAGCCCCGGTTCCTAATTTTCGGTTTGCTCTTCTTATTTGTTTACCTTTGCCTTGAGAACTTTTCCAGGTCTGAATTTTGGAACCTTTCTTGAAGGAATCTTAATCTTTGCTTTTGTTCTTGGGTTAACGCCTGTTCTTCCTTCCATCTTCTTGACTTCAAATGTACCAAAGTCTACAAGTTGTACTTTTTCTCCCTTTTCGAGAGCTGCTGTAATGGTCTCAAAGAGAGTGTCGATAACAAGTTTTACGTCTTTCTTCTTGAGTTGTGTCTTTTCCGCTACCGCGTTAACAAGTGTCTTTTTGTTCATATAATCCCCCTCCTTCACATGGTGGTGTAAAAATCAAGTATATAATAGCACTTTCAGCATCAGAAAATCAAGAGTGTGTTAAATACTAATCTGTTTGAATTATACCACAAAACATCTGAAAAAATCAAGTATTTTGATGATGTAGTATATTTTTCTTGAAAAAATCGGCTATAATCATCGCAATTTCGTATTTTGTTTTGTGCTCAATGGATATTACCAGTTCTGAATTCTTGCTATAGTAATGGTGAAATTGCAAATAATGCTCTTCAAGATGCTGAAACTTAATATACTTCCTCATCCTTTGGATAAACTTGTCCTTCGGAACTTTCAAGTAGATTTTTAGAAATTCCTCAAACTCCACATCATGCAACATTCCACAGCCTACAAGTATTTTATCACAAGTTTTTGCAAATCTGTCAATTATTCTTCGTTCCATTTTCGAAACTTGATTTATACCATATAATCTCAATAGCGTATAAAAATCTTTACCCGTTTCAACTTCGAGTATTTTTTCAACCTCTATCACGTTGTAGCCAAAATCATCTCTCAATATTTTTACTATCGTACTCTTGCCACTGCCCGGAAGTCCTGTGATGAACAAATTCATACTCTTTCATCCCGCTATGATTTTCATATATACGTCCCTTGTCCTTGGTCCATCGAACTCGCAAAGAAAAACACCTTGCCAAGTTCCCAATACTAAATTTCCGCCGCTGATTATCAAAGTTAAGCTGCTTCCAATGATTGAAGTCTTGATGTGAGCATCGGAATTCCCTTCTAAATGGCTGTATCCTGCATCCTCTGGAATAAGTTTTCCCAAATGTCTAATCATATCACCTACAACCGAAGGATCTGCATGTTCGTTCACCGTAACACCACACGTAGTGTGCGGAACATAAATTACAACTATACCTTCCCGAATGCCACTTTCACTGACAAATTTTCTCACTTCATTTGTTATCTCAATGAACTCAACACGTTTTGAAGTTTTGACACTTGTTTTCTTGAGCACCAAGGCTCACCTCGAGAACTAACATCATTTTTCGTACGGTACACCATCAGCTGCCGGGGCTCTAGATTTGCCAACAAATCCTGCGACAACGATGATAGTTAGTATGAAAGGAATCGTGTCGAAAAGCGATTTAACGTTAGATGCAACAGTTATTTCTTGCAAGCTCTGGAGTTGGTTCGATAAAGCGCCGAATAGTCCGAAGAATAGGCTTGCAAACATAGCACCTACAGGATTCCATTTTCCTATAATCATAGCAGCCAATCCGATGAATCCTCTTCCGCCTGACATCAGTTCTTTGAACTGCCCAATTTCACCAACGCTTAGATATGCACCAGCCAAAGATGCAAATACACCACTCATTATAACACCAAAGTATCTGATGGCGTAAACATTAACACCCAATGTGTCCGCCGCTTCCGGGTTCTCACCAACTGACCTCATTCTAAGTCCAAGTTTTGTTTTGTATATGAGCCACCAGCCGAAGAACACACATGCAAAAGCGATGTACACGAATGGACTAATTTCACCTATTATCTCACCTATGAATGGAACTTTAACAAGCCCGGGTATTGTCAGTTCGTCTATCTTTCCAACAAAATCAGTTTGTCCCGGTTGTCCAAATATTGGCTCCATCAAGAAGCCTGTCAAACCTTGCGAAAGGAGTATTATCGACGTGCCGAGGACAACTTGGTTACCAGCCCACTTTATACTACCCCACGCATGGAGTAGAGCTATTAAGATACCACTTACTACTGCCATTAATACACCAAACCATACATTACCCGTAAGGTATGTAAAAACAACCGATGTGAATGCCCCCATCAGAATTATTCCCTCAAGTGCTATATTTACAACACCGGTTATTTCACTGAAAACTCCTCCGAGTGAGGCGAAGATAAGTGGTGTAGCAGTAGTGAGCGCAATTTTGTAAAAAAGTGGATTTATGAATATGGAAAGTATCGCTGTCAGTGTTCTCATGCTTTCACCTTCTTTCTTGCATATATTGCTTTCACTATTCTATCAGCTGCAACAAGGAATATAACGATAGCCTGGACGATTATGACTATATATTTAGAAACACCCATGAATTGCATCTCATTACTACCTGTTCTCAGTGCTCCAATCAAAAGCGCAGCAAAGATTATACCAATTGGGTTGTTTTGACCAATCAGCGCAATACTGATACCGTCAAATCCTTTCCCACCGGACAATTCACCGAGGAACCTGTGATGAACGCCCATCAGTTCAGTAACGCCAGCAAGACCAGCTAACGCTCCGCTTA
Source organism: Fervidobacterium riparium (assembly GCF_025370035.1). NCBI lineage: Bacteria > Thermotogati > Thermotogota > Thermotogae > Thermotogales > Fervidobacteriaceae > Fervidobacterium > Fervidobacterium riparium. Next base: position 2,246,812 of record NZ_CP009277.1, read on the forward strand.
TCGCCATTGCAAGCACTACGTTTTTTGCAATGCTTATTCCACCGTATTCAGCGGCGTAAGGATTGAAACCGACGGCTTTTATTTCATAACCAATCGTTGTTTTATTTAGAAAGACATACATGAAGACAGCTGCTGCAATAGATATTAGTATTCCTGCGCTGAGTTCCAACGCTCCAACTCTCATCAAGATTGGCAACTGCGCCGAAGTCGATATCTCGGGGCTTTTGGGTGTTCCAGAACCGGTTGCAAGCGGACCAGTGACCATGAAGGAAGCAATGTACGTAGTTGTCCAGTTGAGCATTATTGTTGTGACAACTTCATGCGCACCCGTTTTTGCTTTCAAGTATCCCGCTATGGCAGCCCAACCTGCGCCCGCGCCCATGCCTATCAGCATAGTTAGTGGTATTGCAACTGCTGGTGGTAGTCCACCAAAATTGCTTGCGAATGTTGCAGCCATGAGTGCGCCCATCGCCATCTGACCTTCCGCACCTATGTTAAAGACACCCGCTCTAAATCCAAAACCGACAGCAAGACCCGTAAGGATCAATGGTGTTGTTTTTATTAAGGTATCTATTATAGCTTGCTGGTTTCCAAACGCACCGTGCAAAAGTGCACCGTATGCTTGGATTGGGTTCTTTCCAATTGCAAGAATAACAAATGCAGAGATGAGCAATGCTATCAAAACAGCTGTTACTGGCACTGCGATACTCTGTAGCAATTTCTTCATTTGCTCCTTCATCTCTTACCACCTCTGATTTCTTCGAGTTTCTTACCAGCCATCATTAAACCAACCTCTTCTATCGTTGTTTCTTCTGGTTTCACTTCACCCATAATCTGCCCTTCATACATCACAAGGATTCTATCACTTAGTGAGAATATCTCTTCAAGTTCCATAGATATAAGCAGTATGCCAACGTCTTGCTCACGCATCCTTAAAATTTGCCTATGTATAAATTCGATCGCTCCAACATCCAAACCTCTTGTAGGTTGAGCAACGACCATGAATTTTGGACCCGCTTTTATTTCCCTTCCAACAACTAATTTCTGTTGGTTTCCTCCAGAAAAGTTCCCGCCCAGGTGCTCTATAATCCTCGGACGAACGTCGAACTCTTCCATCAGCTCTGCTGTATATCTCTTAATTTCCTTATGATTCAAGAAAGCACCATTAGCAAATGGTCTTTTGTAATGTCTTCCGAGGACAACATTATAGTAAGCTGGGAAAGGCTTAATTAAGGCGTGTTTCAATCTATCTTCAGCGATATGTGTCATTCCCATCTCTCTAAGTATCTTCGGATGTTTATTTGTTACTTCAATACCTTCGAAAATTGTCTGACCTTTTTCTGCTTTACGAAGCCCTGTAATAGCTTCAACCAGCTCGGTCTGACCATTTCCAGCAACACCCGCTATGCCAACTACCTCGCCTCTTCTGACTTGGAACGATACACCCCTTACAGCATCCAGATGCCTGTTATCTTTGACCCACAGATCTTTTACTTCAAACACGACGTCTTTCGGCTTATGCGGCGCCTTGTCAAGTTTTAAAACAACATCTCGGCCAACCATTGCACGCGCAATTTCTCTTTCGTTCGTCTCTTTTGTTATTAATTCACCAGTAACTCGACCACCGCGCATAACAGTTATTCTATCACTTATTTCCATAACCTCGTTTAATTTGTGAGAAATGAAAAGTATAGTCTTTCCACTGCTTTGCAGATTTCTCATTATGACAAAGAGTTCTTCAACTTCTTGAGGTGTTAAAACAGCTGTTGGTTCGTCCAAAATTATTATATTCGCACCTCTGTAAAGCGTTTTTATGATTTCAACTCTCTGCTGCATTCCAACTGGTATATCTTCTATTTTGGCATCGACATCGACGTACAAGCCGTACTTTTCGGACAATTCTTTGACTTCTTGACGAGCTTTTTTCAAGTCAAAGTTCAGTCCTTTAACCGGTTCATTACCCAAAACAACGTTTTCTGCAACAGTTAGAGTGTTGACAAGCATGAAGTGCTGATGTACCATTCCGATTCCTGCCTTAATCGCGTCACGTGGACCAGTGAAGACCTTTTTCTGACCGTGTATGCGTATCTCTCCGCTATCTGGATGGTACAACCCATAAAGCTGGTTCATCAATGTACTTTTACCTGCACCGTTTTCGCCGACGATAGCGTGTATCTCGCCTTTCTTAATCCTAACGGTTACCCTGTCATTTGCCAAAACACCAGGGAAGCGTTTCGTTATCTCAACCATTTCAACAGCGTACTCTTCGTGGTGCCTAACATCTTTCGTGACTTCTCCGACAACTTCGTTCACTATACGTCCACCTCCAAATCGTTATAAACATATCCGCTTTTCCGCTTTGACAAGCCAGCTTACAATCTGGCAACTGACTTATCAAAACGGGGGCATCCCGCCCCCGGAAGATCAAAACTCGTCAAGCTTTAAAAACACGAAGATTATTTTGGAAGCTTTACGCCCTTTACTGTAAATGCCTTGAGCGCATCTTCTGAATCTGGAACTACTACTTTACCTTCTATAATGAGCTGCTTCAGGTAATCGAGTTCTTTTAATACATTTGGTGCAAGTTTATCAACAATTTCCTTTGTGTATTTCATTTCTGACATCCTTACGCCTTGTTCCTTAAGGCCGAGATTCTTAACTCCACCTTTGAACTGGCCTGTGAATGCCCACTTGACACCGTAGTATCCTGCCATGTCAACACCCTTCATCGCGCTTGTAAGAACAACTCCTGGTGCCATGTAGTCTTGGTCAACGTCAACACCGATTGCGTAGTAAAGAGATTTACCTGCCAATGCATATTTCTTTATGTTTTCTAAGCCTTTACCTGCGAGTTTTTCTGATCTTTCCTTTGCTGCTTCGATAACACCATTACCGCAAGCTCCAGCTGCTGCAAAAATTATGTCAGCACCTTGTGAGAATTGTGAAACAGCGAGGTCTTTACCCTTCTTTGGATCGCTGAATTCATTTGTGTAACCTCTTAAAATAGTTATTTTCTTTCCTTTGAGATCTGTGTAAGCCTTTATACCTGCTTCGTAACCGTATCTGAATCTTTCAACTGGAGGAATAGCAATACCGCCTATGAAACCTACTTTTCCTGTTCTTGTCATCGCAGCTGCTATGTATCCAACTAAGAACGCTGATTCTTGTTCTTTGAAGAGGAAGTTGATAACGTTTGGAAGTTCTTTATCAAACGCTATATCGATTCCCGCAAAGTATACTGTTGGATACTGTTGTGCTACTTTCATGAGTGCATCTGTCATCATGAATCCAACTGCGAATACTATACCACCATCTTTTTCTTTCATAACTTCTTCCGCTGCTTTTGTAAGGTTTGGTATGTAGTCTGACTGTTCTTGGGACATGATAACCTTTGATTCAACCTTGAGTTCTTTCGCTGCCCTTTCGATACCGGCCCACGTGCCGTCGTTGAAAGACTTGTCGCCAAGTCCGCCCGTGTCAGTAACCATAATAGCTTTGAATGAGAATCCAAGTGTCAGAACAACTGCCAAAAGTGCGAAAACCAAAAGTTTCTTCATACTCTCTCCCTCCTCCTTAGGATGTGGTTTTTGTACAGCCAGTAAATACCGAAACCTAATGACACTGCAAGAATGTATGGAACTAACCAATTAACATACATACTTATCGATGGTACACCAACTTGGATAAATACTGTTTGTGTCTTTAACAACGTTAGCAGAGAAACTGCTACAGAGCCTATAAGTGGTACGAAAGCTTCCTCCCTTTTGAGTGCTGTTAAGAATAGTGCCAAAGCCAAGAGTATTGAAGCGGATAAGCCATAAAAGACTTTGTAAGTAGGAAGCAGCACGTACGAGGACTTCTTTGTTTTCGCAACAGTGTCAACCAACATCTTTGCGTGCGAACTTTGGAAATTCGACTCGATGAAATCTATGATGTAATTTCTGAAACCATCAGAGCCAACTGATGCGAATTTTGCAAAATCTTTTTCGAAAGCTCTTAAAAGTTTCTGCACTTTGGAAAATCTCTTCGATTCGAAGTATATGAAGTCTTCGATTTCCTTTTTGTGATCCTTTTCATCCGCTCCTATACTTTTTGCATATTGAATCCTTTTTTCAAAATTCTCTGGTACGAACAATTCTTCTGGGAGGTCAAAAGTGTCTATTTCCAAATCGCTTAACAGCGTACTGAACTTCGATACAGATTCGTTTACAATCGTATTATAATCTTTGAGTCTTATTTTTATAACAGAAAGGTCATCTTTGAAGATATCTTCAATTAAACTTCGGTAAAATGGCGAGTTTTCAAATTGTTCTTGCATCAATAAATCTCTTGTTGCAAACGATGGAATGAAAAGAACAACACCAAGAGCGAGGGAAAAAACAAAATATACGTATTCCTTCTTGACTAAGAAATAGAAGAGAGAGAAAAATATGGCAATGGCAAGTACAATTCCATATATCATTCCATCGACTGTCGACTGAATGCTGAAGAACGTTCCTATGTATACAGTTTCAGCTGAAATCATTAATAAGAGAGGAATTTTTACGTTCTTGAATCCAAAGTACCAAACCAAGAATAATATAATGTATGCAACCCATCTAAGCCAGAGATAATTAGCCTTGACAGGTGTTAGGCGAACAAATTCTTTCGCAATCTCATTTTTCAGACCAGCTATCAAACCAAATGTGCTTCTAAAAATTGTTCCACGTGTTCGCATTATCAGTGTTTCCGGGTCAAACTGTTCTGAATTTTGCTGAGCCTCGGTTATTATCTCTGAAATGCTCTTAATTACTTCTGGTTCTTTGATAAGTAAAGCTATAACTTCCTCTTCTTCACCATTGTAGACTGGAGTATAAACGTAATCGCCGATTACGTTCTTTCTCAATTTTTGGAGTTCCTCAGGAATATGTTCTAAATTAATATCCGCACCAAACAAGTACGCTGAAAGATCCTGCGCGTAATTTCCAAAAGCTCCAACTATTCTGAATTGATAATCATTAAAGAAGTCGTTGAAAATTGGGGAACTCTTTATCAATTCACTATCAAACTTTCTGTTGTTAAGTTTTGCTTCCCAGTAGGCAAGAAACATCGCTTTTGCTAACTTTTCCTCATCTGAAGATGCATTTTCGAATGGTTTCAAAGCTTCCAAGTAATCTCCTGTCTTTTTCGTTGTTTCGGTCTTTTCTTTGGAACCTACGAAATATATTTTGAAGAACCTGTAGAGAGGTAGATCTAAATTCACCAAAGAAGAGGTTTCTTTGTAATAATCAGAACTAACTGAAAGGTACGACTTGTAAATCTCTGCTGCCTTCGAAATATCAAGTGCGAAGTTGAGATTTGCGAGTGAAACAAGTATCAGCAATGACACAAAAATAACGTAGGAAAATCTTAGTGAGACTCCTTTACAAGCTCTCTTTTCAAATCCTTCTTTCACTACCTACACCTTCCTTTTCTATGTATTAAATTTCATATTTTGTTCGGCTGTTAGCTCAACGATTATATTATATCACATATGTTCTTTTCAAGTTAACTATTTACGTGATTTGTTATAATGAGTAGTAATGTATAGGTGAAATATCGAGCTTTTTGCAAATATAAGTTCAAAAACAGTAAAAAATCAATTTCCTCTAAAAATAATGGGGGCATGTGCCCCCAAACTTTTAATTTTCCGTCTTCGTTGTGTTTAAAACTCACTCTTCAATTATTATAGCTGCCGTTGGACAGCTGTCCGCAGCATCTTTTGCGCATTCGAGGTCTGTCTCAGGTTGTAATACTTTTGCTTTCATATCGTCGCCAAGTTTGAACACGTCTGGACAGAGATTCTCACAAACACCACAGCCAATGCATGTTGCTTCATCAACTCTAACCTTCATGCTTTAGCACCTCCTTTTCAAAATCAAAAGTATTATAGCACAACTTTTTCTATTGGCAAATGGTACTCATTACTCTACAAATTAAACACATAAAGAAAACGCTTACGAAGATGCATTTCCCGCCTTCTTTTGGAGTTCAATTTCGATTAACTTCATGTGGCCAATCAATCTTTTATCTTCTTGCATTTTCTCTTCGATATTTTTCACAGCACTTATAACCGCAGGGTGACTCTTGGAGAAAATTTCACCAACTTTTCTAGTCGACATACCGAATTTCCTCACCATCAAGTACATGCACAGCTGTCTAGCCATTGCAGTTTTCTTGTCTCTTGAATTCGAAACTAACTCTTCCTTGCTTACACCGAATATTTTAGATGCAGCATCTAATATGTCATGGTCTGTACTCCTTGTGTCCTCGATAAGTACGTCTTTAAGTATAGATTTAGCCGTTGAGACTGTAATCTCTCCATACATGCTCTTGTAAGCAATTAATTTGACAACGGCACCTTTCAATATTCTTATGCTTCCTTTTAGATGTCTTGCCACGTATTCAAGAACCTCATCTGGTACATCAGCTTTTTCTTCATCAACAATTTTCTTCGATATTTTGTACATGGCTTCTTGCGATGGGGTCTTGATTTGAACAACTATTCCCATTTGGAAGCGTGAGATAACCCTGTCTTGGAATTCTTTGAGTTCTTTTGGAGATCTATCTGAGCAGACTATAATCTGTTTTCCTGATTCGTACAGAGTATTAAACGTGTGGAAGAGTTCTATCTGAACTCCTTTTTTTCCAGCAAGGAACTGAATATCGTCTATGACAAGTACGTCTATTTTTTTTCTATATCTCTCCCTAAATTCTTCCATGTTTCCTGTCTTCAGCTTTGTCACAAGTTCGTTCATAAAGCTTTCGCTTGTGAGATATGCATATCTCAGATCAGGGTTGTTTGAAAGCAAGTAATTGCCATAGGCCTGCACAAGGTGTGTCTTCCCCATCCCCGCCTCACTATGTATAAATATCGGGTTGTAAGTCCCAGGTTTTTTCGCAGCTTCGAGCAATACATTATATGCAAATTGGTTGAATTCATCGACAACAAAGTTGTCAAAAGTGTATTTTGGATTGAGCGGTGTTATCAAAACTGGTTTTTTTCTGACAAGTGCTACGTTGTCAGAAACAATCTCAGAGTTGTCAGAAAGGCTTATCGGTGCGTCAACTATTTCATACGTTGCACCGGGACCAAGTACCTCACCGACAACTTTTCTCAATATCTTATCGAACTTTTTTTCGATATATCCTTTAATAAAGAGATTGCCCACCTCAAAAACAACGTGGTTCTCTTCTATTCTTTTGACAGAAAAATCAATAAACCAGTGTTCCCATTGCTGTCTGCTGACTTTTTCTTTTAACAAGGAGAGCAATTTTTCTTTGTTCATAAAAACACCTCGAAGATTACATAAATTTAACTCATCAAAATGTATAAGGATGGGGCATTGAGTATTATCTCACAGGTGCGTGTTAAAATTCAAGACAAATTTTATGTTAACATATGAATGATATCTTCCTAATGAAAATGCCATATGACAATGTATTACGATTTTGTTTAACGCAGCTAACTATATATGCTCCATCTTATCCGTATTGATATTTTGCAAATAGAAAATTAAACATAAAATGTTTCTATTTTCCGTTAGAGGGATTTATTCGCAGACGAACT